>JAFZAZ010000031.1 GCA_017561985.1 Lachnospiraceae bacterium
AGTATACGCCGTAGGTTGTTTGAAGCGATCCGAGCGCTCGGCACGCTTCCTCCATATCCGCTTTGTCGGAATCATCGTCCACGAAATCGCCGACCACGACCGCCAAATCTGGTTCAGTCGATTGGATCCGTTCCATTGTCTCTCGAAAGCCGTCACCGTCCAGCGTGATGCCTAAATGAGAATCCGCGATCAGCACGATGCGCAGGGGTTCCGTCGTCTTCTGCGTCCCGACGGTATAGTTTGTCTGCCGGATATGATGCGCGGCGATCCAACCCGCACCGAGGTAGATCGCGGTCAGCAATAAGGCGATCACGCCTGCAAGATACCGCTTCGGTTCGGTTTTGCGGATACGGCGCACAATCCATGCGACAAGGTCGCAGATAAGCCAGATCAGCGCCAGATGCAGCACGACGATCACGACCGCATAGAGATTGACAAACGCAAACAGGAACAGCAGCCCCACCGCGGCGATTGCAAGCAGCCACGAAAGTGCCTTGTGCTCTTTTGCAAGCCGCCGCATGAACGAGAACCGGCGGACGCGCGTGACCAGATAAAAAAGCGCTCCAAGCCCCAACACGCCTATGAAGATCAGCAGAAGAATCCAGAGTATCATTTGATCAACCTTTTCGTATCCGTTTGAGCAGTGCTTTCAGCCAATACCCGATCCATGCAAACAGGACGATTATGGAAAGATATTCCGCAAAGGTCAGGATCAGCGGCTTATCGAAATCGAAGAATACGAACTGCGTTTGCAGAAACATGTACTCGTAGAGACGGTTGGCGACGAACGCATATACGCCGAACGAAGCGATCAGCGTAAGCGCGATCGTAAGAAGGATGAACGCCGCTTCTCTCTTTTTCAGCCGGTTCAGCCAGAGGTCGGCGTGCAGACCGAGGTGGAAGCTCATCAGCACAAAGCCCCAATAGGACAGCAGCAGATGAACTGTGCGTGCGATCGCGGAAAGCCCGTCAGTAGGAAGCCATGTATACAGATGCTTGGAAAGTACGATCCCGCTGATCGGCAGGCAAACCATGACTGCGAACAGCAGAAGATTGACGACCGTGCCGAGAATGCGCACGGGCGTCTGTTTCCCCCGAAACATCGATGCGGTCGCCTTGCGGTTCAGGATATGATGCGCAATGAACAACGCAAGCATCGCCGTGCCGATGCACTCATGCAGGGTTTCGCCTGCGAGCGAGTACGCCATCATGACCGGCAACGCTGCGGTCATCAGAATATCAAGGATCGTTTTTAGGGTTTTCTTTTTCATGCGCTATTCCCGGATAAACTTCTTTTCATCCGGCTGTTCGCAGTCGAATGAAATGTATCGTTCGACTGTCATGTGAAGATCGTACTTCTCACGCAGCGCGGCGATCGTCTTCATCATCGGAGAGGCATGGTGCTTATCCAGCGCCGTCTGGTCCTCCCACGCATCGATCAGAAGGATCGTTTCGCAGTCGTTCTTCGGATAGAAATACTCGTAGCGGATATTGCCTTCTTCCGCGCGGATTGCGGCTGTCGTTCCGCTTTGCTCCATTTCTTCAGCAAATCTTCGCGCGCTGCCGTTTGCGCCTTTGTAGTAGATATTGATCGTGATCATTTCAGTTTCCCGTATTCCTCGTCATCCACCGGCTCGCACCATTCGGTGCTTGCGTTCTCGCCGGGGATTTCCTGCGCGATGTGCTGAAACCATGAATCCGCCGCCGCGCCGTGCCAATGTTTGACGTTTGCCGGAATGTTGACCACGTCGCCCGGGTGCAGCTCGATCGGTTCCTTTCCCCATTCCTGATACCAGCCCATGCCATGGACGCAGATCAAGAGCTGTCCTCCGCCTTTGGAGGCGTGATGGATGTGCCAGTTGTTGCGACAGCCGGGCTCGAAGGTGACGTTAAATGTCGGCACCTGTTCAAGCGTCATAAGTTTCAGGTAGCTCTGTCCAACAAAATACTGCGCGTATGTATCGTTCGGTTCGCCGACGGGCAGCGTCAGCGCCGGTACGGTCGCGTCCAGTTCGCCATATGCCTCGGCGATCAGCGGGAAAGCGCTCCACGCCTTCGGCCAGCCGCAGTAAAACGCAAGCTGTGTCACGAGCTCGACCGCTTCTTCTTTTGTAACGCCGTGCTCCTTGCCGATCGCAAGATGCGCCTTCAGTTGCGGGTACTGTCCCGCGGAGAATAGCGCTGCAATGGTGATCATGCTTCTGTCCCGAAGGGAAAGCTTGTCCTCCCGTGACCAGACCTCGCCGAACAGCACATCGTCATTCAGCTCGGCGAATTTAGGAGCAAGTTTTCCAAGATGTTCTTTGCCTGCCGTTTGCTTTTTCATACGTTGATTCTCCCTACACCAGATTCTCCCAATCGATCCGTTCGTCCTTGTAAAAATACGTCCGGTCACGCTCGGAAACCTCGCGCAGCACCCGACACGGGTTGCCGACCGCCACCACATTGTCCGGAATATCCTTCGTGACCACGCTGCCCGCGCCGATGACCGCGTTTTTGCCGATGCGCACGCCCGGCACGATAACGACGCCCGCGCCGATCCATGCGTTTTCGCCGATCGTCACGTCCTTGTTGTACTGAAGCCCACGCGCGCGAAGCGTCGGATCAATCGGATGGTTTGCCGTCGCAACGGTCACGTTCGGTCCGAACATCACCTTGTCGCCGACGTAGATGTGCCCGTCGTCCACCAGCGTCAGGTTGGAATTTGCATAGATGCCGGAGCCGAAATGCACGTGCGCGCCGCCCCAGTTTGCGTGAAACGGAAGCTCGATATAGTTTCCCTCGCCGCACGCGGCGAAGACTTCCTTCATGTACTGCTCTTTTTTCTCCAGATCGGAGGGCTTCAGCTGATTGAATGTCCAGAGCCGATCCTGATACGGAACCTGCTCTTTCAAAAGTGTCGGATCCATCGGGTCGTAGAGCAGACCCTTTTCCATTCGTTCGTACTGTGTCATAGCTCTTAACCGCGCTTGTTGCGTCCCCAGAAGACGTTGTATTTGTCCGGCTTCCAGCCGGGCTTCACGTCCTTGACCGCGATCTCTGCGGTGATCTCTTTGTCGCCGTTATCGATGTCAACGAGGACATACCGGTCGTTGCCCATGCCGAGATCCTTCATATAGCTGAGCTGACGGAGTCCGTGGCGTGTTTCCACACGCTCAATCATCGCTTTCCCGCCGCCGTCCGGCAAGCTGTAAAGAAGATCGATGCAGGCGTTGTCCGCAGCAAGGATGTCCAAAGACGCGACAAAGCCAACGTCAGGCGTCACCACCGGCTCGGCATATGCGCCCTCGCAGTCGCAGGAAACGGACATGTTGCGCATCGTATTGATATAGCAGACGTGCGGCGCGAAAAAGTCGATCGTCGCTTTGGTGCTTTCGCTGATGCGCTCCATCAGCTCCTCCTCCGCGATGCTCCACAGATTGTCCGAGCCCACGGCGGTGTGGATCTCTCCCTTGCCGATCCGACCGTCCGCGCAGCCGATGCCGATGTTCTTGTTGCTGCCGCCGAAGCCGCCCATCGTGTGTCCCTTGAAATGCGTCAGAACGAGCAGTGAATCATAGTTCAGCATACTTTTGCCGACGTGCATCTCCTTGAACCACTTGCCGCCGTTGACCGGAAGCGCCGCAACGCCTTCGCTGTCTGTGATATCGACCGGGCAGAACGTCCAGCCGTTGATCTCGAGCGTTTTGCGGTGGTCTTCGGTGGTATAGCGATCGCCCTCATAATAGGTGTTGGTCTCGATGATCGCGGCGTCCGTAAGACGCTTTTCAAACAGGTCCTTTACCCACGGACGCGGAATGATGTTCGGACCCTTCTGCTCGCCGGTA
>JAFZAZ010000001.1 GCA_017561985.1 Lachnospiraceae bacterium
AGCTCACGGCGGTCGCGGAGCGCGTGCGCAGGGAGGCGCTGGCGCGCAAGGCCGAGGGGTACCGCGTGGCGGTGCTGGCCTCGGAGGAGACGAAGAAATATTACCGCGGACTCACGGTACGGTGTGTCGGCGCGCGCGGCGAGGAAGCTGCGGTTGCGGCGCATCTGTTCGAGACGCTCCGCGAATTTGACGACATGGGCGCAGAGTTTATTTACGGCGAGTGCTTCCCCGAGGAAGGCGTCGGGCAGGCGGTGATGAACCGGCTGATGAAGGCCGCCGGATACCGCATCGTTCAGGTCGGAGAGGACGGAAAATGAGGTACGACAGGATAGTATTTGTCTGCGGTGACAACACATGTCTTTCGATGATTGCGGAAAATGTGTTCATCAACCGCTACGAGGGCGCACCGATCGCGGTGGCGTCGCGGGGGATCGTCGTCTTGTTCGAGACGCCGTGCAACCCGAAGGCGGAGGCTGTCCTGACCGCGCACGGAATCCCGATGGTGAGAAAGACCAACATGGAGATCCGCAACGGCGACATCACGGACAGCACGCTTGTTATCACGATGGACGAGCGCGACCGTCAGAGATTCCTGGCACGTTTTCCGGCGGCGGACGCGAGAACGCTTGCGTCGCTCGCGGGCGAGGGCATGGACGTGCGGAACCCGTACGGCGGGACGAACGCGGACTACGAGCAGTGCTATGAGGATATCGACCGCATGATCCGCGAGGCCATTCCGGTGATCCGCGGCATGCTGCGTTCAAACAAGGACTGGAACAGCAGTGAGCTGTTTGAGAAAGAGATACTGGAGGAAGAAAAGAAGGATGATAGCTTTAGGATGTGACCACGGCGGCTTTGAGCTGATGCAGGAAGTCAAGGCACACCTCACGGAGAAGGGGATGGAGTACATGGACTTCGGAACCGACAAGCCGGAGGCGACGGACTATCCGATCTATGCGAAGCGCGTGGCCCGCGCGATCCTCTCGGGTCAGTGCGACCGCGGGATCCTGATCTGCGGCACAGGCATCGGCATCAGCATTACCGCCAACCGCTTCAAGGGAATCCGCTGCGCGCTCTGCCACGATGTGTTCAGCGCGGAGGCGACGAGACAGCACAACGATGCCAACATCCTTGCTATGGGAGGCCGCGTGGTCGGACCGGGATTGGCGCTGATGATCGTCGACACGTTCCTTTCAACGCCATTTTCCAATGCGACGCGTCATTGCAACCGAATTCGTTTGATGGAGACGGACGAAATCTAATGGGGTGATAACATGGATTACTCGAGGATTTTTCGCAAGCGATTCTTACCGAAGGAATGCGTGGAGTTGTCGGACGATGTTCATCTTTTTGAGGGTGACCATCTTCTGATCACCGAGTGGAAAACTCTGCGTCCGAAGAAGGAACTGACCGGCGGGATTTCCCTTTACGCGCCGGAGGCCGGGCTGAAGATCAGCCGGTTTCAGCGCGCGGACGGCAGTCTGATGTATTGGTACTGCGACATCGTCGACGCGGAGCCCGCGGAGGGCGGCGGAACGGTCTTTACGGACCTGTGTGTGGACGTGGTTGTTTACCAGGACGGCGAGCTGCAGGTCTGGGACCTCGGGGAGGCAGGAGATGTTTTGGCGAGGGGCGAGATTTCACCCGAACTCCTCGCGGTTGCGTTGCGACGGACGGACGCTCTGCTGCGGATCATTTACCGCGGCTCGTTCCCGAAGCTGATGAACGTTCTTCTGGACGCGGAGAAGGGCATTTTCCCCGCGCAGGACGCGACGTTCGAAGATTTATTGAAATGAGGAGAGAAGAGTCATGAAAATCGAAAGTGTTAATGGAGAAAACAAAGGTGAGAACGAGGTAAACCGGGCCGCAGGACGGAAGCACAGAGCCAACGCACTGCGGTTGTTTTCGTTGCTGGCGGCAGCACTTCTGCTGGTGATCCTTGCGGGCACCGCATTTGCGGAGGAAACCGCGGACGGCAGCACGCAGACGGTCGGAGCCACAGACACCGCGGAGCCGACGCCGACGCCGAGCGAGCCCGCGCAGTCGCTGTCGATCACGATCAAGGAGAGCCGCGGAAACAACGCATCGAAGCTTCGCGACGGAAAATACAGCACCCGCAACTCCTACAAGGCGGGTGACACCATCACGGTGACGAGCGAGACGCCGATGGCGGGCATCTACATCCGCTGGGGTTCGGAGGTTGCGCCGTACCGTCTTTCGTACAATGACCACGAGGAGAACCACGGCGAGAACGGTTTCCTGCACGATTATGTGGCATTTTCCGAGACGACAAAGTCGGTGACGATCCACATTGACAAGGACATGTACGTCTGCGAGATTTCGGCGTACTCTGCGGGCAAGCTTCCCGATGATGTGCAGGTCTGGGAGCCGACGCTCAAGGAGGCCGACATTCTGGTTCTGTCGACGCACGCGGACGACGAGATTCTCTTTATGGGCGGTGTCCTGAACATCTACGGCGGACAGCAGAAGCTGCGTGTTCAGGTTGCTTACATGTGTGAGCACTGGACGTACAGCTCGTCCTCTCATATCCGCGAGCACGAGAGGCTTGACGGTCTGTGGTACAGCGGCATCCGGTATTACCCGATCGTCATGGGCTACAAGGACATTTTCATCAATTACAATCAGCCGGCGGACAAAGCGCTCGCGGAAGCAAAGAGAAAGTATGATTTCGAGGCGCTGAAGGCAAGCGTCTGCGAGACGGTCCGCAGGTTTAAACCGCTCGTTGTCGTCACGCACGATATCAACGGTGAGTACGGCCACGGCGGACATATCATTTTCTGCGCCGCGCTTCGCGAGGTGATCGATCACACGGCGGACGAGACGTTCCTGCCGGCATCGGCGGAGAAGTACGGCGTCTGGGATGTGCCGAAGACATATCTTCACCTCTACAGCGAGAACAAGCTGAGACTCAACATGAGAGAGCCGCTCTCCGAATTCGGCGGGATGACGTCGCTCGAGGTTGCGAAGGGAGCTTACAGGAAGCACGAAACGCAGGTTTCGTCGACCGGTTTCAAAGTCGATGACGAGTACAAGAACAGCGTTGCGGATTTCGGTCTCTACCGCACGAAGGTAGGTTTGGACAGCAGCAATAACATGATGGAAAATGTCGTCTCCTACGAGGAGCAGGAGCGGATCGCCGAGGAGAAACGCCTCGAGGAGGAGCGCCTTGCGGAGGAGGCACGGCTTGCCGAAGAAGCGCGGATCGCCGAGGAGAAGCGCAAGGAAGAGGAAGCGCGTTTGGCCGAGGAGGCCCGCATCGCGGAGGAGAAACGCAAGGCTGAGGAGGCCGAGAAGGAGAGGATCCGCCTTGAAGAGCAGGAAGCCGCACGCAAATCCGGCGGCGCCGGACGCATCATCCTCGCAGTCCTGGTCGGCGTCGGCTGTGTCGCAGTAGCGTTGATCGCGATCCGTCAGAACCGGCGGCTCCAGCGCAAGAAGGCAAAACTTCGCAGGATGCAGCGCGAAAAATAAAAGAAAACACAATGAATGAAGCAGTCGGTGAGAAATTTGCCGCTGCTTCATTTTTTGCTGCCCGGACCGTACGAAATCGTTTCGCGAAAGTGTCGAAAAAAACAGTGGAACTTGAGAAAGAAAAGTGCTATACTAAATTCGTATGGGCTTTTTGTTCGGAAAGGAAGGACTCAATGCGAAATCCACGGAAGAATCAAACCCGTGATACGATGCGGGCGATATTTCTGGTGACGCAGATCGGTCTTTGCATGGCCAGTGCGCTGGCTGTGGGCGGACTGCTCGGATACGGTGCGGACCGGTTGCTCAAGACGCTTCCGGTGTTTACGATCATCGGGCTGTTTCTCGGGATTGCTGCGGGATTCCGGAGCGTGTGGGCGCTGGTGGCGCGGTACACGAAGGACCCGGAGGAACCTGTTGCGCCGGTGAAGGATCCGAAGATGGAGGCTGCCGAGGAGGAGTTCCGCCAGTGGAAGAACCGTCGCGACGGACAGGAGTAAGCCCGGTTTTTTTGCGGGCGTGAGGCCGGTCGACGGAGGGTGCGATGTTCGGACGAAAAAAACAGCCGAAACTGCGGGACGTGATCCGTGAGATGTCCTACGACAGCGGAGCAGAGCTGCGCACGCCGGAGGAGATCGACCGGGAGATCGCGGAGGAAGAGGCGCAGGCCGCGGAGGAAAACCGCGTGGTCGACCCGATCGAAGAGGGAAGCGACCGTGCGCTTGCGGAATTGAAAGAGGCGGAAGCCGTGCATGTCGATTTGATCGTCGGCTGCGTCTGCCTGAGTGCGCTTTTACTGATCGGAATGATCTGGGCGCGACCGATGCTTCGCTACGCTGCGGGCGTGGTTGCAGGCGGGGTTGCCGCCGTTTATCTGCTGGTCCACATGTATCGTTCCATCGGATGGCAATTGACGATGGAGCCGCAGAGGGCGGAACGGTACGCGAGAGGACGCGCGGCGCTGCGATATGTCATTGTGCTGCTCGTGCTCGTGGCAGTCGCCATGGGACTGGGAAAAACCGCGTGCATCGGGAGCATGCTCGCGATCCTTATGATGAAACCGGCCGCATATATGCAGCCGTTGACGGCGAAGATCCGAAGAAAACTCGGGTTCCGCCGATAGCAAGAAGTACCGCGCGTGCCGCACGGCATGACGGTTCAAGGAAGGTGATTCAGTGAATTTTACACAACTGATGATGCGCAGTCCGCTGGGGTATCCGGCGCTGCTCGCACAGGACGGTGACATCGGTGAGAAGATCGGTATCAACAGCTTCGGCTCGTTCGAGTTGTTCGGATATCGCTTCTACATCACGTCGACGCACATCGCGCTCGCGATCATCCTGATCACGCTTACGGTGCTCGCGATTGTCGCCAATCGTGTCATCCGCCGCTCGGATCCGTACGGAAAGCCGGGCACCGGCATGACGATCATCGAGACGGTCGTGGAATTTGTCGACAACACAACGCTGTCCAACATGGGCGAGAAGCACGGCGGCAAATTCGCCAACTACATCGGAACGCTGCTGATCTTCGTTTTCATATCGAACATCTCCGGCGTCTTCGGACTCCGGCCGCCGACCGCCGATTACGGCATCACGTTCGGCCTTGCGATGATCACATTTTTCCTGATCCATATCAACGGATTCAAGCATCAGAAGATCAAGCACATCACGGGATTGTTCGACCCGATCCCGCTGACGCCGATCAACATCATCGGCGAGGTTTCGACCCCGATCTCGATGTCGCTGCGTCTCTTCGGAAACGTATTGTGCGGAACCGTCATCATGGGACTTCTGTACAATCTTCTTCCGCAGTTCTTACTGCTGTTTTGGCCGGGCGCGCTGCACATCTACTTCGACCTGTTCTCGGGCGCGATCCAGGCGTACGTATTTACGATGCTCACCATGGTGTTCATCTCGAAAAATTTTGAAGAGTAGAAATCGTTTTCGACACGGTTTTCGAAATATTTTACGCAAAATCATTCATCCAGTCACGGTCACAGACCGAATCAATCACACAGGAGGACTTCACAATGGATGGTATTTTCAATGAGAATTTTGTTAAGGGCTGCTCGGCACTCGGCGCAGGTATCGCAATGATCGCCGGCCTCGGCCCCGGAATCGGCCAGGGTATCGCTGCAGGTCAGGGTGCTGCCGCAGTAGGACGCAACCCCGGCGCAAGAGGTACCGTTATGGGAACCATGATCCTCGGACAGGCCGTTGCAGAGACGACCGGTCTGTATTCCCTCATTGTTGCAATTCTGCTGCTGTTCGTAAATCCTTTGATCAAATAATTGCGGGATTGCAAGTTTAGTTTCGACAGACGTGTCTAAGCGCTGTCGATGAGGAGGATAACGTGAACGTTAGTGCAGCACATTTGGCGTTTCTGGAGGAGGAAGCAAGTCTCAGGGGAAAGATTTTCGGCCTGGACCTGCAGATTCTTTTCGATGCGCTGATTCTCGGGCTCGCCGTTCTGTTCCTGTTCTTCCTGCTCTCGTATCTGCTTTTCAATCCCGCGAGGGATTTCATTCGCAAGCGTCAGGAGCGCATCGCTTCGGATCTTGCGACGGCGGCGGAAGAGAAAAAGGAAGCCATGGAATTCAAGGCGGAGTATGACGCGCGTCTTCGCGACGCCGACGCCGAGGTGGATCGTATTCTGAGCGAAGGCAAGCGCCGGGCGAAGCGCCGCGAGAGTGAGATTATCGATGCGGCAAATGCCGAGGCGACTCGCATTATGGAGCGCACGGAACGCGAGATCGAGATGGAGAAGAGCAAAGTCCGCGACGATGTGAAGAAAGAGATGGTTGCGGTTGCGACGGAGATGGCGGGACGGTTCGTGTCCGAGTCCATGACGCAATCGCGGCAGGAGCAGCTCGTGGATGAGGTCCTTCGGGAGATAGGGGATTCGACATGGCAGGAGCAGTGAGCAAAACCTACGGGCATGCGCTCTTTTCGCTTGCCGTGGAGTCGGATCAGGTAGATCGTCTGCTGGAAGAGGCACAGACCGTGCAGAAGGTTCTGGCGGACAATCCCGATGTGACGAAGCTCTATGAGCATCCGAAGATCACGCCCGAAGAGAAACAGGCATTTACCGAACAATGCTTCGCAGGGCGCGTCTCGAACGAAATGACGGGATTCCTGGTGCTGGCCGTGCGCAACGGCCGTGCGAAGGAACTTTCGCAAATGCTGACGGAGATCATCCGCGAGGCAAAGGAGTACAAGGGAATCGGCTGTGTTACGGTGACCACGCCGGTGACGATGTCGGAGGCTCAGCGTAAGCGCCTCGAGGCAAAGCTGCTGTCGACCACTTCGTACCGCACGCTCGAGACCGAGTACCGGATCGACCCGAAGCTGATCGGCGGTATCGTCATCCGCATCGGGGATCGCGTGGTGGACGGAAGCATTCGGACGCAGCTCGACAATATGGCGCGCGACATGGCACAGGTGCCGGTGTAACGCGCATGGCCGCTCAGGGCGGCCGGAACGGCAGGAAACAGCAAGAAGGGAAGGTACATACCTTTGAGTATTAAACCGGAGGAAATCAGCTCCGTCATCAGGGAGCAGATACAGCGATACAGCAGCAAGCTCGTGGTATCGGATGTCGGAACCGTAATTCAGGTTGCGGACGGCATTGCACGTATCCACGGCTTGGAAAATGCGATGCAGGGCGAGCTTCTCGAGTTCCCTCATGACGTGTACGGCATGGTCATGAACCTCGAGCAGGACAACGTCGGCGCCGTGTTGCTCGGCGATACCGCGTTGATTCGCGAGGGCGACATCGTAAAGACGACCGGACGCGTTATCGAGGTGCCGGTCGGCGATTGCATGCTCGGCCGTGTTGTGAACTCGCTCGGCCAGCCGATCGACGGCAAGGGACCGATCGCGGCAACCAAGCATCGTCAGATTGAGCGTGTTGCGAGCGGCGTTATCAGCCGTAAGAGCGTAGACACGCCTCTTCAGACAGGAATCAAGGCTATCGACTCGATGATCCCGATCGGACGCGGCCAGCGTGAGTTGATCATCGGCGACCGTCAGACCGGTAAGACGGCCATCGCGATCGATACCATCATCAATCAGAAAAATGAGAACGTTCTCTGCATCTACGTAGCGATCGGCCAGAAGGCTTCGACCGTTGCGAACATCGTGAAGACTCTCAACGAGTACGGTGCGATGGATTACACGACCATCGTTGCAGCGACGGCGAGCGAGCTTGCACCGCTGCAGTACATCGCTCCCTACGCGGGCTGCGCGATCGGTGAGGAGTGGATGGAGAGCGGAAAGGACGTTCTGATCATTTACGACGATCTTTCCAAGCATGCGGCAGCCTATCGTACACTGTCCCTGCTTCTCAAGAGACCGCCGGGGCGTGAGGCGTATCCCGGTGACGTCTTCTACCTTCACAGCCGTCTTCTCGAGCGAGCGGCAAGACTTTCCGACAAGCTCGGCGGCGGTTCGCTGACGGCTCTGCCGATCATCGAGACGCAGGCAGGCGACGTTTCGGCATACATTCCGACGAACGTTATTTCCATCACGGACGGCCAGATCTATCTGGAGACCGAGATGTTCAACTCCGGTTTCCGTCCTGCGGTTAACGCCGGTCTCTCCGTATCCCGAGTCGGTGGTGCGGCACAGATCAAGGCGATGAAGAAGATCGCCGGACCGATCCGTATCGAGTTGGCACAGTACCGTGAGCTGGCTGCATTTTCCCAGTTCGGTTCGGACCTCGACGCCGACACGAAGGAAAAGCTGGCACAGGGCGAGCGCATCCGCGAAGTTCTGAAGCAGCCGCAGTACCAGCCGATGGCGGTTGAGAAACAGATCGTTATCATCTACGCGGCAACGAAGAAGTACCTTCTCGACGTTCCGGTTGAGGATATCGCCGCATACGAGAAAACACTCTTCGAAGTGATCGAGAGCAAATATCCCGAGATCTTCACGACAATCCGCGAGCAGAAGGTTCTGACCGAAGACGTTGAGCCGCAGCTGATCCTTGCGATCGGCCAGGCGAAGGAAACCCTTCTCGGACGATAAGATTACGATGAAGCGACGCCCGCGCAGTACGGCGGGCGATAAGGAGCATACGACCTATGGCCTCGATGAGAGACATCAAACGGCGTAAGCAGAGTATTCGCAGTACCGGGCAGATTACCAAGGCGATGAAGCTCGTCTCCACCGTCAAGCTGCAGAAAGCCCGGGGCCGGGCGGAGGAAGCGAAGCCGTATTTCAACCACCTCTATCAGACGATCGTGACGATGTTTGACCGCGCGACGCCGGAGGTGCGCGAGCATTACACGAAGACAAACGGAAACGCGAAGAAAGCGGTGATTGTCATCACCTCGAACCGCGGTCTGGCCGGCGGCTACAACTCCAACGTTGTGAAGCAGGTTCTGGGCAGCGGCATCACGAAGGAGGAAGCGCTGATCTACGCGGTCGGGCGCAAGGGGCGTGACGCCCTGCGGCTGCGCGGCTACGAGATCGCCGGCGATTACTCCGAGACGATGAACAATCCGCTTTACAGCGACGCCTCCGATATCAGTGGCGACGTGATGGAAGCGTTCGAGAACGGTACCGTGAGCGAGATCTACATCGCATTTACCGTATTCCGCAACACCGTGAGTCAGGTGCCCACAATGCTCAAACTTCTTCCCGCGGACATCGGCGTCGGCGGCGAAGACGATCAGAACGGTGCGGAAGCACTGATGAATTTTGAACCCGAGCCGGAGGAAGCGCTCCGGATGATCATTCCCAAATATGTTTCCGGCGAAGTGTTCGGCGCCATCATGGAGTCGTACGCGAGTGAAAACGGCGCGCGTATGCAGGCCATGGACAATGCGACCAACAACGCAAACGACATGATCGACAAGCTCGAACTTGCATACAACCGTGCCCGCCAGAGCTCGATCACACAGGAACTTACGGAGATCATCGCCGGAGCAAATGCACTCGACACATAGTGTCGGAGCATTTGCTTGCACGCCAGGGTGCGCAGCAGCCTGGCGATAAACGCTCTTGACATGTAGTGTCAAATGCATTCGCTATCCCCCTTCAGCTTTCAGTATATTTTCAAGGAGTAACATTACCGTGGAGAAGAACATTGGTAAGATAACACAGATCATCGGCGCCGTTCTGGACATCCGTTTCCAGGAGGGCAATCTGCCGGAGATTTACGATGCGATCCGGATCCGCCGCAAGGACGGCGGAGAGCTTGTGGTCGAGGTTGCACAGCACCTCGGTGACGACACGGTTCGCTGTATCGCAATGGGACCGACGGACGGTCTCGTGCGCGGAATGGATGCGGAATCCACCGGAGCCCCGATCACCGTGCCGGTAGGCGAGGCAACGCTCGGACGTATGTTCAACGTGCTCGGCCAGCCGATCGATGAGAAGGAAGCACCGGAGGATGTGGAGTATTATCCGATCCACCGTCCCGCACCGGAGTTCGCTGAGCAGTCGACCGAGACGCAGATCCTCGAGACGGGTATCAAGGTCGTTGACCTTCTCTGCCCTTATCAGAAGGGTGGTAAGATCGGTCTCTTCGGCGGTGCCGGCGTAGGCAAGACCGTATTGATCCAGGAGCTGATCACCAACATCGCGACGGAGCACGGCGGTTATTCCGTATTTACCGGCGTAGGCGAGCGCACGCGTGAGGGTAACGACCTCTACTACGAAATGATCGAGTCCGGCGTTATCAACAAGACGACCATGGTTTTCGGTCAGATGAACGAGCCGCCGGGAGCACGTATGCGCGTAGGTCTTACGGGCCTTACAATGGCGGAGTATTTCCGTGACAAGGGCGGCAAAGACGTTCTTCTGTTCATCGATAACATTTTCCGATTCACACAGGCAGGTTCGGAGGTGTCCGCACTTCTCGGCCGTATGCCTTCGGCCGTAGGTTACCAGCCGACGCTGCAGACCGAGATGGGCGCTCTTCAGGAGCGTATCACCTCGACGAAAAATGGTTCCATCACCTCGGTTCAGGCCGTTTACGTGCCTGCCGACGACTTGACGGACCCCGCTCCGGCGACGACATTTGCCCACCTTGATGCGACGACCGTATTGTCGCGTTCCATCGTGGAGCTCGGTATTTATCCGGCCGTTGACCCGCTCGACTCGACGTCCCGTATCCTCGACCCCCGCGTGGTAGGCGAGGAGCACTACAAGGTGGCGCGCGGCGTGCAGGAGATTCTGCAGAGATACAAGGAACTTCAGGATATCATCGCCATCCTCGGTATGGACGAGCTCTCCGAGGAGGAGAAGCTTCTGGTTGCGCGTGCCCGCAAGGTACAGCGTTTCCTGTCCCAGCCGTTCCACGTGGCGGAGCAGTTTACCGGTCTTCCCGGAAAATACGTCCCGCTCTCCGAGACAATCCAGGGCTTCAAGGAGATCCTCGAGGGCAAGCACGATGATATTCCGGAGAGTTATTTCCTGAACGCGGGCAGCATCGACGATGTATGCGAGCGCGCGAGAAACAGAGAGTGAGTAGAGTATGGCTGACGAAACCAGCATCCGGCTGAAGGTGTTTTCGCCGAACCGGGTATTTTTCGATGGCGAAGCGGACCTGGTGGAATTCACGACCACGGAAGGAGATATCGGTGTATACCGGAATCACATTCCGCTGACGGTTGTGGTTGCACCCGGCGTCCTGCGGATCACAAAGGACGGAGAGACGCGTGAAGCAACGCTTCTCGACGGTTTTGCGACGATCCTTCCGGACGAGATCGTCGTCCTCTCGGAGGCATGCGAGTGGCCCGAGGAGATCGACATCAACCGTGCGGAGGAGGCGCGGATCCGTGCGGAGCGCCGCATGAAGTCCGACAGTGAAGCAAATTATACGCGCGCCGAGCTGGCATTGCGCAGAGCATTGATCCGGCTTCGTCTCGCAGGCAAAGAATAATCAAACGGCATGGCGCCCGACACGGGCAGATCGGAGCGGATATGGCACTGGTCATTATCACTGGATTATCCGGCGCCGGCAAATCGGTAGCGATCAACGCGCTGGAAGATATGGGATACTATTGCGTCGATAATCTTCCTGCGCGTTTTCTCGTTAGTTTTGCCGACATTTACGGTATGACCGAGAAAAATGAGGAAAAGAAGATCGCCACGGTTGTCGACATCCGCGGCAAGGACACGTTCGGCGAGTTCTACCACGCGCTGGAGGAGCTGTCGCGCCGCAACTATCCGTATCACATCCTGTTCCTTGACTGCGACACGCAGGTGCTGATGCAGCGCTACAAGCTGACGAGACGCCGTCATCCGCTGATGGAGGACAGCAATCTCTCGATGTCAGCGGCCATTGCGCTGGAGCGCGAGCTGATGAAGAAGATCCGCGTGCAGTCCGATTATCTGATCGACACGTCGACCATCAAGACGGCGCAGCTGCGCGAGAAGATCATGAACATTCTCGCGGAATCGCCGGAGGCCGATTCGATCCTGATCCGCAGCGTTTCCTTCGGATTCAAGGAGGGCATTGCGACGGACGCCGACCTGGTATTTGACGTGCGCTGTCTGCCGAATCCGTACTATATCGACGAGCTGAAGCACCACACCGGCCTCGAGGACTGCGTCCGTGATTACGTGATGAGTTTCCCGGAGAGCCGCGAGGTTCTGAAGCGCGTGCTTGACATGATCGAATATCTGCTGCCGCTCTACCGCAAGGAGGGCAAGCGCGAGCTCGTTGTTGCATTCGGCTGCACCGGCGGCCAGCACCGCTCGGTATGCTTTGCGGAGAGCTTCGCTTCGAAAATGCGCGAGGACGGCATGCGAGTAGTTGTAAATCACCGCGAACTCGAAAAGAGCGCGGACTGAAAACGGGGAGGTAATTACTATGGCAGTATTGCTGGCCGGCGGTGCCGGCTACATCGGAACACACACGGCGGTAGCATTCGCGGATGCGGGCTATGACGTCGTGATCGCGGACAATCTGTACAACGCGAAGGCTTCTGCGGTACAGCGCGTGCGCGAGCTCACCGGAAAGGACATTCCGCTCTACCGCATCGACGTGTGCGATGTCGAGGCGGTTCGCAAGGTGTTCCGGGAAAATGATATTGATACGGTGGTTCATTTTGCGGGACTCAAGGCGGTCGGCGAGTCGGTTGCCAAGCCGCTCACCTACTATCGCAACAATCTTGACGCAACGCTCACGCTTCTTGAGGTGATGAAGGAATTCGGATGTCATCGGATCGTGTTCAGCTCTTCCGCGACGGTTTACGGAGCGGCAGAGACGATGCCTCTTTACGAGACGACGCCGCGCGGAGCGTGCACAAACCCGTACGGCTGGACCAAATGGATGATCGAGCAGATTCTTTTTGACGCAGCGCATGCGGACCCGGAGCTCTCAGCAGCGATTCTCCGGTATTTCAATCCGATCGGCGCGCACGAAAGCGGCATGATCGGTGAGGACCCGCAGGGCGTTCCGAACAACATTTTCCCGTATATCACGCAGATTGCGGTCGGACGCCGTCCGCTTCTGACTCTGTACGGCACCGATTATGATACGCCGGACGGAACGTGCATTCGCGATTACATCCACATCGTCGACCTTGCGAAGGGCCACGTTGCGGCAGCGGAATATGCGGCGAGAGAGAAGGGTGCGGAGGTGTTCAACCTCGGCACCGGCAAGGGCACGAGCGTGCTCGAGATTGTGGAGGCATTTGAGCGTGTAAACGGCGTGAAGATTCCCCGCGTCAACGGTGAGAGACGCCCCGGCGACGCTCCGATCAACTACGCGAACGCGGACAAGGCGGCGCGGCTGCTCGGCTGGCACGCGGAGCGCACGCTCGAGGATATGTGCCGCGACGGATACCGCTGGCAGACCATGAATCCGCAGGGATATCCGGACGAAGAAAAACAGCCTTCGGAAAATTAGTACTTTTTACATACCGTCATTCCGACAATCGAACGAAGAAACGTATGTTTTGTGGAAAATGCTTTGCGCAGCAGGGTATTTTCCACATTTTTTTGCGCCCCGGTCTGCTATGCTTTTCTTACATCTTTCGTGAGCCGCGGGGACCGGCTCATGTCCGCACCGGCCGCTGACAGCGCTTTCCGGGTTCGTTCCGCATCCTCTGATGCATGGAAGGCCGCGGCCGGATTCTGCTTTATGTTCGCGGAAAATGAAATGCAAAAGGAGAGGAAAGTAAGATGGCAGGGGTCGAAAGAAACAGGGGATACGATGTCTTTTTGGCAGTGATGGCCGCGATTTGGTATGTGTTGTACAGGGTGATGATCGCAGCTGCGGGGGTCGGAGAGGATCCGATGAGCGCGTCGGCCGCGGCGGATGTGATGATTGGAAGAACGCGCACGTACGCGGAGACGCCGAAGTATCTTCTGGTCCGGCCGTACGATGACGCGGCGTGGGATGCGAGCTGGAATGATCTGCATTATGTGACGGCCGCGGGCGATGCGAACAAAAAGTACGTTGCATACTGCCTGGAGTCGCACAAGGCGAGCCCTTCGGGGCAGACGTATGTGCAGGTCGGACGCCCCGATTACAGCGCGCCCGCCGAGAGGGGGCTGAAGGCGATCTTTCGGATGGGGTATCCGTACAGTAACATTTTCGGCGATGCGGGGGAGTATGAACTGAACGACACTGATGCGCAGGCGGCGACGCAGATTGCGATCCGGTTTTGGATGTCCTACCGCCAGACGATCGATACCGACCTGGATTACCATGTCATCAAGGCTCTCAATCCTTACGGAAACAATGTGAAACCTGCCTCGGGCGTCGCTGCGCAGCGAGTGTATGCGGCCGCGCTGTGGCTGTTTCATCTCGCGGAAAATGGAGCTTCTCCTACGTTCGGGCTTAGTGCAGAACTCATGAGCAGCGGTCAGCCGCAGCTCGTCGGAGAGACGACGCGGTATTTCATGACCGTGCGCGTGAATCTTTCGGAAAAAAAGACGGACATTCCGTGTGATTACGCGGTGGTGGAATGCGTCATGTGCGGCGGCGTGAGCGTGAACGATGCAGCCGTCGAGATTACTTCTTCCGCAGGGGCTGTGCGCACCGACGGTCTGGTTCGCGACGGCGATCAGGTGAATGTCTCGTGGCCTGCGGACGCGGCTGTCGGCGGTCGCGAGGCAACGCTGGTGCTCGCGGGCGTCTCCGGCAGCGCCGACATTTCGCTCCTGTACATGGGAACGTCGGACAGCTCCGTGCAGAAACTTTTTGTGACTCGCCTTGACGAGGGAACCGTCGCGCGCGCCGAGGTGACCGTGTATTTCCACACGCCTTTGACACCGACGCCGACGAGCACACCGACGCCGACCCCCACGCCAACTCCAACAAGTACGCCTATACCAACCGTGACACCCGGGACATCGTCGCCGACGCCTACGAACACGCCGCCTCCGAATCCTACAAGTACGCCTGAGCCAACCGTGACCCCCGGGACAACGTCGCCGACGCCTACGAACACGCCGCCTCCAACGCCTACAAGTACGCCTGAGCCAACCGTGACACCCGGGACATCGTCGCCGACGCCTACGAACACGCCGTCTCCGAATCCTACAAGTACGCCTGAGCCAACCGTGACACCCGGGACATCGTCGCCGACGCCTACGAACACGCCGCCTCCAACGCCTACAAGTACTCCTGTACCAACCGTGACGCCCGGAATGTCGGCGACGGTTACGCCGGAGCCGACGCTAACGGCTATGCCGTTAACACCGGAGCTGAAACCTGCCGTGCCGCCGGAAGCTCCGTCTCCCGGGCCGGCGGCCCTTCAGTCACCGCAGACCGACGATGCGCTGCCGAGGGGAAAGATCGTGCGGATCATGCTTGCGGCGGTTTCGATGACGTATTGCATCTGCTTCATACGGATGTGGCGCGAGGTGAAGTGAGGACGCGCGAAAAAACATCATTTTTCGAATTGACAAAACCGGGACGGTTTGCTATAGTATGCCCAATAACACGAGAAAAGCAACGACGGAAAGAGTAGTTCGTCACGAATCATCCAGAGAGAGCGGCGCGCGGTGAGAGCCGTTTATGAGGACGATGAACGAAAACCATTCCCGAGCTGCAGTGCCGAAGAGAGTAAGCGCTGCCGTATGCCTGCGTTAAAGGTTAGGATTTGGTGGAATCTGAAGTGAAAAGTTAAGGTGGAACCGTGCGACAGCACCCTTACGACTGTATTTCTTACGGTCTTAGGGTGCTTTTCTTGTGTTGTTGATGCTCGCTGCGAGGGCAGCGGCATTTGCCGAAGAGGCAGAAAGGAGAACAACATGGAGGACAAAAAGTTGTACATTCTGGCCGGCTACGACGACGCGACCGAAGCGAATCTCGCCGGAATCCAGAACAAGTTGTATGAGCAGGGGTACGTCGGAGTACACACCAAAAACCTTCCGATGCACATCACCCTGGCATCCTTCCCGACAGAGCAGGAGGAGAACCTTAGGAAAAGACTTTTTGAAATGTCGCAAAATGTCAGTGCATTCGAGGTATCGTTCAGCCACATCGGCATTTTCAGCGGCGGACGAGTCCTTTTTGCCGCACCCGATGTGAACCGGAAGCTCCTGGATCTCGTGGAGAGTTTCTGCGACAGTTTCGACTGGGCGGCCCACACCACATTGCTCATCGACGAGCCGGAAGTGATCGCCCGCGCGCTGCCGACCGTGATTGGAAAGTTCAAACCGTTCATCGGCAAAGTGACCTCGCTTCACCTGTACGAATTCTTCCCGACCCGGTACATCACAACCGTGTATCTGAAGGAGGATGCCGCGCCGGGGAACATCCGTGAGATGGTGCCGGAGGAGATTCCGGAGTGCGTCGACGTGATCCGCAATTCGTTCCGCACCGTTGCCGATGAGTTTGGCTTCACTGCGGAAAATGCACCCCGCTTCACCGCATTTGCAACCGACGTGAACCGCCTGCTTTATCAATACTATGTGCAGAAGCGGCCGATGTACGTCTATTCGTACCGCGGCAAAGTCGTCGGTTACTATTCGATCGGCGTGCAGGAAAACGGCGAGGAGGAATTAAGCAACCTCGCGGTCCTGCCGGAATTCCGCCACAACGGGATCGGCGCAAAGCTGCTCGAGGATTGCTTCCAAAGAGCCCGGATGCTCGGATCGGGCGTGCTCAATATCGGCATCGTCGAGGAAAACAAAAAGCTTCGCAGCTGGTACGAGCAGTTTGGTTTCGTTCACATCGGCACCGAGAAATTCGATTTCTTCCCGTTTACTTGCGGATACATGAAAAAAGACTTGATCTGAGAGGAGACAACCATGGATTTACATGATTATAAAGACGTTGCGGACAATTACGACCGCTACCTGGAAGTGATGTATTCCGGGGAAAATGACAAACACGAGGGATTTCAGGAATTTTACCTGAAACTGGCGCAGCAGTACGGCGGGGGAGGCGTGGTCGATATCGCCTGCGGAACCGGTGCGGTATTGTTGTATCTCGCAGAACGCGGGATCGACATCGACGGCACGGACCTCTCGGAGGAAATGTGCCGCGTCGCGGCGGAGAAGGCGGAGCGCATGGGCCTTTCGCTGAACATTTTCCCCGCGGACATGACAAAGTTCAGCTCGGGAAAAAAGTATTCGCTCGCGATCATCGCGCGGAGCGGCTTCATGCATCTTCCGGACTCGAAACTGCAGGCGGCAGCGCTTCGGAACATCCGTGAGCAGCTTGCGGACGGCGGAATTCTCACGTTTAATACCTTTGATCCGTGGCCTCCGATGCAGGCGCAGCAGATGCTGACCAACCCCGAGAAGGATTACGCGTTCCGGCTTGAGTACGTCAACAGTGAGGGACATCGCGAGAAGATTTACAATGCCATCACATACAACCCGTATACCCAGCAAATGTACGGAAACTGGAAGTTCGAGACGTGCGACGATCAGGGCAACGTCATCGGGGAGCGGATCCGTCCGCTTCTGATGCGCGAGACGTACCGCTCGGAAATCTTCCTTCTTGCGGAGCTGTGCGGGTTCGAGGTGATCGACATTTATCGCGGCTACCAGGGCGACAAGGAGGACCTGAACGACATCTCCACCGCGCCGAAGTATCGAAGCAACCTGATCTGGATCCTCCGGAAGCGCTGAGACGGCGAACCGCTTGACAAAGCAGCGGGAAACTAATACAATGACTTCGGCTTCGAAGCGCGCCGCCGGTGCGTTTCGTCGGAAAACGAGAAGACATTGTTCGGAGGTAGTTATGAATTACAGAACAAGCGGAACCTGCTCTTCGCAGATTTCCTATGATGTTGTGAATGAGAACGGCGTTGACGTAGTGCGCAACGTTGTGTATATCGGCGGTTGCAACGGCAATCTCCAGGGAATCGGCAGACTCGTGGAGGGCCTTCCGGTGGACGAAGTGATCGAGAAGCTGCAGGGAATCCGCTGCGGCTACAAGTCGACGTCCTGCCCGGATCAGCTCGCAAAAGCGCTTTTGGCATACAAAGCGGAACAGGCGAACTGACGAAAGGAGCTTCATGAAGCGTATTGTACTTACCGGAGGCGGTACGGCGGGACATGTCACGCCCAATATCGCACTCATCGATCGGCTGAAGGAGGAAGGCTTTGAAATCTCCTACATCGGTTCGAAGGAAGGGATCGAGAAGGAGCTGATCGAGAATCTCGGAATTCCGTACTACGCGATTTCCTCGGGCAAATTGCGCAGATATTTTTCGCTGAAGAATTTCACGGACATTTTTCGCGTGCTCAAAGGATGCCGCGAATCGAAAAAACTGATGAAACAGCTGAAGCCGGACGTGGTATTTTCCAAGGGAGGCTTCGTGTCGGTGCCTGTGGTGCGCGCGGCCGGGAAGGCTCATATCCCGACGCTGATCCACGAGTCGGACATGACGCCCGGACTGGCGAACAAGCTGAGCTCAAGATATGCGACGAAGGTGTGCTGCAATTTTGCGGAGACGCTCTCGCATGTGAAGGGCAAGGGAATCCACACGGGAACCCCGATCCGCAAGGAGCTGTTCGCGGGAACGCGCGAAGCGGGCCTGGAGTACGCAGGCTTCACGGGTGAAAAGCCGGTGATCCTCGTGGTCGGCGGAAGTACCGGAGCGGTTCGTGTGAACGAGGCGGTGCGTGCGGCATTGCCGCAGCTGCTCCCCGTGTACGACATCCTCCACCTGTGCGGCAAGGGCAAGACGGATGCGAGCGTGACGGCGGAAGGATACGTGCAGAAAGAGTATTGCGACCGTGAGATGAAGGATGTGCTGGCGATGGCGGACGTTGTCATCTCGCGCGCCGGTGCCAACGCGATCTGCGAGCTTCTCGCGCTGCACAAGCCGAACCTTTTGATCCCGCTCTCTGCGGAGGCGAGCCGCGGCGACCAGATTCTCAACGCGGAATCGTTCGAAAAGCAGGGCTTCAGCATGGTGATGCAGGAGTCGGAGATCACACCCGCGCATCTGACGGAGGCGGTGAACCTGCTCTACCACGACCGCAAGCGCTACGCGGCGGCGATGGCGGCAAGCCCGTCGTCGGAAGCGACGGAGACGATCGTCGGATTGTTGAAAAATATGAGTGAAGGCGCATAAGCGTCCGCCCGGAAAATGAACAAAATAAAGCAGCGACGTCCCTGAGGGACGCCGCTGTTTTTGCGTTTACAGATGTAATTCCGGTGCTTCCCGGTTTTGCACTTCCGGTTCGGTTGTCCGAAAGGCTGTCTCCGGAGAACGCCCCTCGCTCAGTCGAGCGCGGCAGCGATCCGCGAAGCCCACTCCGCAGCCTCGCCGTCTGCGTAGGAGCCTTGCTCCCAGACAGGAAGGATGCCGTCTCCCTCAAAGCGGGGGATGATGTGGATGTGCAGGTGGAACACCGACTGGCCGGCAGCGGTGCCGTTGTTCTGCAGCACATTGACGCCGTCGCAGTTCGTCACAGCCTTGAGGGCTACGGCGATGCGCTTTGCGATGGGAAGAGCCTTCGCAAGGATGTCCTCGTCTGCGCAGAGCAGATTCTCAAAATGCTGCTTCGGAAGAAGAAGGACATGACCCTTGTGTGCCGGCGCGATGTCGAGGATCGCGCGGAAGTTGTCGTCCTCATATACGGTCGCGGACGGAATGCGTCCGTTCGCAATCTCACAGAAAATGCAGAAATTGTCGCTCATGGTATACTCCTTTGATCCGTGTGTGTCAATAACGGTTCCGCACAAAAGTATATCACGATTTGCGCCGCAGTACAAGACGCGCCGCGGAAAGCGCCAAATGCTTGCGCGCCGCCGGAAAATGCGGTACAATGTATTCTGCGGTGGTATACGCCGCAGATTTGCCAGTTTGGAGGGAACATGAAGCTTCGTTATCGCATTTTGATCCTGACCGGAGTGTTTCTGCTGTCGCTGATCGTCTTCTACAGCCGCGTTTCCGTACACACGTACAGCAACGAGCGCAAGACGGTTGCGGCTGCCGAGGCATCGCTGCCGACGGTGAGCTTTCGTGTAAACGGCGTGGAGATCAATCCGCTGCTCGGGTACACGTTCGAGCCGCAGGCGCAGCTGATCCACGAGAGTGTGACGCCGATCGGAACGGACCTCTCGTTCACGGTGCTGATCGATGAGCACGGGGGCGTTATCAAACGACTCGTGTGCAGCGTCAGCGAGGTTGAGTCCGGGACGGAGATCGAGGCGAGGGAAGTCAAGGCGCTCAAGCGCGAGGCGGACGGACGTCTCGCAGCGTCGGTCACGCTGACCGGAAATTACGCAAACAATACCGAATACACATGCAAGCTGACGCTCACGACCAACGAGGGCCGCGACGTGCAGTTCTATACGAGGCTGATGGCGGCGTCCTTCGGCAACCTTGCGAAGGAGACGGCTTTTGCGCTTCAGTTCCACGCGGACCTTCTCGATAAGGACCGCCGTACCGACGTCGAAAAATACCTCGAGACCAGGGACGGGGCGTCCGGAGCGGACTACTCCCACGTGACGATCGAGGACGATATCGACACCGTTTCCTACGGCCTCATGGAGCCGATCGAGATGACGCGCTCGGTGCCTACGATCACGGAGTACAACCAGACGTACGTGTGCGCGACGCTTGACAGCCGGCTTCGCATATTTTCCGATGACGCAGACGAAAAATACCGCTGCCACGAGAAGTTCCGCTTCCGCTGTCAGTCGAAAAACACAATCCTGTTCAACTACGACCGCACGCTCAACGCAGAGTTCGACGGAACGCTTGTGAGCATCAACCGAAACCAGATCAAGCTGGGCATCACGACGGACAATTCGCCGGAGCGCCTGCTGAGCGACAACGGCAAATACCTTGTCTTCCCGTACGACGGTGACATGTGGGAGTACGACATGAAGCGCAACGTCATGGTGAAGGTGTTTTCCTTCGACAACGGCAGCTCGGACGACATGCGCTACCGCAACGACCGCCACTCGTACCGGCTGATCTCCGTGACCGACGAGGGCAACGCGGACTTCGTATTTTACGGATACATCTCGCGCGGACAGTACGAGGGGCGCGTCGGCATCCTTTACTACCGCTATTATGCCGAGGAGGGACGCGTCGAGGAGATGATGTTCGTCCCGGTGACAGTGCCTTACGAGATCCTCAAGGAGGAGTTCGGGTCGCTGTGCTACATGAACGACTACGATGAGTTTTATTTTACGCTGTACGATACGCTGTATCTGTACCGCACGCTCGTGAACGACTTTACGGTGGTTGTCGAGCACCTTCCGTCGAACAGCGTTTTGTTCGAGGAGGAGGGAATCCTGGTGTACCAGAAGGAGTACTCCGACGCGATCAACACAGCGGTGGACTACTACGATCTGGAGAACCGCAAGGCCGACACCGTGACTACGGAAAACGGGGACCGGATCCTTTTGCTCGGCACGATCGACGGCGAACTGATCTACGGGCTCGGCCGCGCGGAGGACGTGACGTTCCACGACAACGGAACGGACCACGTGCCGATGTACCGGATCATCATCAAGGATCTGGACGGGACGGAAGTCAAGGTGTACAACTCCGGAGAGGAGCTGTTCTCGATGGCGGAGGTCGATGACAACGGTATCAACGTCGAGCTTTGCAAGAAAACCGGCGAGGCGGAGATCGAGCATCCGGACGGAACGAAGTCGGTGCGCCCGATCTACACGGAGTCGGGGCGTTACAATATTTTGAAGAGTCTGAAGACGCCGACGCCGAAGATCACGATCTCGGCGCGCACGAGCAACCTGATGCACCGGGAGTATTATATCAACCTCCCGTCGGGCTACAAGCTCGAGGCGATCCCCAAGACGGAAAACGTCCTGTTCACTGTGCTCACGAGCAGCACTTCGATGCGCGTCGGCACATGGATCGACCGCCGTTACTATGTGATCGCGTACGGCAATGTGCTCGCGGTTTCGGGCGACCTCAGCGACTGCATCAAGCTCGCGGACGAGTCGGCCGGCGCTGTGTACGACGGCAAGGGCAAAGCAATCTGGAAGCGCGGTATCAAGGAGACGACCAAGCGCATCCGCAACCTCACCGCATACTATGCGGATGAGACGCGGACGGAGACGCAGGCGATCCTCAAGATGATCTTTGCATACAAAGGCTCCGCGGTGGACGAGACGATCTACGACACGAACGAGATGGCGCTTCTCGACTGCATCACGGACGGAATTCCCGGAACGGGCGTTGACCTCTCCGGCGTAACGCTCGCGCAGGCGCTGTATTTTGTGTCGCAGGGACGGCCCGTTGTGGCGCGCTACCAGGACACGTGGGTATTGATCACGGGGTATGAATCGAACCGCATTTTTGTGGTTTCACCGACGAGGGGGAAGACGCTGACACTCTCGCTGACGGAGGCCAAGGGAACGATCGGCAAGGCAGCGGTGTACTACAGCTACGTGGATTGATCCTCAGTCGGAAGGAGAAGGAGAAGAGACTATGGCACGGGTGTTTTTGATCGTATTGGACAGCTGCGGCGTCGGTGAGATGCCCGACGCGGCGGATTTCGGCGATGAGGGAAGCTTTACGCTGCGAAGCGCGGCGACCTCGGAGCTTTTTTCGATGCCGAATGCGGAGCGGCTCGGGTTGTTCCACATTGACGGCGTGCGCGGAAACGTGTGCGGCAGCGGTCTCGGCGATGTCGCTGATGATAACTTTGACGGCGTCGTGTGCCGCCTCGCGGAGATCTCCATGGGCAAGGACACGACGACGGGACATTGGGAGATCGCGGGACTTCCGCTGGCGAAGCCGTTCCCGACGTTCCCCAAGGGATTCCCGAAGAAACTGATCAACGCGCTTGCGAAGGAAACCGGGCGAGGGATCCTGTGCAACAAGCCGTACTCGGGCACGGACGTCATCCGCGACTACGGCAGGGAACAGCTTGAGACGGGCGACCTGATCGTGTACACGTCCGCGGACAGCGTGCTGCAGATTGCGGCGCACGACGGACTGATCCCGACGGAACAGCTCTACGAGTATTGCGAGATTGCGAGACGCCTCTGCGTCGGTCCTTACGGCGTGGGAAGGATCATTGCGCGTCCGTTCACGGGAGAGTGGCCGTACACAAGAACGGCTCTCCGGCACGATTTTTCGCTGGAGCCGACCGGAGACACGCTGCTCGATGTGCTCTCGGGCGCGGGGCTTGAAGTGCGCTCCGTCGGAAAGATCGTTGATATTTTTGCAGGGCGAGGCATAACAAGTTTTCAAAGAACCTCTTGCAATGAAGAGGGAATTGATGTTACACTTGCAGAGATGAACGAGAACTTCGAGGGATTATGCTTTACGAACCTCGTGGATTTCGATATGAAATACGGACATCGCAACGATGTCGACGGCTATGCGAAGGCTCTTTCGTACTTTGACACGAAGCTTCCGGAGCTTCTGGCGGGACTGCGTGAGGACGACCTTCTGCTGATCACTGCGGATCATGGCTGCGATCCGGCGACGGCGTCTACGGACCATTCGCGGGAATACATCCCGCTCGTCGCTTACGGACCGAAGATCGCGGGCGGAGTGAATGTGGGGACGCGGATCGGATTTGCCGACATCGGAAAGACGATCGCCGCACGTTTCGGTGTTGAGAATCAATTGGCCGGAAGCGTGATTTCGGAGCTTCTGGCGAAATAAGGCGTCATTTGGGAATTGTTATAGTGAATGGTATCATTTTCCGGGGAAAGGACTGAAATTATGAACAAACTGCAGATTTCCAACAAGGTTTGGCTGATCATTGCGGGAGCGATTCTGTTTATCGTGCTTTTGATCGTGATCATCCGACCCGCAAAAAAAGATGCTGACATGTCGCTTACGAGTTACGACGGAAACGTCACGCTGACGATCAAGAACGTATCGAAGGGCGACGCGAACAAGGGAACGCAGCATCTCACTCGAGTCAAGATCGACAAGGAGAAGGATTTTTACAAGGAATTCATCGTGAACGATCCTTATTACATCGGCTCGCTCAGCAAGGGCGGTTCGCTGATCGACAAGGAGGAGAAAAATGCGACCGGCTCGTATCTGTTCCTCAAGAACGATCGTTATTTCAACGTGCTTCAGGACGGTATGTATGCGACGATCACCGAGCTGATGGCGATCGTGAAGGAAGGCGATGACGTTTATTATCTGGTGTTCCCGTGCGAGGCGCAGTTCGATATGAGCATGTCGGGCAGCCTTGATTACGAGAGCCTTCTGACCGTGAAGAGCTTTGACGACCTTGCGGCGTTCTACCGCAGACTGAAGGACGATTACTATCTGATCGAAGAAGCGGAGCAGGTAATCACTGTGAAACTCATCAAGGACGGACAGCTTTCCGCACGCTCCGTAACCATCCGTCCGACCGATACGGGCGTGATCGTAACGGCTGTTGCGGTCGAGCAGTAAGCCCTTTTCGTTTTCTTTGAAAACTGCTTGACTTTCCGCAGAAGTGATGGTAATATAGGCGGTGCTTGCAGTTGTGGCGGAATTGGCATACGCGCATGATTCAGGTTCATGTCCATGTACTTGGGTGTGGGTTCAAGTCCCATCAACTGCAGATAAAAAGTGCGACCAAAAGGTCGCATTTTTTTTGTAAAATAATCATTGACAAGGGAAAACCTTCGTGGTAATATAATCAAGCGTGTTGAACAAACACTCTGCGGACTTGCTGGAATTGGCAGACAGGCATGACTAAGGATCATGTGCGCTAGGCGCGTTCGGGTTCAAGTCCCGTAGTCCGCATCACAGACCGATCACTGGTGAGAATCAGTGGTCGGTATTTTTTTATCATTTTCCGAAATGTCCTTGATTCCGCGGGGCGATTTCGATATAATGAAACCGTACGCGGGGGAACCGGCAGGGCGAGGCCGCGAACAGGAAAAGATCATAACGGAGGAACACCAATGAAGATGTTGTCACTCAAGCAGGTATTACAGCAGAATGCGTATCCCGGGCGCGGGATTGTTATAGGCAGATCAACGGACGGAAAAAGTGCCGTGACTGCTTATTTTATTATGGGAAGAAGTGTGAACAGCCGCAACCGCGTTTTCGTTACGGAGGGTGAGGGCATCCGCACGCAGGCGTTCGATCCGTCGAAGCTTTCGGATCCGAGCCTTATCATCTATGCACCGGTTCGCGTGCTCGGCAACAAGACGATTGTTACGAACGGTGACCAGACCGATACGATCTACGAGCTGATGGACAAGCAGCAGACGTTCGAGCAGTCGCTCCGCGGCCGCGAGTTCGAGCCCGATGCTCCGAACTACACGCCCCGCATCAGCGGTATCATGCATGTTGAGAACGGCACGTACAACTACGCAATGTCCATTCTCAAGAGCGAGAACGGCGATCCCGATTCCTGCAACCGCTTTACGTTCGCATACACGAACCCGAAGCCGGGCGTAGGCCGCTTCATCCACACCTACATGGGCGACGGCAACCCGCTTCCGAGCTTTGAGGGCGAGCCTGAGCTTGTCGACATCGACGGCGACATCGATTCGTTTACCGATCTCGTGTGGAACAGCCTGAACGAGGACAACAAGGTTTCTCTGTTCGTGCGTTTCATCGACATTGCGACCGGCAAATATGAGACGAGAATCGTAAACAAGAACGTGTAAGACGGAATCATTTTCCGAAAGAATATAAGAAAGAGGCAAGAAAATGAACGAACTGGAACTGAAGTACGGATGTAACCCGAATCAGAAGCCGTCCCGCATCTTCATGGCGGACGGAAGCGAGCTGCCGATCACGGTTTTGAACGGTAAGCCGGGCTACATCAATTTTATGGACGCATTTAACGGATGGCAGCTGGTCAAGGAGCTCAAGAAGGCTACGGGCCTTCCGGCTGCAACCTCCTTCAAGCATGTATCTCCCGCGGGCGCTGCGGTAGGTCTTCCGCTTACGGACACGCTCCGCAAGATCTACTGGGTTGACGATCTCGGCGAGCTCACGCCCCTTGCAAGCGCATATGCGCGTGCACGCGGCGCGGACCGCATGTCTTCCTTCGGCGATTTCATCGCGCTTTCCGACGTGTGCGACGTATGCACCGCCAACATGATCAAGCGCGAGGTGAGCGACGGCGTTATCGCTCCCGGCTACGAGCCCGAGGCTCTGGAGATTCTCAAGACCAAGAAGAAGGGCAACTACAACGTGATCCAGATCGACGAGTCCTACGTTCCCGCAGCTCTCGAGCGCAAGCAGGTGTACGGCATCACGTTCGAGCAGGGCCGCAACGAGCTCAAGATCGACGACGAGCTCTTCGCCAACATTCCCACGAAAAATAAAGACCTTCCGGAGCTTGCAAAGATCGACCTGATCATCTCCCTGATCACCCTCAAGTACACGCAGTCCAACTCCGTGTGCTACTGCAAGGGCGGCCAGGCGATCGGTATCGGTGCAGGACAGCAGTCCCGCATCCACTGCACGCGTCTCGCCGGTTCGAAGGCGGACAACTGGTGGCTTCGCCAGTCCGACAAGGTTTTGAACCTGCCTTTCCTTGACACGATCGGCCGCGCCGACCGCGACAACGCCATCGACCTCTACATCGGCGAGGACTACACGGACGTTCTTGCTGAGGGCAAATGGCAGAATATCTTCAAGACGAAGCCGTCGGTATTCACCGCAGAGGAGAAGCGCGCATGGCTTGACAAGAACACCGACGTTGCACTCGGCTCCGACGCGTTCTTCCCGTTCGGCGACAACATCGAGCGCGCGTTCCGCAGCGGCGTAAAATACGTTGCAGAGCCCGGCGGATCCATCCGCGACGACCTTGTCATCCAGGCAGCTGACGACCATGACATGGTGATGGCATTTACCGGAATCCGGTTGTTCCACCACTAATCTTACGGAAGTCTTCGGTGCGGCAACGCATCGCATGGCATACCGAAACAATTAACCGGATATTTCACAAATTAAGCCCTCGGGGGCTGTATGCGCGAACTCAGATTTCGTGCATGCAGTTCACCGGGGGCTTGTCTACGTTATCAGGTTACCAGTTCAATATTTCCTTCTCTATAGACCGCAGTTCTTTTCGCCTTTCCTTGTAATCCGGCAGCACCCGCTCCACGAGCGACCAGAAGGCGTTGCTGTGGTTGAGCTCGAGGCGGTGGCACAGTTCGTGCACGAGGATGTAATCGCTGAGGCGCGTCGGAACGAGGATCAGCTTCCAGTGAAGGTTGATGTTTCCGAGGGCGCTGCAGCTTCCCCAGCGGGTCTTGGTCTCCTTGATGTTCAGGGTGTTGAACGTGACGCCGAGGCGATTCGCCCAATCGGTCAGACGCGCGCGGAGAACTTCGCCGGCGTAGCGGCGGCCCCAGCGGGCGACGAGCATTTTACACGTGTCGGGCGGAAGCGAAGCGCCGCGCAGCGTGAGCTCTTGCCGCCCCTGCTCCTCGTGCAGCGTGACGGTGTATCGCTCGGCCGAGGGGTCCTCGTTCAGCCGAAGGTAAAGGCAGCCGTTTCCGAACGGAAACACAGCGCCGTCAAAATAATGCGACTCGGGGCGGTCGGATTCCTCCCGTGCGCGTGCGATCGCGTCGCGCTTGGCGGTGATCCAGCCCGAGTGAGTTTCCAGAACAAGCTCCACGTCGCGAAGGGAACAGAAATACGGCGCGCGAACGACGACCTCGCCGGTGTCGCGGATCTGAATGCCGACGGTCTTGCGGTGGCTGCGGAACAGCGTGAACGGAAGGCCGCGGTAGACCAGTTGTTCTTTCTTGACGGGACGGTGAATTCCAAACATACGAACTCCTTTCGCGGTGAGAGCACCGCAAGACTATTATAGCGCAATGAGCGCGAAAAATATAGGGCAAAAAAGTAAAAGCCATTTGACATTTCGCGCTCGAAATAGTAAACTACATTTAACCTGCATCCGGGGGACGTATTTTTCGTTACGCAGCAGGACTATAAATTACACGGAGGGTGAAATGAAAAGAAGGGGTAGTATCTGGTGTGTGTTTCTGTCCTTTCTGTTAGCGCTGACGATGATAGGGGGCGTCGCGCTGGCAGACACGACTGATGACGGGGATGAAACTGAGGATCTCTCAACCGGTTTCGGAGACACAGAGTTCCGAAACTGGGTCATCAGTCATTTTGATGACAACGGCGATGGAAAGCTTAGCCGGGAAGAGGCAAATGCTGTTGAGTCGATCGACCTGAGCGAGGAAGATCTTGCGCAGATCGGCAGCCTTGAAGGCATTGGCTGTTTCGTTAATCTTACATCGCTTAACTGTACCGGCGGACATTTGCAGTCGCTTGACCTCAGCGGCAATAATTCGCTGGTCAATCTGTTTTGTTCGTCCAATGAGTTGACGCAGCTGAAACTGTCTTCCGGTGAAAGCTTGTGCCAGCTGTTTTGTGCGGGCAACAAGCTTGAGACTCTGGATATCAGAAATTGCGGAACGCTGAAAAAAGCAGTGACAGAGACCGGGGACAAGGTTGCAACGTTTGCTCTCGGCGACGATCCGGCGGATCCGTATGCGCCGATCGGTTACAGTTTCGAGGGCAGCGATGCGGGCCGTATCGTCATCGATGCGAAGACGAAACTGCTTTCGGACACGGACCTTGAGTATGTGACGGTATCGTTTGTCTCCGACGGCGAGATCGTAGACTCTGCAGAGTATCTTTCCGGCGGCGGAGCAGCTTATCCGGAGGCGATCAGCAGGGATGACGCGGTGTTCGGCGGCTGGTATGTTGACGAGGAGTGCACCGAGAGATTTGCCGCAGCGCTCGAGGAAAATGCAACTGTATTTTCCGAAGACACCACGGTATACGCAAAATGGTACACTTTCAGCGATTTTGAAGATGCATTTCCGGACGAGGCGTTCCGCACGTATCTGCTCGCTTATTATGACTGCAGAAATGCTTACGGAGTGAACGACGGTACGCAGGACGGAATTCTGAGCGATGAGGAAAAAGCGACTGTCACGGACATTTTCATCAACGTAGAAGATCTGGAGAACATCTCTGACCTCACGGGCGTCAAAGAGTTCCCCAATCTTGTGTCCCTGTACTTTTGCGACGGACAGGGCAGCGTGACGTCTCTGGATGTCAGCGGCCTTAAGGACCTCAGAAGACTTGTGTGCACCAACAATCAGCTGACCTCGCTGAACATTGTGGGATGCGAAAGTCTTGAGTGGGTGGAGTGCAATTGCAACTGTCTCGATGAGCTGGACCTGACCGGCTGCGATACGTTGAATGCTTATCTGAGCGACCCGGAACTCAGCATCAACGAACTCCTTTATGACTATGAGAATCCCGCTTCCGACGTGATGTTCTTCCTGAACATTGAGGAAAATTCGGATTTTGAGGTAATTGTCGATTCTCAGACAATGATTCTGAGCAACCCGCAGCTGCCGTACGTGACGGTGTCGTACATCTCCGAAGGCGAGGTGGTTGCGCATGCCATAACGTTTAAGGGGCACACGGTTACCAGACCGATCGAGCCGGCGCGCGACGATGCGCTGTTCCTCGGATGGTACCTTGATGAAAAGGGCGAGGAAGAGTTTTATTTTGCGAATGATGGCGGCACGGACGTTTATTCGGACACTGACGTGTACGCACTCTGGCTGATTGCGAAGGAAGGCGAAGGCGTGAATATTGAGGAGACGTTCAAGGATCCTGCGCTTCGCGGCTTCGTTGAGCAGTTCGACCTCACCGGCGAGGGATGGCTTTGCGACGAGGAGATCGCGCGCGTGACCGAGTTCGCAATCTACGGAGAAGTCGAATGGCAGGCGATCAAGGATTTCTCCGGCCTTGAGGTTTTTACCGCAGTCGAGTTTCTGCATCTTGGCACGCAGTATGCAGAGGAGATGGACTTCAGCGTGTTCCCGAATTTGAGAATTCTGCTCGCGCCTCGAGGATTGAAGTCGCTCGATTTGCCGCAGAAGGCTACCCTTGAGGAGCTCAGTCTCGAAGATCCGCAGTTCTCGACCATCGACCTCAGCGAGTACCCGAAACTTCACTCGCTTTCGATCAGCGGAACCAACATCACTTCCATTACTCTCGGGGAGAAGCCTGACCTTGTCGGAATGGCGATCTTCGGAACGAGCATTGAGGGCCTCGATGTGAGCGGACTGACGGCGATCACGGGACTTGATCTTTACGATAACTGCCTGAAGAGTCTGGATGTCAGCATGCTGACCCAGCTCACGAGCTTAAACTGCAACGGCAACGACCTGACGACGCTGAACGTCGGCAGCAACACAAAACTGTATAGCCTGCAGTGCGCACGGAACAAACTTACAACGATTGACATCTCCAATCTTTCCGGGCTTTACCAGTTCGAGTGCCACGGAAATCAGATTGAAAAGATCGTCATCAAGAGCAATCCGTTCCTGGTTTCCACACTGAAGAGCGGCGGCAAGATCAAGACGGATTACAGTCTTGACGGTGCGTTTGATTACACTTGCTACGAGTACATTGTCAACCTCCTGGAAGGCGAGGAAGGCTATTACACGATCCTGGCAAGCTTCTGCGTGGACACCGCGGCTGAGATTGAGCCGGTGCTCACCGATGACGACTTCACGGAAGTCGAGAAGAAGCTTCGGAAAATGTTCCCCGACCCGGTGTTCCGCAACTCGGTCATCGGATGTCTTGACACTCCGGTGCCCGGCTACGACGAAGGCGACGGAATCATTTCCGAGGAAGAGTTTGAGCGGATCGGCGAGATCACGCAGATCGCACTCTACGAAGTCACCGACTTCACCGGCCTGGAGTACCTGACCGGTCTGACGACTCTGGAGATCGAGTCGTTCAATTATGCGAAGGAGCTCGAGAACGACACGCCTGTTTCAATCGATCTTTCGAAAAATGTACTTCTTCAGAGTCTGTTGATCTCCCGGTATCACCTGGAAACTCTGGACCTTGGCAAGAACACAGAAATGACCGATCTCTGCCTCAACGATTCGTATGTGGAGTCGCTGAATCTGAGCGGCCTCACCGAGCTTGCGGTGCTTGATCTTCGCCAGAACGCACTTGAAATCGTTGACATCAGCGATTGCCCGATCCTTTCGAATCTTTACGAAACGATCGAGCCTCAGATTGAGACCGAATACAGCATGTCGAACGGAAACATCTCCTACGAGGTGTACCGCTTCGAGAATTCGGAAAATGAATTCAGCATGCTTGTTCCGGACACCACGGTTGTCATCACGCCGAACAGTCCCGCGACCTGCAAGGTGACGTTCGAGACGAACGGCGGAAGCAGCATCGAGCCGCTGACCGTCGACTTCGCAGCGAGCGCGGCAGAGCCCGAGGCTCCGACGAAGAAGGACTTCGTGCTCGACGGCTGGTACACGGACTCCGGGTGCGAGAACAAATACGATTTCACAAGAAAACTCGGCCGAGACATCACATTGTACGCAAAATGGGCGACGGAGTACAAGTCATTTTCCGACGAAGAGGGCTCTGACGTTGAGCCTTACGTCGAGGGAAGCGGCAACTCCTACGTCGTTGTAATTCAGGCTTCCGGCGAGGAAGACAACAGTTACGAGAACCTTGAGGATGTCCTCTGGGACGGCACGTCCGTGAAGGGCAAGAAGGGCGTTAAGATCACGAAGGGAAGCACGGTGATCGAGTTCAGCCCCGAGTTCATGAACGAAGTCGAGTCCGGCGACCACACGCTCACCGTCGAATTTACGGACGGCAAGATCGAGGTTCCGGTTACGGTCCGGAAGGCCCAGGAGCCCACGACGGAGACCGGCACGACCGAGCCCAGGCAGGAAGGTACGAGCGGAACGACTGTTCCCAAGGACGAAGCGACGCAGCAGAAGGACGAGCCCGCGACCGGCACAACCGGTACGCAGAAGGACGACCAGCCTGCCGGAACCGACAAGACTGCTGACCCTGCCGGCAACGCCGGAACGAGCGGCGCAGGAGAGCCAGCAACCTCGCAGAAGACCGACGCAAAGACTGATGCAAAGACCGATGCAAAAACCGATGCGAAATCCGAAGTAAAGTCCCCGAAGACGGCTGACAACAGCCCTCTCGGTGCGCTGATCGTGATTGCATTTGTCGCAGCACTCGGCACCGGCCTTGTGGTTGTGCGTTACCGTGCGATGAGACGGAGTTGATTGCGGATGCAAATGTCAAATAACTGATTTGAGGATGCAGAAGGCGTCGCCCCGATGGGCGGCGCCTTTATTGTGTTAGGAATCAAATTGACCTTTGAGTTGTTATGTATTATATTGGATTTGTGGGGTCGTTGCGGGGGGAATAATTACGGAAGGAGGTACTATATTTGATGGGGTGACGTCTGTTCTTACGGGACAGGTGTACTTCGCTGCTACGATTCCGCGCAAATAATTATGTGGAGGAATCAGAAATGAAAAAAGCAACATTAAAAAGACTTATCACTGCGGTTCTTTCGATGGTTATGTTTGTGGGGTTGTTTGTAACATTGGGAGAAAAGGCAGAGGCTAAAGCAAACGCTGTAACAATCACGTTTGACTTTTGCGGGGGAACGGTCAGTCAGACTGATAGCAGGTCGAAGATTACATTCACAACTACGAGTAGTACAATTACGCTTCCGAGTACGGGCTATTATCCTGGAAAACAGTTGCGGTGCTGGAGCAAGGAAAAGAACAGTGGATATGATTACAGCACGGGCGAAGTAATTGCAACGCCGTCAAAGAATACGACCTACTATGCATTTTGGTATAATCCCGGCCTTAAGATAATGTTGCGTCCGTACAATGGCAGTGGGGAGAACGTGACGGTTCATGGAAGCGGCGATGGTTTCAAGGCGGGCGATCTGGTTCAGAAAAGTTTGCTTCCGGGAGCAACTCATTTAACCGGTGCATATAAGGGATATCACAGAGAGTTTTATACTACGAAAGCATGTACGACGAAGGTTAGTTTCCCTTACAGAATTAAGTGTGACACGGTGTTTTATTACAAGGTGGTGTTAAACCACGGCAGTGTTAATTTTGTTGTCAATGGGCAAACAGTATTGGAAAAATCAATGACAACCGGAGCTACTCTCAAGGGGTATAAGAGTTCAACTAACCTGCAGAGCATAGAAGAGTCGTTAAGGAATAGTCTTCAAGGGACAGGAAAAGCTTTCGTGGGGTGGACATATGCCGGAAGCAACAGTGTTATTTCAGACACGGATAAATTGTATGTGACTAATGACGGACAACAGGTGAAGCTTGTGGCAATGATAGTCGAGGTAACAAAATAACCGTAGGTTGATTTGAATCTTTGAGGAGTTTATCAAATAGTAATAAAAAAATCGCTCTGGGAACTTTATTATGTTCTCGGGGCGATTTTAAATTTGGAAATAACGGCTTGAAAAGATACTTGTTATATGCAATAATCCAGTAGGGTCGCTGAAGGTGCGAACTCTAAATTATCAAAGATATCCTTTTGCCTGTGTGTGGAGTTGAGAAAAGATAAAGGAAAAACACCCCTTTTCTTAATTTGTTTTTAATTTTTTTCCCCTTTTGATTTAAAGTTCGGGCGTTATGATAAGCACGTAATCAAGCGAAACGCGCTTGTGCGGCTCGGGAGAGCGAATCAAAACCATCATAATGTGAAATGCCGGTTGAGACGGCAGCCCGATGAGGCGGAAAGGTGTAATATGGAAAGAGCAGAAAAGATTCAGAAGTTGTGCCTGAAAATGAATGTGAGCGAGAAGGAAGCGGATGACGCGCTGCGTGCCTGCGGCGACGATATCCTGGATGCGGCGCTGTACCTGGAGGCGCTCGGCAGAGTGAGAACTCCCAGAGGCGGTTTCTACACGGAAGAGCCCGCGATGGACGCTCCGAATCGCGCGAACAATGGACAGCGTCATGCAAGCGAGTCCTTCGGTGAGGCGGTCGGCCGCTTCTTTCGCTGGTTCGGCGGCCTGATCGGGAAGGGTATGAACAACTACCTTGAGGTTCGCAAAAACGGCAGCACGTCGTTCCGCGTGCCGATCACAATCTTCGTGATCGCGCTGCTGACGCCCTGCATGCCTCTGATCGTAGCGCTGCTGGTAGTCGGATTGTTCTTTGACTACGGTTATCATTTTGCGGGCCCGAACATCAGAGAGAACTGCACCGGCAACGCATTTACGAACGGCTGCAGCAACGTTGCCCGCGACATCAAGGTAAGCTTTACGGAAAACAGCAACTGCAACAACGGCTGCAACGGCGCTGACGGAGCACCCGGTGCGAACGGATTCGGCGGCAATGGCGGAAACGGCGGCGAGGGCGGCTGCTTCTGATCAAACGACAGATGATATAGCTTCGACGCGGCAGTCCACGGTGGTGAGCACAGACTGCCGCGCGAAAGCGTTTTTGTACAGGAGGAATCATGGCAACAAAAGTATTGATCGTGGAGGACGAGGAGCAGATCGCAAGATTTGTCGAACTGGAGCTGCGTCACGAGGGTTACGCGACCGGCAAGGCGGTCGACGGAAGAACCGGTCTCTCCATGGCGGAGAGCGGGGAGTACGACATCGTGCTGCTCGACATCATGCTCCCGGAGCTGAACGGACTGGAGGTGCTTCGTCGGCTTCGCAAGACGTCCGAGGTGCCTGTGATCCTGCTGACGGCGAGAGATTCCGTGATGGACAAGGTGTCCGGACTGGATCTCGGCGCGGACGATTATGTGACGAAACCGTTCGCCATTGAGGAACTCCTGGCGCGCATCCGGGTAGCGATGAAGAAACGCGGTGCGGCGCAGCCGAAGGAGGACGACAGCAAGCTTGTGTGGAAGGATTTGACGCTGGATCCCGCAGCGTATTCGGTATCGTACGACGGCGTGCCCGTGGAACTCACGAAGCGCGAGTTCGACCTGTTGAGCATTTTGCTCGTAAACCGCAACATCGTTCTGGGACGCGACACGCTCCTTCAGAAGGTGTGCGGCTACGACTACGTCGGCGAGACCAATGTGATTGATGTTTACATCCGCTATCTGCGGACGAAGATTGACGAGCGCTTCGGCGTTCACATGATCCAGACCGTTCGCGGTGTCGGCTACGTCATCAAGGACGAAGCGTAAACCGCGGCGTGAGGAAGAGAGGAAAGAATATGGGGAGAACGAACAAAGCCGTATCTCCGAACAATGTGATGCCGACGGGAGGATATCTCCTTGACGACGTTTCCCAGGGCGGTTATCCCGGGGGCGTGTACGCCGACAGCAATCTGCCGAGCGGACCGATTCCTCCGGAAAATGTGCCGATCATCAACATGACGTCGGGCTATGTACAGCAGCCCGCTCCGAATGTCGGGAGGGAGACGAAGAAAAAAGAGGGCTCGATCGCCGGCAAACTCCACCGGATGGTGGTGGCCCGCAGACTGTTCGGATATACCTGCCTCAATATGATCTTGATCTTTGTCACGTGCTTTTCGTACGTGTACTATATGGCGAAGGAAGCTTCATTTTCCTTAAACCGCATCCGCGACGTGTCGTTCGAAGGCAATTCGCTCCGGACATTTCGCATGATCCTTGAGGGGCGCAGCGACACGCTCGTCCTGCAGCCGGGCCTCGGACTCACGATCTTCGTGCAGGTGATGGCGATCGTGCTTGGATATGAGATCCTTTCGGTGCTTCGGGTCGTATTGTTTGACCGGTTCCCGATCCGCCGGAGCCTGAAGCCTCTCCGCGAGATGGCGGAGACGGCGCAGATCATCTCCGATACGCAGTGGAACGAGGAGAAGCTGCAGAACCTCACCTACGCGATCAGCCATGTTGACGCGGAGTCGCCGTCGGATCACGTCCGCACGAACGACCGCGAACTCACGGGCATTGAGAAGGCGCTGAATGACCTGATCGACCGCATGCGCGACGCGGCACGCCAGCAGACGCGCTTCGTGAGCGACGCCTCGCACGAGCTCCGCACCCCGATCGCGGTTATCAAGGGATACGCGGACATGCTCGACCGCTGGGGCAAGGAGGACCGCCAGATCCTCGAGGAGGCAATCTCGGCGATCCGCACCGAGTCCGACCACATGAACACGCTGGTGGAGCAGCTGCTCTTCCTCGCGCGCGGCGATGCGGGACGCCAGCAGCTGACGCTGCAGTCGATGTCCCTCACGTCCATCATGAAGGAGGTCTACGAGGAGTCGGAGATGATTGACAAGAACCACTCCTACGAGTTTCATCAGGACGGCGGCGGAGAGGTTATGTGCTACGGCGACGCGGCGATGCTCAAGCAGTCCATCCGCATTCTCGTGGACAATGCCGCCAAATACACGACCGTCGGCGACACCATCACGCTTCGCGTCGGCATCAGCCCGGACTACCGCCCGTACTATTCGGTGCAGGATAACGGCGTCGGCATGAGCTCGCACGACGTGGAGCACATTTTCGAGCGTTTCTACCGCTCGGACACGGCCCGCAACTCGAAGACCGGAGGCACCGGCCTCGGGCTTTCGATCGCAAAATGGATCATCAACCGTCATCACGGCACCATCAAGGTTCAGAGCCGCCCAGAGATCGGAACGCGGTTCACGATATTCCTTCACACGCACGAATCTTCGTACAGCGAAGCGGTGCTGATCGGTGCATAAATGCGCCTGTCACGGTAATTTTTTCGCCGGTTCCGCAAAATTCGGTTGATTATTCAACGCAAAGTGGTTTTTATGAGAGATCGCCTTCGGGCGGTCTCTTTTCGTTTTTGTTTTGGGAGCCCGCAGAAAATCGCAGGGGTTCGGAGGTCCGCCGCGCACATTTTCCGACCCCGAAAATGTATAAAAAGGCCCAAAAACAATGCATAAAATGAGTTTTACTCACTCCGGCGAGGGCATTTTACGCGTGCGTGCGCGCGATAAACATATGTTTTATAACGGATTTTCGACACATATCACGTCACATTTTCGGAAAATGGCAGACAGGCGAGCGACAACTTTACAAAGCTTTAAAACGGCGGTATAATTACTTCGTTCATTGGCGCCCTTCGCGTAGCACGTGCGTTGCTGCGGCGAAGGTTTGTGTGACACATTGATGAAAGAAAGGAACGAAAGTATGAAGAAATGCAAGAAAATCCTCGCACTTCTGCTTGTGCTTGCCATGACACTTTCTCTGGCAGCATGCGGCAAGGATAAGAATGAGACGAATTCGACTCCTACGCCCGGGCAGTCCGGAGATATCACTCCGGTAGTTGGGGAGAACGCAAAGGCAAAGACCTACACATTTCATGATTATGCTTCCTCCCTCGGTTCCGTTTGGAACCCTCACACCTGGGAGACCAACTCGGAGGACCTGATCCTCAGCTACATCTCGACTCCGCTTGTCAATCTTCAGATTGCAAACTCGGAGGAGGGTCTTTATCAGTGGATCTATGAGATGGCTACGTCCGTTGAAGACGTTACCAAGGACCACAAGGATGATCTGAAGAAGTACGAAGTCCTTCTTCCTGTCGGCAAAACGGTGGATGATGTTGAGGACGGTTACGTGTTCGAGATCAAACTTCGCGAAGGTGCGATGTGGGAAGACGGCACTAAGATCAATGCGGATACCTACATCTACTCGATGAAGGCTTTGCTTGATCCCAAGATGAAGAACTACCGCTCTAACAACTACTGGAGCGGCGAGTCCGCAGTAGCAGGTGGTAAGGCTTACTACTATGCAGGCGAGACCACTCTCCTTGAGAACTATGACGGTGCGAAGATCGACTTCGCTTCCCTTGAGGATCTCAAGAAGGGTGACGACGGCGTATACACCACTCCGGACGGAGGCAAGGTATACATTGCACTCGGCAAGGAGCTTACCTGGCTGCAGGGTGACGCGCTTAAGGATTACGTTGAAGCTTACGGCGATACATATTTCGGAACCGCAACGTGGGAGCAGCTTGTTGCACTCATGGATGCGGAGACCGGTCTGGTTCCGTTGACGGATGACAGCTACAAGTTGTTTGTTCCGGTTACGACCACGGTTGCTGACTGGGGCGAGACCGAGGATGACGTTCCGGCTTACTTCTACTATGAGAAGACCTTCGGTGCGGCAAACTTCGACAATGTCGGTCTTTACAAGGTTGATGAATACACGATCCGTTATGTCAACGAGTCTCATATCGACCGCAACTACTTCATGACTTCTCTGACGAGCAACTGGCTTGTAAACGAGACTCTGTATGAGAAACTTAAGAAGGAAGAGGACGGCGTTGTAACGACGACGTACGGCACTTCCCTTGATACGACGATCTCCTACGGTCCTTACAAGATGTCCTCGCTGCAGAAGGATAAGCAGGTTGTCTTTGTTCAGAACGAAAAATGGTTCGGTTACACCAAGAATGCAGACGGTTCCCTCACCGCTATGACGAGCAAAGAGGGATTCCAGGTTGACGGCAAGGATACGCAGCAGTATCAGGCAACGTCCATCGTTATCGACGTATTGGATGACAACGCTGCCAAGCAGGCATTCCTCAAGGGTAACCTTTCCATCTGGTATCCTACCGCTGAGGAGCTTGTGAACTACTCGACTTCCGATCAGCTTTACAAGCGCGATGAGACGTACACGATGCGTTTCTTCTTCAACACGAACCTGGATGCTCTGAAGGCCATGGATGCTAACAAGGGCAACCAGAACTCGGTTGTACTCTCCAACGAGAACTTCCGTAAGGCTATGTCCCTTGCGTTCAACCGTACCGAGTTCGTAAAGGCAACGCCCGGATACAAGCCGGCTTGCTTCATTCTGAACGGTCTGTACTACTACAATGTGTATGATGATCCGTCCTCGATCTACCGCAGCTCCGACGAGGCTATGCAGGCAATCTGCAACCTCTACGGCGTTGAGTACGGTGAGGGCAAGGCTTACGCGACCCTTGAGGATGCGTACAAGTCCATCAACGGCTACAACCTTACGGTTGCCAAGGAACTTATGACCAAGGCTTGCGACGAGCTTGTTGCTGCCGGCCTCTACAACAAGGGCGACGACATCAAGATCCGCATCGGCTGGGCGAAGGGTGCTCTGGAGTCCGCCGATCAGGCTCAGGTCGCTTTGGTCAACGCGCAGATCAACGCTGCACTTGAGGGAACCGGCTTCGGCAAGATCACCTTCGAGGCAGTCGGCAATATCGAGAACCGCTACAAGGACGTTCCCGCCGGCGAGTACGCTATGGGTTACGGCGCATGGGGCGGCGCTGCATTCTATCCGTTCACGATGTTCCAGGTATACTGCGATCCGGATTACGTTTCGATCCATGAGGGCGCTTGCTGGAATCCGGCAACCGAGACTCTGACGATCAACGTTAACGGTGAAGACGATACGATGACCTGGCAGAAGTGGTCCTCGACCATGAGCGGAAACGGCAAGTACGCAAGTGCGGACTTCGCGACCAAGCTTGGTATCCTTGCGGCAATGGAAGAGAACTACCTCAAGAAGTACTACTGCATTCCGCTTTGCTGCACGACGGCTTGCGAGATGCTTTCCTTCCAGCTGCAGTACTACACCGATGAGTACAACATCATGTACGACTTCGGCGGTCTCCGTCTGATGCAGTTCCATTATGATGATGAGGCTTGGACAAAGGCCGTTGCAGATCAGGGCGGCATCCTCAGCTACGAGTAATCCGCTGAGTTGACCTGGCGTCAATCTGAATGAGACACGAGGGGTGAGAGTGATCTTCACTTTCGCCCCTTGTTTTCGGGTTTATCCTGTAAAAAATGTAATGAAATCTAAGCTTTTGTATGCTATAATTGTTGTGTTCCGAATACAAGGCTAAGGAGTTTGCCGGTATGCTGAAATATGTGATCAAACGAATTGTCCTGCTCTTCGTCACGCTGTTCATCATCATGACGATGTGCTTCTTTCTGATCAAACTGCTTCCGTGGGAGCTTCCCATGGAGACGGCGAAGAAAGAAGCAGCGATGCAGCGCCTGGAGCTGCAGGGCTATGGAAAACCGATTCTCGTGCAGTACGGGCGGTATCTGAAGAACATTTTCCTCCATTGGGATTTTGGTATTTCGTGGAAGATTGACAACATGAAGCCGGTTTGGAAGGTCTTCACCGACCGTTTCCCGCCGACCGTATTAATCAATCTTTATTCCCTGCTGATTGCGACGCCGATCGGTATTCTGCTCGGTATCTATGCCGCAATCAAGAAAAATAAGTGGCAGGATCAGTTTATCAGCACGTCGGTTATGATCTTTGTATCGGTTCCGAGCTACGTGTACGGTTTCCTTGTACAGTATTTCCTGTATTTCAAGTGGGACCTTCTTCCCCTTACCGTGTATTCGCTCGCAGATGCGGGGGGATCCTGGTTTACGTGGAAAATGTTTGTCAGTATGCTGCCGCCTGTGATCGCGCTGACTTTCGGCTCGATCGCATCGCTGTGCCGCTACACCAGAGCCGAGCTCACGGAGACGCTGACCTCCGACTACATGCTGCTCGCGCGCACGAAAGGTCTGACCCGCGCGCAGGCGACCTCCAGGCACGCTCTGAAGAACGCGATGGTGCCGATCCTGCCGATGATCCTCGGCGGTTTCCTCGACATCATGGCGGGCTCGTTCGTCATCGAGAAGATTTTCTCCGTTCCCGGTGTCGGTCAGCTCTATATCCAATCCATCAACCTGCTTGACTACGACGTGTTCATGATGGACACGGTGTTCTATACCTTCATCGGACTGATGGCCGGCATTGTGACCGACCTGAGTTACGGTTTCATCGATCCGAGAATTCGAATGGGGGAAAAATAAATGGAGAAAGCAAAGTACGACATCAAAAACATTCCCTCCGAAGCATTCGCGTTTGTCAATCGCGACGAGAAACTCTCGGACACCAAATTCGAAGACAAGCCGATCGGCTACCTCAAGGACGCATGGATCCGGTTCTGCAAGAACAAAGGTTCCATCGTGGCAGCCGTAATCATCGGCATTATTCTGTTGTTTGCATTTTTCACGCCGATCCTGTTCACCAGATATGACCAGACGTTTATGGACGTCTACTATGCTAAGAAGGCTCCCCGCAACCTGTGGTTGAAGAATACTTTCGGAATCTCCGACGGCTCCACGAAGCGTGACTTCCAGGAGCGCGGTCTGATCTACGATATCGCGATCGGCATCGGTGCGGAAGACCACGAAGGAAAGGGCGATGTCACGCTCGAACAGGGCATGGCGAGCTACTATCAGCCGATGCTCGAGATCGGCGAGGGCCGCGAGATCACCGGTATGATCGGCGCCAAGGACAAGACCGTATACACCTGCAAGCTTGACGTTTACCTCGAGGTAGGCTTCCAGTACCGCAGCATCGAGCAGAGCGAGTACAAGAAGATCGTTGACTGGCAGGAACAGACCGGAATCCAGGTTCTTTATCCTCTCATCGAGGACAACGAATGGAACCTCGATCCGGAAAATGCAAACTACTGGTATAAATCAAAGAAGGGCACTCCGGTCCGCCTCAACAAGAGCGGCAAGAGCAAGGAGATTGCTTACGAGCCCGGCATGGTGCTTGAGGACAACTACAAGCGCGATGCGGACGGAAACGCCATTTTCTACGAGTACACGGGCGGCGGCGACATCGACACCGCACAGTATAAGGTCCGTGTTCTGTACTACAACTACTACCGTTATGCCAACGGTTTCGAGCCCGAGTATTTCATGGGCACGGACAGCCAGGGCTACGACCTGATGCTTCGCCTGGCTTCCGGTATCAAGCTGAGTTTCCTCGTTGCATGTGCCGTTTCGATCATCAACCTGACGATCGGTGCGATCTACGGTGCAATCGAAGGTTACTACGGCGGAACGACCGACCTCGTGATGGAGCGTGTCACGGATATTCTGAACAACGTTCCGTTCATCGTGGTTGCGACATTGTTCCAGCTGCATCTGGCAGCCAAGCTGGGAGCAATCCCGTGTCTTTTGTTCGCCTACGTCACGACCGGATGGATCGGTATGGCGTACCGTGTGCGTACGCAGTTCTACCGCTTCAAGAATCAGGAATACGTCATGGCGGCCAAGACACTCGGCGCGCGCGACCGAAGGATCATCTGGAAACACATTTTCCCCAACTCCCTCGGTACGATCATCACCAGCTGCGTGCTTGTCATCCCGGGCGTTATCTTCAGCGAGAGTATGCTGAGTTTCCTGGGTATCGTAAAGCTCGGAACCGACAAGACGACTTCGCTCGGTACATTGCTTTCGGATGCAAGCTCCATCTGGACGAACTACCCGCATCTGATGATCTTCCCGGCGCTTATCATTTCGCTGCTGGAGATCTGCTTCAACCTGTTCGGCAACGGTCTGCGTGACGCGTTCAATCCGTCCCTGCGAGGCGTGGAGGAATAATTCATGGCAAACATTTTGGAAGTGAAAAACCTGAAGGTATCCTTCCGTACGTCGGGAGGAATACTGAAAGCCGTGCGGGATATTTCGTTCAATCTCGAACGCGGCAAGACGCTCGCCATCGTAGGTGAGTCCGGTTCCGGCAAGTCCGTTACGTCCCGGTCGATCCTCGGCATTCTCGCCGGCAACTCGATCGTTGACGGAGGCGAGATCCTTTACGACGGCAAGGACCTTTTGAAGATCTCCGAGGAGGAGATGTGCAAGATCCGCGGCGACAAGATCTCGATGGTCTTCCAGGACCCGTTGTCCTCGCTGAACCCGATCGTCAAGATCGGCCGTCAGATCACCGAGGCAATGCTTTTGAAAAATAAAGGCAACCGCCGCCGTGCACGCAAGGCGTTCAACGGAACGCTTGCGGAGCTTCGCCGCAACATGATTGCCGCCAACCCCGGCGATGAGGCGAAGATCACGGAAATGACGAAGGCCTTTGACACATACACTATCTCCGCTCTGAAGATGGAGACCGCGTACAACACGGCATACTCCTATGCGGATGAGCTCCACGAGAGTATCGGCGACTTTTTGTTCCTTCAGGAGAAGGAGCAGAAGCTGAACGTGAAGCTTGAGCTGAAGGAATTTGCCGCGAAGCTCGGCCGCACGAAGAACCGCTTCCTCTCGAAGGGAATGGACGACACGGTCGGCAAGCTCGCCGAGGAGATCCGAAGCGTGCGCCGCGAGTATCGCCTCGCCGGCAAGGACAAGTCTTCGGTGATCCCGAAGATGCGCGACGTTCTCACGAGAGCACAGGAGCTGACCGGCTCGATGGTTGTCGAGGAAAAGCCCGACTTCCTGAGCATCGGATATTACGAATACAAGCACTCCGCAGCGGACCTTGAGGGTATGGAGATCGCCGAGATCAACAAGAAGACCGCTCAGTGTCTGAAGGAGGAGTTCCTCACCGAGTTCACGCGCTATGCGGAGCAGGGCATCCGTTACTCGCACGAGCAGTCGTACGAGAAGAAAAAGGAAGTGCTCGCAGAGCTTGTGAAAGGCGAGGAGTTCTACCGCGGAGATTTTACGAAGTCTACCGCAAAATCCCGTGCAAAGCAGCTTGCGGCGCACGTAGAGGGCTCCATCGATCCGCTTGAGATCGTGAAGGACAGCTACGCGTACACGTTCGGCAGCAGTCTTCTGCATGCGATCGAACAATACTTCTATTACAGGACCAAGAACCCGAAGGAAGAGAGGCGTTTTGCTCGTCAGACGGCCAAGCGTGAGGCTCTCATCGCGAGAGGCAAGACGGTGGACTGGAAGGTCGTTCCGAAGACCGTGCGCGACCTTGATGAGCTCCGCAGCGAGATCCTCAAGATCGTCACGAACCAGAAGGAGCGCTATCAGAACTATATCGACAACGGCACGAACGGTGACATCAGCGCGCGCGCGGACGAGATGATCGGTTACTTCCGCGAGCAGGCGTCCCAGGTTGTAAACAAGGTCAACAAGCGCATGGCGAAGGAAAAGGCCATCAAGCTTATGAAAGAGGTTGGTATTGCCGAGCCTCGTGTCCGCTACAATCAGTATCCGTTTGAATTTTCCGGCGGTATGCGGCAGCGTATCGTTATCGCGATCGCACTCGCGGCGGATCCGGACATCCTGATCTGCGACGAGCCGACGACCGCTCTGGACGTTACGATCCAGGCGCAGATCCTCGAGCTGATCAACAAGCTCAAGGAAGAGCGCAACCTCTCGGTTGTATTTATCACGCACGACCTCGGCGTTGTGGCCAACATGGCGGACGACATCGCGGTTATGTATGCGGGCAAGATCATTGAGTACGGCACGGCGGACGACATTTTCTACGATCCGCGCCATCCGTACACGTGGGCGCTTCTCTCGTCCATGCCGGACCTTGACACGAAGGAGAAGCTGGACGCGATCCCGGGCACGCCTCCGAACATGATCTATCCGCCGGAGGGCGATGCATTTGCCGCACGAAACAAGTATGCGATGCAGATTGATTACGAGATGCAGCCGCCGCAGTTTACCGTGTCCGACACGCACTGGGCAGCGACCTGGTTACTGCATCCGGATGCGCCGAAGGTGGAAGTGCCGAAGGCGATTTCCGAGCGCATCGAGCGCATGAAGAGAAAGAACGAGACGGCTTGATCACAGCCGTTTCGGACCGGAATATACAAAGATCCCGGAGGTTAGCATGGGAGACGAGAAGAAAGAAGTTCTGTTGAAGGTCGATCACCTGACACAGTGCTTTAAGATGGGCAGCGGCGAGTTCAAGGCGGTTGACGATGTCAGCTTTGAGATTCACAGGGGCGAGGTGTTCGGCCTCGTAGGTGAGTCCGGCTGCGGAAAAACGACGACGGGCCGCTCCATTCTGAAGATTTACGACATCACCGGCGGAAGCATTTACTTCAAGGGCCAGCGTATCTGCGCGGGTATCCGTCAATACAAGGACGCCATCCGCGAAGCCCGCAAAGAGCTCAAGAACTGCACGGACGAAAAGCGCCGCGCGGAGCTCAACGAGACGATCGCGGCCAATACTCAGGAGATCGCGAAGGCCAGATTTGACCACAAGCGCAGCGACGCCGAGTACGCGAAGAAGCTTGTCGCGGAGACGGACGAGCGCTATCAGAAGCTGATCGCGGCGGAGAAGGACCCGGCCAGAGCGGCTGAGCTTCGCAAGGAGTACCGCTCCGAGCGCCGCATCGCAAAGAACACGCGTCTGATCACGAAGATTCAGATGATCTTCCAGGATCCGATCGCGTCGCTTGACCCGCGTATGACGGTTCGCGAGATCATTTCCGAGGGCCTGATCATCAACGGTATCAAGGACAAGAAATACATCGACGAGAAGGTCTACGAGATTCTCGAGATGGTAGGTCTGGTGCGCGAGCACGCAGGCCGCTATCCGCACGAATTTTCCGGAGGCCAGCGTCAGCGTATCGGTATCGCCAGAAGCGTTGTGATGCGCCCCGAGATGATCATCGCCGACGAGCCCGTATCCGCTCTGGACGTTTCGATCCAGGCGCAGGTTATCAACCTTCTGAACGAGCTTCGCGAGCAGTTTGACCTGACGATCATGTTCATCGCGCACGACCTCTCCGTCGTCAAATATTTTTCGGACCGCATCGGCGTTATGTACTTCGGTAAAATGGTTGAGCTGACAACGTCGGACGAGCTGTTTGCACACCCGCTGCATCCGTACACCAAGTCGCTTCTCTCGGCGATTCCGCTTCCGGATCCGAAGTCCGAGAAAAAGCGCAAGAGAATCGTTTACAATGCCCTCACGGCGCACGATTACACGGTGGACAAGCCGTCCATGCGCGAGGTTGCGCCCGGACATTTTGTGTATTGCAATGACGCCGAGGAAGAGGCGTACAAGAAGGAGCTCGGACAGTGAACACATCGCGCCGCGCAAAATTGATCCCCTACGCAGTGACGACGGTGATCGCCGCCCTCATGGCGTTCGGCGTGTATCTCACGCGGGGAGTCACCGACGCCTCGACCGACGCTGACCGCTACCGCGCGCTGTGCGATTCGTTCACGGTGCCCGGAGTTCTGCTGCTGGCGTTCGGCGCGCTTCTGTGGGTGGCCGGCGAGGGTGCGCTCGTCGGAGTGACATGGCTGGTGAAGAATGCGATCCTCATGCTGATCCCCGGCAAGGCGCTCGACCGAGTCTCTTACGCGGAGTATCTCGCGGAGCATCAGGCGAAGAAAAAAGGTCCGCATGTGTGCATTTTCGTTGTGGGCGCCGTGTTCGTCCTGATCGCGGTCGTGTTCTTAATGTTGTACAATAACGCGGCGTAAGCCGTTTGGCAGGGTAGTTAATAACATATGGTTTGGATCTCGTGTGTACTCCTCTACGGTGTCTTGAAGGGAGTACGGGAAATTTTCAAGAAAAAAGCGATGGTTAAAAGCACGGTTATCGAGGTTTTGGTCCTCTACACCGTGCTTTCTCTCGTGATGGTGATCGCAACGACGACTGCGGAGATTGCATTCGGAGACGTGCGCGCAACGGAGTATCTCTTCGGCCTGCGCCCCGCCCAGTACGCGGCGATCGCCGTCAAATCGTTCGTCATTTTCGTGGCCTGGATCTGCGGCTTCCGCGCACTTCGGCACATGCCCGTGAGCATGTATGCGATCCTCGACATGGCGCGCGTTGTATTTTCCGCAATGCTCGGCGTCCTGGTGCTCGGTGAGCGCCCGACGACCTGGCAGTCCGTCGGACTTCTGCTCGTGTGTATCGGCCTGTTTCTGCTCCGCTTCGTGAAGGAGGATGTCAGCGAGGAGGAGCCTGCGAAGAACTTGCCCGGCAAGGAATCTGCGGAAGCACCGGCCGGGGCGGACGGTGAGAATCCTGCGGAAGCAGTGGCTGTAGAGACCGGTGATGTGACGACGGTTGATCCCTCGGAAAATGTACCTGCAGTCGTTTCTGCACCGGAGCCGGCGGCACTCTCGAAGCGCCGGATGCGGTTTTACGTGCTTCTCGCGATTGCGTCGTGCTTTCTCAACGCGGTGAGCGGCAACATGGACAAGGCGCTGATGCGCGACGGGACGATGTCGAGCGGACAGCTGCAGTTGTGGTACATGGTGTTCCTTGTCGCATTTTACGTGATATACACGCTCGCGAGAAAGATTCACCTCGACGTGCGAGGAATGCTGAAAAACCCGTGGATCTGGGGCCTGAGCATCCTTTTCGTCGTCGCGGACCGCGCGCTGTTTATCGCGAACGGGATCGCGGACAGTAAGGTTGTCGTCATGACGGTTCTGAAACAGTCGTGCAGCATCGTGACGATCCTCGGCGGATGGATGGTGTTCCGAGAGAAGAAGATCTGGCAAAAGCTTTTGTGCGCGGCCGTGGTGATCTTCGGAATCGTTCTTTCGGTGCGGTAAGGCGGGCAGAGATGCAGACGTTTGGCGGCGGACGGGCGGCATTTTCCGCAAAAACAAGATGAATTGACCTTGCGTCTGTTTTGTGTTATGATAATGTGCGTCGGAGAAATCCTGCGACAGCAAGTCCGCGTACATGCCCTGTTTTGTGGGTAGCCGGGGCAATATGCGGCGGAAAATGAGGTTTGCAATGAGAAGAATAAGATGGGTAGCCATGCTTCTGTTGTGCGCATTGTTCGTGAGCGTTTTCACGGGATGCGAAGACGAGAAGATGACGGATAAGGAATATGAGGAGCTCGCGCAGGCGAATGCGGCGGCCAACGCCAAGAAGGTTGTCTGGACGATCTCCAAGGGCGACAAGACGTACGATGTGACGCTCGATATGTTTACGTATTATCTGGCGTACAACGAGGCTGATGCGTACACTTTGTTCCAGACCAACGCAGAGTATTACAAGCTCTTCTACGGCGAGGATGTCGATTTCTGGAAGATCCCCGCGGACGAGAACAATCATACGATGGCCGAGTCCTACAAGGCGACCGTGGAAGCCAGTATGCTGTACACGATCCTGATGTACTACGAGGCGAAGGAAGCCGGACTGACGCTGACCGATGCCCGCGAGAAGAAGCTGGATTCGACGACGGACGCATTTCTGGCGCAGTTCTCCCCGGAGGAGAGAGCCCGCTGCGGTATGACACGTGAAGTCATCCGCGCGAACTATGAGCGCATTTTCCTCGCGGATCAGTACAGCTCGGTGGCAGCAGCCACAGTGAAGGTGGACAAGGACGCGATCGCGGCGACGGTTGACAAGGAGCAGTATCGTGTGTTCCAGACCAACTATCTGTACCTGACCAAGAGCACGGACAACGAAGAGCTCACGAAGATCGCAGGCGACAGCGCGCAGCGTCTCAAGACGATGCAGGACTGCCTTGCGGATGCGGAGAGCGGTATGACCCTTGAGAACATTCAGAAGAAGTATGCGGATATCCTTACCTACCGCACGCAGGACTTCGTTCGCGCCAACACGACGAACATGGATCCTGAGTACGTTAGCCTGGTGACTGCGATGCAGAAGGGCGACATTAAGCTCCTCGACCTTTCCTACGGCATTTATGTCGTTGAGCTTGTTGACTGTTCTACGTATTACGGTTATGAGGATGCGGTGAAGCTTGCGATCCAGGAAGCGCAAAATAAAGGCATCAACAGTATTTTCTCCGAGATCGAGAAGACGTATACGATCACGAAGACGGACGTCTGGAATGAGCTTGAGATGGGTACTATCCTGAGAGCAAATGCGAAGAAGTGATAACAAGACCGCGGGTGCATGCATAGCGCAGCGGCCGGTTACAGATTGAAATAAAACAGAGCAAAATAAAAGCACGGCATTGAAATGCCGTGCTTTTTTGTGTCGTCGATTGGTTTAGTTCCAGTTCTCCGTCGGAACGGGCACCTTTGCAAGGATGTCCTTCATGATCGGCAGAGTCTGCGATGCGCTGTGGGAAGCGCCGCGGCCGATGCACAGACGGTGTGCGAGAACCGGGCATGCAAGGTGAACGATATCTTCGGGCGTTACATATCCGCGGCCCTGGATGAACGCGTAAGCCTTGGCAACGTTCTGGAGCGCAAGGGAAGCACGCGGGCTGGCGCCGATCGGTACCTTCGGATTGTTGCGGGTCGCCGCAACGATGTCGAGGATGTACTTCTGAAGGATCGGATGGATCGTAACCTTAACGTATGCCTGCTGCATCGCAACGATGTCTTCCTGCGTGTAGACCGGCGTGAGAGACTCGAGAGGGTTGGTCGTCTTGAAGCGGTTGAGGATGTTCATCTCCTCCTCCTGCGTCGGATAACCCATCGGGAGACGCATCAGGAAACGGTCGAGCTGCGCCTCGGGAAGCGGGAAAGTACCGGCGGTCTCAATCGGGTTCTCGGTCGCGATTACGAAGAACGGAGCTGCGAGCGAGTAGGTAACGCCGTCGATGGTCACCTGCTTTTCCTCCATACATTCGAGGAGTGCGGACTGGGTACGAGGCGTTGCACGGTTCAACTCATCCGCGAGCAGAATGTTCGTGAAAACCGGTCCGTAGCGAAGCACGAAGTCGTCCTTCTTACGGTTGAAGTAGTTGATACCGGTGATGTCCGAAGGAAGCAGGTCGGGAGTGAACTGGATTCGGGCAAACGCACCGGAAATCGATGCGGCGAGCGCCTTCGCAAGCGTCGTCTTACCGGTTCCGGGAACGTCCTCGATCAGGACGTGACCGCCGACCAGCAGCGCGGCGAAAAGCTCGTCAATCACATCGTCCTTGCCGATGATGACTTTCTGAATGTTGGTTTTGAGCGCGGTTAACGGTTTGCTCATGAGATACCTCCTGGAAATGCGTGTACTTGTTCTTTATGTGATGTCGGCAGAACCCGACATGGAGTTCGTTTCAGGTGTTCGCGATCAGCATGGCGCGGAGTGTTTCTGCGGCGGGTGCAGGCGGGCGGCTCTCGTCGTATGCGAGGAGAAGCGAGCGTGCGGGCAGCGGTTCCGCAATCGGAAGTTCCCGAAGCTCGGGGTCTTCCTGCAGACAATAGTCCGGGACGCAGGCGATTCCGAGGCCGATCCTTGCGAGGTCGAGGAGAAGATCATTGCTGTTCAGCTCGATCGACGGCGCGAGGTCGAGAGAGTGTTTCTGGAACTGCTCGTGCAAGAATTCGCTCGTTGCAGAGCGCTTGCTGAGCATCATCAGCGGGTATTGCAGAAGCTCCTCCAGCGTGAGCGGGACGGGCTTTCCGCCTTCCTCGCGGAAGCATGTCGGAAACGCGGTCGGGTTGCCCACGAACACGTCGTGGAACGATTTGACCGGAGTGACCTGCTTGTTGCCGCCGAGGGCGGCATTTGGCGAATTCGTAAGGATCAGATCGACGTCTCCGTCGTCGAGCATGCGCGCACACTGCGGGGACGTTCCGTTTACGATGTTGATGTGAACCTCGGGCATCAGCTCGTGAAGCCGCTTAAAATAAGGCACGAGCACGTAGCGGCAAATGGTGTCGCTGGCGCCGACGCGAAGCTGCGACGAATGGCTTCCGGAGTTGAGCACCTGCTGTTCTCCGCGAAGGATCAGCTGTACGGCGGGCTCGATGTGCTTGAAGAGCATCTCGCCTTCCTTCGTGAGCGTGACGCGCTTGGTCTTGCGCACGAACAGCGTCTGCCCGAGTCGTCTCTCGAGGGAACGGATGGACTGGCTCACAGCGGACTGCGAGATGAACAGCTTCGTTCCCGCCTCGGAGAAACTCCGCGACGTGGCGACGTAGTAAAATACTTTGTACAATTCGTAGCTGATATCCATAGAGTTCCTCTGGCGACGGAGACAGGGTTAACGCTGGAACGGAATTCCTCCCGTTTGAGCGACATATACCAAAGCTTCATACAGCAAAATGACTGCGATCTGCACGAGCGCGAAACGGAACACTGTCTGCGCGTCTCCCCAGTGCAGGTTCTTGCGCGCGTGGTCGTGAAGCGGCGTGCGCGTATTTTTCAAAATATGAATCCTGACGGAGCGCAGCAGAGCCAGCTTCAGCAGGCCGAGGCCGCCGTCAAGAATAAATACGATACAGAACGGGATGAATACGAGCAGGCATCCCGAGCGAAGAGTGAGCATCGCGAGAAGGAAACCGAGCGACCGTGAACCGGCGTCGCCCATCAGCATCGAACTCGGTGATGCGTTGAACCAGAGGTACGGTATCAGGCAGAAGATCATTCCCAGAGCCAGCACGTTGTTGCCTGTGCCGAGCGACGAGATCTTGCTGCCGAGCGCGCTGTACATGAACAGCGCGATGATTGCAAGCGTTGCGCAGAGACCGTCCACACCGTCGGTGCAGTTGACCACGTTGATCGCGCCCCACACGAGCGCCGCAGCGATGATGATGTAGATCGGCGCGGGCAGTTTGAGTGTGCCGGAGAGTCGAAGACCATAATCCGACTCAACCGTGAACAGGCGGAACGACACTTTTGTACCGTAAAACTTCCATGCCGCGAAACCTGCGCCGAGAGCGATTCCGAGGTCGAGAAGGCCTTTTTTCAGCCCGCCCCACGGTACGCTTCCCGCGTCGTCAAGGTATCCGGTCAGCATGCATGCGAGAAGCAGCAACAGAAGGATCGTCAGTTCCCACGAAAAATCGAGGAACAAAAAGGACGAGATCACGTACGCGAGAATGAACAAAAGTCCGACGCCGCGCGTCTTTCCCTTGGAAAGTTCGCCGTTGACCGCGTATGCGCGTCCCTGGTCGGAGGGCATCACATTTCGCAGCAGAAGCAGCAGCGCGAGCGTTCCTCCGAGACAGAACATATAATAGAACACATAAATAAGATAAACACCCCGGTACGTTTCCGGGTCAAAGATCGATGTGATCATAGATCCTCCAGCCGCACGACCGTTCTGCGGCCCGCGGAATGCTGATAACTTCGCACTCTGTATTATAGCACAAGGGGGTTGCAAAAACAATAAGCACCGCTTATAAAGTCAATGATGGATATTCATTTTGTTTATGGGTATCCCGGTGATATAATTAATCACATGAAATTGCCGTATCACACGGCATTTCGCTATAAAACAAGCGGTCGAAGAGACCGGACGGAGGCGGAAAATGGGTCTTGTCAGAAGAGTTTATGTGGAGAAGAAGGCGCCGTTTGCGGTGCGCGCGAAGGAGCTTGCGAGCGAGATTCGCGAATATCTCGGTTTGAAGACGATCACGAACGTGCGTGTGTTTGTGCGTTACGACGTGGAAAATATCAGTGAGGACACGTACCGGAAGGCTCTGGGAACCGTATTTTCCGAGCCGCCGATCGATGATGTATATGAGGAGACGCTGCCGGCGGCAGCGGGGGACCGTGTGTTCTCCGTAGAGTATCTGCCCGGACAGTTTGACCAGCGTGCCGACTCCGCGGAGCAGTGCGTGAAGCTTTTGAACGACGCGGAGGAGCCGATCATCCGCAGCGCGACGACGTACGTGCTGACGGGCGAGATCAGCGACGAGGAGTTCGCAGGCATCCGCGCATACTGCATCAACCCTGTTGACTCGAGAGAGACCGACGAGACGAAGCCCGAGACGCTCGTTGCGGAATTTGCCGTGCCTGAGGATGTGAAGATCTTCGACGGTTTCCGCGACATGTCCGAGGCAGAGCTCAAGAGCCTCTATGATTCTTTGAACCTTGCGATGACCTTCCGCGATTTCCTGTTCATTCAGGACTATTTCCGCGGCGAGGAGAAGCGCGATCCTTCCGTGACGGAGATCCGCGTTCTGGATACATACTGGTCGGATCATTGCCGCCACACGACGTTCCAGACCGAACTCACGGACGTGAAGATCGATGACGGTGACTACAGCGAGCCGATCAAGGCCGCATTTGACGCATACAAGGCAGAGCGCGAGGTTCTTTACAAGGGCCGCGACGACAAATTCATCTGCCTCATGGACGTGGCTCTTCTCGCGATGAAGAAGCTGCGCGCAGAGGGCAAGCTTGAGGACATGGAAGTGTCCGATGAGATCAACGCCTGCTCCGTGGTTGTTCCGGTTGACGTTGTAAGAAACGGCAAGACCGAGACCGAGGAGTGGCTTGTCTTCTTCAAGAACGAGACGCACAACCATCCGACCGAGATCGAGCCGTTCGGTGGCGCTGCAACCTGCTTAGGCGGTGCAATCCGCGATCCGCTCTCGGGCCGCGGCTATGTATACCAGGCGATGCGCGTGACCGGCGCTGCCGATCCGACCGCTTCCCTGAAGGACACGCTCGCCGGCAAGCTTCCGCAGAGAAAACTTACGACCGGCGCAGCGAAGGGCTACAGCTCCTACGGTAACCAGATCGGTCTTGCGACCGGCCTTGTCGATGAGATTTATCATCCGAACTATGTTGCAAAGCGCATGGAGATCGGTGCCGTCATGGGTGCCGCACCGCGCGCAAACGTTAAGAGAGAAAACAGTGATCCCGGCGACGTCATCATTCTGATGGGCGGACGCACCGGCCGCGACGGCTGCGGCGGCGCTACGGGATCTTCCAAGAAGCATACGACCGAGTCCATCCACACCTGCGGTGCCGAGGTTCAGAAGGGTAACGCTCCGACCGAGCGCAAGCTCCAGAGACTGTTC
>JAFZAZ010000032.1 GCA_017561985.1 Lachnospiraceae bacterium
TGGTACACGCCGTCGGCAAATGTCGCCTCCTCGCCGCGCACGAGCGTCACGCCCGGTATGATGTTAAAGTTGCTGTCGTAAGCGTCCCAGAGTTCCATTTTCCGCTCCTTTATGCACTTCCACTCCGACACAAGCCGCTCCGTGCTCCACGCCGCATTTGCGGGGCTTGTGGACGGAAGGCAGGTCGCCGGCCGGTGGATTGTCGGTTGTATGTAGCGCTCGTAGTACCGAAGCGCGGTTTTGCCGTTGACGTAGATCGCCTCGATTGTCGCTGTGTCCAGAATCACCCGAAGGTCGTTCGCCACGACGTTTCGTATGCTCGCGTCCAAGGAGCCCTCGATCTCACACGAGTGGATCACGTCCCAGACCGCAACACGGTTTCTGAGCAAAAACGCCCGTTTTTCTTCAATTGTCCGCGGCACGTCCTCTCCGAACACCGCCGCCGTCACCTTCCAGAAACGATTCTGCGGATGCCCGTAGAAAAATCCTGCCTCCCGCGATTTAACCGACGGAAAGCTGCCGAGGATCAACACTCGGGAATCCCTGTCAAACACAGGGGAAATCGGATGAACAATCATCTTCGCTCCTTTGCCCCGGTTACTTCTTTCCGTACTTGCGCTGCAGCTTCTTCGACATTGTCTGTGTGTTCTTCTTCGGCTTCTCCACGCGCGCCGCGCGCTTCTCGCTGAGGAAAATGAAATAATCCTCCGCCTCGAACACCTTCACGCCGCCGAACACTGTCTTCAGCTTGTTTTTGTACCACTCGAGCCGCTTGGTCACCATGACCATCCGCCCGCCGACCGATAGCTTGCGAAATCCGTCCTCGATGAACTCTTTCGCCACCGAAAAGTCCGTATGGTACGGGGGATTTGAGTAGATCAGCGTAAAATCCCTCTCTTCCACGCCCTTCAGGCCGTCGCTCTGCAGCACCTTCACGCCTTCAATACCGTTCCTAGCGAGATTCTCCGTCGAGAGCGCCACCGCGTCCTCGAGGATATCGCACATCACGACATGGTCTCCTCCGAGCAGCTTCGCCGCATAAATTCCGACGACGCCGTAGCCGCAACCGAGGTCGAGTACTTTGTCGCCCTCGCGGACGGACACGGTCTCAAGCATAAGACGCGTGCCGCGGTCCACATTTTTCGGCGAAAAATAATACTCCCCGGTCTCACAGACGATCTCGATTCCGTTGATTTCTTCCTTAACAATCATGATTCCAAGGCTCCATGTTCACTGTATTGATGCCCGTCGGGAACACCCCCAACATTTTAAGTAATCGAACAAAAGTATCCTGTCCATCACGACAGGTGTCCAACAGCCAGTCCTTCTCGTCTTTCCATTCAGCCAGCCCCCTGTAATAGTAATTCTTCTTGGCATCCTCGATGAGAAAGGGAATTACATTATGCCGTAAACACTCCTTCAGCGCCACAAGACGCCCGACCCTGCCGTTTCCGTCCTGGAAAGGATGAATGAACTCAAACTCGGCATGGAGTTCTACGATATCCTCAAGCGTCACATCATCCTTCGCATTATACCTATGTAGCAGATCTTTCATATGCTCATGTACTTCCGAAGGTTTCGATGTTTCCCGACCTCCGACCGTGTTGGCGCGCTTCTTATAA
>JAFZAZ010000033.1 GCA_017561985.1 Lachnospiraceae bacterium
CTCGAGACTGTATCGGTCCATGATGATGCGAAGCTTCAGCTCCTCATACGCCGCGACGGGGAAGTCCCGGAGATTCACGATGTCGTGCGGGAAGCCGCTGCGGCTTCTGTCCACGCGGATCGTATTGTTTTCGGGCTTGTGACGGATCATCGTCGCGCGTTCGCCGTCCTTTGCGACAAAGATCTTGAAATAGCGGTACATATGATCGCGGTTGCCGGGACGCACAGTGACCGTCATGTCAAGGAAGCGACCGCTTACGCCCTGCAGGTTCGTTTCGTCCGTGATCATCACGTTCTGATAGCTGACCTTAACGGCGCGGTACTGCTCAATCTCACGCACAGGATTCTGAATCAACCGTCCGTCGCGGATCGAAAGCTCGCGCGGAAGTGTCATCTGTCCGCAGAAGGGAAGCCCTTTCTGCTTGCAGCCGGACGATTCCCAACTCTGCATCCACGCGATCATCACGCGCCTGCCGTCGAGCGTTTCGATGCTCTGCGTGGCATAGAAATCCGTGCCGTAGTCGACTGCCTGTGTGTTGTCGCGCAACAGATGCTTCCGTTCGGTATCGTACGTACCGATGATGCAGAACGTGGCGTTGCCGGGATGGAGTTCCAACCCCATGGACATCATGTGCTGCGCGCTGATCATTAAAACATGTTTGCCATCCAGTTTGAAGAAATCGGGGCATTCCCACATCTTGCCATACTGGTTATGGCAGGATGCAAGGGTCGACGCATAGGTCCAGTGAAAACCATCCCTGCTTTCAAACAACAGGATCGATCCGCTGCCGTCCGCCGTGCGGTTACCGACGACCATATGGAACAGGCCGTCTTCATACCAGATCTTCGGATCGCGGAAGTCGATCTGACTGTTGCCTTCCGGAACATCTCCGGCGTTCAGAACGGGGTTCTCTGCAAACTTTTGATAATTTACGCCGTCACCGACTGCGACACATTGCGTTTGATACCCTTCGACCATTCCGTTACTGCGCCGCACATTGCGCACACCTGTATAAACGAGCAGATGCCGTCCGTCTGGCAGCTCCGCTGCTCCTCCGGAGAAACAGCCATCCTTGTCGTAGGGCTCGTCCGGCGCGATGGCACACGGAAGCCGGTCCCAGTGCAGGAAGTCACGCGTTTTGACATGACCCCAGTGCATCGGACCCCAGCTGGTGTCGTAAGGGTTATACTGATAAAAAAGATGGTACTCGCCCTGATAGACCGAGAAGCCGTTCGGATCGTTGATCCAACCGATGCCGCCGGTCACATGAAACCGCGGCTGATCGGTTTTTTTGAGATTCGGGTGGTATTTTTGTTCAAATAAGCGGGCTTTCTGCAATTTGTCTCTCATGGTGGTGCTCCTTAAAACTTCAATTACAGCAGCCGCACCCGTCACGATGCGGCTGCCGTAACAATAGGAGGGATTTGGATTATCTGCTTGCCAAGTAACGGGTGTAAGCGGTCTGATAGACATCCAGGAGACGATCCATGCCGCAATTGTCGCGAAGCATCTTGAGGTACGCTTCCCATTCCGCATCAGTCGGACCGCCATTCTTGAGCCACGTGCCTTCATATTCCGCGACCTGAGAGGTGAAGTCCGCCTTGTAGCGGCTGATGACTTCGAGTTCCTCGTCCGTGAATGTAACGTCGTTCGGATAGGAAACGACTTCCTGCACGTAGGGCATCCAGATCTCTTCAATGTCATGCAGACGCTGCGTTGCGCGGTCTTCCATATAGAATACACTGTTGTAGTATTCCGCAAGGATCAGACGCGGACCGTAGACCTCGTACTGCGCCTTCAATTCGCCGGCACTCTTGCCGAACTGCGCCTTTGCGGCGTCGTCGGTGATGGTCTGCCATACGCCGTTCGCATCCTTCTCGGTGTAATAGATGCCGATCGGGCCGTACTGGAGCTGCATGACGATCTCAGGATCATACCACTGATCAAAGTACTTGCACAACAGTTCGGGATTGCCGCATGCGGAGGTGATGTTCAGGTTGCCGGAGGTAACGCCCGGGCCGGAGCGGATCGTCAGGTTGCGGGTATTTTCATACTGCGTGCCTTTCGGCCCATACAGCGGCGGCATGAACACGAAATCGTCGGTGTAGTCGCCCGCGATCTCCTTGATCTCCCACCAGGTGGTGACGCCGACGCGACCCTGAGAGACCTTTGCGATCAGCTGGGACGTGGACTGGGAGAACATTTCGAGGTCCATAAGGCCTTCTGCGTACCAATCATGGAAATAGGTGACGGCGTCGCGATACGCATCGGTCGCGCTCACAAATTCCACGGTACCGTCCGCGTGTGCACGGAGGTCGAAGCAGATATCGGAGGTGAAGTTCGTGAAGCCGAAGCCCGCGTAGAAGATCTCCTGACCCCAGCACCACTGGTCGAAACCGGTGGACATCGGGATTGTGGAGCCAGCGCCGTTGCCGTTGCGCGTCGCCATATCGTTCTCCTTGAACGCGACGAGTGCGTCATGGAGTTCCGTGAGGTTCGTGGGAACTGCAAGACCGAGTTCGTCGAGCCAGGTCTTGTTGATCATGGAAAACTCCGGAACCGCATAGATCGAAAGATCGTCGGTCGCGCCGATTGCAGCGGTGCCCATGAGCTCACCAGAGGGCAGACCGTAGATGCATCCGTCCGCCTGTGTGATGCCGGACTTGATATCCGGATGCTTTTCGAGGATTGCCGAAAGCTTCGGCATGATCTCGGGCGTGATGTACGGCGTCAAGTCGATAAACGTACCGTCGCTGCCGTATTCGTTGATGTCATTTTGAGAGAATCCGACCGCGATGAACGCATCGGGCAGCTGATTGCCGCCGATCAGAACACCGACCTTTTCACCGAGCGAGTCACTCATGAGGTCCCATTCGATCTCGACGCCGGCTTTTTCAGCAAGTTCGACCAGGACCGGGTTCGAGTCGTTGCCGCTCGACAGAACGGACATGCCGCCGACAATCAGAAAGTCCGTCTGATCGGGATTGGCTTCCGTCTTTTTGCCGCCGCAGCCCACCATGCCGATGACAAAGGTGAGCGCGAGAAGAATTGCGATTGCTTTTTTCATGTTGTTACTCCTTTTCTTCATTTGATTAACCCTTGACCGCACCGGACATAAAGCCCTGCTCAAAGTATTTCTGTACAAACGGGTAGAGGATGAGCATCGGCGCCGCCGCCACGATCATGGAAGCGAACTTGACGAGCTCGGAGATACGGTTCGATTCGGCGTAGCTCATACCGCCGGTCATCTGCGTCATTGCCTCGGACGTAATCAGAATGCCGCGCAGAACGAGCGGGAAGGGATACTGATCCTTCTGGAGGTAGATCAACGCGGTGAACCAGTCGTTCCAGTAGGCGACCATGGAGAAGACCACAACCACCGCCATGATGGAACGAGAGAGCGGAATGACGATGCGCAAAAACGTTGTGAAGTTGTTTGCACCGTCGATCTCCGCCGCTTCATACAGCTCCTTCGGGATATTGTTCTCGAAGAAGTTCCTGACGATGATGACGTTGCCCATCGCAACGCCGCCCGGAAGGAACAGCGCCCACATCGTATTCAGAAGTCCGGTGTCGCGGACGACCAAATACGTCGGAATCAGACCTCCGCCGAAGTACATCGTGATGATGAAGAAAATGGAGATCCATTTCCTGCCCGGCAAGTGCTTTCTGCTCAGAGGGTATGCCGTAAGATAGACCATGGCGACGGAGAAGACCGTACCGACCACGGTGTATAGGATGGAATGCAAAAAGCCTGAGAACAAGCTGGAGTTCTGGAAGACCATCTTATAGCCTTCGAGCGTAAACTGACTCGGCAGCAGGAACGTCTTGCCCGCATACACGTCGTACGGATCGGAAACGGATGCAACGATGACGTAATACAGCGGATACGCGATAATCAGCATGATCAAAGCCGTGAGGATGACCAGGACGACGTCGCTGGCTTTATCCGACATGGTGTGCATACCTTGTTTTCTATTCATGTCGATCCCTCCTTACACGAAGCTGACATCCGCGGCTTTCTTTGCGATCTTGTTGACGACCACCAGCAGGATGATATTGATGACCGTGTTGAAAAGACCGATCGCCGTGGAATAGCTGTACGCATGGTCTACGATACCTTGCTCGTACACATAGACCGCGATGACGTCGCTCGTTGCCTTGTTGAGCTGGGTCTGGAGAAGGAAGACCTTTTCAAACCCGACACTCATGATGCCTGATACCGCCATGATGAGCTGCAGGATGATCATCGGGATCAATTCCGGAACGTCGATCACGCGGATGCGCTGGAACATGGACGCACCGTCGATCTTTGCCGCCTCATAGAGACCCGGATCGACCGCCGACAGCGTCGCGAGGTAAATAATCGTGCCCCAGCCTGCATCCTGCCAGATACCGGAGATGATATAGATGGGGCGGAACGCTTCCGGCAGCGTCATGTAATCGATCTGATTGCCCAGAAGAAGATTGATGAGACCGCCGTAGGGCGAGAGGAAGATGCGGATCATACCGCAGACGACCATGATGGAGATGAAGTGCGGCGCATAGAGAACAGTCTGGACCACTCTCTTATAGCGCTTGAAACGAAGCTGGTTGATGGCAAGCGCCAACAAAATGGGAACAGGGAAGCTGAACACCAGCGACAGCGTGGAAAGCAGAACGGTGTTCTTGATCATTCTGCCGAACGTCGGCGCTGTAAAGAACCGCTCAAACCATTGCAAGCCGACCCATTTACTTCCGAAGAAGCCCTGTGCGGCCTTGTAATTACGGAACGCGATCTGAATGCCGTACATCGGAATGTACTTGTATACGATCGTAATTGCAACAGGAATCAAAAGCATCAGATACAGCTGCCAGTTGTCTAAGATACGACGACCGAGCGACTTTCCGTGCTTCAACGGTTTTGCCTTCTTCCCCTCAGTTTTAGTAACTGTACTCACAGGGGATTCCCTCCTTATTTATTTGTACGAGGATAAAGTGTGAAGTGACTGCCAATGCCCGCAGCTCAGCCGTCGGGTCACCAACCTGTGCGGCGAAATGCGGGTAATCGTGAAACGTTATTCTAAAACCACTGTCATCATAACACGCAACTGAGGGATTTGTCAACTGCCGGCATGTAAAAATATTCACAATTTTTTATATTTTTGCCATATGAGGCAGTATTTTATGAAAATTGCATTTTTACTCTTTACAAACGTGAACGCAGCATGTATATTGATATTGAATATTTCATGAAATTTCACAGAACGGAGTCGAGTTATGGCAAAAAGAGGAAACAGACCGACGATGAAGGACGTCGCGAAGGAAGCGGGCGTCGCGCTCGGAACGGTTTCGAAGGTCGTCAACGGGATCCCAGTCGGCGAAGAGTACCGCGTGCGCGTCGAAGAAGCGATTCAAAGACTGAATTACCGCGTCGACAGTCTTGCAAAAGGGCTGCGGGACGGAAAGATCCGTGCCGTTGCGGTCATGATGCCGAACCTGATCAACCCGTGCTTTGCCGCGCTGACCAATCATATCGGCAGAGCACTTGCCGCCCGAAAGATCCATATGGTCTATTTCAGCACGGATTACGATCCCAAGCGGGAGCAGGAGTACATTCGCTTTGCGGAGCAGCAGAAGGTGGAAGGGATCATCTGCTTAAGCTACAACCCGAATCTGCAAGTATCCGACGATACGCCGCTCGTTTCGATCGACCGCTATTTCGGCGCAAAGATCGCTTGCGTGTCGAGCGACAACTACGGCGGCGGGTATCTTGCGGCGGAAAAGCTCTGGGAAAACGGCTGCAGGCGCGTCGCGATCCTGAAAAACGGGAGCATGCTGACGCATGAACCGTCCAAGCGCCGCGACGGCTTTATCGCCGGATGCGAGGCGAAAGGGCTCGAATGGAGTCAGAAGATCCTGTATGACGATCTGCAGTATCAGGGACACGCCGATTTTCTGCAGGAGCATTTCCACAACGGGAAGCTGGATTTCGACGGACTGTTCTGCGCGACGGATCTTCTGGCGCATCAGGTGATCGGGACGCTGAAAGAGATGGGGCTTTCGGTTCCGAAGGACGTGCAGGTCATCGGCTTCGACGGCTGCCGGGAGTTCGGCGATCTCGAGTTCACCTGCTCGACCATCGTGCAACCGGTGGAAGCGATCGCGTCGACCTGCGTGAATCTGATCCTGAACACGGATCCGTCGCAGATCCCGTCCCTGCTTTGCCTGCCCGTGCATTACGAATACGGCGGAACGACGCGGAAGTGAGCAGATGGCAAGCGAGTATTTAAAACAGAAGGCACAAAAAGAAATAGAAGCGGAAGCGCCTGAAAAGCCGATCGTTTACACGCGCAAAGAGAAGGTCATGAACTGGCTGCGCTACCATTGGCTGTGGCTCGTGATCGGCGCTGTCCTTCTCACGGTCGGCGGCACGATGCTCTGGAACATCCTCGGCATCGGAAAGGTCCGACCGGACTATGTCTTTGCCTATGTGGGCAGGGAGACGATCTCGGACGAACAGGCGGCGGCGCTGGAGGAAGCGTTTGCGGCGCTCGGTACGGACGTCAACGGCGACGGAACCGTGACGGTCGAGCTTCGCCGGTATACGACCAGGCATTCCGGCGATACGGAAACGGTTCTCTATTACAATCAGGCGACGGATGCGAAGCTCATCGCGGACGTCACCGCCGGCGAAAGCTATTTCTTCCTGACCGACGATGCGTATGATCTGCAGCGCTCCTATCTGATCCTTGCAAACCCCGACGGTTCCGAACCGGACGAGGACGACCGCGACGTGTCCGACAAGGCGTTCCGGCTTGCCGACTGTCCCGCGCTTTCCGGGTTGGATACGGCGTTTTCTGAACTGTATCTCGGACGTCGCTGGTTTTCCGGCAAAGCCGCAAACAGGCATGAAGCGGACGCCGCGTTCTGGGACGTTCTGACGAAAGGAGCGAATCCGTGAAAAAGATCGGCATTCTGTTCTTGATTATTGTATTGCTGACGACTGGCTGCGCAAAGGAGCCCGCCGTTGACGCGCATCCCGAATGGGACGAATATCCGATCCGCTTCGCCGAGGTGC
>JAFZAZ010000034.1 GCA_017561985.1 Lachnospiraceae bacterium
ACGTAGATGATGCCGGTTGACCGCTGCGTGGGTGCCGCGGGCCGACAGCTGCCTAATTAGGCAGCAAGTGCAAATTTGTTATCTGCGTTTATATTTAGGTTTTCCGGTTATTTACATGGTCCGGTACATGAATGGCTTCCACAATCTCAAAACACCCGTCGAAACCGGTACAAGCCCGGAAAAAAGCGGACAATCTCTCGACTGCCCGCTCATCATACCGTATTGATGCACGAATGTCAAGCGGATTCAACCCGCATGTGCTACAGTATTAATTTCAATGCAGTAAAACAACACGCAAAAACCAACAATAAAACAGTCGCGATTCTCCCCGGCAGCTTCGGATTGTTTTTCGCATCTTCTCTTTCTGTTAACGAAGCATCTTCATCCGTTCTCCTGATGTCATTCATTTTTCATTCTCTTAAATATTTTGTTCACCTGAACACCGGTGACCACATACGTAAGCGCTATAACGATCAGACAAAAGATCAGAAGGCAGAGACAGGCCGTGGGAACATCAAGAAGGAAAACGAATTTGCTCTGTTTTGAAACACCGCCATATGTTCCCGAAAGCACCAGATCGATTCCCAGGCACACACAGAAACTGCTGACAACCGCTATTCCGCCGGTTTTCAAGGTTAACAATACATTCTCAATCAGATAACAGTTGACAATATCCCGCTTCTTGTATCCCATTTTAAAGATCATTTCGGTAAATTTCTTCTGATGATCGATCTTGAGAAGCAATGCATATCAAGGGTCTTCTGAGTATCTTTATCCTTGTATCTCAGCTGCTTGACATCAAACTTCCCCTCTTTATCGATCTTTATACTCAGACTGACCGAATACGATGTCAAATCTTTTTCCTTTGCCTGCTCCGAAAAGCTTACACTCGTAATCTTCACGTCCGGATTATCAAAAGAAATCCCTGCTGCATCATTCAGAAAATCGACATCCTCATTGAACGCAAAAAGGGTCAATCGGAATGAGTATTGTCCGTCACGTGCAATTCCGATTGAACCATACATTTTTTGAATACAAACCGTTTCAAGTCTGTCAAAAAAATGAAAATACAAAAAAATGCCCAAGCAAATCACAGCACAAAATGCAGCAGCAAGAATTATTACTTTCTTTTTCATAATTACTCCTCGAAACCCAGAATACTTCGCAGATTGTAACCTACCCCAATCAACATGATTAATGTGCAAGGTATTTAGGAAGACCACCTGTAAGCAGGTGGTCTTCCTTCCGGCAACTGATGCTTAACCCAGCACCACTTCTTCTTGTATACTATAATATCACAATAATCACACAAAATCAATTATTTCGAGAACTAAAGCCACTTAAAGTACACGCCGTTATACTCTTTCACATACTCATTGCTGGTAGTAGCATTTCCATCATTAATCCATCCGCTGTTCGAAGCTCTCTGAGGCTGAATCGTGTATACCGAGAACTGCTGCTTGACTCTTCTTACTGTAATTATTTATCTACAAGAAGAAGTCGCTGGGGTTCTATGTATCGGTAGTATTCCTTACTTTCTGGATCGCGGGATCTTGATGTTCACGGCGAAGATTTTGTTCTTCTTGTCGTAGCCGAGTTTGATCCTCCAGCCGTGCTCCGCCACGATGGAGTTTGCGATGGAAAGGCCGAGGCCGGTTCCCTTTCCGGCGAGACGGCTCTCATCTCCCATCTCCAGCGGTTCCAGGAGGCTGTTGATGTTCTTTCCGTAGTTGATATCCGCTTTATTGACCACACGGAAGTTGTAAGTCTCACCCTGCAGGACGATCTCGTCGCCCTCGGGCGCGTATTTTACGGCGTTGCCGATCAGATTGTCCATGACGGTCTGCAGCAGCGTCGGATCGCCGTGCACATATGTATCACCGATCTTCTTGATCGTCAGTTTCTTCTCTTTCAGAAGCTCTTCGTAACGCTTCTGCGAGTTCTCCGCGATGTCCATGAGGAACACTCCGACGCGATTGACTTCGATGCTCTTCTGCTTCGCAAGATCAAGGTTTTTGTCAATCAGCCCGTTCAGGTATTTTACGTTGTCAAGAATCTGACCGGCGTAATACTCGCGCTTCTCGGTGTGCACATTTTCCACAAGATTCTCGCCGAACCCCTGCATGATCATCAGCGGTGTCTTCAGGTCGTGCGCCATGGAGTTCACAAGAGTTCTGTGGAACTCGCTCTTCGCGCGCTGTGAGTACAGTTTTCGATACCGGAGCATGGCGATCACCGTGATGATCGCGGCCAGAAGGATGCCGTAGGCAGACATATTGGTAAACAACATCTTCCGCGTATCTGCGAGTGCATTGGGCGCCAGCACGCGCGTTGCTATCGTAATCTTATCCCCTTCCGCATCAACGAGCTTCTCGTTGTACGCAAACGAGATGTCGCCCGGCAGGAACGTGAACGGAATGTTGAACAGATTGTCGCCGATTGCGATTTGCTTGGACAAAAGGTACGTATTGGCGACTACCGGGATCTCTTCTTCGTTTGTGATCGATCCGTACCGGACATCCCAGAATATCGGATAAAGCACGCCGGTGCTTCCGATTATCGGAAACAACATGGCCGTAAGTTCGCCGTACTCTGCTTTTTCCCAGTTTTCCGAGTCGTGCGTAAACAACAGTTTATTTTCCGAAGCGTTCGTTACACGCTCAAATTTCTTTCCGTCTGCCGGACAGCTGCAGGTGATATTCTTCGTCTCGATCAATACATTGTTCTTGTAGTATTTTGCGACGACAGTGACCGGACGGAATTCATTTTCATTGATGTCATACTCGGTCACTTTGAACGTCCATCCGTTGCTTGGGTATGTATCAACCCATGCGGTATCGGAATTTTTTCTGACGCCGAGAGTCTCGTCCCAGAGATTCTGGACATACCGCTTCGGGCAGTACCGCACAATTTCGTCTCCGCCCTCTTCGGCCGGTGCGATCACAAGAAACACCTCATCCTTAATCTCGTCGGTGTAGATGCCCCTGTCGTCTACCCAGACCACCGTGGCCGCCGACACTCCGCTATCGGACAGCGTTGTCCCGTATGCATTGAGTTTATGTGCAGTGTAATCGATCAACGCCTTGTCCTGCGCGTAATTCAGACCGGTATCATGCGCTTTTTCGCGAAGCTGCGACGCATATCTTTGTACTTCCTGCGAAGACTTGTATGTCAGCCAGTGGCGCTCCTGCAGAAAATAATCCCTGCCGAGATAGTTCAAAAGAAACAGACAGAGCACAATCCAGATTACCACGTATTTTGCGACAAACCGGAAGTTGCGATACTTCTCGCCGCGAAACAATTCTTTGAAAAATCCTTTGTCCTTTGCCATTATTTTAACCCCCTCAGGCGGTACGCCTTGTCATTCTACGATCTTATATCCCTTGGTGAACACGGTCTTGACCTGCTTGCCGGCCTCGCCGAGACTCTTGCGCAGCTTCTTCACGTGATTGTCCACGACTCTGTCGTTACCGAAGAAATCGGTTCCCCACGCGCGGTCCAAAAGCGCGTCCCTGGAGTATGTCCACCCCGGCCTCTCCATCAGCAGCATGAGAATCGACAGTTCCTTTCGCGGAAGATCGATCTCCTCGCCGGACACGGTCACCGTCAGTGCGCGCCGGTTGATCGCGATTTCACCGCAGCGCATCACATCGTCGATCACGGTTCCCCGGGATCTGCGGATCAGCGCGTTCACCTTGGCAAGAAGCTCCGCCAGCGAAAACGGCTTGCAAACATAATCGTCGCAGCCGAGCTCGTAGCCGTACAGCCTGTCCTCCTCGCCGGTTCTCGCGGTCATAAAGATCACCGGAACGTCCATGGTTCTGCGGATGCGGATCATCATGTCGAAGCCGCTCATCGCGGGAAGCATCACGTCCAGTAGGATCAGGTCGTAATGGTTCTCAGCAATCTTGTCCATTCCCTCGGTTCCGGTCGTCGCCACGTCCATTTCGTAGTCCGGCGCCTTCCCCGAAAAATAATCCAGGATTCCCTCTCGGATCTTCGGATCGTCCTCCACCATCAAAATGCGATTTCTCACGTTCTCTACCTCTTTTTCTGCAGAAAATTGTATCGCAAAACGTCTTTTGCTGTTGGTATCATAACACACACTCATATACTTTTTATGTCCTTTTTCGCCCGATTCGGACTTTTTTCGACATTTTTCGCTCTCTTTTTTCAATATTTTCCGCAAAATGAAACGGCCGGGACACCACTGTGCCTCGGCCGTCTCATTTTGATTGTTATGTTCTATTGCTGCTTTGCCTGCTTATTTCTGATCCCGCAAAAATGCTTCCTCGTCCTCACGGCGGATTGCTGCGCGGTTGATCTTGCCGCTTGCGGTGTGCGGCAGTTCGTCGACATACGCGATGATACGGGGGTATTTGTAAACCGCTCCGTGCGTCTTCACATAGTCCTGCAGCGAGTTTGTGAGTCTGGAGTCCCCTGTATACCCTTCGCGGAGCACAACACTTGCCTTCACAACCGTTCCTCGCGTGCGGCTCGGATATCCGGTCACGGCGCACGAAGCTACCGCCGGATGCTGAAGCAGAAGGTCCTCGACCTCCGAGGGGCCGATCCGGTAACCGCTCGATTTGATGACGTCGTCGCCTCTTCCGACGAAGAAGAAATTGCCGTCCGCATCGCGTCTTGCACGGTCTCCTGTGTGGTACACGCCGTCACGCCACACATCGCGGTACCGCTCGGGCTCACCGAGGTATCCGCAGAACACTCCGACCGGGCGCTTGCCGTCATTCGGAAGGAGAACGATCTCTCCCTCTTCCCCGTCCGGAACCGGATTGTTGTTCTCGTCACGAAGTTCGATCCGGTACTGCGGCGAAGCCTTTCCGATTGAACCCGGCACAGGCTTCCCGCCGATCGGCGTGCAGATCTGCAGCGCCGTCTCCGTCTGACCGAAACCGTCGCGCACGACAACTCCCGTCGCTTCCGCAAATTTGTTCGCGACTACCGGAGGCATCGGCTCTCCGGCAGTCGCAGCGTGATGAAGGTATGACCAGTCATAAAGACGTAAGTCCTCATTCACAAGATACTTGTATATCGTCGGAGGTGCGCAAAATGTATTCACTCTGCACTCCGTGATCAGCTTTAAAAACTCTCCCGAGTAAAACCGGTCGTAATCGTAAACCAGGATACACGCGCCGAGAAACCACTGCCCGTACAGCTTTCCCCACGCGGTTTTCGCCCAGCCGGAGTCCGCCACCGTCAGGTGCAGATCGCCGTCGGTGATGCCGTGCCAGCATTTTGCGGTATAAATGTGGGCAACCGGGTAGGAAAAATCATGGATGACTGCCTTCGGCGCGCCGTTCGTTCCCGACGTAAAATAGTAAAGCATCGCGTCTTCCCGGTGCGTCCTGACGCGCTTCCACACGCCCGCGACGGACGATCCCGCGAGCATCTCGTCCCAGAATCGGAAGCCATCGTAAGGCTTACCGACTGCCACGGGAACGACTGCTGTGTTCTTCACCGCCTGCTCGACCTTCTCGCAGATATGCTCCGAGTTCACGCACAGGATCACTTTGACTCCCGCCGTCTCCGCTCGCTTGCGGATGTCCTCCGCGGACACCATGTGCGACGTCGGGACCGCGATCGCTCCGAGCTTGTGAAGCGCAAGCATCGCGATCCAGAACTCGCTGCGTCGCTTCAGAAGAAGCATGACGGGCGTTCCCGCACCGACTTCGAGCTTGGCAAGCGACCATGCCGCCGTGTCCGAATACCGCTTGAGATCGCCGAACGTAAACCGCGTCACGCTTCCGTCGATACCGATGTGCAGCATCGCCGGCTTGTCCGGTCTCTCAGCCGCAAAACGGTCCGTGACATCGTACGCAAAATTGAAATTCTCCGGCACGGTCGTCTCGATCCGTTCCACTCTTCCGTCCGGACCGGTGATCTCGCGGTAGTATTCCTCATAGATGTGCATTCGTATATGCTCCTAACAACCGATTTTTCGAAAACGACGGTAACGCGCTTCCAGAAGTTCCTTGGGCGAAAGCCCCGCAAGAACATCAAACTCCGCCTCAAGCTCCGCCGCAAGCCGCTTAGGATTGTCCTTCGTACAGATACGCTCGATCAGTCCCATCGAGCGAAGCTGTTCCGCAGTAAGCCCCAAAGCTTCGGCCGCCTCAGCCGCACGCTTTGTGTCCTTCCACAGGATGTTAGCGCAATTTTCCGGCGACACAACGCTGAAATACGCGTCCTCGGTCATCCAGATCCTGTCGGAGTGCGAAAGTGCAAGCGCACCGCCGCTTCCTCCCTCGCCGATGATCACCGAAATGACCGGCGTTGCGAGATCCGCCATCTCAAGCAGGCACTCCGCGATCGCGCGCCCCTGACCGTGCTCCTCCGCGTCGATCCCGCAAAATGCACCTGCCGTGTCGACAAGGCACAGCACAGGCCTCCTGAACTTCTCCGCCTGCTTCATCAGACGAAGCGCCTTTCGGTATCCTTCCGGATGTGCGCTTCCGAAGTTGTAACGGATGCGCTCTTCTGTCGTCTTTCCCTTTTCAATCCCGATGACGGTGACCGCTCGCTTCCCGAGCGTGCCGATCCCCGCGATGACCGCACTGTCATCCCCGCACAGGCGATCGCCGTGCAGCTCGAAAAAATCCGGTATCATTCGTTTTATGTAATCCCCGGCCGTGAGGCGGTTCTCGCCTCTCGCGGCCAGGACGGTTTCATACGCGTTCATAGTTCCTCCGAATCTCCGCACATTTTCCGCGGATCAAAGTCCGTGCAGCGCTAAGATATGTGCGATGCAGTCCTTCTGTTCGCGGCGCGGTACGATCGCATCGATGTGACCGCACGCAAGCACTCTCTCCGCGCGCTGGAAGTCCTTCGGAAGCGCCTGGTTGAGGCTTTTCTCGATGACTCTCGGACCTGCGAATCCGACGCGCGCTCCCGGCTCTGCAAGCGTGATGTCCGCCTGCATCGCAAAGCTTGCGTCCACTCCGCCCGTCGTCGGGTCCGTGAGCAGCACCACATACAGATTGCCGGCCTTACTGTGCCTCTTGACGGCCGCGGAAACCTTCGACATCTGCATCAGCGAGAGCATTCCCTCCTGCATTCTCGCGCCGCCGGACACCGTCACTCCGAGCACCGGCATCCGCCGCTCCGTCGCATACTCGAACAGCCTTGTGATTTTTTCTCCAACGACGGACCCCATCGAGCCCATCATGAAGTTCGCTTCCATCGCAAACACTGCCACGGCATGTCCGTGGATCGTCGCGGTTCCGCACAGCACGCCCTCATTTTCCCGGCTGTTGTCCCGCGCAACGGCAAGCTTCGTATCGTAATCCGGAAAATTCAGCACATTTCTCGAGCAGAGTTCCCGGTCAAGCTCGGTGAAGCTTCTGCGGTCGGTGAGCATGAGAAGCCTGCGCCTTGCGCGCACCGTAAAATACCGTCCGCACGCAGGGCATATAAAATACTCGTGACGCACGCGCGCCACCGGGAATTTCCGCCCGCACGCCTTGCACACGATATGTCTTCCCGACGGCGAGACGCCGCCGTTTTCAGGCGCATTGTTCGCCTTGAGAAACCACTTTCGAAGATCCATCTATTCTCACAACACCTTCGCGGCCAGGCCGGTGTCGTACCGCCCGGTGAGGAAGGTTCCGTCCTCCATAAATTTCATATGCATCTCGCGATTGCTCTCCACGCCCACGAGCACGAACTCCGAGAGGGCGCACTTCATTTTCCGGATAGCCCCCTCGCGCGTGTCCGCGCACACGACAAGCTTTCCGAGCATCGAGTCGTAAAATGGCGTGACTTCGCAGTTCTGGTACAGCGCCGAGTCAAATCTCACGTCGAGGCCGCCCGGGATGTGAAGCATCTGCACGCGCCCCGTCGAGGGAAGGCAGTCACTGCCCTTCTCCGCGCAGATACGGCACTCGATGGCGTGTCTTCCGTTGCCGATCTCGGGCTGGCGGAACGGAATCTCGATGCCCGCGGCCGTGCGGATCTGCCACTCGACAATGTCGACGCCCGCAACCGGCTCAGTGACCGAGTGCTCCACCTGAAGTCGCGTGTTCATCTCTAAGAAGAAATACTCCTCGCCGTGCACGAGAAACTCCACGGTTCCCACCGTGACATAGCCGACGTGCTCCGCAAGCTTCTTCGCCGCCTCGTAGAGCTTCGCGCGCAGAGTATCCGAGAGGATCGGCGCAGGGCACTCTTCGATCAGCTTCTGGTTGCGTCGCTGCACCGAGCAGTCGCGGTCCCCGAGCAAAATGACCTTGCCTGCCGCGTCCGCAAGTATCTGAACTTCCACATGTTTTACATTCTCAAGATAGCGCTCAAGCAGCACGCCGTCGTCACCGAACGAAGCCTCCGCTTCCTTGCGGACGGCGTTCCATGCGCCGGCAAGCTCGCTTTGCTCGCGCACGACACGGATTCCCTTACCGCCGCCGCCGGAGCGCGCCTTCAGCATGACCGGATACCCGATCTGTGCCGCGCTTTCGCACGCTTCCTCTGCGCTCCCCACGGTGCCGCAGCCGGCTACAACGGGAAGTCCAGACTCCTGCGCGACCTCCCTCGCAATCTCCTTCTGACCCATTTTCCGGATCACTTCCGCGCTCGGCCCGATGAAGACGATGCCGTTATCTTTACAAAGCTGCGCAAAATCCGCATTTTCCGCAAGCATTCCGTACCCCGGATGGATCGCGTCAGCACCGCATTGTCTCGCGAGCGTCACGATGGCGTCGCGGTTTAAATAGCTGTCCTTGGCAAGCGGTCCGCCGATGCAGTACGCCTCGTCCGCCATGACGACGTGGAGCGCGTCCGCGTCCGCCTTGGAGTACACCGCTACGGTCTCGATTCCCATCTCCTTGCAGGCCCGGATCACCCGGACCGCAACTTCTCCGCGGTTTGCGATCAAGATCTTAGAAAACATCTCATCCCTCCGTCTTCTTCGTGAGCACAAACGAAAAATCTCCGCTCACGCACAGGCGTTCCCCGACATAAACCTCCCCGTGGAGTGAAAACAGCGGCGCGCACGACCGCACGAGTCTCGTCTCGATGCGCACCGTGTCGCCGGGTTCAACCATGCCGCGGAAACGCACCTTGTCAAGGCCTGCGTACACCGGCAGCGTGTTGCCGCCCATCTGCTCCGTGAAGATCACACACGCCGACTGCGCCATCATCTCGCAAAGGATGACGCCCGGCACGATCGGTCTCCCCGGAAAATGCCCCTTCAGAAAGAACTCGTCCCCGCGCACCGTGTAATATCCGGTCGCCGAATCGTCCTCATGCTTCACCGCCTCATCGACCAGGAGCATCGGCTCCCGGTGCGGCAGTATTGTCTTGATTTCTTCCCTGTTCATCACATTTTTCCTTTCCCACACCCGCACAACGCACGGTCATGCGATCACAAAAAGATCCTGATGGTATTCCACGAGCGCTCCGTCCTTGACAAGGACCGCACGGATCACTCCGTCTCTCGGTGCGCTCACCTCGTTCATCATCTTCATCGCTTCGATCGTGCAGAGCACATCGCCGCGTTTTACGATATCGCCCTCGGCGCGGACAGTCCCGCCTGCCGAGGCGTGGAAAATGCCGAGAAGCGGCGCTTTCACCACATCTCCGTCCGGACGATCTGCCGCTGCAGGCGCACTTCCTTCCGATACAGCAGACGCCGCAGCCGGGGCCGCAGCGGGCATCGGAATTGCCGCCATCGGCGGAACGACGGGGCCGCGCTGCTTTTTCAGGCAGATCTTTCGGCCATTTTCCTCAATGCAGAGCTCCGTGAGCTTCAGCTGCTCAAACAGCTCTGCGCATTCCTTCAACGATTCCATTTTTCCTCCTTCTCACTCCGCCGTGCGAAACGCAACGCACGCGTTGTGACCGCCGAATCCGAGCGACGTGCTGATCGCATACGTAAGAGGCGTCTTAACCGCCGTGTTCGGCGTGTAATCCAGGTCGCACTCCTCGTCGGGCTCGCGGTAATTGATGGTCGGAGGCACGATTCCCTCGCCGAGCGCAAGCACCGAAGCAATCGCCTCGACAGCGCCGGTTGCGCCCATCATGTGGCCGGTCATCGACTTGGTCGAGCTGATGTGAAGCTGGTATGCCTTCTCGCCGAACACTGCCTTCAGCGCCTTGGTTTCCATCGCGTCGTTTAAGTGCGTTCCGGTTCCGTGAGCGTTCACGTAGATCTCCGAAGCCTGCTCGGTGTCGATGCCGCCCTCGCGCACCGCCATGCGGATCGCGCGGACAGCTCCGTCTCCCTCCGGATCGGGCGCCGTAATATGGTATGCGTCGGAGGTGTTGCCGTAGCCGACAACCTCCGCGAGAATCTTCGCTCCGCGCGCTTTCGCGTGCTCATACTCCTCAAGGACAAGGATGCCTGCGCCCTCGCCCATGACAAATCCGCCGCGGCGCTTGTCGAACGGAAGGCTTCCCTCGTTCGGCTCCTCCGAGAGGCTGAGTGCCTGACAGTTGATAAATCCTGCCATCGCAAGGTCGTTGATCGATGCCTCGCTTCCTCCGGCGATGATTGCATCCGCATAGCCGTGACGGATCGCACGGTACGCCTCACCGATCGTGTGCGTGCTCGTTGCGCACGCCGTGACGATGGGAAGCGTCGGTCCCTTTGCGCCGAACTTGATCGAGATTGCGCCGGCAGCCATGTTGCTGATCATCATCGGCACGAAGAACGGCGAAACCATCTCCGGTCCTTTCTCGATCAGACGCTTTGTCTCGCGCAGCGTCGAGTTGATACCGCCGATGCCGGAGCCGATGTAAACTCCGAAGCGCTCGGGCTCGAGATCGCTTTCGAGAATTCCGCTTTGCTCAACCGCCTGTCTCGCCGCGCCCATCGCGTACTGCATGAACAGGTCTGCCTTTCGGATCTCCTGTACCGTGTCGTAAAATTCTTTCGGGTTGAAGTCCTTGACTTCCGCGTCGAGGCTCACCTTGAGTCCCGATGCGTCAAATCTCTGAATCCTGTCGACGCCGCACACTCCGTTTTTTATGTTGTTCCAAAAGATTTCGATGTTATTTCCCACCGGCGTGATGACTCCCATGCCGGTAACAGCTACTCTAGACATACATTCCTCCATCCACTTTGATCACTTCGCCGGTGATGTACGACGAATTGTCGCTCGCAAGAAACAATGCGAGGTTCGCCACATCCTCAGGCGCTCCGAGCCGCGCAAGCGGCAGCTGTTTTGTCAGTTCCTTTTTCACGTCCTCGCTCAACACTTCCGTCATCTCGGTCGCGATGTACCCTGGTGCGATCGCATTGCAGCGAACGTTTCTGCTTCCGTACTCCTTGGCCACCGACTTGGTAAAGCCGATCACGCCGGCCTTGGAAGCCGCATAGTTGGTCTGCCCGCGGTTACCCATCATGCCGACCACAGAGCTTATGTTGATGATGTTTCCGCTTCTCCTCCGGACAAAGTTTCGAAGAAATGCCTGCGTCACATACATCGTTCCCTTCAGGTTCACATCGATCACGTCGTCGATATCCTTCGTCTCCAAACCGAGCAGCAGATTGTCGCGCGTGATGCCCGCATTGTTCACGAGAATATCGATGTTTCCCTGCTCCGCAAGGATCTTCTCCGCAGTCTTCGCGACCTGCTCCTGATCACCCACGTTGCAAAGATACAGGACGGCTTCCGCACCGAGTTTCATAAGCTCCGCCATCACCTGCTTTGCAGCCTCCCCCTCGCGCGTCGCTACAATCACAACTTTTGCTCCGTTTTTCGCAAAATTCTTTGCGATCGCAGCGCCGATTCCTCTTGTGCCGCCAGTGATAACGGCTGTCTTACCGGTAAGCATTCATTTTCCCTCCGCACATGACTTTTCGAGTCTGCATTACGGCCGTACTTCCGCGTTCTCATTCCTGTCCGCGGCCTCGTTCCGTCCGCGGTCTCAACCGCCGATCTTCGCGACCGTGTCGGTGAGCGTTGCGATGTCGCTCACACCGCAGATAGCAACCCCCGAAAGCGTTCTCCTGACAAACCCCGAGAGCGTCTTGCCCGGACCGCACTCCACAAACGTGTCGATACCGTCCTCGTACATACGGCGAAGCGTCTCTTCCCACCGCACACTTCCGCAGATCTGTTCCGAGATCAACGCGCGCATCGAATCCGCATTGTCGGGATACGGCAGTGCTGTCCGGTTCGCGTAAAGCGGAATGTCAGTCTCCCCGATGGGAAGAGATTTCAGGTCTGCGAGCAGTCCCTCGGCCGCATTTTTCATATACGGCGTGTGAAACGGTCCGCCGACCGCAAGCGCCACATAGCGCACTCCTCGGCTGTCAAGCTCGCCGCGAAGCTCTTCGATCTTCGTCGATCTTCCGGACACAACAATCTGTCCGGGGCAATTGAAGTTGACCGGATATACGCCGAACTGCTCGCACAGGGCGCACAATTCCGCCTGATCCATGCGGAGCACGGCGATCATGCTGCCTTCCTCCTGCTCCGCCGCCTGCTGCATTCTTGCGCCGCGGTTCACGACCAGGCGGAACGCGTCGGCCACGGTCATCGCACCGGAGACAGCAAGTCCCGCGATCTCGCCGAGTGAAAAGCCCGCAACCGCATTCGGCTTGATCCCCTGCTCACGCAGAGCTACCGCAGCAGCCACGTCGGCAAGAAACAGGCAGGGCTGCGTATTGTCCGTTCTCTTCAGCTCTTCCTCCGTGCCTTCGAACATCTGCGCAAGCGTTCCCGGGCGAATGCCCTCCGCTTCGTCAAATATCTCCCGCACGGCAGGAATGGATTCATACAGATCTTTGGCCATTCCGGGGTACTGGCTCCCCTGTCCTGCCATCAAAAAAGCTGTCTTTCCCATATTACTACCCTCAGCACAAACATTTTCCGATCAAAGCGCGATCCCGGCCGCTCCCGCAAGAAGACTCTTCGCATCCGCGCAGATGCCGTGCACGATGTCGGCACAGCTGTCTTCGGACTTGACGAGTCCCGCGATCTGGCCGCACATGCACGAACCGTTCGTGACGTCGCCCTCTACGGCCGCTCTGCGAAGCGCTCCCGCGCCCATGGCCTCAAGCTGCTCCGTTGTCGTTCCCGGTTCCGTCTCCAGACGTGCGAATTCGCGCGTCATGCGGTTCTTAAGAGCCCGTACCGGATGTCCGAGCGTGCGCCCCGTGACGATCGTGTCGCGGTCCTTCGCGGCGAGTACCTTCGCCTTGTAATTTGCGTGCACATTGCACTCCGTCGCAGTCAGGAAGCGAGTTCCCATCTGAACGGCCTGCGCTCCCAGAAGGAACGCCGCGGCCATTCCGCGCCCGTCTGCGATACCGCCGGCAGCGATGACGGGGATTGAAACCGCGTCAACAACCTGCGGAACAAGCGCCATCGTGGTCGTCTCTCCGACATGTCCGCCGGACTCGCAGCCTTCCGCGACTACCGCGCACGCTCCCATGCGCTCCGCCATTACCGCAAGCGTCACACTGGCTGTCACACAGATGACTTTGACGCCCGCTTCGCTCAGCTGAGGCATATATTTTGCGGGGTTGCCCGCGCCCGTCGTGACTACCGCCACATGCTCCTCGCAGACGGTTTTGACCGCCTCCTCGATGTACGGGCTCATCAGCATCAGATTGACGCCGAACGGACGGTCCGTAAGCGTGCGCGCCTTGACGATCTGCTCGCGAAGCTGTTCTCCGTTGGAGTTCATCGCAGCGATCAGTCCGAGGCCGCCCGCGTTGGACACCGCCGCCGCAAGTTCCGCGTCGGCTACCCAGGCCATTCCCCCCTGGAGCACCGGATATTCGATGCCCAGTATTTCACAAACTGCATTCTTCATTATTTATTCTCCCGAATCCTCAACTTTCGGCGCTTATGGCGCCTTTCGCATGATTTACTGCTGAGAAGCGATGTGTGCTGCAAGCTCCTCGATCGTCGTGATATCCTGCGTCAGCTCGATCTTGCAGTCCAGTTCTTCCTGCATCTGCATGACAAGCTCCATGATATCCAGCGAATCCAGACCGATGTCGATGAATTTGTCGGAGGCAGAGATTTCAGCCTCGTCCTTATCGAGGTACTCGGCAATGATGCGAATGATGGTTCCGGTGATGTCTTTCATTGTTTTCTCCTTTGTAATACGATATATTCCGCAAAATGCGGTTGTGTTTTTTCGTAACCGATGTTATGATAATCTTGGGGGTTACCCCCAGGTCAAGCCCTATTTTCGAAGAATTCGGAGGTTCGTCATGAGACTGGTTTTTGACGATGAAATGACACTTGCCAAACAGCGCGCCGAGTATTCTCTCTCGGTGGGCCAGTTTGCCAAGCTCTGCGGCACGACGCGCGACACGCTGCGCCATTACTATGAACAGAGTGTGCTCACGCCCTGGACGGACCCCACGAACGGCTACCATTACTACTCAACGTCGCAGATCAGCTCCTTCTATTTCATCACGACGATGCAGCACGCCGGCTGTTCGCTCGCGGACATCCGCGCCGTGATCCACAATCCTTCGAAGACAGGCCTCGTTCGAATGATCAACGCGCGCATCCTCGACATGCAGCGCGAGCTCTACAGCATCACAAAAAAAATAAGTGCCCTTCATCTGGGCACCTGGCTTCTGGAACACTTCGGCACGCACCGTCCCGGCACGCCGTTTCTCGCGACGATCCCGGACATGAGCTACCGTGAGACACGCATCATTAACAAGGACAATTCGTTCCACGCCGCGGACATCGCGCGCGACATCTCGGCGCATCTCACCAGGGCGACCACCGACGGGCATCTCGCGACCTTCCCCTCGGGCGTCACCATCGACTATGAAGATTTTCAGCGTGGAAAATATGTGTACAACCGCGTCGTCACACTCTCGCTGCTCCCCGCGGACGGCACCGAGACGCACTCGCTGCCGGGCGGCCGGGCAATCCTCTGTTCTCACGACCACAGCGAGCCCGACATCGACCGCACGTACCGCCGCATCGCTCATTACATAAAAAGGAACAGGCTCAAGGCCTGCTCCGATCTGTTCTCTATCAGTCTGATCAATCTTTACGAGGGCAATTCCGAGCACAAGTATTACAAATACCTGCTGCTCCGCGTGGAGTAACTGTCCCGCATCACACGCGGAACAACCGCATTTGTCAAATGTTCAAATCGTCCGAACGGATGCTTCTCGCACCGCTCAGTCGTGCCATCGCGCGCGCCATCGAAGCGCTCGAGATGTTGTATTCAACGATGCTTTGTTTGCGCTGCATCTCCTCGCGAGCCATATCGAGGGCCACCTGTGCACGGTGTTCGTCGATCTCATCGGGCCGTTCTGCGGAAAATGCCAGAAGCGTCACTTCATTGTCCCCCGCCTTCACCATGCCGTCCGATACGATGACGGCGTGCGTCTCGCCCTGCGCGTCGCGGAACGTGATCTCCCCAACGGCAACGATCGTCGCCATCGGCGCATGATGAGCCAGAATCTCCATCTTTCCGTCATATCCGGGAAAGATCAAAGACTCACACTCCCCATCGTAAAATACACGATTGCACGTAATGATCTGCAGGTGAAAAGTATTCACGTCTCGTCTCCGTTACCGTTTACAAACTCTCCGCTTTCTTGCGGACATCATCGATGGTGCCCACGTTGAAGAAAGCATTTTCCGGACAATCGTCAAGCTCGCCGTTCAGGATGGCCTTGAAGCCGCGGATCGTCTCTGAGATCGGAACATACACACCGGGAACGCCGGTGAAATTCTCCGCGACATGGAACGGCTGCGAAAGGAATCTCTGGACTTTTCTCGCGCGGTACACAATGCTCTTGTCCTCCTCGGAAAGCTCGTCCATGCCGAGGATCGCGATGATGTCCTGAAGCTCCTTGTATCGCTGCAGGATCTCCTGCACGCGGCGGGCAACCTCATAATGCTCCTCTCCGACGACAGAAGCCTCGAGGATGCGCGAGCCGGACGCCAGCGGATCCACTGCGGGATAAATACCCTGCTCCACGATTTTACGCGAGAGAACGGTCGTCGCATCGAGGTGCGAGAATGTCGTCGCGGGCGCAGGGTCCGTAAGGTCGTCGGCAGGCACATATACGGCCTGCACGCTGGTTACGCTTCCGTGGCGCGTCGAAGCGATGCGCTCCTGCAATTCGCCGAGGTCGGTCGCGAGCGTCGGCTGGTAACCGACGGCCGAAGGCATACGTCCGAGCAGTGCGGAAACCTCGGAACCGGCCTGAATAAACCGGAAAATGTTATCGATGAACAACAGCACGTTCTGCTGCTTTTCATCGCGGAAATACTCTGCCATGGTGAGTCCGGTCTCGGCAACGCGCATACGAACACCCGGGGACTCGTTCATCTGTCCGAACACAAGCGCCGTCTTGGCCAGAACTCCCGACTCCTTCATCTCGCGCCACAGATCGTTTCCTTCGCGGGAACGCTCTCCGACGCCGGTGAAGATCGAATAACCGCCGTGTTCGGTCGCAATATTGTGGATCAGCTCCTGGATCAGGACGGTCTTGCCTACGCCGGCACCACCGAAGAGACCGATCTTGCCGCCCTTGGCGTACGGCTCGAGAAGGTCGATGACCTTGATGCCGGTCTCGAGAATCTCGACGACCGGGCTCTGCTCCTCAAACGTCGGCGCCTCGCGGTGGATGCAGCGGAACTCCGCGGTCTTGTTGTTGTCCAGGGAAGAACCGCCGTCCAGAGGCTCTCCGAGCGCGTTGAACACACGTCCGAGAACATGCTCCCCGACGGGCACCATAATTCCGTTGCCCGTGGAATATACGGGCATATCCTTGGCAAGTCCCTCGCTCGGCGCAAGCATGATGCAGCGCACGACGCCGTCACCGATGTGCTGAGCGACCTCCATCTTCAGTTCGCGTTCCTCGACCGTGACAACCAAAGCCTCCTTGATGGAAGGCAGCTCGCCCCGGTTGAACAGGACGTCGACCACGGGGCCGGAAACCTGTACGATTTTCCCGATATGATTCATGTTCCCTCCGCGGCAACGTTCTGCCGCTTTTTGTTTTTCTTCTTCTGAAGCGCCTTCGCGCCGCCCACAACCTCGGTAATCTCCTGCGTGATCGCCGCCTGACGATACCGGTTATACTCTCTCGAAAGCTCCGAGAGCATCGCGTCCGCATTGTCCGTCGCAGTCTTCATCGACATCATGCGCGCGCTCTCCTCCGAAGCCTGGCTCTCAACCATCGCACCGTACAAAAAGCCGGTTACGGTGTTTCGCACAAGCGTCTCGAGCACCTCCTGCGGCGACGGGAAGATCTCCATCTCCGGAAGATTGTCCACGATGCCCTGTGCACGCATCCGGTCGCTCAGATAGCGACTCGTGCGGAACGGCAGGAGCATCTCGGTGCACACCTCCGAGGTGATACTGTTTTTCATTTTCGTATAAATGACGTAAATCTCGTCCACTTCCTCCGCGCGGTAGCGGTCGATCAGAATCTCCGCCATCAGTCGCGCACGGTGCACGGAAGGATTGTTCGACGACATGCGGAACTCGACGTTCACCGGCAGTTTTTCCGCCAGGAACACGTGCCGGCCGGTCTCGCCCACCGCGTAGATGCGGTAGTCCTGTGCGGTCGCAAAATGCTCCTTTGCCGCCTTGATGACGTTCAGGTTGTACGGACCTGCCATGCCCTTGTCGCCGGTGATCACGACGTAAATGCGCCGCTTGACCTCCTCCAGGACATCCTCCGGACGATTGTCGAAGAACAGATGCGTCATCTCCGGAAAATGCATCAGGACATCGCTGATCTGGTTCTGTAACGATGTGAAATACGGCAGCGTGTCCGAAAGCTTTTTCTTCGCTTTCTGCACTTTCATCGACGAGACCATATACATGGCCTTCGTGATCTTCATCGTGTCACGAATGCTTCGGATCCTGCCGAGGATCTCATGCGCGTTCGCCATTCTCCTTCTCCTCTTTGCGCTTCATAAGCCAGCGCTCGCCGATCGCATCCAGACGCTCGAGCTGCGATTTGCGAAGCTTGTCCCCCTGAGAGATCTCCTCAATCACCTCCGGGTGATTGACTCTCACGTACGTGAGGTAGTCGTATTTTGCGGAAGTGAGCTCTCGCACCGTAAGGTTCTCGAAGAGTCTGCGGTTCGCTGCCTGCAAAAGCAGCACCTGCTCCGGCATCGAAAGCGAATGCCCGATCGGCTGCTTGAGAAGCTCCATGAGTGCGCGTCCGTGCGACAGCTGGCGTTTCGTGCTCTCGTCGAGCTCCGACGAGAACTGCGTGAAGACTTCAATCTCGCGGTACTGCGCAAGGTCGATACGAACGGTACCGGACGCCTGCTTCATCACGGAGGACTGTGCGGCACCGCCGACGCGGGATACAGAGAGTCCGACGTTGACGGCCGGACGCTGTCCCTCGAAGAACAGCTCACTCTCTAAGTAAATCTGACCGTCCGTGATGGAGATCACGTTGGTCGGAATGTATGCGGAGACATCTCCGTTGAGCGTCTCGATGATCGGCAGTGCGGTGATCGAACCGCCGCCGAGCTCATCGCTCAGACGGCTGGAGCGCTCCAGAAGTCTTGAGTGCAGGTAAAATACGTCGCCGGGATACGCCTCACGACCGGGTGAACGCTCCAGGAGCAGCGAGATCGCGCGGTACGCAACCGCGTGCTTCGAAAGGTCATCGTAAACGATCAGGACGTCGCGTCCGCTGTACATGAAGTACTCAGCGAGCGCGGTGCCCGAGTACGGTGCGATATATTGAAGCGGCGCCGGATCCGATGCGGTGGAAGTCACAACCACTGTGTAATCCATTGCTCCCGATTCCGTAAGCGTCGTCACCATCTTCGCGATCGTCGAAGCCTTCTGTCCGATGGCCACGTAGATGCAGACGACGTTTTTTCCCTTTTGGTTCAGGATCGTGTCAAGAGCGATCGACGTCTTGCCGGTCTGGCGGTCGCCGATGATCAGCTCGCGCTGTCCGCGTCCGATTGGGAACATCGAATCGATCGCGAGGATACCGGTCTCCATCGAGGTTGTAACCGGCTGACGGTCCATAATTCCGGGTGCGGGATTCTCAAGCGGACGGAAGTCCGACGACACGATCTCGCCCTGGCCGTCAATCGGCTCTCCGAGAGCATCGACGATGCGTCCGATGAAGCTGTCGCCCACCGGCATGCCTGCCATGCGGTACGTGCGCGTCACAAGGCTTCCCTCGAAGATCTCGGTGTCTCGTCCGAACAGAATGACGCCGGTCTCGTCGCGGCGGATATCCATCACCATGCCCTTGACGCCACAGGAGAACGTGACGATCTCCCCGTAGCAGGCATGGTCAAGTCCCGTGACCACAGCAATGCCGTCGCCGACGAAGGTTACGGTTCCGTATTCCTTCTCGCCCGCGGCAAGTTCAAATTCCTCAATGCATTTCTTCAGGTTGGCAACCGTCTTCTTGGGACGTCTGCCGTGCACGACTCCGAGCGCGCTGCGCAGCTGCTCCACGCGGCCGTACATACTCCAGTCGTACTCCTTGCGCTCCGTCCGAAGGATGAATCCACTCACAAGTGAAGGCTCGATCTCTATCGAAAGTTCAATTTCCGGATCGTCCTCTTCCTTCGCCAGAAACGCCTTCATTCTCGCGATCTGTTCCTCCGACGGGGGAGTCACGCAATACAGTGTCGCACGCCTCATTTCTTCTCCTCCATCGTCGTAAGGAACGCGTCATAGAGGTCGGTCTCGTCGGCATCGCCCATGATCTTTGCGGTTGCTGCCGTGATCATGTCGCCGATCTCCTTACCGGCCTCGGAAATGATGCGCTGCTTGCGCTTTTCGCCTTCGGTGTTGGCATTTTTCTTGATAATCTCAGCTTCGGCACGGGCGTCTGCGAGCATCTTTGCATACTCCTCGTCCGCCTGCTTTCTCGCATCGGACAGAATCTGCGCGCGCTCCGACTCGGTCTTCGCGATCGCCTTCTCGTACTCCGCTTTGCTCCGACTTGCTTCCGCTTCGCGCTCATCCGCCGCCCTGGAAGCGGTGTCCGCCTCCTCCTGGCGCTTTTCAAGAATCTTGCGAACCGGCTTGAACAGGAACAGTTTCATCGCGATGAACAGAATCACCAGGTTGATCACCGTAAACAGGAGATTCCAGTCAATCTTCACGATGTCGATCGCGCCGATCACAAAATACTGGTCAATCTTCAGCATGTTCGTATCTTCCCTCGATTATTTCAGCAAAATGATGATGAACAACGCGATAACGAAACCGTAGATAGCGGTTGCCTCTGCGAGCGCGCAACCGAGAATCAGGTTCTTCGTGATCTTGCTCTCCGCCTCAGGCTGTCTCGCAATCGCCTCCACAGCCTTGCCGGTTGCAATACCGATACCGATTCCGGCTCCGACAGCAGCCAAAACCGCGATTCCTGCGCCGATGGCAATCAATGTTGTGTTCATGTTGATTTCCTCGCTTCTTTTATTTTGTTGTGCCGCATCCACCGCGGCGATTATCTTCAATCATTCAAAACAGCTACTCCACCGCTTCCGTAAGGTACATTCCCGTCAGGAAGACAAACACATACGCCTGCAGGATTCCGTCAAAGAAATCGAAGTACAGGCTGAACACCACCGGGATACCGATGGGAATGACGATCTCCAGCAGCTTCATGATGACGAACGCGCCGATGACATTACCGAACAGTCGCATGCACAGCGAAAGCGGCTTCGTCACGACCTCCAGGATGTTGATAGGCAGGATGACGGGCGTCGGTTCAATGAATTTGTGAAGATGCTTCCGGATTCCCAGATAGTACACTCCCGCCGCCTCCACAAGCAAAATGCTCATGAGCGCAAGCGCTATGGTGACATTCAGGTCTTTCGTCGGGGATTTGAAGCCGAAGATGCCGATGATGTTCGCCAGACCGATGTACAAAAGAATCGTGATCAGATACTCGCCGAAGACTTTCGCCTTTCCTCCGAGCATTCCGCCGACGATGCTGTCAAGCTTGGTGACCATCCACTCGAGAAACGCCTGTCGTTTTGAAATCTTGTTTACACGGAGACCCCGCGTCATAACGAAGGCAAAAAGAATCATGGCCGCCATGATGATCCACGTGACCACGACAGATTCAGAAACGGGGATACCACCGAAAAGCGGAATTGTAAACACTGTCTGAACATTCATTTCTTCCATCAATGTTTCAGTCAAATTGTCCATGTCCGCTTCCCCCTTTCTCCTGATATCACATTTTATCATACTCCAAACAGCTCCAAATATCAAGAAAAAAGCACGAAAAAAAGGACTCCGAAGAATCCTTTCTAATCATCGGCAGCACTGTAAGCCGGGTTCTGTCGTGGATGATCATCTGTCTTGACTGCACGTCACCGCACAGCTCCTCCGCACCCTTTCGAACGCGGAACGCAACCTACCCGAAAGCACGACGGGCCGCCGTATCGCTTCCTGTCTGGTCTTGCTATGAGTGGGGTTTACACTGCCCTTCCCGTTACCGGCAAGGCGGTAGTCTCTTACACTGCCGTTTCACCCTTACCTCCGAAGAGGCGGTCTGTTCTCTGTTGCACTTTCCTTGGAGTTACCTCCACCGGACGTTATCCGGCACCCTGCCCTGTATAGCCCGGACTTTCCTCACCGTTTCCGGCGCGATCATCTATACTGCCGATGGTGAATTCTAACACATTTTCCGTAAGATGACAATACCCACGTCACACAAAGCAGACGAGCACAGCGGCAAATATCACGCAGAGTGCGCCGGGAATCGCGAACGCTGTCTTCTTCCTTCCCTTAACTCGAAGCACAACCGCCGCGGCGATGACGACGCCGGCCAGCACCGGTCCTAAGATCTTCACGGCATCCACGGTCTTCGGGTCCCCGTGTACATCCAGACCGGTGACGCCCGGAAACCATTGTCCGAACAAAGCCCCCGCGAGAAATGTAAATGCGCACAAAAACACAAACCCGACGGTGTTGCGGATCCGATCCATATTCTTGAGCCGGACTTCGGTCGCATAATTCGATTGTTCCATCGCCAGTCTGCAGCAGCCGACCACGACATAGGCGAGGAAAATGATAAAAACGGCGATCAAAATCATCCGGACGAACGGTGTCGGCCCCGGAAGCTTGCCGAGCCAGTATTTTGCGGTGAAATACTTTTCATCCGGAAAACCCATATCGGCAAAAACGATACATTGTAACATGTGCACCTCCGAGTCAGAAACTACAGTCGTGTCAAAAGGAGCAGCATTCCCGCAAGAATGATCGCACAATGAACTATGCGCTGGATCTTAACCTGCTTTTCCGCCTTCTCACGGTTTCCCTCGCGGTATGTGTAATCGGCCACGATCGCAAACATATAACCGACGATCAAAACCACAACGCCGAAAACCTGTGTGTATTTCGATAACGCGGACGATGTATTGCAGAACCAGAATGAGGCGCCTGCGCACAAAAACGCTTTGAGGCCGAAGAGCGTGCATTTCCATTTCTCACGCTCGTATTTCTCGAACAGTTTTTTACGTTTCCACGACGTCTCCTGCCCCTCGTCCGAATCTCCGACTTTCCGCGGATAATAGTTGTCCAGTTGTATAAAGGACGACATCCAGGCAATTCCGTATATAGCCGTGAGAGTCACAGGAAAATATTTGATCATCGAATCCAAAGGTGCTATGGGATTTCCCATGTCCGCATATGCAACGCCGGTCAGCACCGCCGTCACAACGAGTGCAAACACTGTGAGTATTCCGATCTTGTTTCTTCGATTCATAACCATACCTACCCCCTGATACATTTTCCGTATTGCTGTCAGCCCCCCGACTTTTACAGCAGACACAGAATATCCAAAACCACACCGAGTCCGAACGAAAACACGTTGAGCACGAGCGCAAGCTTGAACGGTTTCGTCTCGCATGCGGTGAGCCAACGACGGTACATCTTCGTCTCCGTCCACACCACAAGCACTTCAAGCACGATCAGCACGGCGTATTTTGCGATCATGCTGCCCGAAAGCTCCTGAACAAAAAATGAGATCGTCACGACGACCGGGTTCGTGATGCAGTTGACTCGAACGACGATGTCCGTGTCCTCCGGCTCCCAGACACCGAGAAACAGGGAAACGGTCACCTCGACCACGATTGTCAGGATCAGGGAAATAATGAGAGACATTGCGAGAGCTTCAAGCATCCGTACTCTCCTGTTCCGCCTGCTCGTAACAGCGCAGGCCGTACCACACGGCTGCCGCGGACAGCACCGTGACCGTGATCACCACCGGGCGGAGAAACAGCCATTTTCCGAAGCCGAAGAACACCGGCAACGCACCGAAGAACAATGCCGCCGTAGTCATTCCGAACGCCATGCCGCGCTGCGTCTCATACCGGTTAGCAAGCGCTGTGAGCGTGACCGGCATCGACATGTTGAACAAAAGAAGCGCCGCGATCCCGCATATCATATTGTCGTAAGCGAATATGAATAAAACCGCGGAAAATAAAAGCGATGCGACAGTCATCCTGCGCCATCCGAAGAGGTCTCCGAAGATGCCGCCAAGCATTTTCCCGATCACCACGGCGCCGACTGCGACAAGGCCGATCGCGAAGCTGTTCTTCCACGTAAAATTCATCACAAGCCCGAGTCCGCCGCGGATGCCGATTGTCACGAGCATGCACCACATGAACACGGTTTCTTTCCGGGAGAGGTCACGGACAACAACTTTCATGTTGCGAATCGCGTATTTGCCGTGAGTTTTTCGATATAAGCAGATTAATAATGCCGCCGAGAAGACAAGCGCGATGACCGCGATCTCCGTGATCCGGTCCTTCCCGCCGCTGCCGGCAAGCTTACTTCCGTTCGATCCGAGAAAAAGGCCCATCGCTCCCGTTGCCACGTATATTCCGGGGAACGTTGCCTTCCGGTTCGAGATGTTGAGTACGTCGATTCCGCCGCCCACATGGAACAGCGCATTGCCGATTCCGGCGACGATCGCGGCGAGAATCCCGACAGGGCGAAGCGCATACGCGACCGCTATGATCACGCAGCCGTATGCCGATACCAGTGCATTTTTGTCGAGCACATCCGCGTAGATGCCGATTGGCAGCTGCATCGCAAACGCAAAGAAATCATAGAGAACAACGACCGCAAAAACCATGTTCGGCCGGTCCGCAAGCTGTTCCGAAAGCTGCATCACGACAAGCGCACCGCACGCAAAATCGACGATTGCATGGATGATGCTGTAGAGGCCGACAACACTCAGGTTTCGGATTCCGTTTTTCGCTGCTGCAGTCATATCGCAGGTCTCTTCCCCCTTCGTCCGATCGTTCCGGACTGTCTTCTTCCTACCGCATGCTCACTAGATCATTCATCACCGCGATCATTGTCACCACAATGGAAAAAACAAACGAAAAGCCAAGAAGCGTGAAGGAAAGCCTCTTCGCCCGCCGGATCCACGCGACGATCGACACGATGATAACGATGATCGCAGAAAGCTGGTAACACCAGACGAATCGGTCAAAAGTAAGGATGTACGCGATTAGGATCAACACGGCGAGATACATCACCGTAAACGCCACGTTGTTCACCGACGTAAGCTTGCGCTTCCTCGCTTCGTCCGCGCTTTTCACAGACTTCTGCAGGCGGTAGCTTCCGAAGACAAAGAGCAGGACCAAAGCCGTCGCGATGACAAGAGGAAGTATTCCCTCGTCGTCATAGTACGATTCGGTCAGCGCAAATTGAAGGATGGAAAGAATGACGCCGCCCTCCAGAAGCCACCACGCAAGCTCCTGCTTCCGGAAAGCCATCAGCACAAGAGAAACAAACAAAAGAAGGACGGCCGGCACTGCGTATGTGCCGTATTCAAACTCCGTCATCTCAAAATACCCGAGCACCAGGGTCGCTACAAAGATCGAGAAGAACAAGAGCCGCGCCGAAATCTTGCGGCATCTCTCTGCCTCCGTCTCATCGCTTGTCCTGCCCGCGCGCAGCGCAAACGCACCGCTCGCCGCAAACGCAGCAATCATCACAAAAGCTGCTATCCACAGTATTGCCTCGAGCGCGGAAAATAAACCTCCGTACTCGTCGCCAACACTCACTTCGTCCAAAAGACTGATCAATCTCACCATAACGTCACCATACACCTTCCATGGCAAAACAAAACTCAACGAAACTGTTTACAAAGCACACGCAGAACGCAAAGAGGACGCCGAGGCCTTCAAATTTGTGCGTGACTTTCCGTTACCCGACCACATCAGACGCGGAACACACTGCCGCCTATGAACTCGCGCAAAATGGCATTGTGCGGGACGCTCTCCGACGGCATCGCCAGGAAATACGAAAGCATCTTGAGAAGGCGATTGGCCTCGAGATACTCCGGAGAATTCTCAGGAACACCATACAGAAGCGGCTCGATGTATGTCTTCAGCACGGCAAGCTCATAGACTGCCGCCGAGTTGTACATCACATCCGCGGACTCCTGGTGCGGGAAGATGTGCATCTCCTCGCCGCGTCGCACCGAATACCACATTGCGATGGTCTCCGTCGCCGAGGAACCGCGGGTTCTCGCATCGCGCACGATACGGCGGATCAGGCGGACGTCCGTCGTCGGAATCCGGTTGTGGCGGTCGATGTTGATCTCCGTGAGCGCACTGATGTAGATGCGGAACTTGCTCTCCGCAGGAAGCGAGTACGACAGACGATCGTTCAGGCCGTGGATACCCTCGATCACGAGGATATCATCCGGTCCGAGCTGCAGATAATTGCCCTTGTACTCCGGCTTGCCCGTCTTGAAATTGAACTCGGGCATCTCGACTCTCTCGCCGTTCAGAAGCTGCGTCATCTGCTTGTTGAACAGCTCGATGTCAAGCGCTTCCAGGCATTCGAAGTCGTAGTTGCCGAACTCGTCGCGAGGGCAGAACTCCCTGTCGCGGTAATAGTTGTCCAGCGCGATCGGGTGCGGCTTGAAACCGATTGCCCGAAGCTGGATGGAAAGTCTGTGGGAAAATGAGGTCTTGCCTGAGGACGACGGTCCCGCGATCATGACGAACTTCTTGCCGCCCGCCTCGCGGATCATCTCGGCGATCTCCGCTACTCTCTTCTCGAACAATGCCTCCTGCAGAAGGATCAGGTCCTCCGCACCGCCGTTTGCGATACAGTCGTTGAGGTCACCGGCGAGCTCGATGCCTACGGCGCCTGCCCAGGAGTTGGTCTTCCGAAGCGTGTCAAACAGCTTGTCGGAGCTCTTCGCCTCCGGCACCGTCGTTCCGTCTCCGTCCGGCATCAAAACCATGAGACCGCCCTCGTAAGGAACGATGTCCCAGGAAGTAAGGATACCCGTGGACGCCGGCATATATCCGTAGAAGTAATCGGTGTAGCCGCTCATGCAATAGACGTTGATCTTCGAGCTTCCGCGGTAGCGCAGAAGGCGAACCTTGTCGTCCATGCCGTTCTGGCGGAACAAACGAACCGCATTTGCCTTGTTCATGCTCTTCTTCTCGATCGCACGGTCCGCCGCGATGAACTCGCGCATTTTCTCCTTCACTTCGCGAAGGAACTCCTCCGTCACCGGATCTCCGTCCTTCTTACAAAAAATGCCGCTGCCGATCGAGTGTTCCACGGAGATCGCGTTGGTAACTTCCATTCCGTAGCACGCATTCACTGCAGCGAGCATCACAAACAACACGCCGCGCACATACGTACGACGCGCATCCGTGTTTGAATAATCCAAAAATTCAATTGTGCTGTCCCAGTAACAATTTTTGAACATCTCCTGGAGCTTGCCGTTCACCTTCGCAAGGATCACGCGCTCGCGCCCGGTCGTGACAAATGCGTCCGCGATCTTCGAGAGCGAAGTTCCCTCCGCGATCTCTCTCGTCTCGTTACCGACAGTAATCTTCATACTTGTAACCCCCTCTATATTCGTTTTATTGCGCTTCCGCCCCCGAAAGCTTCCGGATCACGCAGGTGAGCTCCGTTAACTCCTCCGTCGCGCTTGCGATCCTCGCCTCCGCAGACTCCGTTCCCGCCGATGCAAGCCGCTGCAGCATCGCCGCCTTCTTCTCACACTCCGCAGCGAGCATCGCCAGATACGTCACATCCCCCTTCTCCGGAAGAATGCGTCCGTACCGGTACTCCGTATCGCTGTACGGTTTCTCCTCGCCGGCACGTTCCGCCCGCATGCATACGTAATATTTTCCGTCCTCAAAGGTGCACTGCTCGTCGGTGATGGCGTAGCCCATATCATACACATATCTCCGCACCAGTTCCCAGTCGGACTGCGGCTGAAGCACCAGGCACTCCGCCGCTTCCGCAACTTCTTTCCCTTCGCGCAAAATGCGGTTTGTGAGCTCTCCGCCCATTCCCGCCATCACGATCACCTGCGCCTCGCCGGGAGTGATACCGGCGAGTCCGTCGCAGAGAACGGTCTTCGCGCGCTCCTGCATGTGAAAGAACCGTATGGTCTCCTCCGCCTTCGCAAGAGGTCCCTTGCGGACGTCGCAGGCGTATGCATATTTTGCGATCCCCTCGCGCAGCAGCCATACGCTCAGATACGCGTGATCGCAGCCGATATCCGCTACTGCCTCGCAGGGCTTAACCATGTCCGCAACCATGCGGAGGCGCCCGGAAAGTCTCATTTTGCGACTCCTTTACTCTGTCCTGCGGCCGTCAAAACGATCAATCGTTGAGATAGTCGCGAAGTTTCTTGCTTCGGTTCGGATGATGCAGCTTACGGATTGCTTTTGCCTCGATCTGGCGGATACGCTCACGCGTGACGTCGAAGTCCTTGCCGACATCCTCGAGCGTCTTCGGCGGCTGTCCATCAAGACCGTAGCGCATGATCAGTACCTTGCGTTCGCGCTCCGTGAGCGTCTGCATAACTTCCATGAGCTGCTCGTGGAGGAACGAACTTGTCGCAGCCTCCTCAGGCTGAAGCGTCTTCTCGTCCACAATGAAATCGCCGAGATGGCTGTCTTCCTCCTCGCCGATCGGTGTCTCCATCGACACCGGATCCTGCGCTATTTTCCGAATCTCCTCGACGCGGCGCGCGGACATCTTCATTCGTGCTGCGATCTCGTCGATGCTGGGCTCCCTGCCGAGCTCCTGAAGAAGCTGGCGCTCCGTGCGGTTGACGCGGTTGATCGTCTCAACCATGTGAACCGGGATGCGGATGGTTCTCGCCTGATCCGCGATCGCTCGCGTGATCGATTGGCGGATCCACCACGTCGCATACGTGGAGAACTTGTAGCCCTTGTGATAGTCAAATTTTTCAACGGCCTTGAGAAGGCCGAGGTTTCCTTCCTGGATCAGATCCTGCAGGTGCATACCGCGGCCGATGTATTTCTTTGCGATGCTCACGACGAGTCGCAGATTGGCCTCCGCAAGACGCTTGCGCGCGCGGGTGTCGCCCTGTTCCATGCGCTCCGCGAGGCTCATCTCCTCCTCGGCGGTCAGAAGCGGAATGCTTCCGATCTCCTTGAGGTACATGCGCACCGAGTCCTCCGTGGTCAGCTCGTCGCCGTTGCCCTTATCGATGTCCGTATCCTCCGAGAGCGCATCCGCATCGTCGTTGACGATCGTCACGCCCTTGCCGGAGCAATACTCATAGATGTCGGCGAGCGTCTCGGGGTTCGCGGCATTGTCCTTCACAGCGTCCTCGATCTCCTGCCAGTCGAGCTCTCCGCCGCGCTCAAGCGCACCTGCGATCAACTCGTCAAGCTTCGGCTGCACACGCTCAAAACGCTCTCTGCGTTTGCGGGGCGCATCCTCCTCCGGAGCGTCCGCAAGCAGGAGCTCGTCGCCATCGCCGATCTCCGCACCAATGTCAATACCATCCGCAAAATCCGGCTCCGTATCGTCGGCGCCCGGAAAATCATCAAATCCGTCGCTCTCGGAATACTCATCCGAGAGAACGTCATTGAGTTCGGCGTCGCTGCCCATTCGCTCTTCCGCTTCCATCATCTCATCCGACAATCTCATCTTTGCCATGGTAAACCCCTTTCCCGTTTCCGGTTAAATCAATACCTCTCCCGCATCAGCTTTATCTTCCAGTTCTTGACTTCGGCCGCCTTGCGGACCGCGTCCATAACCGCTCTGCTGTCTCCGGCACGCTCCGCGCGCTCGCGCTCGTCCCGGTAATACTGCGTCATGATCTTTACGACCGTGTCCGCGACCGCCCTGCGGATCTGCTCCGTCTCGATGCGGTCCGCCTCCGTCGCTGCGAGCATCTCGGCCACGAGTCTCTGTTCCTCGACAGTCTCGTAACGCGAGCTGAGCTCCGCCGCGTCGATCACGCGATCCGGCGGTGCCTCGTAGCACCTCGCCATCACTTCGCGGTAAACCTTCCCCGTAAGATTGTCCGGCTTCACATACTGCCGCACCGTTGCGCGTGCCGCGGGGTGCGCTGCCAGTATCGAAAGCAGAACATTTTGAGCCTGCAATATGCCTTCCTCGGCCGGTTTGGATGCCCCGGTTACGGTGACAACCTCTCCGTCGCCGTTGACGCGCTCCTTCGGAGGCGCCGGCGGTGCCTCGGGCTTCGGCGTCGACCTCGCATTCTGGATCGCCGCATTCAAGTCGGCGCGGAAATCATCAAGGTTGATGTCGTACTCCCTGCAGAACGCCTTGCTGTACTCGCTCCGCTCCACGCGGTCTTTGAAGCGCAGCATCCAATGCGCGATCTCCTTGCTGAAGCGGCTCTTCTTCGAAGGATCCTCCATCCAGTTTTTGTACCGCGGATCGAGGTCTTCCTTCCGATAACGGTCCGCGATGTAACGGATTTCAAACTCGAAGCTTGCGGACGCCTTCTCAATGCGCTTCTCGTACTCCGCCGCGCCGAGGTCCCGCAAGAACTCGTCGGGGTCCTTGTAAGGCCGCATATCCACGATCCGCGCGTGTACGCCGACCTCGTAGAGCATCGGTATCGCACGGTTGATGGCCTTCTGTCCCGCCTCGTCCGAGTCGTACGTGAGCACGACCTCGGTCCGGTACCGGGAGATCAGTTTGGCCTGCTGTTCCGTGAGTGCGGTTCCCAGCGTTGCGATCGCACAGTCAAACCCGGCCTGCACGAGCGCGATGACGTCCATATACCCTTCGCAGAGGATGAAATACGGTCTTCGGCTGCGCCGCGCCGTATTCAGGTTGTAAAGATTCCGGCTTTTGTCGAAGATCAGCGATTCCGGCGAGTTCAGATATTTGGGCTTCGCGTCCCCCATGACGCGCCCGCCGAATGCGATCACCTTGCCGTTCTGGTCAAAGATCGGGAACATTACCCGGTTGAAAAACTTGTCGCCCACGCCCCCGTTTTCACGGAAGGTGAACAACCCGCTCTCCGCGAGGAAAGGATCGTCGTAACGGTCCTTCACCGCGCTGTAGAGCGTTCCGTCGCTGAAGCCGAGCCCGAAATCGCGCATCGTCTTCGCCTGAAGCGCACGTCCCGCAAGATACTCGAGTCCGTGTCTTCCCTCGTCGGAGCGAAGTTTGCGGAAATAGTATTCCGCAGCCTCCTTGTAGAGCGCCATCATGCGCTCCTTCTTGGACCGGTTCACACGCGCGGCCTCGGAGTCGTCCCTCTCGGGAAGCTTGTAGCCGACGCGGTCCGCAAGGATGCGCAGCGCCTCGGGAAATGAGACGTTCTCGTACTCCATCACGAACGTGAACACGTTGCCGCCCTTGTGGCAGCCGAAGCAATGGAAAATCTGTCTTGCAGGATTGACATTGAACGACGGCGTCTTCTCGTTGTGGAACGGGCACAGACCGACAAAGTTCGATGAACTTTTGTGCAGCGTGATATAGGAACCGATCACCGACACAATGTCGTTTCGGCTCCGCACCTCATCCACAATGGAATCCGGATAATACATCGTCAATACACTCCCCAGGCCTTCGGTATCATAAGCTCCTCGTACGTCATCACGGCAAATTTGTCCGTCATCCCCGCGACGTAGTCGGAAACCACCTGCTCCTTCTTCTCACCGGCGTCGATCATGCGCCGGAACTCCTCCGGCAGCGCCTCCGTATGGTCCGTGTAGTAACCGTACAGATGCTCCACCAGCCGCTCCGCCTTCGCCTCCTGGCCCTTGGCCACGGGGTTGGTGTACACGTTCTCAAACATGTACCTGCGAAGCGCCTTAAAACCTTCTTCCATCTCAGCGGACATGAGGATTTCCTCACAGTCCTTGCTGTTCATCACGATGTCGTGCACAAGCGTGTTCAGACGCTCTTTCAGCGAGTGCCCCAGAAGGTCCGTCAGTTCCTTCGGAATGTCGCTCTCGCAAATGATGTGTCCGCGGATGGCATCGTCGATATCGTGGTTGACATATGCAAATTTGTCGGCAAATCTTACTACATCGCCCTCGAGCGTCATCGGCTTGCCGACCGTCTGGTGATTCAATATTCCGTCGAGCACTTCCCTCGTCAGATTGAGCCCGGCGCCGTCCTTCTCAAGCACCGATACAACGCGGACGCTCTGCTCGTTGTGTTTAAATCCGAGAGGACATACCCTCGCGAGTGCACGTTCGCCCGCATGGCCGAACGGCGTGTGTCCGAGGTCATGCCCCAGAGCGATCGCCTCCGTGAGGTCCTCGTTCAAAAGAAGCGCCTTCGAGATCGAGCGCGCGATCTGCGACACTTCCAGCGTGTGCGTCATGCGCGTGCGGTAATGGTCGCCCTCAGGAGTGAGAAAGACCTGCGTCTTGTCCTTGAGCCTTCGGAACGCCTTGCAATGAATGATTCTGTCGCGGTCGCGCTGATACACCGTGCGGATGTCGCACGGTTCCTCGTCGCGCAGTCGCCCGAGCGACTCGTCGGCATGCGCGGCGCACGGCCGCAGCATCTGATGTTCTCGCTGTTCCAGCATGCTTCGGATATTGGACGGCATGAAACACTCCCCCTTATACGCATGATGGCTTATTATACCACAATACTGCGTTTTCGTAAAGATTCTGCTGTAAATACACGCGCGATATGGTATAATTCAAAGTCAGAAACGTATTTTTCGCGTTTCCTTTCGGGGGATTTGGCATATGCATGCATTTATCGACAGTCTCAAGACCTTTCTGGACAGCTCGCCGGAACTTGCGGAGAGCTTCTTGGTGCTGGTCCGGATACTGTTTCCTATTCTTTCCCTTCTGATCCTTTCCGGCGCGTTCGTCTCACTCTTCTCGCTGCCGAAGCAGAAGGAAGTTTTCGCACATTTCGTGCTTCCCGACCGCGGGATTTCCTTCCCGATCCACCATCTGGAATGTCTGATCGGGCGTTCCCGCTCCGCGGACATCGCGCTCTCCTCATCGACCGTATCGCGCATCCACGCCGTTGTCTCGGGAGACGGCTGCGGCAACTGGACCGTGAACGACATCGATTCCATGCAGGGCACGTTTGTGAATGACAAACAGGTCACGGACCGTCCGGTCCCGCTTCACTTCGGTGATGAACTCCGCGTCGGCGAGATCCGGCTTACGTTCACCGGCGTCGACGCCGAGGAACAGACGACGGTGCTTCGGAAGCGCCGCGTTCGCCCGCTCCCGCCGTGGACTTCCCTTCTTCTGCTCACGATCCTACAGGTGACGCTCTGCATCCAGCTTCTGATCGCGAAAAATGCATCCGCAGCGCACCGCATTTTCCCCGTCTTCGCTCTCTATACGCTGCTCATGTGGGCGTACTTCGTCGGCATGAAGCTCATGAAAGTGAACGGTTTCGAGCTTGAGATCATCGCGTTTTACCTGACGACATTGTGTCTCTCCGTGACGACGACATGCAACTGGACGCTGCTCCCTAAGCAGTTTCTGTCGATCGTTCTCGGCATTCTCTTCATGTTCGTGATCGGGCGGCTGTTGCGCAACCCCGGAACCGCAAGGCGATGCCGGTGGTTCATGGCCGCGTTCGCGATCCTTTTGATGTCGAGTGCGATCCTTCTCGCCGATGCCAAAAACGGCGCGTCCAACTGGATTCACATCTTCGGCTTCAGTTTTCAGCCCTCGGAGGTCGCAAAGCTCTGCTACGTCTTCGCCGGCTCCGCTACGCTCGACCGATTATTCCGTAAGAGAAACCTCACGCTGTTCGTCGCCCTGTCGATGTTCATGATGCTGTGCCTTGCGTACATGAACGACTTCGGAACCGCAGCCGTGTTCTTTGTGACCTTCCTCGTGATCTCCTTCCTTCGTTCGGGAGACTTCGCGACGTTTGTTTTATTTTGCGCAGGAGCCGTCAGTGCAGGTGTTCTCGCATTGATTGCGAAGCCGTACATCTGGGCGCGCTTCTCGACGTGGCGCCACGCGCTTGAGTACTCCTCCGCGGAAGGCTACCAGCAGGCGCGTACGCTTGCGGCGATCGCTTCCGGCGGCCTTCTCGGCATGGGCCCCGGAAACGGCTTTTTGAAGCGCGTCGCAGCCTCGGACACCGACCTTGTCTTCGGCCTTCTCTGCGAGGAATGGGGGCTTCTCACGGCGGTTCTCGCGGTGCTTTGCATTCTGGTGCTCTCGGCGTTTGCGATCCGCTCCGCAATCTCGTGCCGCTCCACGTTCTACATGATCGCCGCATGCTCCGCGACGACGATGCTCGTGTTCCAGACGGCGCTCAATGTGTTCGGCTGCACCGACCTTCTGCCGCTCACGGGCGTCACGTTCCCGTTCGTCTCCAACGGCGGTTCCTCGATGATCCTGTCCTGGGGACTACTCGCGTTCTTAAAAGCCGCCGACACGCGGCCCGGCGCCAGCTTTGTCTACCGCGCCGCGGACCTTCGCCTTCGCAGGCTCTTCCCTCGTCTCGTCGACCATCCTTCTTCGGAAAATGACGAGGATGATGAAGATGACGAAGACGGCAGAGAGGAGGCGGAAACATGAGGAAAATACGTTCCCGCGCAAGCCTCTGCGTCGCTGTCCTTGCATTGTTTCTCGTCGGTCTTGCGGTACTTCTTGCCTCGTACGTGCGCAACGCCCGTACATGGTTTATGAAACCCTACAACCGCCACATTTACTCTCAGGAAAATGTGCTCATGACCGGCACTGTGTGCGACCGAAACGGTGTCGTGCTCTCCTATGTCTCGCTCGGCCAGCGCTTCTACAATGAGGATCCCGCGATCCGGCGCGCCACGCTCCATGTCGTAGGCGATCCGTACGGAAAGATCGGTACTTCCGTTCTCGCTACCATGCGCGATTATCTCGCGGAATACGACCCTCTCGCAGGCGCATCCGCGATCACCGACAAGGGCAACACCGTAATGCTCTCGATCGATGCCGAGGCAAACGCCGCAGCGCTCGAGGCATTATCCGGTCGAAACGGAACCGTCTGCGTGTACAACTATAAAACCGGCGAGATCCTCGTCCTGGTTTCGACGCCCGCGTACGACCCCTCGGCGATCCCCGAGGACATCGAGTCGTCCGCGGAGTACAACGGCGCGTACATGAACCGTTTCATCCAGTCGACGGCCACCCCCGGCTCCGTGATGAAGACCGTCATCCTTCAGGCAGCCCTGGAGAAGCTCTCCGCCTCGGATGTCGACCCTTCCCTCTCCGGACCGATCACCGAATGCACATTCCGATGCACCGGCTCTGTTGAGTTTCCGGACGGTACGATCCGATGCCCGAAGGCTCACGGCGCGCAGACGCTTCAGGAAGCATTTGCCAACTCGTGCAACTGCACATTTGCCGGATTGGCGAACCTGCTCGGCGAGGACACCGTCTCCTTGTACATTCAAAAGGCCGGCCTCACCGACTCATACAAAGTCGGAACGTTGAACACCGCATGGGGCGGATTTTCCGTAACCGGAGTCGGCCCTTACCGCCTCGGTTCCGCGGGCATCGGCCTGTACCTTGACCAGGTGAACCCGTGCAGTCTCCTCGTTTATTATGCGGCGATCGCAAACGGCGGCACCGCGGCGATCCCGAACCCTGTCTTAAACGCCGTCGACCAGAACGGAAAGACGATCTACAAGCCGAAGGTACAGATGTCCGCGACGCTCATCGAAGCCTCCACGGCAGCGCAGATACGCAAAATGCTGCTCAACAATGTTGTCGCCACCTACGGTGCGGACCGCTTCCCCTGCACGATCGGAGCCAAGACCGGCACCGTCTCGCGCTCAAGCGGCGCCTCCGACTGCTGGTTTGCAGGCTACGTCGCCGAGGAATCGACGCCGTATGCATTTGTCGTATACATGGAGCACGGCGGCTCCGGAAGCGGCGACGCCGGCGAGGTTGCCGCAGTCGTGCTTCGCGCCCTCCTGGGAAAATGATCTATAATCCCGGAAAATGATCTATGCTTCCGAAGAATGATTAAACCAAACAAAAAAAGAGCACCCGCAAAGAGTGCTCTTTTTGATTTCATTGTTCGTATGACCGGTTACGCGCGGTACAGATTGCGGTCTACCAGAAGGCCGCTGATCGAGCGTGTGATGATCTCCATATCCTGCCGGATGTCCGCGAGCTGGCGGTCGAAGTTTCCGTTCTTCGGCTTCGAAGGCTCCATCGAATCGCGGTGCGTATCGATCAGCACGTGGATCTGATTCTGAACATACGCAACCATCATCTTGTACGGCAGCGTCTCGGAGAGCTGCATGAGCGACTGCATCAGACCGGGCGTGAGAAGATAAAACGCCTCGGCATCGTTCTGGCACAGGCACTGGAAGCGCTTGTTGAACGATACGTCCTCAGTCTCAAACACATGTCTGCGCTCTTCCTTGCGCGTGAAGAAGCCCTTCTTGCGCTTCGTGAAACCAAAGCCCTTCTGGATGATCTGCAGATCCGAATGGAAGTCCTTGTTCGACGTGATCATGAGCCACTGTCCCTTGAAATACTCGGTCGTCGTAGTGTTGCCTTCCGAGTCGGTCGATGTGTCGGCGATGTACACATCCGCACGCGTAAACGGCACGCCGTTGTAGGTTCCGCGGATCGTGTCCTCACTGTTGTAATCGCTGCCGAACTGCATAATCTCAAGGCTTCTGAGATCGTTTTTCTCATAACCGGTGTCCGGCAAATACTCGAAGTTCTGGAAGAACTCGGCTGCCACACGGTTTACGAGTGTCGTCTTGTAAAGCTCACGGTATTTGCGCCCGATCTTGTGCGAGCAAACACCGTTCATAATCAATGCGGCGATTACAAGAATGATACCGATGAAGAAGTACCCGGATCCGAGCAAGGCGACCGTCAATGCGATACCGCCGAACGTCAGAAGCAGGCAGATGCGGTCGTTGCGTCGGATCTTTTTCGCGAGTTCCAACAGTTCGTTCATCTGTTCGTCCATCGTATTTCCCCCTTTATCATTTTCATTTTCCAATATACACGCAGGTTTCATTGCACGGCCCGCTGCGCAGAGCACTTTCACTCCGCGCAGCGCCGGTTTACCTTTTCACTCTACTCCACAAAAAGTTTTCTGTCAATCGCAAGTGAATCAACAATGTTGGTAATGACCTTCAGTTCTCTTCTGGTCACTTCGATCTCATAGTCCGGATTGATGCTCTTGATGGTCGGAGGCTCCATATGGTTCTTGCCGGAGTTCAGCGCAAAATGAAGCTGGTTGTTGACGAAACCGACCATAAACTCGCAGCCGAACTCGCACTTGAGCAGCATCAGCATCTGCATCACGTGCGGCGTGAGAAGGTAGAACGCCTCGGTGTCCTCCTGGCATGTGCATTCGAACTCGTTGTTGAACGCCACATTTTCCGTTTCGAACGAATGACGGCGGTCCGCCTCCCTCGTGAAGAGTCTGCTCGTCTTCTTGAAGGCGTAGCGGAAGCCCTTCGTGCGGATCTGGAGATCGGAGATAAATCTCTTGTTGTACGTAAACGTCAGCCACGAACCGCGAAGATACACGATGGTGTAGCTGGATTTGCCGGACTGTACATGCTGTGCGATGTACATGTCGGCGCGGCGGAAGTTCACGCCCTTGTAAACGCCCTCGACCATGTCCTCGCTGTGGTAGCGGTTGCCGAGCATCATGATGCCCGTCGCGCGGATCTCACCGGAGTCAAAGCCTGCCTTCGGCGAATACAGATAGTTGTCAAACATTCCCTGTGCTGCGCGGTTTACGACAAATTCCTTGTACTCGTTGCGGTACAGCTTTCTCTTCTGGTAAAACAACACCCACGGCACGATGCAGAGAAATATTCCGAAGAAGATCAACATCGGATTCCCCATGGACTTCGCGCCTTTGAAGAAAAGATATAAGATAACGATGGAAACGACAACACTGACAGCCAGAAACAGCCGGATACCGTTCTGTTTCCTCTTCAGATTCTCCCAACCGGTCATCATGTTTTAACGCCCTTTCAAATGCATTTTTCAAAGCACGTGCCGGAGATCACTCCCCGGCACGCACCGTTGTTCTTCGTTCGTGCGGCGGTTACCGCACTGTTCCCTCACATCAGATCTCGATGTTTACGTTGACATCCTGGCGCTTTGCTGCCTCAGCCTCAAAGAACTCCTCTGCTCCGATGCCGCTCATGCCGGCAACGATGCTGGTCGGGAACGTAACAATCTTGCGATTCAGTGCGGATACATTGCTGTTGTAAGCTCTGCGGGCACCCTGAAGATGCTCCTCAACGTCCATGATCGCAACCTGCAGCTGACGGAAGTTCTCATTCGCATGCAGCTGCGGATAGTTCTCTGCGAGGAAGTTCAGCTCTCTCGCTGCCTGGTCCATCGCACCGGTCGCCTGATTTCTCTCTGCCATGGACATGCCCTTGCGGAGTTTCACGGCTTCGAGGATCGTCGCCTTCTCGAACGTAGCGTACGATTTCGCGACATTGACCATTTTCGTGAGCACATCATAACGCTTCGTGAGCGCCACATCAATACCGGAAATCGCTTCCTTGATCTTGACTTTCATCTGGCGCAGACCGTTCAGTGTGGAGATGTACCATACAAGGATGATAAATACAACAGCTCCGACAGCGATCAAAACGCCTTCCGTCGTCGTCATACCGAACATCAATGCTTTTGTCATGTTTTTGTTTCGTACGCAGGTCCTGCTGCGTACGTTCCTCCTTTTAAATTTTCATCAGTATAGCATATGTAAGTGATATTTACCATACTTTTGGAGGCGATTTAACAAATAATTAACAATTTTGCCCGCGCCCTCCTTTTATAGGGAAAAGCGCGGGCGATTGCGGTACTGTATCAGCCTGCGATTCGGCTGCTTTTCTGCTCGATCGTACCGCCGTCGGCGGCAAGCTGCTCTACGGACTCGATCCGTCCGTCACGCACGCGCACAAGTTTCGTGCCGTAACGGGCGGCCTCCTCCGAGTGCGTAACCTGGACAATTGTCTTTCCGTACTTCCAGTTGATGTCGCGGAACAGCTCCATGATTCTGGTTCCGGTCTTCGAGTCGAGGTTTCCGATCGGCTCGTCGAGGAAGAGGATGTCCGGGTCAAACACAAGCGCTCTCGCAATCGCGACGCGCTGCTGCTGGCCGCCGGAAAGCTCGCGGGGTGTGAGCTTTCTCTTGTCCTTCATACCGATGATATCAAGAACCTCTTCGATGCGGGAAGCATACGCAGAGCGCTTCTTGCCCGCGATCATAAGAGGAAGTGCGATGTTGTCCTCCACGCTTAAGTTGGGAACCAGGTTGTAGAACTGGAACACGAAGCCGATCTTCGTGTTTCGCATCTCGCAAAGCTTCTTCTCGCTCAGTTTGCTGAGGTCGGTGTTGTTGATGCACACAGTCCCGGAGGTGGGCTGGTCAAGACCGCCCAGGAGGTACAGAAGTGTGGATTTGCCGCAGCCCGAAGGTCCCATGATCGAGACGAACTCGCCCTGCTCCACGTTCAGATTGATGTCCTTCAGGATTTTCGAGATCTCTCTTCCGTTTGTAAAATCCTTGTTCAGATTGGTAATTGTGATAGCGCTCATAGTATTACTCTCCGTTTCTTTTATTTTTCGAAAAATGTGTATCTCTAACGGTTTGTTACCGTTGTAAAGCAGGAATCATTCGTACTTCAGCTCTGCGACCACGCTCAGCTTGCGGCTCTTTCTCATCGTCGAGAGCGATGCGATCAGGACGATCACCATGATGGCGACCGCGTACACCGGAACCTCGCCCCAGCTGAAGACGACGTCGAATTCCATTCCCATGTAGTACATCAATGTGCTGAACACGCCTACCATCAACATGCTGTACGGCAGCGTGATGAGCAGGGAGATGATCACGCACAGGACGCTCTCCACAAGGATCAGGCGTCTTCTCGCTCCGCCGGTCATGCCGACCGAGGCGAGCACCGCGAACTCGCGGCTTCTTTGGCGGAAGCAGATCACGATGTTGTTGAAGATACCGATCGATGCGATGATCATCGTAAGGTAGGCAAACACCTGAATGAGCTTCACGATCATTTCGTTCTGCTCGATGTTCAGCTCGCACATCGTATCGCGGTCCACATAGGTGGCGCCGTAGTTCGTGACCATCGCCTTGAACTGTTTCTCGGCCTCCTTCAGGTCTCCCTTGACCTTGAAGCTGATCTCGTTCGCGCCGCTTACGTGGTAAAGTTCCTTAAGCTTCTCATTATTGATCAGGAGGAACTCGCCGGAATCGTAAAGCTTTCCGTTGACAACCGCACAGACATGCAGCTCCTGCTCGATATTGTTGATCTTGATCTTCACTTTGTCGCCGACCTTAAGATTGAATTTGCGGGCGACAACCTTTGTGATGACGACTTCATTTTCCGAAGAATTGATGAAGGTTTCGTAATCTTTATATTTGTTGAGTTCGATGTAATCGTTGTAATCGCGGTACGGTTTCGGATCGACTCCGAGGCTGATCAGGCTCTTGCCGTCGATCTCGGCGGCACCGAATATCGCCGGAGAAATGCTCTCCTTGTCCACACAATCGAGTTCTTTGATGTTTCGCACGATCGCATCGCCGATCGGCTCCTCGCCGCTGCCCTGGTAATTCACGTTGATGGTATAATCGAAATCAAATTCCGTGTAGGCTTCCCTGCAGGCGTCCACCATCGTGCTTCCGAACATCGCTACCGTGATCACGGAGCCTACTGCCATCACCAGAAGCACCACGTTGTTGATCAGCAGGCGCGAGGTGCGGATGTTGTTGAGTGCAAGGTACATCGTTGTGTTCCTGCGGCAGATCTTTGCAAGGAACCCTGCGATTCCCCTAACCAGCGTCGGCGTTACAAAGAGGATGCCGACCGTGGAAAGCACCAGGTACAGAAGGCTCTGTGCGGATACGGTTCCCGCAATCCTCGAGTTGCCGATCGCTGCTACCGTAAGCATTACGGCGCCGAGGAAGAACTTGACTTTTTTGCGCTTGCCGGTGTGCTCCACGCGGTTGAGGATGACGTCCTTCGTCTGGAGCTTGCGGATCCTGCGCACCGCCAGCCAGGACGATACTGCGGACATCACGATTGCGAACAATACGCCGACCGCCACGTTCGTCCACACGATCGTAAACGGAAGGTAGATGTCATAATCGGCAAGCGGCGATACCAGCCGTCCTACCAGATACAGGATTCCCTCGCCGAGCGCCGCACCGACGATACCGCCGAGAAGGCCATAGAGCGCGCTCTCAAGAATGAGGATGCGGCTCACTTTGCCCTTCGATGCGCCCTGGCTCATGAAGGTTCCGAGCACCGGAAGTCTCTCGCTGATGATCATTCGGAACACGCCGCTGATGATCAGGCCGCTCACGACAACCACGATCGCAAACATGCAGCCGATCCCGAGGATCAGCGAATCGAAGTTTCCGAGCACGGTCACCGTGTCGATCGCATTCGCCTTGACGTTTTCATTGTTCTCGTTAAACCGCTTCACCGCGTCGTCGATCTCTTCTGACGTTACCTTGTCCTTCTCCCCCGTGATCTTCGCGTACATCGCGTTGTAGCGGCCTTCCGCGCCGAGCAGCTCATTCAGATACTCGTAAGGAAGGATCACATTGAACTGCTCTTTCGTATCTCCGTAGAAAATTCCGTCGTTCACGGCGATTGCCTTTACGTTGAGCGTGAGAGGCTCTCCGTTGAACATGATCTCAAGCTTCCCTCCGACACTCACGTTCCAGTCCTTCGCAATTCTCTCGGAGATCACACAATCCGGCTCCGCGCTTTCTTTCCACTCTCCCCCGGTAAGCGCACCGCCGAAAGCTTTGCGTCCGCGGAGCACCGCGTAGCTGAGCTTGTCATCTTCGATCTTGACGCCGATCGACTGGAGTTCCCCCGTGATCTCCTTAAGACCGTCGCTTCGGAAATCATTTTCCGAAAAAAACGGATCGTCCGAACTGCTGTGCAGCTCAATGTTGTTGCCCTCGCTCATCTTCCGCGCGGGTTCCGTGATACTGTCCTTGATGGTGTCCATCATGCCCAGGCAGGCGACCAGAAGGCCGGTGCTGAGCGCTATGGAAAGGATCATCAGGACGAGACGCCCTTTCCTCTCCAGCATGTTTCTTCGAATGTACCGCAATAATACTGACACGACCAAAAACCTCCTTGTTTTGTTTTCATCTTACATTTCGCAGTATATCGCGGCTTTCTTAAACGGTACTTTATTGAAAATTAAAGTTACATTAAAAGAAAAAAGCGATTCCTAATATTCGGAACCGCTTTCCTTCAGTGTATTTTATTTCATCGCATTTTTGTCGTGCCGCTTCATTTGCCGGAGATTACCACGCCGTCCACAGCGATGAACGGAATTACCGAGAAGCCGTCGCACTGCAATTCCTTCGAAATGCCGCGCACGTTTCGGAAAATGTCGGCAAGGTTGCCGTTGACCATTGTCTCCGTCGCCGGACCCGTGATCTTTCCGTTCTCAATAAAGAAGCTGTTCTTGGCAACGCCGGAGAACTCGCCGTTCACTCCGGGCGAACCGCCGGAGAAACCGCCCATGAGCAATCCGTGCTCAATCGAGGCAAGCAGCTCGTCCACCGTCTTGTCTCCGGGCTCGACAACCATGTCGTTGCCGGTGTTTTGCATCATCGGGCGTCCCGTCTTGTTGGCTGCGTACAGGTTCAGCATGTGCATCTTCAACACACCGTGGTCGATGACCGTAACGTCCTCGGAGAGGAAGCCGTCCTGCGTTCCGCGCTCGCCGGATACAATGCGTTCATCGTACGGTTTCAACGAGACTGTGATCCGATCGTCCATAACCTGCTCGCCGACCTTGTCAAGCCACTGGCTCGTACCGTCGATAATGACGTCGCTGCCCATATAATTCTGCGAAAGCATCGAGATGAACGTTGCAACGCAGTCCGGTGTCAGGAGAAGCGTTCCCGTGAACTTGCCCTCAGCCGCAACCGGATTGAGGCTGTTCACCGTGTTCTGCAGATGACGGCGCATATCCGCCATCTCGATGAACGGAGTGTCCAGATCCTTCGCCACGAACTCAAAGTAATCAAGGCCGGTCGTGCTCTCGCCGTCGGTCGCGCTAATCTCGAGATACACGTCGTATTTGCCCTTGAAGCCCTCAAACTCGGTGTTGTTCGTCGTTCTGGAGATCCAATGGTCGCGGTCGTACGAAGCGACAGCGCTCAAAATGCGGATCTTCGGATACTCCTCTGCGATCGTCGCCAGAAGTTCCTTCATGCGCGACAGGAAGCGGTCGATGTCCGGCTCGTAAACGCCCTGACGGAACACATGCTTTCCCTGGTCCGGCGCAAAATCATGGCACGGATCCTCCTCCGCCGATTCCGCAGCCGCAAGCGCGTCACCGGCAAGTTTCCGAAGGCCTTCCTCCGAATTGTCATTGCAGTCCGCGGTTCCCTTCTTCGCTCCCCGGAACACACTGATCTTGCACCAGTTGTTGAACACGGTGCGGAGCAGCTTGAACTCTCCGCCCTCGACGTTCAATTCGTGCTTTTCGGACTGCACCAGCGTATATGTGTATTTTTCCATGCCCATATCGGCCAGGATCGCGTCAAAACGATCCGCGATCACTCGTATTTCACTCATTTTTCGTCCCACCTTTCCTTAACGACCGCCGATCATGATCTTGCAGCGCACGTGCGGACCGCCGAGGCTGACCGGCATAACCTGCTTCTTGCCGCAGAAACCGCACGAGGACCACTCGACCTCGTTCGAAAGCATATCCACGGTCTTCAGCATGTCAAACGCGATTCCCGATACTGTCGTGTCAAGCAGCGCTCTGCCGAGCTTGCCGTTCTTGATCTCGTAACCGCAGGTGACTCCGAACATAAACTCGCCGGTGAGGTCAGCCTCGCCGTTGCCGGAATCGATCAGATAATAGCCGTCCTCCACCGAGGAGATCAGCTCGTCCACCGTACTCGTTCCGGGCAAAATGCATGTGTTGCGCATGCGGATCAAAGGCTCATCGGAGAAGTCCCAGCCTCTCGCGTTGCCGACCGGCTTTACGCCGTATTCCGCTGCGCTCTCACGGTCGTTCATGTAGCCGACAAGTGTTCCGTCCTTAATCAATACCGCGTCTTCCGCCTTGATGCCCTCGTCGTCGAGATACACCGGAAGCGGTGCGGCCTCTCCGTCGAAAGTGTGCGCAAAATCAACCAGCGACACCATGTCAGAGGCAACCTTCTTGCCGAGGTTCGGTCCCGCGACACTGCCGCCGCGGACGAGGTCCGCCTCTACGGTGTGTCCGACCGCCTCGTGCGCAAGCATGCCGGCAAGCTCTCCGCCGAGAATTACCGTCTTGTAGCCAGCCTCCGCGTACACGCCTTCTCTCTTGTCCTGAACGCGCTTGTAAAGAAGGTCGATCCCCGGATACAGCTTCGTCACGTCGCCGAAATTTTCGAAGAAGCTTCCGTAGCCGCCGAACGCGCGGAACATCTCCACCGGCGTGCCGTCCCTGCCCTCCGCATTCATGATGACAAAAATGTAGCAACGCGGCGAGATCACATGGCCGCAGCCCGCGTCGGAGGTATAAATGACCTTGTCCATCGAGTCCTCCGAGTAAACGATCGTACGGCTCGAAAGATCCGGATATTTCTCAGCAATGTAGCTGTCGATCGACTGGCAGAAATCGATCAGCATCTTCTGTTCCGCGTCAACGATGGTGTCCTTCGACATCACCGTCTCCTGTCCGTACGAAACCGGCAGCTCGATCGAGCGTCCCGAGTGTCTTCCGAGGAATGCGGCATTGTCCGTTGCCGCCTTGATAACCTTCTCAGCCGCCTCCGGCGAGTACTCCGCCATAGAGGCAAATCCAAATGTCCCGCGGTTGTTCACGCGGGCATTGATCCCGCGCTTTTCGCCGCGGGAATTCTGTACCAGATTGCCCTTCAGCAGCACAACCTTGCGCGTGCGGTTCTCCTGTCCGCGCAGCACAGTCTGTACGCCGTCCGCAAATCTGTCACGCATCGATGCAATAACATCCTGAAGCATAGTATTCCTCCCTGTCAAAAACTGTCTTGCCACGCCGGTTCGCTCCCGACGTATTATCTTATTATACCACACAAAAGCGCGAATAAACAGAGATTAACCGTAGAATTCCGTGTTTATTTTTTGATTCCGGACAGCCTTTCAGATCACCGGTTTCGGAAGCTGCGGCAACATATTTCGCATCATAAAAAACGGGCAGGGTTCCTTCCCTGCCCGCATATTATTGTTCACTTGTTTCTGCCCGGCCCGCTCCGTTACGCGCCTCCCGAAGCATTGCGTCTCTTTTGGAAAATGCGCACCCGCAATAGTTCTGCCGGTACAGCCCGTAAACTTCCGAGAGTCTCACCGACTCCGCGTAGCCGCCCTTTTTCTTGAAGTCGGACGCAAGATACACTGGCGTGCCTTGATTGCATTCGTTGCCGCTCGTACCGCCGCTTCCGTTATCGCCGTACTTTTCGTCATTTTCCGCGGACTCCGCCGCGATCAAAGCTTCCGCCTCCGCGCCGATCTGATTGAGAAGCGCCGCGTCCTTCTGCGGACTGATCGTGAGCGTCGTCGCAAAATACTCCGCCTCCGTCTCCGCAGCCATTCTCGCAGCATAATTCAGGCGCAAACGGAAACACGCCTCACACCGCTTCCCGCGCTCCGGCTCCTGCTCAAGCCCTTTGGCAATCTCGTAAAATTCCTCCGGCTTGTACTCCGGCACGACAACCGACACGGGATACTTCACAGGAAGCTCCGAGACAAGCCTGCGCAGCTCATCCGCGCGCTTGGTAAACTCCGCCTCATCGGTGATGTTCGGATTGTAAAAACATATTGTCACACGGAAATGCTCCGCCAGAACCGTCAATACATAGCTTGAGCACGGCGCACAACAAGCGTGCAGCAGCAATGTCGGCACGTGGTCGCCGGCATCGATGCGTGCAAGCGTCTCCTCAAGCTGTTTTTGATAATTGACTGCGTTCAAGCTTTACTCTCCGGGTACAAAGGCTTTCTCATCATCCGAAAGCCGCAAGAATCTCCTTAAGTGCCGCGATCAATGCGTCCATCTCCGCATCGGTTCCGATCGTGATGCGAAGGTAATTGTTGATGCGCGGTTTGTTCCAGAAGCGGACGAAGATGTCGCGCTTCTTCAGCTCCGTAAAGATCGTCTCCGCCGGCACGGACTTGTGCGTCGCAAAATAAAAGTTCGTCGACGAAGGCAACACCGTAAATCCGAGCTCCTCGAGCTTCGGACGGTACGCCTCTCTCGTCGCAACGATCTTTGCGCACGTCGCCTTCCAATAGTCGGTGTCGAGCATGGAAGCCGCTCCGATGCGGATCGTAAGGCTGTCCATCGTGTACGAGTTGTAAGAATATTTGATGTCCGAAAGCGCCTTGATCATCTCCGCACTTCCGATCGCAAAGCCGATTCGCGAACCGGCCAGCGAGCGCGACTTCGAGTACGTCTGAACGATCAGGAGGTTGTCGTACTCCTCAAGAAGCGGCAGAGCACTCTCGCCGCCGAAATCGACGTACGCCTCGTCGACGACCACCGCCACATCACGGTTTGCGTCAAGGATCTTCCGAACTTCCGAAAGCGGCAGCGCCACCGAGGTCGGCGCGTTCGGATTGGCGATGATGATACCGCCGATCGGACCGTCATGGTTCGTATAATCCTCCGTGCGAATGCGGAAATTCCCGTCAAGCGGGATCTGCTTGTACGGAATCCGATAAAGCTCCGCCCAGACATCGTAGAAGGAATACGTCACATCCGGAAACAAAATCGGTGAATTGCCGCTGAAGAACGTCAGAAACACCATGCCGAGTACGTCGTCCGAGCCGACGCCTACGAAAATCTGCGACGGGTCGTAGTCGTACACCTCGGAGATGGCATTCACCAGCTCCGTGACCTCGGCGTCCGGATATTTGCGGAGGTTCGCAGCCTCACAGCGATTGCCCGCCTCGGGCTTTCCGGACATCTCACGAAGGATCGCGAGCACCGCCGGCGACGGCGGATACGGATTCTCGTTTGTATTCAGTTTTATTACAGGGCGCTGCGGCTGTTCCCCCGGAACATAGGGGGTCACGCGGCGCACATTGTCACGCCAGGTTCCCATTTTTCATCCTTTCGTTCGTATCCCGACCGCTCTCGCGACATGCCACGCATTCAGCGCAGGCCGTACTCCGCTGCCAGCGCCTCAAAGCCCGGCAGGGACCGCTCGATCATGTCGTACGATACGCAATATGCAAGTCTCACATAGCCCGGGCCTCCGAAGCCTGTGCCGGCCACCATGAGAATGCGGTGCTTCTTGGCCGCTGCGACGAACGCCTTGTCGTCTCCGTCCGGTGCCTTCACAAAGAGGTAAAATGCACCCTGCGGCTTGATGCACGAAAAACCGTACTCCGTGAGCTTTCCGTAGAGAAGCTCGCGGTTTCTGTTGTAAATTTCCACATCGACCTTCGCGTCGAGGCAACGTCCGACTGCCTTCTGGATCAGGGACGGTGCGTTTACGAAGCCGAGCACACGGTTCGCAGCCGTTGCACCCGGGATGATCTCTGCTGCATCGTCAAGCTCGTCCGGAAGCACCAGATAACCGATGCGCTCGCCCGGAAGAGACAGGGACTTGCTGTAGGAGTAACCGACGATCGTGTTGTGGTAATACTTCGTGAGGTACGGAACCGTCGCTCCGTCATAAACGAGCTCGCGGTACGGCTCGTCGGCGATCAGATAAATGCTCGTGCCGAACTCCGCTTCCTTCGCGCGCAGCACGTCTGCGATGCGGATGATCAGCTCCTCGGGATACACAACGCCCGTCGGGTTGTTCGGCGTGTTGATCAAAAGCGCCTTCGTCTTCGGCGTGATCACCGAATCAAGCACCTCCGGAACCGGCATGAACGTGTCGGGATCGGTCGCGGCCGTCACCAGAACGCCGTCATAGTTGCGCACGTAATTGCGGTACTCACCGAAGAACGGCGCGAACGTGATCACCTCGTCGCCGGGGTTTAAGAGCGTCTTCAAAATGACGTTCAGGCCGCCTGCGGCACCGACCGTCATCAATATATTTTTCGCGGAAAATGCAGTTCCGAACTCGTTGTTCAAATGCTTTGCGATCGCGTCCCGCACATCCTCAAAGCCCGCATTGTTCATATATCCGTGGAGCACGTTCTCGTTCTCGTTGCCGACCAGGTCGAGCAGCGTATCGCGGATCTCGTGAGGAGGAACGACGCTCGGATTGCCGAGGCTGTAGTCGTATACGTTCTCACGGCCGAACTCCTTCGCCATCTTCGTGCCTTCCTCAAACATCGCGCGGATGGCCGAACCGTTTTTGTTAAGATCGAGAATCATGGAATTAATCATATCGATATCTCCTTTGGACGCAATTTGGGTTTATTTTACCACTGTACCAAATCAAAGTAAAGGCATTTTTCTCGTTGTAATCACAGGGGTTGTATGGTATACTTTTTTCATTATCGAATTTGTGAGGGCATCGTATGCTGGGGTGTAAAATTGAATTTGATCAGAATTTCGTATTGAGCCGCCGGGACGGCACCGTTCTTCCCGTCGAGCTTGTTAAATCCGCACTCGCGGACATGTTCGGCCAGTCTCTCGCCGTGGAGCACGAGGATTTTGCGCTGTTCGCATTCTCACTCGACACCGACGCCGCAGAGCAGACGGCTCAGCAGATCAACACTTATCTTCAGAAAGAGTTTTCTCTCGGCGACGGACGTCAGATTCACGAGAGCAATTCCACTGTCTTCTATGTTTATCCGGAACTGATGCTCTCGGTGTCGAAGTCCGGCCGCGAAACCAACGAGTCGCCGCTTCATTACTTCGACCGCCTGATCGGCTGGGATGAGTTCAAAGCGCTCTGTGAGGAGATCTCCGTGGTTGCGCCGCAGATTCTTGCGAACAACACGCAGATCAGCTTCCAGCATCAGAACTATCTGATCTCCGCCAACGACGGCGCAGGTCTCTCCACGATTCTCTCGACTTTTGCCGACTTCATCACTGCGCTCGGTCTCTTCCCGTTCTGCAAGGAGAACCCTGTCATCGAGCTTCGCCTCGGCGCCAAATCCGAGGACGGCTTCACGTCCCCTTATGACGCCATCATGATGCTCGGCAAGATTGAGAACCGCAATCACCTCGTATGTTTTGACATCTCCGCTTTCACGGAGCGCGCGAAGCACAACGACCTCAAGTCGTTCCTTCGCCAGCTGCTTCCGCTCGAGAGCGATTACATCTTTGCGTTCCGGCTTCCTTACATTGAGCCGAACGCTCTCCGCTCCATCCACGACATCATCGCGGACATTCTGTACCTCCGCACCGTGAGCATCCCGCCGTACACGAACGAGCAGCTGCGCAAGGGTGCCGCGATCGCACTCTCCGACTACAGCTTTGAGCTCGCGGAAGATGCGTGGGATGTATTTTTCGCGCGGATCGCCGAGGAAAAGTCCGACGGACGCTTCTACGGCATGCAGTCCGTCCGCAAGATCGTGTGCGAGATTCTCTGGCTGAAGCATCTTGCCGACGCAAAATGCACCGCCGCATCCGAAGAGACCTCTTCCGGTGAAGCCACCGCCGCCGAGGCCGCTCCCGCAACGCGCGTCATCGCAAAGGCGGACATTCTTTCGCTCTCCGCGACGTACAACGAACATACTCGCTCCGGATTTGACGAGCTCTCCGAGATGATCGGCATGGAGGCCATCGCCGAGCGCATCCGCGAGATCGTCTCGCAGGTTCATTACGCGCTTCGCGACAAATCCGTCGACCGTCCGACGCTCCACATGCGCTTCACGGGCGCGCCCGGCACCGGCAAGACGACGGTTGCCCGCATCCTCGGCCGCATTTTCGCGGAGGAAGGCATCCTTCGAAACGGTTACTTCTTCGAGTTTATGTCCCGCGATCTCTGCGGCGAATACGTCGGTCAGACGGCGCCGAAGACCGCCGCGATCTGCCGCGACGCCTACGGTTCGGTGCTCTTCCTCGACGAGGCATATGCCCTCTACACCGGGGAGAACGGCAACGATTACGGCCGCGAGGCTCTCGCGACACTGATCTCCGAGATGGAGAATCACCGTGACGACATGGTCATCATCATGGCAGGATACAAAGACGACATGGACAAGCTGATGGCCGGCAACGCAGGACTTCGCTCCCGCATGCCGTACCAGATCGACTTCCCGGGCTACACCAAGGAGCAGCTGACGCAGATCTTCATGCTGATGGTCCGCAAACACTTCGACTACGCTCCCGAGCTTGAGGCGACCGCGAAGGAATTCTTCGATTCCCTCGACCCGGATTACATGGCTTCCACCGATTTCGCCAACGCGCGCTTCGTCCGCAACCTTTACGAGCGCACGTGGTCCAAGGCGGCGATCCGCTCGCAGCTTGACGGCGAGGGCCACATCCGCATTCTTCCGGAGGACTTCCGCACGGCTTCCTCCGAGGCGGAATTTTCCGAGAGACTGCAGACACACCACACCGTCGGTTTTCTTTGATCCGCGCGGAAAATGTCCTTTCCCGGAAACATCATTCAAAACTAAACTATCACCGAGGTAACAAAAACTATGACCGCTTCTCAACAGGAACTGGACTGCCTTCGCGTCTATCAATCTCTCAAGCAGGTAGTCTCCACCATGGTCGAGAACTTCGACTGTGACGACGAGACGTATACGATCACATTTTCCGTGACAGGAAAGCCTTTCGACGTCGTCTTTAAGATGACGACGCATCTCAGCTCGCAGCTTCTCACGGTGTACTCCAAGCTCGGTTTTGTCGTTGAGGAGCCGTACCGCGCGGCGTACGCGACCAATGTTGCCCGCCTCAACTACGACCGCATGTTCAGCGGCACCTTCGACTTCTCTCCCGAGAAGGGCTTCACGGTGTTCCGCATAGGCGTACCGTACGAAAAGAGTCTTCTCTCGCGCGAACTGCTCGAGTCGATCATCCGCATGACGCACGACAACGTAGTCAAATACGCGCCGTACCTCTACGACATCGCACGCGGCATCGAGGCATGCCTTCCTCCGGAGAACTGAGCACTCCGAAGGTGCACATTTTCCGCAAAAAGAGCACACAAAAAGGACGTCCCGAGACGTCCTTTTTCTTATGCAGCGGATCAATAATCGCTGCTGTATTCTTTGATCTTCTCAAGGATCGGTGCCGGATCGACAACGCCCGTGATCTGCTCCCAGACAACCGGTTCACTGCACTTCGCAACGCTCGGGAACACGGCGCGCAGGAATCCGCACAGATGCTCCGCCTTCACGCGGAGATGCTCGCTGTTCTTGAAGTAATAGCGGTTGCCCACGTAGAGATTCTCGATCACACGCGCGCGGTCCTCCTTGTACATCGTGCGGGAGTACGGGTCGATAAACCATGCGTCGTTCGGGTTGTCCCAGTACGTTCCCTCGTAGTCTACGATGTCGGTTCCGTCGCTGCTCGTGTACGAGCCGTGGTACGGATATTCCGTGGTGTTCAGCTGACTGATCCAGTAGCCCGGCTCCCAGATATCATTCTCGTCGCAATACTCCTCGATCCGGTTCTCCATCAGATGCATCGTCTCGTGCATGATGGTTTGCTGTACGCCGGAAAATTTCATTCCGATTCCCACGTAAAGCGTCGGATAGGTGATGTTTGTGACAGCGGATGCCGTCTCGACCATGTTGTTGCTCAACCGCTCGAATTCATAGCACACGAAGAAGGTCAGGCCGTCCTTCGACTTGCCCGGAATCTCCTGCCAGAATCCTTCGGGGAACTCGGCAAATGTCGTGTACAGAAGGTTCATCGCGTCGATCAATGCGAACTCGTCCTCAATTGGAACCATGCGGTAATCAAAGAGCGTCGTCTCGAGGTCGATCGGGAGGTAGCACACCGTGATGCCGAAGCGCTCCTTGATCTTTCCGACGATCTCGTCCACGGCATTTTTCTTGTCACGCTCGTTGACAAGGCTGTAACCCTCGATCTCCGAAGTCGCGCCTGCCGCGTAATTCCACAGATATACCTCAACACCCTTTCGCGAATAATCCTCACGGTAGATCAAAATGTTGTCATCGTCGACAAACGAATGCATGTTTACCGTTGCACCGTCCTCGTAAAGCGCATCGACAAATGCGGGCGCGTATGTGACTTTCTTAACGATGTCCGTGACAAGGAACAATCTGTCCCTGCGGAAAACGCTGCCGTCATCCGTCTCGGTAGTCTCATAGCCCGTGGACGCGTAACGTGCGTCACGGAAAAAGCTTATGTACTCGTTCGGCAGCTTGTGAGGGTATGACACCAAAAGGTTCGTCGCCGCCACGGGCTGGAAGTACCATGTCGCCTCGCCGTCATATACGTAATAATCCTCGTAGCAGTTCGGATCGACGTGGCCCGTATCGACCTTCTTCATCTCTCCGGTCACGGTGTCAAGCTCAAGCAGCTCGTACCCGCGCCCGTTTATGAACACGTTGATGCGAAGCTTGTCGTTGCTGTCACGGTACATTTTGTCGATATAATTCACGCCCTCGATCGTGTGCGACCAGAGCTCCTCGCCGTTCGCGTCATACGCGCTGAGCTTCTCCTCGAAAGAATTGAGGAACAACAGCTCATCGTCTTCCGTGCACCCCAGAAGCCATCCGTTTGCATGGAACGTTTTTTTCTCCTGCAGTGACGTATCCAGTACCTGTACATCGACGCCGCTTCCGTCGAGATTATCAAAGCATATGATGGACGTACCGTCCGAAAGCAGTTCGATACCGCTGTCATACACATCGACCGGAAGGTCATACGAGCTGATCACTTCCGGCATTCCGATGTGGAACAGGATCAATCGCCTGTTGTACCGCGTCGTATACACATCGTCGGAACCGTTCGCAACGACCACTTTCAAAAGCACATAGCCGTCCCGCGTCTTCGCGCTGTCAAACGTAGTGTTCTCGACCATAGTGCTGAGATTCACGCGATACACATTTTCAAATCGCGGGTCTTTCTCGTAGAGGTCGCTCACCGAATAATTGTCCGGCGCCTTCGCGGGCGTCGGCGTCGCAGTCGGCTTCGGGATCTCCGTGGGCGTCGGTGTCGGCGTCATCGCCGAAGGTCTCTCCGACTCCGGAACCGCCTTCCTCTTCTCAGGCTTCACATCTCCCGCGCATCCGCACAAGAGCGTGATCAGCAGCACGATTGCAACCATTCTGAATCGCTGCCGGACTGTCTTCTTTCCGAATTCTGTCATGCATTTTCCCCCTGTTTCGCACATATTTCCCTGTCGGAAATGTTTCTGTAAAGCAATCGAGGGGCGAAAGGTGTTCGCCCCCCGCTGTTGTTCATTTGTCTCAGATTCCGACGTACTCGTTGTCCTGGAAACGTCCCTTGCGGACTCTTCCGTTTGCGTACGTCATCACGCCCTCGCCATGGCGCTTGTCGTTCTTCCAGCCGCCCTCGTAACGGTCGCCTGTCGACCAGAGGAACACACCGTATCCGGCGCGAACACCGTGGTCAAACTCGCCGTCATAACGGCTTCCGTTCGTGTAAATGAAGACGCCCTTGCCGTCCGGAAGGCCCTTCTCGTCGACCTCGCCCTCATAGCGGTTGCCGCTCTTGTAATTGATAGTGCGGATCGGTTTGCCCGAAGCGGACACATTTTCCGGTGCTGCAGGCGCATTGTTGTCAGCCTGAGCCGCCGGTGCTGCATCGTCCGCAGGCGCTGCGTTCTCAACCGGTGCAACATTTTCAGCAGGTGCTGCCGTCTGTGCCTCGACAGGTGCCGCCGCCTGAACGGGAGCTGCCGCCGGTGCCGCATCGTCCGCAGGTGTCTCGGCCGTTTCCTCCTTCACGACATCCGCAACGATCTCGGAGAAGACTTTCTTGCCGCCCTCCCAGATCTGAAGCTCCTTGGTGCCGTCGGCGTGAACCAAAACGCCCTTGCCGTCGCGCTTGCCTGCCTTCCAGTCGCCCATGTAGATGTTGCCGTTCTTGAAGGTATACGAGCCGGTGCCTTCAAACGTACCGCCCTCAAAATTGCCTTCGTACACTTCGCCGTTCACCTGAACGAAACGGCCTGCGCCGGACTTGATACTGTTCTCCCAGTTGCCTTCGTAGCGGCTTCCGGCTGCGTAGGTCATCACGCCATGGCCGTGACGCTTGCCCATCTCGTACATGCCCTCGTAAACGTCGCCATTCGCATATTCCATGCGTCCGGAGCCCTGTCTCTTGCCGTTCACAAAGTAACCGACATAGCGCTCGCCGTTTGCGTACGTCTCCTCGTGATAACCCGTGCGGGTAACGGGATCATACGTCTTGGCCGGCTCCTCCTTTACCTCTTCCGCTGCCTCAGCGGCAGCCTCGGGCTTCTGGGCCGGAGCTACACCGATCGCCTGGAAGAATCCCTGCATCGCGCGATCCTCAAGCGTCTTCTCGGACACGGGAGTCTCAACAACTTTCTTCTCACGTTCCTCCTCCGGGATCGGCTTGCCGATGCTCTCGTACATTCCGCGCAAAATAGCGGAATTGGCGTTGTCCTTGCGATCGTCGGAAGTATCAACAAAACTGGATTCAATCATTTGTTCGTTCCCCTTATCTTCTCCGATCTGCTCCGTTTCCCCTCCGGTCAGATCAACGTCTGCAACACTTTCATCGTAAGCAGCCAAAGATTGTGCGGCCGATTCCGCCATGCGCTTCGCCAGAGCGTCCGCCTCGTCCTCGAGGTTCATGTTCAGCTCCGAGCCGTCAAATCCGTTTCCACGGTACACGGTTCTCGGATTCGATACGCTCACCGGTTCAACCCTCTGGGAAGTAACCTTGGCGATGTTCGGCGATTTCGCCATGCCTGCGAACAGAAGAGGCGCCTCCTCTTCCTCCTCGGCCTCCGCGAGTTCCTCCTTCGCGATCGGATTCCAGATCAGGCTTCCCTGGTCCTCCGGCGGAAGCTCGGAAGTGTTCTGCTTGCGGAGCATCGACTCGCGCTCCTCCTCGATTGGATTCTCTCTGAGCGCCAGCTGTTCCTGTTCCGCAAGGAACTGAGCAATCTGCTCCTCGGTCGGCGTCTCGCGGAATGCGCAGATGCCGTTCACCCAGTAGCCGTCCTCGGCGTGGCCGTCGCGGAAGTACATCTTGCCGGTTCCGTTGGGCATGTCGTCGCTCCATTCGCCCTCGTACTCGCGGCCGTCACCGAAGTAAACATGACCGCTCGTAAAATGTCCTCCGCTGAAGTATCCCTCCAAAACGTTTCCGCCCGGGAGAGACTCCTCGCCGTAGCCTTCATATTTGTCATTGACCCACTCACCGTCGTAGTAGGCCTCGTTGCGGAACGTAAGCTTGCCCTTGCCGTGCCGCATACCGTCCTTAAAATCACCCTTGTAGTTTTTGCGCGAATCGTGTTCGTTGTAGGTAAGCTCGCCCTTGCCGTTAGGAATTCCGTTCTTCGCCTTGCCGACGAATCGGCCCTCCGGAAGCAGGATCTCGAGGTCGGTAGCGACATCGCGGTTCTGTGTATTCATTTTGAAGCGGCACTTGACGCACAATCCGTCACCGCCAGCTCTATTTTCCTTACAGATCATACAATACATTTCTACCACTCACCTTTCTCCGTTCTCTTTCACTCCGAGCGCACGCGCCGCAATGTGCCGCAACCCCAAGGACACATTTCGGAGATTACTTTATCATAGCAAATTTTCCGAAAAATTTCTACCGTTCCGAATCATTTTTTCAAAATTATGAGTAAATCTCCGCCTCCAAAAAGAAAAAAAATCGGGCACCGTAACATACGGTGCCCGAAGAGCTGCCTAGCGGATTTGAACCGCCGACCTCCGCCTTACCAAGGCGACGCTCTACCAGCTGAGCCAAGGCAGCATCACACAGCGGCTACTATACCACAGGTGCGCAGTATATGCAAGCCTTTTTTTCGATTATTCGCTCTTTTTTGCGAAATCCCGTTCGCGCTCGGCCTTCTCTTCCTGCTCAATCAACACTGTCAGACGATTTAACTCCTTGCACAGGTGAACGGCGTAATAGAAAAGCCAGTACGCGAACGTTGCCAACAGTGCGATGATCGTCCTATCATCGGCCATTCGTCGCTCCGCATCGCTCCACCGGAACGTCTTCCCGAGGGCCCCGTAGACATCGATGATATCAAGCGAGTCCAGCAGAACAAACGAAACCAAAACGGAAACGATCAAAAAGAGCACATGCGAAATGATGCCGAACACCGTCTTCGGCTTTCGCAGCACAAAATACCGCACGCTCGTCCAGGCCATTGTCTCGGAAAACAGAGTGAGCACAAACACGGCAACCTGGATGCCCGGTCCGATAAACGGCTCGGGATCGTTCTCGAAGCTCTTCATCTCCGCAAGATGCCAGATGATCGTGGCGAGCAAAGCAGCCACATACAGACAGTTGATCACAACCTTTTTCTTATTCATTTTTACCCCCACAATACGAAGTGCCCCTCAGTCCGCCCGTTCGACGCCGAGCACCGTTAATACAGTTTCTTCCACGGAAAATGCAATCTCCGCATCCCCGTAGCGCATTCCGTAGCGCCTCGTCGGATCGTCCTGGTACGCCGGCCGCGGATCCGCGGCGAGCACCTCGGCTACGTCCGTAAGCCACTCCTCGCTCCTGCCGTCCGCCAGAGCTTCCTCCCGCACGCCGGGCGCCCACTCGACACTCAGGCGGTAGCCGACGAACTCATCGGCAAATCCCCCGACCGCATCGGTCTTGCTGTCCGCATATGGCAGGTACGGTTTGATGTCATAGATCGGCGTTCCGTTCATCAGATCGGCGCCGCTCACGGTGAGCACAGGTCCTTCCGCCGTCGTCTCGACGCGGACCAGTTTCACGCACGACAGCCCCAGCGGATTCGGCCGGAACGGCGATCTCGTCGCCCACACGCCGACTCTCGTGTTGCCTCCGAGTCTCGGCGGCCGCACCGTCGGCCGGAACACCTCGTCGCGCTCATTGGCGGAAAAACCCCAGATCAGCCACAGGTGCGAATACCCTTCGATGCCGCGCACCGCGTCCGCATTCCGGTATTCCTTCGCAAACACGATGCGACTCTCCGTGTCCGCGATCCCGCTCTGGCGCGGAATACCGAATTTGTCGGAGTATTCGTTGTAAATTGTCGCTACCTGCTTCAGTTCCATTTATGCCGCCCTTGTGCAGTTCATTTTCCGAATTACTGTTTCTTCATTGTGCGCTGACGCACGATCTCGTACGACAAAATGCCTGCCGCGACGGACGCATTGAGCGAGTCCACATCGCCCTTCATCGGGATCGACGCCGTAAAATCGCACGCCTCCTTCACGAGCCGGCTCACACCGCTGCCCTCGTTTCCGATGACCAGGCCGATCGGGCCCGTCATGTCCACGCGGTACATCACGTCGCCGTCCATGTCCGCGCACACGAACCAGATGCCCTTCTGCTTCAGATCCTCCATCGTGCGGACGATGTTTGTCACCTTCGCAACAGGCGTGTAATTGATTGCACCGGCACTCGTCTTCGCAACGACCGCGGTGAGTCCCACTGCGCGGCGCTTCGGGATGATGATGCCGTGTGCGCCCGCCTGGTTTGCGGTACGGATGATCGCGCCGAGATTGTGCGGGTCCTCAATGCCGTCGAGGATCAATAGAAACGGTGCCTCTCCCCTGGCTTCCGCAGCAGCGAGGATGTCCTCCACCTCCGCGTACTCGTAAGCAGCCGCCTGAGCGATGACGCCCTGGTGCTTGCCGGTGCCGCTCATCTGGTCGAGGCGCTCCCTGTCGACGAAGTTGATGATCGTGTCACCCTTCTTCGCCTCGCGAAGGATCGACTGGATCGGTCCGTCCTGACAGCCTTTCAAAACATAGATCTTGTCGATCGTCTTGCCCGCGCGGAATGCCTCCAGCACCGCGTTGCGTCCTTCGATCGTAAACTCTTCGTATCGCATCCGTTCCTCCTGTGCCGTGTATGCGGCAGAATCATTGTGCGCTCTCTTCGTCAAATGTGCGTATCGCCTCCGTGAGAAGCGTAAGCATCCTCTCCTCCTGCCCTGTCAGATACCAATACCCGCACAGAGCCTCGAAGCCCGTTGCCGCATGATAATCTGCGAGCGACGCATGCTTTGCGACCGAGTGGGATTTGGCGTTGCGTCCGCGGCGAACAACCGACTGCTCGGTCTCCGTCAGCTGCTCCGCAAGGATCGTGAGAAGTCTCCGCTGCGACGCAGCGTTTACGTACTTGCACGTGTGCTTGTGAAGCGTGTTTACCGTGTGCTCCGCCCGTCCGACCACGATGGTGCGGATGATCATCTCAAACGCGCAGTCGCCCACATACGCAAGTGTGAGCGGCGAAAGCATTGATGCATCACAATCGGCGATCCCTGCTTTCGCAAGAATCGCCGATGCTGCTTTTAATTCTGTTCGATCAACTCCCATACGACGCCCTCTCTGGTGTCCTTGATTGCAACGCCGCGTGCAAGAAGCTCGGCGCGGATTGCATCCGCCGTCGCAAAATCCTTTGCCTTCTTGGCATCGGCACGCTTCGCGATCATCTCCTCAACCCATGCGGCAAGGTCGCTGTCCGTACCCCCGGCCTTCTTCTCCGGAAGCGGAGTCGTCAGCGAGAGCCCGAGCACTTCGTCGAAGCTGTCCGCAAGCGCACGCTTCGTCGCGTCGTTCGTGTCAGCCTTGAGCATGTCGTAAAGCACCGTGATCGCGGATGCCGTATTGACATCGCTGCACAGAGCTTCCTCGAACTGCGCGCGGTATTTTGCGAACACATCCTGATCAACCGCACCGTCGGAAGACAGAGATGACACTCTTCTGCGCAATTTTTCGTACGCGATCTTCACCTGGTCCATGACGTCATAGGAAAACTCAAGCGGTTTGCGGTAGTGCGACTGCAGGCAGAACATACGGTACACAAGCGGGTCGTAGCCGTTCTCCTCGAGAACCGAAACCGTGAGGATGCCGCCCTTGGACTTGCTCATCTTGCCGTTCTTATCGTTTAAGTGGTTCACATGGAACCAGTAGTTGCACCATTTGTGGCCGAGGTACGACTCGGACTGTGCGATCTCATTCGTGTGGTGCGGGAAAATGTTGTCCACGCCGCCGCAGTGAATGTCCATGAAATCGCCGAGATGCTTCATGCTGATGCACGAGCACTCGATGTGCCAGCCTGGATAACCGACGCCCCACGGGCTGTCCCACTTGAGCGCCTGATCCTCGAATTTGGACTTTGTGAACCAGAGCACGAAGTCGTTCTTGTTTTTCTTGTTCGGGTCGATGTCCACGTCGTCGCGAACGCCCTCGAGAAGCGAGTCCTCGCTGTGGTTCGTGAGCACGTAGTACTCCTTGAGCTTCGACGTGTCGAAATACACGTTCTCTCCCGCGCGGTACGCATAGCCCTTCTCGAGCAGCACCTCGATCATATGAATGAACTCGGGGATGCAGTTCGTCGCCGGCTCCACCACGTCGGGGAACTTGATGTTCAGCTTGCGGCAGTCCTCGAAAAATGCGTCCGTGTAGAATTTGGCGATCTCCATGACCGTCTTGTGCTCGCGCTGAGCACCCTTGACCATCTTGTCCTCGCCGTTGTCACCGTCGTCGGAAAGATGTCCGACGTCCGTGATGTTCATGACGCGCTTTACGTCATAGCCGATGTAGCGGAGTGTCTTCTCGAGAACATCCTCCATCATGTAGCTGCGCAGATTGCCGATATGCGCAAAATGATACACGGTCGGGCCGCAGGTATACATCGCAACCTTGCCCGGCTCGTTGGGCACAAAACGCTCCACGCGGCGCGTCAGTGTATTGTACATTGAAAACTTGTCTTCCATTGCATTCTCCGTTTCTAAGGTCATTTATCGACCGAGCATCGAGATGTACTCCGGCAGCGCAAGTTCAAACTTGACGCCGTACCAGTGGGATGCATCCCCCGCGGTGCGCTCGATGCACAGCAGTGTGTAATCCGCTGCGATCCGCGCCGCCTCCTGCTCGTTGATCCCCTGAAGGAGCGCTCCGACGAACGCGGACGCATAGACATCGCCCGTTCCGTGGCATCCGCCCGGGATCTTCTTATGTTCGTAGTAGGTTGAGACGCCGTTTTTGTTGACTACGACGCCCGTCTTGCCCTCGCGGTACGAAACGCCCGTGAGCACAATGGTCTTGGCTCCGCGCTCGCAAAGCTTCGCAAGAAGCTCGTCGATGTATGCGCGGTCATAAGTCTCGCGGTACTCCATACCGGTCATCATGCAGGCCTCCGTGATGTTCGGAAGCGTGATGTCCGCCTCAAAGCAGAGTTCCGCCATCGCCTTCGCGTAAGCGTCATCGAAACCGACGTATAATTTGCCGTTGTCCGCCATCGCCGGATCGACAATGCGAAGTCCCTTGCAGTGCGTTGCGAAGATATTTCTGACGTATTCGATCTGCTTGATGCTTCCGAGGTAACCGGTGTAAACGGCGTCAAACGTGATCTTGTCCTTCTTCCACTGAGCGCTGATCGCGGGCATGTCGTCCGAAAGGTCGCGGAACGTGAATCCCGAAAAACCGGCCGTATGGTTCGAGAGAACCGCGGACGGCAAAATACAGGTCTCGGCACCCGACGCCGAAAGAATCGGCAGCGCTACGGTGAGGGAGCACTGTCCCACACACGAAATGTCCTGGATCGTCAAAACTCTCTTGTACGTCATAACGCCTCCTTCCGCCCTTCATTCGGGCGAATTACCGCTTTGGTATACTTATTTTGCACAGAATACCGCATTTCACCTACTTCGTCAATATGTAATTCGTAAAATGCCTACAATCTGCGCTTTCCGTCGCGGTTCGTGTCACGGCCGCGGTCGCGGTTTCCGTCACGATTGCGGTCGCGGTTTCCGTCTCTGCGCGCCGCTGCCGCCTTCGCCCTCTCGGAAGCTTCCTCCGAAAGCATCGAAAGCTGGATCCGGCCGCGCTTCTCGTCCACGCTCAGGACGCGGACGTCCACGATGTCGCCGATCTTCACCACGTCGAGCGGATGCTTCACATACTGCTCCGACATCTCGCTGATATGCACCAGGCCGTCCTGATGAACGCCGATGTCGACAAATGCACCGAAGTCGATGACATTGCGCACAGTTCCCTTCAGCATCATACCTGGCTTTAAGTCCTTAAGCTCAAGAACATCACTTCGCAAAATGGGCTTCGGCATATCTTCACGCGGGTCGCGGGACGGTTTCTCGAGCTCTCCGATGATATCGGTGAGCGTGATCTCGCCGACTCCGAGCTCCGCTGCCAGCGCAGCCGTATTCTTCACTTTGGAGCGCATTCCCTTCGCGCCGCCGGCGGTGATGTCCGCCGCGGAATAACCGAGCTTCTCGAGAAGCTTGTACGCTGCCTCGTAGCTCTCCGGGTGCACGCCCGTGTTGTCCAGAACCTCCTTGCCGTCTCGGATGCGCAGGAAGCCCGCGCACTGCTCGTACGCCTTGGGTCCGAGCTTGGCAACCTTCAGAAGCTCCTTGCGGCTTCGGAAGCTGCCGTTCTCCTCGCGGTAGGAAACGATATTTTTCGCAAGTGTCTTGTTGATTCCGGAGACGTACTCAAGCAGCGAGACGCTCGCGGTGTTCAAATCTACGCCGACGCGGTTAACGCAGTCCTCGACAACGCCGCCGAGGCTCTCCGCCAGTTTCTTCTGGTTCATGTCATGCTGGTACTGACCGACGCCGATGGCCTGAGGCTCGATCTTTACAAGCTCCGCAAGCGGGTCCTGCAGACGTCTTGCGATCGACGCCGCGCTTCTCGCTCCGACGTCGAGTTTCGGAAATTCCTCCGTTGCAAGTTTGCTCGCCGAATACACGCTTGCGCCGGCCTCGCTCACGATCGCGTACGAAACCTTCTGCGGGATCTCCGCGAGAAGCTCCACGATCACGCGCTCCGACTCGCGGGAAGCGGTTCCGTTTCCGAGCGAGATAAGGTCAACCTTGAAATGGCTGATGATCTTCTTGAGCATCGCCTTCGACTCGGCGATCTTGTTCTGCGGCTCCGTCGGATAGATGACATACGTGTACAGCACCTTGCCCGTCGCGTCCACGACCGCGAGTTTGCAGCCCGTGCGGAACGCGGGATCCCAGCCGAGCACAACCTTGCCCGTGATCGGCGGCTGCATCAGGAGCTGCGTCAGGTTTTTGTCGAATACCTTGATGGCGCCGTCCTCGGCATTTTCCGTAAGCTCATTGCGGATCTCGCGCTCGATGGACGGTGCGATCAGACGGCGGTACGCATCCGCGATTGCGAGCTGCAGATACGGCGTCGTGTTCGGATTGTCGCGAACGATCACCTGCTTCTCAAGGTAGCGAAGGATGTCCTCCTCGGGCGCCTCGATGCGTACCGAGAGCACCTTCTCGTTCTCACCGCGGTTGACCGCCAGCACGCGGTAGCCGCTCATCTTCTCAACAGGCGAGGAAAATGCCTTGTACATGTCGTACACGCTCGGCTCCTCGCTCTTTGTCTTCGCCTCGGAAAATAAAACTCCCTTTTTGAACGTGATGCCGCGGATGTAATTGCGGAAATCCGCAGAGTCGCTCACCGACTCCGCGACGATGTCCATCGCCCCCTGCAGCGCCTGCTCGACGCTCGTCACGCCCTTCTCCTCGGAAAGGTAGGCTTGCGCCTCAACCTCCATCGGCTTGTCCGTGTACTGCATCGTGAGGATTGCTGCCAGTCCGTCGAGTCCCTTCTCCTTCGCATCGGTCGCGCGCGTGCGGCGCTTCGGACGGTACGGGCGGTACAGATCCTCCACCGCCACCATCGTCGTCGCATCCTCGATCGCCTTGCGGAGCTCATCCGTGAGCTTTCCCTGCTCCTCGATCGTTGCGATGACCTGCTGCTTCTTATCCTCAAGATTGCGAAGGTACACAAGTCTCTCGTGGAGCTCTCGCAGCTGCTCATCGTTGAGCTGCCCCGTAGCCTCCTTGCGGTACCGCGCGATGAACGGGATCGTGTTGCCCTCGTCGATCAGCGCAACCGCCGCCTCCACCTGCGTCACCTTGACATTCAGTTCCTTCGCTATCGTCTGTGTAATCGTCATACGTTCTTATCCTTTGATCACCTTTGTTATTTGTCCCGGTGTTTTTGTTTCGGTGTTGTTCCGATTCCGCCGCGTTTACTCCCGGAAGCCCGTACATCCCGCACAACCCGCGCAGCCTCCGCCGACCGGGTATTCCACATACGGAACCATCGGTTCGATCAGGCACACCGCCTGCGCCGCGATACCCTCGCCGGCACCGGTAAATCCGAGCCCCTCCTCGGTCGTCGCCTTCACGCTCACCTGCGAGATCTCCAGGTTCAGATCCTCCGCGATGTTGCCGCGCATCTCGTTGATGTAATCGCGAAGCTTCGGCCGCTGCGCGATCACCGTAGCGTCGATGTTCGAGATCACACAGCACTGCTCCGCCACAAGATCGCCGACCTTGCGAAGCAGCACGCGGGAGTCCGCGCCGGCATATGCAGGATCCGTGTCCGGAAAATGCAGTCCGATGTCACCGAGAGCAAGCGCCCCCAGAAGCGCATCCATGATCGCATGAATCAAAACATCCGCATCCGAATGTCCCAAAAGTCCCTTTTCATACGGCACCGTAACGCCGCCAAGCACAAGCGGACGGCCTTCCGTCAGCCGGTGCACATCATATCCGGTTCCGATTCGCATACGCGCTCCCCGCTTTCCGTTGCCGCCGTGAAGCGGCCCCTGTACAATCTGTTTCCGCAGGCGATTTTCCGCCGAAAAAACACTTACGATGATACCACGAAACCCTCATAAATGCAAACATTTCCGCCTCGTCAAGGTTGATTTTCCGCGCGGAAAATGCTATGGTTACTATGTTGACCGAAAGCCCCGGCCCGGCCGGGAGAAAGGACACGTCCGTTCGCACATACGAGCGGATCCGACAAGCTCATGAATCCGGAAATGTTACTCAAACAATATAAAAAACATCCTGTCATCGGCACGATCCTCATCCTGCTCCTCGCAGGCGTCCTGATCTACGGACTGATCGCCGCTGGCAGGAACAGCGGAGATGACAACGGTGCGACGCTTACGGTCGTTCCCGTTGCGACAGAGACGCCGACGCCGGAACCGTCAGACTCACCCGCGACACCGACAGCGGAACCTACCGACTCACCCGCGACACCGACGTCCACCGCGAAGCCTACCGCAACGCCGAAGCCTACCAAAGCTCCCACACCGACGGTAACTCCGAAGCCCACGAAGGCTCCCACACCGACGGTGACGCCGAAACCCACGAAGGCTCCCACACCGACGCCGAAGGCTTCGATCGACGAAAACGGCTCCTACTACAGCAAGGACGAAGTCGCACTGTACATCCACACATACGGGCATTTGCCGAACAACTTCATCACCAAGAAGCAGGCCGAGGACCTCGGCTGGTCCGGCGGCTCTGTTGAAAAATACGCGAAGGGCAAGGCAATCGGCGGCGATTACTTCGGCAACTACGAAGGCAAGCTTCCGACCAAGAACGGACGCAAATACTACGAGTGCGACATTGACACGAAGGGCGCGAAGAACCGCGGCGCGAAGCGGATCATCTTCTCGAACGACGGTCTGATCTACTACACCGATGACCACTACGTGACGTTCACGCGGCTGTATTGACGAGTTTACCAAGAATCACTCAGGAGAGACTAACGATGAAAACCATCGCCCTGGACGGGCTTTACATGACAACGAAGGAAGCGACGCACGCATATCTCGCATGGCGTCTCAACGCGCCGAAGTACTACGGCTGCAACCTTGACGCGCTCCACGACATCCTGACCGAGCCGTGTGAGCCGACACATATTCTGTTCTATCGGAAGGACATGATGCTTCGGTCGCTCGACTCCTACGGTGACTCACTCCTCGCGGTGTTCCGCGACGCTGCGGCGTACAACCGCAATCTCACGTTCACCGAGTGCGACTAAAAAAGCCGCGAACGGGGTGTCCGCGGCGGCTATCTCAACAATCCGAACATCAAAGACGAAAAAACCTCTCCTGCGATCACAGGAGAGGTTTTTATGATAGCGAAGGGGGGATTCGAACCCTCGACACTACGGGTATGAACCGTATGCTCTAGCCAACTGAGCTACTTCGCCGTAAAGAAGTACCGTCTGTTTCCAAGCGGTACTTTGCCATTATACCATGAACTCTTCGTTTGTCAAGTACTTCAAAAAAATATTTCAACGAAAGCAAAATCACTTCTCTCACAGGGAAAATACGTGCGGCAAAAGTTCCGAAAGCAAAACCTCCGCAAGCTCTCCGCTCTCACTCTCCAAAACCACGGAAAATGTCTCCGGATCCGCAAACTCCGAGAGCACCTGCCGGCAGATTCCGCAGGGCGGACAAGGGATCGTCTTCCCGTCCTTCGGCCCTCCGGCAATCGCGATCGCCTTGAAATCTCCCTTCGTGCATCCCGCAGATACAGCCGCGCACACCGCCGAACGCTCCGCGCAGATCGTAGCGCCGTAGGAGGAATTCTCGATGTTGCAGCCTCGGTACACTTTCCCGTCGCGCGCAAGCAAGGCCGCTCCGACAGCAAAGCCCGAATACGGACTGTAGCTGTTGTCTCGCGCCTTAAGCGCCTCCGCGAAAAGCTTCAGCTTCGTCTTATTGTCCATTGTTTACCTCCGTATCATACGAAAGGTCCTTGCCGTCGGTCCGGAACACGATCGTTCCGAGCTGATCCGTCCGAAGCGTCTCTACATGGAAATCCGACAGAAGATCCAGCACCTTCTGTGCCGGTCCCTCCATCTCGCCGTACTCGTTTGCGCCGCAGCTTATGACCGCATAGGCCGGCTGTACGGCGCGCAGAAACTTCTTGCATGTCGCGTCGCTCTTTCCGTGGTGTCCGGTCTTCAGAACATCCGCGCGAATCGTGAAGGAAGTCTTCAGAAGCTCCTTCTCGGTCGTGTCGAGCGCATCGCCCATCAGAAGGAAACTGCGGTCGCCGTATTCGTATCGGATCGCCACGGACGCGTCATTGTCCGAATCCTTCGCCAAAGCCTCGGGGCCCGGCGCGATGACCGTGAAAGTTCCCTTGCCGAGCGTGTATTTTGCGCCGACATCGGGCACGGAATACGGAATCGACTTGTTCGTGAGCACCTGCATCATGTAAGTGTACAGGTCGAGATTTTTCTCCTTGCGCGGGCACAGAAGCATCTGTCCCACTTCGACTCCGTTCAGCACATCTCCCATGCCGCCGACATGGTCGCGGTCGCCGTGTGTCAAAAGCACATAATCAAGCTTCGTCACACCGTGCCCGCGGAGATACGTAAGGATCGTCTCCGCCGCCGTGCGATATCCCGCATCGATGAGCATCGTCTGTCCGTCCGCGATGATCAGGATCGCGTCCGCCTTGCCGACACTCAAAACATGAACTTCGCACCCCGAGGGAGCCGGCGTCACAACGGGCGTCGCCGTCGGTTCCGGTCCGGGCGTCTTATTGTCATTGCCGTTGCACGCCGTAAGGAGCAGTGCGAACGCAAGAACCGTCAAAATGTATCGTACTCTTTTCATTCTCCACCGTTATTTCAGGAAACCGCTGATGATCTGCTGCTCCGCTTCCTCCTCGGTAAGTCCGAGCGTCATCAGCTTGATGATCTGGTCGCCGGCGATCTTACCGATGGCCGCCTCATGGATCAGCGAGGCGTCCAGGTTGTTGGCCGTAAGCTGCGGAGCCGCAGCGACCGAACCGTTGTCCATCAGGATCGCATCGCACTCGGAGTGGCCCTTGCAGCGGTTGTTGCCGTTGATGTTCGAGAAGAATTCCTGCTTCGAGTCATCCTTCGCAACCGAGCGGGACACAAGATCCACCGCGCTGTCCTCTCCGTTCATATCCACCGAAAAATCGGTCTTTGCATATTGTCTGTCGTGCGTCATGATCTTCTCGCGGATCACCAGGGACGCACCGTCTCCGACCGTCGCACGCGTCGTGCGGATCGTCGAATCCACGCCCTCGATCTGAACCGTGTCCATCTCAAGGGAGCTTCCCTCCGCAAGGTACACCACCGTCTGCGGGTTCATGATGCGCTCTCCCGTGCCCTCGCCGGAGCCGTAATGCTTCTCCACGTAGCGCACGTGTGCGTTCTTTTCCACGTAAAATGTGTGGATTCCGTCGTGCTCGGACGACTGGTCTCCCGCATTGTGAATGCCGCAGCCAGCGACGATCGTCACGTCCGCGCCCTCACCGATGTAGAAGTCGTTGTAAACACACTCCGAAAGACCGGACTGCGAGATGACAACCGGAATGTGAACACTCTCGTTCTTCGTTCCGGCCTTGATCTTGATATCAATGCCCTGGCGGTCCGTCTTCGTGATGATATCGATATTTTCCGTCGTATTGCGCCCTGCGCCTTCGCCGTTCACGCGAAAGTTGTAAGCGCCCTGCGGCACCTCGTGAAGGTCCGCGATCTGTGCAAACAGCTGTTTCTGGATCGCATCCATGATCACTTACCTCCTTTCGCGCTCAATCCGGCGTCCATCGTTTCATGGTGCGTCAGACAAGCGAGCGAATCGCTCAGGATCTTCGGCAGCAGCTCCTCGCTTGCAGCCTGCTCCAAAACCTCGCCGCCCGCGATCACTACGATGCGGTCCGCGATATTGAGAATGCGCTCCTGGTGGCTGATGACCACGACGGCGCCGTTCATCTCCTTGTGAAGACGGTCGAAAATGCGGATCAGATTCTGGAAGCTCCACAGGTCGATGCCGGCCTCGGGCTCGTCAAACAAAGCAAACTGCGGCTTCCGCGCAAGGATCGTCGCGATCTCGATACGCTTTAACTCGCCGCCGGACAGGCTCGCGTTGACCTCGCGGTTTACATAATCGCGCGCGCAGAGACCTACCTCCGAGAGGTATTGGCACGCCTCCGAGGTGGACAGCTTTCCGCCGTATGCGAGCGTGAGAAGGTCCTTGACCGTGATGCCCTTGAAACGCACGGGCTGCTGGAAGGCGAAACCCATGCCGCGCTTTGCGCGCTCCGTGATCGAGAGGCCCGTCACGTCCTCGCCGTTCACGAGGATCTGTCCCGACGTCGGCTTCTCAATGCCCATGATCAGTCTGGCGAGCGTTGATTTGCCGCCGCCGTTGGGGCCGGTGATCGCGACAAATTCATTATCGCCGATTGTCAGCGAGACATTCTTTATAATCTCTTTCGTCGCTCCTCCGTTCTCTTCCAAAACAGAGAAGGAAACGTTTTTCAGTTCAATCATAGCTGTTCCTTTCTTAACGCACACGGAAACTCATTTTTCGCGTGTACATTCAGAGTTATTATACCATACATTTGCGGAAAGGGAAACATGGGCCCCGATGAAAATTTCTTTGCATTTTCCGCGGGAGTTTAGTATAATTTATCCATTCCAACTACAAGGAGTGTGATATTTTTTTGGACCCTGCCTCACGACTACAACTGGCAATCATCATTGTGCTGCTTCTTCTGTCAGCATTTTTCTCATCCGCGGAGACCGCGCTGACCTCCGCCAACCGCATGAAGCTCCGCAGTCTCGCGGAGACAAAGCGCTCGGCACGCCGCGCTCTCGCACTTCTGGAGAACCCCTCCAAGCTGCTCTCCGCCATTCTGATCGGTAATAATATCGTCAACCTTACCGCTTCCGCGCTCACTTCGGTTTTCGCGCAGCGCATGTGGGGTAAGACTTTTCTTTCCGTGGCCACCGGAGTGCTCACCTTCCTGGTCATCATATTCGGCGAAATCCTTCCCAAAACCATAGCCGCTCTCAAGAGCGAACGCATGGCGATGATCTATGCCCCGGTGATCTCGGTCTATACCGTTGTCATGACGCCGGTCATTTTCCTCGTCAACCTCTTCTCGGGAAGCCTTCTGCGCATTCTCGGCATCAATCCGAACAAGCGCCCTGTCCTCACCGAGGACGAGCTCCTCACGGTCGTAGAAGCGAGCCACGAGGACGGTGTTTTGGAAAATGAAGAGAAGGAAATGATCAACAACGTGGTTGATTTCGGCGATTCCGTCGCCAAGGACGTCTGCGTTCCCCGCATCGACGTGGATTTCATCAACACCGAAATGACGTACGACGAGATCGTTGCCGCATTCCGCGCGAACAATTACTCCCGTCTCCCTGTCTACGAATCGACGCCGGACAATGTGGTCGGCATCCTTTTCCTGAAGGACCTCTTCCACTACGACGGAAACCGCGAGTCGTTCGACGTGCGCGCGCTGATGCGCAAGCCTTATTTTACGTATGAATTTAAAAAGACCGCCGACCTGCTCGCAGAGATGCGGCACGAATCGGTCACCATCGCAGTTGTGCTGGATGAGTACGGCGCGACCGCAGGCATCATCACTCTCGAGGACCTTCTCGAGGAGATCGTCGGCGAGATTCGCGACGAGTATGATTCGGACGAACAGGACGCGATCGTCCGCGTCTCCGACACCGAATTCCTTCTCGACGGTATGGCCAAGCTTGAGGACGTCGGCGAGGCGACAGGCCTGGAGCTCTCCTCGGACGACTACGACTCGATCGCCGGCCATGTGTATCATCTCCTTGAGCACATCCCCGCGGAGGGTGAGTCCGTCACGGACGAAAACGGTGCGACATACATCGCCGAGACCGTCGACAAGAACCGTATCGACCGCGTGCGGCTGATCCTTCCGGAGATGCCTGACCGCTCTCTTCCGGGCAGCGAGAACGAGGATTGAAACGGACAGCATTTCACGAAACAATGACAAAGAAAGACCCGCAGCCATCACGGACTGCGGGTCTGTTTTTTTGTTTGTTTATTTACCGGCGATAGTTGCGGTGAGATCGCGCTTTACGCGGATCAGATAAATATCCTGCTGCGTCTTCTCGTCCTTCGTCTGCATCTCAATATCTCCGAGCTGCAGAAGCGTCGCAAGATTCAGGTCGATCTTCAGGCAGCGTCTGCCGTTGACCGTCATTGTGTCCTCCAGCTTGTATTTGCCCTGCTTGATATGTGCGTCGGTGACTTCACAGTAACCGTCCACACGCTCGCAGATTCCGACGAAGATATAGTCGATATCGTACTTCTCGATCAGCTTCGAAACCTCCACCTGATCGCGGGAAGTGTACAGTGTGATGACATCCGCGTGGCGATCCCTTACGCTCTGGGGATACTTCGAGATATCTCCGCTGCAGCGCCACAGCCAGTTGTGAACTTCCCAACCGAGCACCGTGGGCATTGCCGTGAATGCGGATACGCGGTTGAAATACGTGTAGCTCGCACCGCACATCTCAAGCACATTGTGCTGTTCGGTGAACGTCTCGTTGATGTGATCGATGATGTCCGCCTCGGCCGAGCTTATATCGTCGCGGATGAACGTCGTCGCATCGAGGCCCTCGTAAAAACCGTGGTACCAGCCGGCATACGCCTCGTTGAAGTAACCGGCGGTCCAGAGCAACAGTATCAGCGCTACCGTGCCGAGCGCCCTCATCAGGCGGTTTCTCGGCATCGAAATGAATTTGACGATGATGTAGCCCATGCTCAGGCCGAACAGAATGAACGCCTGGTACGTAAGCTTGAACATCGTGTTCGCACGAATGTACGCGCCGGTGTAGATGTCTCTTGCGTAAATGATCTCCGGAAGGAGCACCAGTCCGAATGCGCACAGACCGATCGTAATCACAAAGAGATCCGTGATCTCAAGACTGGTGATGAACGAAGCAACCGCTCCGAGCGGCTGCTTGCCCTCGGCGTCCTCTTCCGTCTCCACCTGATTCGCATACTGGCGAGGCAGAGGCTCCACAACGCGCTTATTGCGGCCTTTCACGAACTCAACGATCCGGAAAATGACGAACGACCACAGGCAGAAATTCGGAAGTCCCCACAGGATCAGCAATTGGAACTGACTCGTGTGATGTCCGCTTCCGCAGATACCGATCGACGTCGAGATCGTGTCGAACGTAAGCGTGAACGGCAGTGCAACCAGCGCGCCCACGACGATGAACATCGCAGCCTGGTAGGCCGTGAGGATCAGCGCCTGAAGGCGGAACCGGTAGATTACAAGGTTCGAGAACAGAATAATCGCACCACATATGACGAAGTAGATGGGGAAATCCCAGTAGTTCGTCATGTGGAACAATCCGACGAAGAACGCGCAGAGCACGATGATCGGATTGAACACCTCCTTCACGATCGACTGCATTTTCAGCTGAACGTCATAGCGGCGCACGATTTCCATGCGCTCACGGCGCTCCGCGAGATACGAAAGAAGCAGCGCAAGCACGGTTATGACGAAGATCATGTTGATCACGTGAGCGTGCAGGTCTCCGATGACGTACGAGTACACCGGGAACTCGTGAATGGTCTTGTCCGGCACGTCCGGCATATAGCCGATGTAGCGCGTCGCATCCGGGAACCAGTATTTGTACGTAGCCTCCTCCCCGTGCAGCTGCTGCAGCTTCGGGTAGATGTACTTGTAGTACGGATAATGCATGTTTCCGCAGATCGCCACGGCGAGTCCCGAAAGCGTACCTGCGACTGCGGGCCGGAAGAACGGCTTTCCTTCCTCCCTCGTGATGCAGCCGATGCTCTGCAGCTCAGCAAGCTCCGAGGGCGACCAGTTGCGCTTCGCGCGGTCCTCGATCAGAAGGTGCATCATGTTGCTGCCGATCGAGTATGCAAGCGAGAAGCCGAACGCCGCGAGCATCATCATCGCGATGTTGTAAGCGTGCGTTACCGGAACTCCGGAGATCTGCATCAGAAATGCTGCGAGCACCTGACCGATATAGTAATAGTTGATGCCCTCTCCCGAGTACCAGATATCCGCGGCGGGCATGTAATCCGACTTGCCGATCGAGTTCATGAAACCGTAGTCCATGAAGCGCTCCGTGCCGTTCGCGTCGGGGCTGATACCCTTCAGGTAGCACCAGAAAATGAAGAACGCGAAGAAGATCACCTCAACGGCGACGATCGCGCACATGCGGTCCATGGTAAAGAAGTCCGTGAAACGGCTCTTCCGGTCTTTGCGCTGTTTCGCATAATAGTAAAAGACAATGCTGAGTGCACACAGAAGCACGACCATGAGGATCGCGTTCGTCTGCGTGAATTTCAGCAGTTTGATTGATGACAGATACCACAAAAGCCAGCCGCCGACAGCGATGCCGATGGTCTTCGAGAACATCCATCCGCCGTCGTTAAACCGGTTGAACAAAACCACCGAGAACGGAAGCGCAGCGAGGCCGATGACAAGGATCACAAGCCACCAGCGGAACACGTACGAAAAATCGACCGCGCCGAGATACTTCATTCCGAGCGCACAGAAGATCATGAAGAAGACAAACGATACGGACAGTCGTGTCGCATAATGAGAGCTCTTACGACGGTTCATTGATTCTCCTCCTTCATGCTGCGCTTGATGCAGCGGTTAATCTCACGGAAATCCTTCCACGCCTGACGGCCGATCTTGAAGATCTTCTTCATGTTGATCGAATTGACGCCGCCCTGACGGGGACGGAACGTGATCGGAATATACAGAACAGGTTCCTTCTTCTTCGCGTACAAAACGGAAAGCACGACGTTCGGAAGGTTGTAATTCTCGGGGATCACCTTCAGGTTCTTCTCAAGATACTCCGCCTGCATGATGCGGAACGGGGTGTTTGCGTCCTTCACACGCACGTGGAAGCAAAGCAGGCATACCAGCTTCAGCGTCTTCGTCACGATCACGCGCGAGAAGCCGTCCTGACGGCCCTTGCGGTGTCCGATGACCATGTGGTACGCTTCTCTCTTGTCCCAGAACTGCGCGAACTCCTCCGGTCTCGTCTGGCCATCGGAATCGGTCTGGAAGACGTAATCCGCACCGTGGTCGAGCGCGTAGCGGTATCCGAACAGAACCGTCGCGCCGTGTCCGCCGTTCGGCTTCGTGAGCGGCACGAACTTCGGCATCGTCTCGGCGAGCTTCTGCATAATCGCATACGTGGAGTCCTTGCTGCCGTCGTCGATCACGACGAGGCGGCTCATCTCGCTTCTCTGCTCGATCACCTCATACCATTCACGGATCACCGTCTCGATGTTCGCTTCCTCGTTGTATGCGGGGATCACAATGTACAGCGTATTCATTATTTCTCCTCCTCACCCGCCGGTAGATTGATGGCGAGTGCCCATTTTGTAGTATCATAAATTGCTGTGCTTCCGCTCTCGAAAACCTTGGCGTAAGTCAGCACAATAACGGGCTCATTGATATTGTATTCGGTCGAAGTGCGCGCGTCGTTGTCGACGACGATGAACCGGATATGATTCTCCTGCACCAGCTGGATCAAATCGGCCGATGTCCGCGCCTCGTACATCTGCTTCACCTTCTGCTGCCGCATGTCCGTGTCATAGCCTGCGGACCACGCGTAATACGGCCATCCGTAGTAAAGCATCGCGCCGCCCATGACGAAGCTGTTCAGCGAGTAGTACGGAGAGAGGAAAATGTCGTCCGAAGTCGCATTTTCCATAACCCAGGCAGTGATGGGATCGTCTTTAGGGAATCTCAGGTACAGCCCCTGCTTGATATCGTTTTTGCGAAGCACCGTGCGAAGGTCGTACAGACCTGTCACCGTCATCACAAGCACGAGGATCAGCGCCGCGATCTTCACGCACGCTCCTCTTCGCTCCCACAGCCACACGATGAACATCGCAGCGGGGATGGCGAGAAGCATCAGGCTCATCATAACATACTTGTGGTTGACCGTGATATCGATCGTGAGCGACACGGTAAATGCAAACACGAACGGAGCCGCGAACGCAGCCCACACCCACTTGCGGGTGCCGTCCGAGAGCAGGAATGCCGCGAGCAGCACGAACGGAAGGATTCCGGTGAGCGTCATAATGTACTCCCACACACCGGGAAGCGACCTCACCTTCGCGAGGAATCCGAAGTAATACTTCGTCTCGACAACCGAACCGTCGATGAAGAACTTCGTCGCGCCGAGCGTCATGATGACGGTCAGCCCCGCCGTGATCGCGTACTCCAGACGGTGATCCGCGACAAATGCAAGCAGGAACAACACGCAAAGGCATCCGATGACACACGCGCCGTTAAAGAAGCTGCACATGCCAAGCAATAGTCCCATTGCGATCGGTCTCACGTAGTTCTGCGGAAGCCATCCTTCCTTACTGAACACGGAATACCGGATCCCGAATCCGATCTTCTCAATCGGGAACAATTTGTATTCACGGTCCGTGTTCTGCATGCGGAATTCAATGTCCGCAAGACGGTCGCGGACACGCGCCGCAGCGCGGAACACAAGCGACAACAGCGCCATGATCACGATCAGCTGAACGCACAGACCGATCGCCAGATGTCGCTGGTTACAATACACATTCAGGTTCCAGAGTCCCCAGTCCTCATGCTGCGTCGTTCCGACGAAATCCGTGTTGTCCTGGAACGCCTTCCACATGACGCTTCCGATCTTCTCCGGATCCGTGGCTTTGAGCACTTTGTCTGAGGGCTTTGAAAGGAAATCAAACACGGCGTCGCTGCTTCGGAACGCAAACAAAAGGCCCGCGATATATCCCACCGCGCGCTTGCCGGTCAGCTTGACCGCAAGCACATACAGAAGGCAGAACGCGCCCGCAAAACAGATCGCACTCGGAAGGTTGAACGCATAGTCCAGACGCATGCCGAGGTACTCGAGATTACCGACCATAAACTGGAACAGGAAATGATATTTGATATCCTCCCCCGCAAAATGCGAGTACGAGGTCGGAATGTTCGATCCCTTGGAGAAGGACCGGATCATGCCGAGATGAGGGGCAAAATCACTGAACACGCTGTATCCGACGCGATACAGATCGTTCTGGTAGCCGAACGTCCACCACATCAAAAACGCCGCAAAGAAGAAGGTATATACGGCAAATACAATCTCTCCCGCTTTGTACTTCCGGAAGCCCGACCCGAGGCGGTGCAGCTGTTTTCTCCCGTGAAGGACGAACATGCCGACGCACACAAAGACCGCGGATGCAAACATCACGATCACATTGGCGATGGTGAGAGGCTCCTTCGCACCGCTGATGGATGCGACATACGCAGTCAGATACGTTGCCCATGTCATCGGAAGCACACCTGCGATATACCAAAGCGGGAACATCAAAAGAGCCGGTGTGATCACGATGCGCTTTCCGAAATACGTTCTTCTCGTAAACGCAAGAAGTCTCGGAAAACACAGGTTCGTAATGACCAGACCGGTCATGAAATTGAGGATAATGTACAGAAGACCTAACATATTTTCCCCCCGATGCTAAGGTGAACTCAGAGTCTCTTTAGTATACCACATCAGACTGCCCTTCTGCAAGACAAAGCTTGCATGCGCGCTCATATTCACGCTCCGTAAGAGAGCTCACCGCATGCTTTGCCAACGTGAGCACTTCGGCGTCCCGGATCGGGTCCGCAATGCGGAAAATCTCCTCTCCGCTCTGCCGTATTCCGAAGAAATCGCCGGGTCCGCGCATCGTGAGATCCTTCTCCGCGATCGCAAAACCGTCCGTCGCCGTGAGAAGCACCGAGAGCCTCTCCTTTGCATCCGCGGAATCGTTCCCCTGCATGAGAATACAATACGACTGTTTCTCGCCTCGTCCGACGCGTCCGCGCAGCTGATGAAGCGCGGCGAGGCCGAATCTCTCGGCGTCCTCGATCAGGATAACCGTCGCGTTCGCTACGTCGACGCCGACCTCCACGACCGTCGTGCTCACGAGAATGTCCGTCTCGTGCGCGGCAAATCTCTGCATGACGTCGGTCTTCTCCTTCGCGCTCATCCTGCCGTGCAGCGTGTCGATCCGCACCGTGCCGGGAAGCTCCTCGGCAAGACGCGCCGCGCAGTCGGCGACATTTTCCGCATCCAGACCGTCGCTCTCCTCGATCAGCGGGCAGATCACGTACGCCTGCTCTCCCGCCGCAACATGCTCCGCAAGGAAGCGGAACGCGCGCGGCCGGTACGACGTGTCGACGACTGCCGTGCGTATTCTCTGCCGGTTCGAGGGCATCTCGTCCAGGATCGAAACGTCGAGGTCCGCGTACATCATCATCGCAAGCGTGCGCGGGATCGGCGTTGCGCTCATGAGAAGCACGTGCGGAACGTCGCCCTTGTCGATCAGCTTTCTGCGCTGCTCGACGCCGAAGCGATGCTGCTCGTCGATGATAATCAAACCGAGTTTCGCAAACTCCACCGCCTGCTGGAACAGCGCGTGCGTGCCGACCAGTACATGGATCTCGCCGGAGGCAAGTTCGTTTCGGATGTTTCTCTTCTCCGCGGCCGTCATCGAGCCGACCAGCATTCCCACGCGGATCCCGAACGGGGTAAGTCGTTTCGTAAGTTCGTTGTAATGCTGCTTTGCAAGCACTTCCGTGGGCACCATAAGCGCCGACTGGCATCCCGCCTCGGCGGACGCTGCCATCGCAAGCTCCGCGATGATCGTCTTGCCGGAGCCGACATCGCCCTGAAGCAGACGCTGCATCGGACGGTTTCCTCCGAGGTCCGCAAAGATCTCCGCCCACGTCCTTCTCTGCGCCCCCGTAAGCTCGTACGGAAGGCTCGCTGTCAGGCGGTCGGCAATCCCGTCACTCCGCATCGGGAAGCGGTTCGGGAGCTGTTCCGTCTTCTCGCGGAGACACCGCACCGAAAGCAGAAACGCGAAAAATTCATCAAACGCAAAACGCCGGATCGCATCCTGCGTCACTTCCTCGCTCTTCGGAAAATGCACTTCCTCATACGCCTCGCGAAGCCTCATCAGGCGGTTTTCGCGCACGATTCCCGCGGGCAGGCGCTCCTCGATCTCACAGTTGTCGAGCGCCGTGCGGACCGCCTTGGCGATCGCGTTGGTCGTGACTCCCGAGGTGAGCCCGTACACGGGGTGAAGCGTCTTCATCTTCTCGCGGTACGCCTCCGGCGTATACATCTCCGGTTGGAGCAGACACAGCTCGCCGCGCACCTTGGAAACGCGGCCGCGCAGGAAGATAAACCTCGCGATCGCGATCTGCTTGCGAATGTACGGCTGGTTGAACCATTTTACAGAGATTTTTCCGGACGTGTCCTGAAAGCGGCACGACAGCATCGTTCCGCGGTTCGTGCGGATCATCGTGGGGTTGCCGACAAACGTGCCGAGAAACGTCATGAGACGCCCCTCCGCAGCGGACGCAACCGGCCGCTCCGACTCGTACTTCTCGTAGCGTTTCGGCAGGTAATCCAGAAGCTCGCCGACCGTCTTGATGTGAAGCTTCTGATACGCTTCCGCAGACTTCGGCCCGATGCCCTTCAATTTGGAGATGGGATCGTTTCGGTTCATACTCCCTCCGCGTCGTTGCTGTCATTTTCCGACAAATGCACAAACGCCGGCTGCCCCGTAGCGCAACCGGCGTCAATAGACTTACTCTACCGAAACTACGTAGTAGTAGATCGGCTGACCGCCGCAGTGAACTTCCACGTCCACGAGCGGGTATTTTTCGGAGAAGCGCGCCGCCATAGCGTTCGCCTGATCCTCCGTGATATCGCTTCCGTAGTAGATGCTGAGAAGGCCTGCATCGTCGTCCATCATCGTGTCGATCATCTCAAGCGTCGTGTCGTCGATGTCCGCGCCTACAGCCTTGATTCCCTCGTCCGTGATACCCATGATATCGGACTCGTGAATCTCGTGGCCCTCGAAGCTCGTGTCGCGAACCGCATACGTCACCTGGCCGCTCTTGACATACGAGAGCGCCTCGATCATGGCGTCTTTGTTCTCCTCTGCCGAAGCATCCGGCGAGAATGCGATGACCGCGCTGATTCCCTGCGGAACCGTCTTGGTCGGGATCACGATGATCTCCTTGTCCTTCACAAGCAGCTTCGCCTGCTCTGCGGCAAGGATGATATTCTTGTTGTTGGGAAGGATGAACACCGTGTCGGCCGCAACATCGTTCACAGCCGTGATCATGTCCTCCGTGCTCGGGTTCATCGTCTGGCCGCCCTCGATCAGGCGATCGACGCCGAGCTCGCGGAAAATGGCATCCATTCCCGAGCCGCAGGAAACCGAAACAAAACCGAACGGCTTGCGCTCAACGGGCTTTGCCTCCTCCTGCTGCGCCGCCTTCTCTTCCTCCATGATGACGCGCTCGTTGTGCTCCTCGCGCATGTTGTCGATCTTCATGCGGGAAAGCTGTCCGTACGTGAGCGCCTTCTGAATTGCGAGACCGGGGTCGTTCGTGTGAACATGCACCTTCACAACGTCGTCGTCCGCAACACACACGATGGAATCGCCGATCGACGAGAGGTACGCCTTGAAGGCTGCCTCCTCCGCCATCGTGAACTCGCGGTGGTTGAGAAGAATGATGAACTCCGTGCAGTATCCGAATTTGATGTCGGCAGTCGAGATGTCCGTGGCAGCAGCGCCCTTGCCGGAACGCTTCTTCTCCTCGGTGCTCTCCGCCTCTTCAAACGTGTAATCAACTTCTTTGCCGAGCAGGCAGTCAAGCGCGCCCTTCATCACTTCGAGAAGACCCGTGCCGCCGGAGTCGACAACTCCCGCCTCCTTCAGCACCGGAAGAAGTTCCGGCGTGTAGTCCAGCGCTTCCTGCATTCTGGCTACGATCTGTGTAAAGAAATCCTCCAGATCCGTGCTGACGCCGACAAGCTCGGCCGCACGCTCGGAACCTGCTCTCGCCACCGTGAGAATGGTTCCTTCCTTCGGCTTCATAACCGCATTGTACGCGGTGTCCACCGCTCTTGCAAAACTCTCCGCCGCGATCGGAATGGTAATCTCGTCATAATCGCGAACAACCTTGGAAAAACCGCGGAGCAACTGGGAAAGGATAACACCCGAGTTGCCTCTCGCACCCTTCAGCGAACCGGAAGACATCGCCTTCGCGATCGCTTTCATGCTGGGCTCCGCCTGGTTGACTTCCTTGACCGCAGAGAGTATCGTCAGCGTCATGTTCGTACCGGTATCGCCGTCCGGCACCGGAAATACATTCAACTCGTTGATGATCTCTTTCTTGGACTCCAGGTTCTTCGCACCCGCAAGAAACATCTTGCGCATCAGTGCGGCATCCACTGTCTGCAACGCCACTTTACGTTCCTCCTTCTGCCCTCGGCGCGCACTGCGCCCGGCCGGTATCTGTCCGTCCGACCCAGGGGCTCCGTTCTCAGTCGATCACGCGTACGCCATCGACGAAAACATTTATTTTTTCTACCGTCAGACCCGAGAACTCTTCCACCCGGTATTTGACGGTTTCACACAGATTCTGGCAAACCGTTGCAACACTGATCCCGTAGGAAACAATGATGTGCAGGTCGATCGAAAGACGATTGCCGTTACACTGTACATGGACACCGTGACTGAGACTCTCGCGGCGCAGAAGCTTCGCAAGACCGTCCTTCATGCTCACAGCGGACATTCCGACCACGCCGAAATTCTCGACAGCAGCCGATCCCGCATACTGAGCGATCACATCCATATCGATAAAGACTTCCCCGTATTTGTTCTCCAAAGTACCGTCCATGATACACCTCTTTCCCGCGCGCAGCCTCTTCCCCGGCACCGCGCACGCATTTCGGGATCCGTATCCACAAACCCCCGCATATTATAGTACAAAGATGCGAAAAATGCAAGTGTACAACAAGAGAGTCCGATACGGCAGACAAACCGCCCTATCGGACTCTCAAAGCTTTGAATTCAAAATTAGGCACGCTCCACAAGGCCGGATCTGAGGCAGGCCGTGCATACATGCATCTTCTTCGTAGTTCCGTTCACTTTTACATGAACCGACTTAACATTGGACTTCCACATTCTGTTGGCACGTCCGGAAACCTGACTTCTCGTAATGCTGATCTGTCTTCCGAACAGAGCGCCTTTATCACAGATATCACACTTTGCCATGATATCGCACCTCCTTTGACAAATGGACTGAAAAAACCCGAACATTGACATAATATCAAACTTGTTCGCAAAATGCAAGGATTATTTTTTCTTTTTTTCGGGTTTCTGCTCGGTCTCGTCGGCAGCGTCGTTTTCCTTCAAAATCTCGTCCGCAAGACGGTCGATCGTCTCCTCGGGAACCTCATTTTCCTTGTCCTTCTTGCCGATCATCGTCTTCACGCGCTGCACCACATCGGGAAGCATCTCGAAGATCCTCGACATCGTATCCTGATCCTTGATCGTGATCAGACGCGTGTTGCCGTCGCGGATGATCAAAACAGCGCACGGGGACATCTTTCCGCCCATCGCGCCCGTCGCACGGTTCTTCGCATCCTTGTTGAACGCGCCCGCGCCCACTGCAAATGCAACGTCCACGAGCGGAATGATCACCGTTCCGTCCTCGAGCGTTCTCGCGTCACCCACCACACTCTTTGTGGAGACAAAGCCCTCCATACCGGTCAGAAGGTTTTGTACCGTTTCCTTGAAATTCACATCAGCCATGTCTTCTCTCCTTCCGCGGGCCGTTCCCGCTAAATAATTTCTCTCACGCGGCCTCGTCCTCGTGATGCAGCAGTTTCTTTACGTCAGCCGGCGTACCGGTCATCGTCTCTTTCACTTTTTCGAACTCTTTGCGAACCTTCCGGATGTTCTTGTCGCGCCAGATGCTGAACGCCCGGATGGCCACGCCCCACAGCCGTATTCTACCGCGGATATCACCCTCGGCGAGGAGCATTTTCCGCTCGAACTCCGGTATCACAACCACGTGGTCCCCGTACCAGGGATACAGGTTGGCAGCGATTCCGAAGAGCAATCCCGTCTTGTCGGGATCGTCCATGCCGAAGGTAACCTCCGCATGTCCCTTCCTCGGCGCCAGATGCTTAAGGAGCCATTTGGTGTACTTCCACAGCTTACCGACCGCCTCCTTGGTCGACTTCTTCGTCAAATACCGCTTCAGCAGATCCTTGCGCTTCGAGAACAGCTCCAGCACGCTCTCAAGCGTCTCCTGCGCATCCTCGATGCGGTCGCCGAACGATTTCTTTTTCTTCGGCTGCGGCTCTTCCGCGGCCTGTTCCGCGGTGTCGGGCCTGTCCTCTGCTGTTTCTGCGGTGTCGGGCTTGTCGCCTTCTGCTTCAGAGGTTTCATGTTTCGCTCCTTCAGTCTCTGCGCTGTCAGGCTTCACACTCTCCGTCTCTGCAGTCTCAGGCTTATCACCTTCCGTTTCAGAGGTCTCCGGCTTGTCGCCTTCAGTCTCTGCCGCGCTCTCGGGAGCCTCATTTTCCGGCTTATGATCATCCTCGGTTTCGGCGGCTTCCTTCGGGTAGACGACACTGTCGCCCTTCTTGCCGAAGAACCACAAAAACCGGAGTTTCTTCCAAACATTCCTGTCCTCGTCGGTCTCGATCTTCAGGCTTATGCAGCGGAACAACCAATGGACGCGGACGTTCACGTCCTTGAAATAGCCGTCCGCGGAGTCCACGATGCCGGACGCCCGATAACGGATCGGCACAAACAGGATCAGCAGCAAAAGCAGCAGGATCAGTCCCAGTATGCTTAGGATGGTGATCCCGAGAATCTTTAGAATCAGCAAAACGATCCCCATACCGGCCTCCTGTCACAAATACTCCGAGACATCCCACTGGCCCTTCTTCGCCAGATCATCCACAATCTGACGGACGAGCTCGAGTGCCTCCTTCTTGCTCTTTGCAAGACCGAACACGGTGATATCGCGCTTTCCCGCCTCAAACTTCGCGTACGAAAGCGGCGCAATCTCCATCATTCCGTTCGTCGCCTCGGAGTGCATCACGCAAAAAACTCCCTCGCCCCCGCGTTTCCTGCGGACCGCGCGGACCATCGTCCCGAGTTCCGGAGCATCCGTTTCGGTCGTTCTGAGCTTTTTGCTGAGTTTGAGCATGATACCCCCGATCGCTACCCGATTAAATCTCCAACATTGCAAGCGCTGCGCGCTTCTCACCGTCCGTGCGGCATCCGCGAAGCGACTGGAGCATGTACTCCATCACCTCGGTACGGCTCTCAAACCACACCGGAAGCTCGGCGAGGATTGCCGCCGTCATCTCTCTCGTCATTGCCTTCGGCTGTCCGGAAAATGCGCTCTCAAGCTTCGCGAGAAGCTCCTGTCTGCACTCTTCCGCATCCTCGGCTGTCACGGTCTTCACCGGCTCACCCGAGAGCGATGCGTACGCCGACGTCGACATCAGACGGGCAACCTTCATCATCGGAATGTAGGCGGTCGCCTCCTCGTCGCTCATCGCGTCGATCGCCGCCTGAAGCCGTCCTGTCTCGGTCTCCGTGAGCACCGAAAGCGGCTCAAAATATGTCTCCATCGCGCCGTGTGCGCGGTCGATCAGCCGCTCGTACGCAGCCTCGTCCGCATCATCACCGGCAAGTTTCTCAAGAAGGATCGCAACCGTCGGCGCAATCACCTCGTAAACCGAGGAATCCTCGCGGAGATTCTTCGGAAAATCACTCATGATTCCGAGCGCAGCCATCGCGTTCACGCAGCGCGCAAGGCTCTCGATGTATCCCATGACATCGCCGTTGTCGGAGGAAAGCTTCGTGAGTTCCTCAAGAACCTCCGCATCCGCGTCCGAACTCTCCGCTGCGATCGTCTCCTCCGCGCGGCGAAGCAGCTTGTCCGCCGTCTCGGGCGCCTTCAGCTCGTCGAGCACCGCTGCCGAGCGCACGCGGTAACAGAACGATTCCATGCTGTCCGAATCCTTCTCCACATACAGAGAGATGATCCCGCTGACCATATCGTACAGGCGCGACTTCGTCATGCGCGCCGGAAATGCCCGGAGCATCGACTGGATCCGAAGGTTGATGATCATCGGATCGTCGCCCGCAAAAATCTTGAGAAGCGCCGAACGAACCTCTTCGTCGACGTCGACCGTCGCAGATCCGCCCGCAGCGATACGTCTCCTGAGAGCACGCGACAGAAGCTGTGCCTTGGTTTTCTCGCAGCTTAACTCCTCCGTCAGGCTCTCAAGCTCCTTCCGAAGGCCGAGCAGGTTCTCCGTCTCCGCCGCAGTCGCCTCGCTCTCTCCTGCGGTGATCGCTGCGACGAGGTTGCTGCCGGCGGCAGTCATTTTCCGAAGAAATCCTTCCGCCTGCGCTCCCGCTGCTGTCTTCGCAATCTCCGGCAGGCTCTCAAGCCCCGCGCAGAGATTCAGCCAAGCCATATCGTAAAAGCCGATTCCCAACCGGCGTTCGATGCTTTTTGTACTCATTTCTATTCCGTCTCTTTCGTGTCTTCCGTTCTTTCGGGCATGTCTTTCGCGGTGCCCGCACTTCCGCTTTGGGAAGCATCCGCAGTTTCGTAAGTGCCGGCCTTCTCGCGCTTCACATGCGTGTGCGTGTACAGGTGGTCCATACAATACTCGTAGTTGCCTTCGCACTTCGAGCAGAACCGGAATTCGAGCATGTCGTCATCCAGCTCGGTCCGTCCGCACACGGCGCAGCGGTGTTTCGTCACCACCTTGCGGTTGCCCGCGGAATTGACCACGCTGCCTTCGCGCGATCCCTCACGCAAGCTCTGCGTGTATGCCATACGGCGCCGCAGATCCGCCACCGTCCTTCGCCGGATGTTTCGCTGCTTCCGCGTCACGATCCAGTAGATCAGGAAGTTGAAGATTCCGATGACAAACGGGATGAACACCAGCAAAAACGCTCCCAGCCCGTATTGAACGTATACTTTGATAAAATCATACGCATAGAGGGCGACCGTGAACAGCGCCACATATTTGACTTTGACAGGGATCAGGAAGAACAGCAAAAACTCCAGGTCCCCGAACTCCGTGGCAAATGCAAACATCATCGCCAGGTTGATATATCCGAGTCCGACCTCGGGGGAACGACCCGTTCCGGTGACCACAAAGTACACCAGATACACGAGAACGCACAGCAGTATATTGAACAGTACACCCGCAAAATAAAACAGGTTGAACCGGAATGCGCCCCACTTCAATTCGAGCATATTTCCGATGAAGTAGTACAAATACATCATGAACAGGACGATGATGAAATTGTCCTTCTCGATGGGCTGAATCAGAAATGTCACCAGTCTCCACAACTGAAAATGACAGAACGTCTTCTCGACATCCAGCATCAGCCAGTCATAATAAAAATGCTGATTGATCGCGAAAATGATAAATCCGAGGCCATACAAAAGCATCAGGTACTTCATCAGTCCCTGTATCGCATAACGTCCGAATTTTCGCTCCAGCTTTTTCAACATAAAACATGTACCCCGCAGCACTCAATCAATCTCCATTATATGTTTTTCCGATAGCAATGTCAAACGATTTGTGGTATACTCCAATCGTTACACCAGTTCATTTTTCGGAGGAAAATCCCCATGGCTCTGGACGGAATCACCGTTTCCTGCCTCGTTAACGAATGGCAGCAGACCCTTGTCGGCGGCCGCATTACAAAGATTGCGCAGCCCGAGCCCGACGAGCTTCTGCTTACGATAAAAAACTATGACACCTATCGTCTCCTGCTCAGCGCAAGCGCGACGCTTCCGCTTGCGTGCCTGATTGAGGACAACCGCCAGTCGCCGCTCACGGCGCCGAATTTCTGCATGCTGCTCCGCAAACACCTGAACAGCGCGCGCATTCTCTCCGTGGAGCAACCCGACCTCGAGCGAATCATCCGTATCCGCATCGAGCATCTCGACGAGATGGGCGACACCCGCGTCAAAAGCCTGATCATCGAGCTGATGGGCAAGCACTCGAACATCATTTTCGCTGACGAGAACGACAATATCATCGACAGCATCAAGCGCGTCTCGGCGATGGTGAGCTCGGTGCGCGAAGTACTTCCCGGCCGCCCGTATTTCATCCCGAAGACGAGCGACAAGCTCTCTCTTCTCTCGGACGACACCGCCGCGCTTTCCGCTGCGATCCGAAATGTACCCGGCGATCTTCGCAGAGCGATCTACACGACCGTCACCGGCATCAGCCCGGTCCTTGCGAACGAGCTTGCACACCGCGCGGGACTCGACACGGTCACCGACACCGCAGAACTCACGGACTCCTCGCTTGCACGCCTTGAAGATGCCTTCACGTGGCTTCGCGACGCCGTAAAATGCGGTGATTTTTCGCCCATGTGCGTTCTCTCGGACGGCATCCCCGCGGAGTACGCGGCCGTTGCGCTCACGGTGTATACCGATTATCCGAAATACGAGAGCCGCACATACGATTCGATGAGCGAGCTTCTTCTGTTCTACTACGAGACCAAGGAGGCTGCGACGCGCATCCGCGCCAAATCCGCAGAGCTCCGCCGCTTCGTGCAGACTGCTGTCGAGCGCGTCGTAAAGAAGCTCGACCTGCAGGAGAAGCAATTTGCCGACACCGAGAAGAAGGACCGCTTCCGCATCTGCGGCGAGCTGCTGACCACCTACGGCTACAGCGCAGTCTCCGGCTCGGAATCGTTCACGTGTACCAATTACTACGACAACTCGGAGATCACGATCGCACTCGACCCCGCGCTCTCCATCATGGACAATGCAAAGCGCTACTATGAGCGCTACGCCAAATTAAAACGCACCGGCGAGGCGCTCGCCAAACATATCGCGCAGAGCCGTGATGAGCTCGCGCACCTGGAGTCCGTCCGCGAATCTCTTGAGTTCGCGAAGGACGAGGCTGACCTTGCGGACATCCGCAGGGAGCTTACGGACTGCGGTTACCTCAAGTTCCACCGCTCCTCGGACAAGCGCGCAAAGAAAGTCACCAGCCGGCCGTACCACTACCGCACGCCGGAAGGTTTTGACATTTACGTCGGGCGGAACAACTATCAAAACGAGGAGCTCACGCATCATTTTGCGAACGGAGGCGACTGGTGGTTCCACGCCAAGGGCGTGCCCGGCTCGCACGTGGTGCTCCGCGCCGGGGACTCCGAGATTCCCGACAGCGTGTTTGAGCTTGCCGGCTCGCTCGCCGCATTTTACTCGAAGAACCGCGACGCACAGAAGGTCGAGGTTGATTATCTCCAGAAGAAAAATGTGAAAAAGCCCGCCGGGGCCAAGCCCGGTTTCGTTGTTTATTACACTAACTTCTCTCTCGTCGCTACGCCGGGAGAACATGCCTCACTACTTGTAAAGGAAGGTCAGTAATATGATTTTGGCAGACCTGCACACGCACTCGCAGTACTCCACGGACGCCCCGCACGACGGCACGTCAACGCCGGAATTGATGGCCCGGGCCGCTTACGAGCGCGGTCTTACGACGCTCTGCATCACCGACCACATGGATCTTTGCTTCCCGGGTGAACCGCAGAGCTTCGTGTTTGATGTCTCCGATTACTTCCACACGCTTCAGGCGCTTCGCGAGGAATGGGCGGGACGGCTCGAGATCCTCATCGGCGTCGAGCTTGGACTTCGAAACGAACCGAATGTACAGGAGGGCGTCCGCAAGGCTTACGACGACCTCGTTAAGAGCTATCCGTTCGACTTCGTGCTCGGCTCAACACACGTTGTGCGCCATCGCGACCCGTACGAACGTTCCTACTGGAAGGAATACGGTGCCATCGACGGCATCCTCGCATACTTTGAGGCGGAGCTCTTCAACATGGAGTCCTACTCCTGCTTCCACTCCTGCGCACACCTTGACTACGCGCTCCGCTACGTGCCCGCCAACCGCCGCGTCGCGCCGCGCCGCTACGACGCGCTTGTGGAGGCGACGCTGGAGACGCTCGTGCGCAAGGACATCGCTCTCGAGATCAACGTCAAAGCACTCGCGCGCGGCATGGACGAGCCTAACCCCTCGCTCAATTACATCCGCCGCTACCGCGAACTCGGCGGCCGGATGATCACCTTCGGGTCCGACGCACACCGCCCCGGCTACATCGGAGACGCCCTCGCCCGCGGTGAGGAGATCGCACGCGCGGCCGGCTTCACCGAATACACCGTCTTCCGCAAGGGAAAGCCGGAATTCCAGCCGTTCTGAATACACGAGTGATTTGTCAAACTAAGTGCAACAGTTTTGAAGTTCTTGATCCCATAAATACTGTGCAGAATTAAACTTTAATACTTTTCGAGGCCTGGCGTTGATTAGCGCCAGGTTTCGTTTTAATGTTGCCGGAGCCACTCGCGAT
>JAFZAZ010000035.1 GCA_017561985.1 Lachnospiraceae bacterium
CGACTCCGGGTTTTCACAGGGCCTCCCTGACATCCGCCTGCATTCATAGAAATACTGCCCCCCCACATTTGCTCACATCATTGCCAGTCAATACTGCACCCACATTTGCTCACATCATTAGCCAGTCAACACTGACGCCCCGCATTTGCTAACATCATTTGCCAGTCAACACTGACACCCCACATTTGCTCACATCATTTGCCAGTCAACACTGATCCCCCACATTTGCTCACATCATTTGCCAGTCAACACTGACACCCCGCATTTGCTCACATCATTTGCCAGTCAACACTGACACCCCACACTCGCACAACACTAGATCAGTACTCTGCGAATCCAGTATTCGACATCGCCCGGAGTCAGCGGGCTCTCGCCGGATTCTTCAGTCATGATAAAATTGTCAGCGAGATGGTAGCCGCTCTCCGCATAGTTACGAATCTTGCGGATTGCAACCGATGCGTAATCGTTCGAGCCCATCTTTCCAAAGTGCTCCCAGTAGACGACCTTTCGCCTGCGAACATTGAAGCAGCGAAAATCAGGGCGCACAGTGCCGATTTCGCGGAGGATCAGCGGTGCCTCGTATTGGTAGGGCACGCCAAATTCATGAAGCATTTGTGCAATCATCCATTCCGCCTTGGAACGCACGAGTTCCCCGCGCGCAGTCTCATATTGCCTGTTTTCCTCAAAAATGCACAAAGGTTCGTAGGTAAAGGAGTAAAAATCATTGATGGCATCTGCATTGCTCGGAACACGATGCTTGATGACGGCTTTTCTGCCGGAAGATAATTTCTGATAGGCGGCATCGATGCTCATCGGGTAGCCGCAGAGAAGAAACTTGTTGATCAGACGCAGTTCATTTGATGCAAGAGTCGCAAGCTCGTCGTGATAAGAACGGTTTATGACTTGTACCGCCAGCGATCGCTGATACTTTGGCAAATACCGCCACCGCTCGCCGGGCTCCTTTTTGTAGTAGTATTGAAAGCTCCCCTTCTTACGGCTCACCCGTATCTGCCCCGGCGGAACACCTTTGCGTTCAGCGGAAAGATCTGCAAGCATCCGCTCCAGCAAGTGTTTTCTTTCCTTCAGGATCTCCCGCAAATCGTCGCGACTCAGCTCCGTTTGGAAACAGTCCATGCTCGCCTCCTTAGAGAGTTGATAGGGCAAGTATAACCGCAAAATGAACTGTCATTCAAGCAGGAAAACGACCTGCTTTTTTGTCGAAAATCACGAAAAATAAACCGGCGGACAACCACAGTATTCCTGTCGCTCGCCCACCGGTCTTTTATTCTACGCATGTAGTCTATACGCTCCGAACGCCTGCGGAAGACCATACTCTTCAGCGATTTCCTGCGGCGTCGCAAAGACGTATTCCCCGTTGCTTACTTCGATCGGTGCAGAAGCAACATCCAGCCGGAAACCTCGCAGCTCCCACTCCACGTGGCTGAATACGTGACGGCTTTTCTCAAGCCGATGTGCCCGTATTGCACAGAAACTCTTGTCAGTTAACGGCGCCCCGACATCATTCTTCCCTGCAGTCGCCACAGCCTGAAAGCTCTGTCCCGCAGCCTCCGCAAGGACCCCGGTCGCCTCTTTCTTCGCGGCGGCAATGCTCAGGTGCCCCGGTACGTTCGGGAACTCCCACATCCCGGCCAGCAGTCCTTTCGGCGGACGGCGGTGAAGCAGCACTCTTCCGTCCTCATCGGCGATCACCAGGATCGTCTTTTTCTCAACCGGTCTTGCTTTGCGCTCGGGCTTCTTCGGTATTTCATCGGCCAGTCCCTCGGCAAATGCTCTGCACAGGTGAGACAGCGGACATTGGTCGCAATGCGGCTTTCCGTTCGGGATGCACACGGTCGCCCCGAGGTCCATTACCGCCTGGTTGAATGCACCTGCGGTATTGACTCCGATTGTGGCTGCGGCGTTATTCGTACCGAAAGATGCGGCGTTGTCGTCAGCAGTATCAGCTCCTGCACGACTCTCACACCTTTCCTCCGGCACATCCCCATTTTCCAACGCATCCTGAAGGTGGTCACGCACTTGTTTTTTGAAGACTTCCGTGCGGATGTCGTCGCGGTAGCCGGTCAGGCGCGAGAAGACGCGGAGCACATTGCCGTCGACCGCAGGAACGCGGATTCCGTACGCGATCGAGGCGATGGCACCTGCCGTGTAATCGCCGATCCCGGGCAGCTCGCGAAGCATCGCACAGTCCGCCGGAAGCTCGCCGTCATAGCGCTCGCACAGTTCTCTGGCCGCCTTCGCGATGTTGCGGACGCGCGAATAATATCCGAGCCCTTCCCACATCTTGATCAGGCGGTCCTCCGACGCTCCGGCAACCGCTGCCACCGTGGGGAACTCCCGCAAAAATCGATCGTAGTATCCGCGCACCGCTTCCACGCGCGTCTGCTGAAGCATAATCTCGGAAATCCAGACATGGTACGGCGTCGGATCCTCGCGCCAGGGCAGAATCCGGGCATTGTACGAATACCATGCCAGCAATGCCGGCACAGTCTCCCGATACAATTCCTTTTCGCTTCGCACTCTTCCCATGCGCCCTCCGAAAAAAACTCAGTCAAACACGTTGCTGCGTATGAGCAACTACGCATACCTCATCCGATTGAACACAGCAAAGCGGTCTCCGGCGTCACGCCGCAGACCGCTGTCCGTTTTTGATTATGCTCCCGCCGTGGCGGTTGCCGCCTCGGCCGAGAGTTCCGCTGCGTCCGCGATGATCGCCGTCTCCGCAGCCGCTGCCGCGTCCTCGCCCTTCAGCGCCTGCATCTGCAGCTGCGCCGTAACGAGGCCGTAGTAAATGCCCTTCTTCTCCATCAGCTCGTTGTGCGTGCCGACCTCCGCGATGTGGTGGCCGTCGATGACAACAAGACGGTCCGCATCTTTGAGGGTCGAGAGACGATGTGCGATGGCAAATGTCGTGCACCCTGCCGTCAGACGCTCCAGAGCCTTCTGGATCAGGTACTCGCTCTCGGTGTCGAGAGCCGAAGTCGCCTCGTCGAGGATCAGAAGCTTCGGCTTGTTGAGGATGGCGCGCGCGATGGCAAGACGCTGGCGCTCGCCGCCCGACAGGCTGTAGCCGTGCTCTCCGACGTAGGTGTTGTAACCATCCGGCGTCTTCACGATGAAATCGTGAGCATTGGCCATCTTGGCCGCCATGATGATCTCCTCCTCGGTCGCGTCAGGCTTCGCGAATCGCAGGTTATTGTAGATGGTACCCGCGAACAGGAAGTTCTCCTGCAGAACCACGCCGATCTGCGAGTGATATTTTTCGATGCGAAGATCGTTGATGTCCACGCCGTCGACCAGAAGCTGTCCGTCATCGACCTCATAGAGGCGCATGATCAGATTGATCAGGGTCGATTTTCCGGTGCCGGAAGCGCCAACCAGACCGATCATCTCGCCCGGCTTCACCTTCAGCGAAATCTTCTCAAGAACCGGCTCGTAGGAGCGGTATCCGAACGTTACGTCCTTAAACTCCACTTCGCCCTTGACGTCGAGGTCAACCGCCTCCGCGTGATCCTTGATGAGCGGCTCCTCGTCCATGACGTCGTAGATGCGCTCGAGACTGGTCATCAGCTGCGTGATCATTCGCGGAAGGAATGTCATCCAGCCGAGCGGGCCGTACAGCATCCACGTGTAGTTGATGAACTGCTGCAGCTGGCCGACCGTAAATCGGTCTTCCAATACGCCGACGCCGCCGAAGTACGTCACGACATACACGCCCATACCCATGACAAATGAAATGATCGGGAACAGCGAAGCCCAGAACACCTCGTTGCGCTCCTGAACTTTCGCAAAATCATCGGTCAGTTTGCGGAAATGCTCGGTCTCCTGCTCCTCGGTTCCGAAGGATTTGACGACGCGCATGCCCGCCAGGATGTCCTGCAGACCGCTGTTTGTCTTGTCAAACCGATGCCACTGCATGTGGAACCGGCGATGAATGTTCTTGCGGAACGAGATCGACAATCCGAGCGCGATCGGCACGAACACAACCGACATCAGCGTGAGCTTCCAGTCCATCGTGAGCATGACAACGACAACCGAGATCATCGAGATGATGCACGAGAACATTCCGGCAAATGCTTCCTCCATGAACCGGCGCACCTGTCTTGTATCATCGACGATACGGTTCATCAGCTCGCCGGGACGGCGGTCCTGAATGAACGAAAGAGACAGAATCTGCACCTTCTTGTAGAGCATCCGGCGAAGGTCCATACTCATCTTTGTACCCATCGAGATACACATCCAGTACCGCAGCACGTGCAGTAAAATGGTGATGCAAGTGATTCCGATCAGGATGGCGGCGTAGATGAGGATCTCCTTCATTCCGCCGTGTCCGACCTTCAGGTAATCATCGATGAACACCTGCTGGATCTTCGGGATAACAAGCTGTACTACCGCCACGCCGAGCATGAGCAGGGCGATGATGGCAAGCCAGCCCTTGTAAGCTCCGCAGAGCTTGAAAAACTTCCAAAGGACAGAGGGCTTGTGACTGCACTTCGGGCACTCCTTCGTGCCGCGCAGCGCGCGTCCGCACACCGGACAGGTCTTGTCGTACTCACGACTGATCACCTGCTTCGGAATCCCGTCGCGCAGCAGAAGCGCTCCCTTGGCGATAAACGCCACTCTCGACACGTGCTTCATCGTAAACCGTGCGAGAATCCGCTCTTCCGGCTCCTGCTCGGTGCGCACGATGAGGATTCCGTTGTTTACAAGCGGATCACACTTGAGGTACGTAATGTCCGCAAGCGCAAGCTCGGTCACAACTTCCGCCCCCGAGATCACCAAAAGACGACGATCCGTCACGACGATGTAACCGTCGTGCTTGATCTGACCGTCCGTCCCGATGTCGTAGGGCGAGCAGTACCGAATCTCCTCTCCGTCCGCCGGCGTGAATGCGCTTCGCTGCATCGCCGGCAAATCAAACTTCAAATTCATATATCATCCTTCCTGCTGCCAAAAAGCAGCACGAACCATGTTTCCACACAAACCCCGCAGGGCCTGCGATACCGTCAATTACAGGAACAGGTCCAGTTTCTTCAATTCTCCCGCCGACAATTGTGTGTAATCCGGAATCTCAAAGCGGTTTCCGTCCAGATCGGTAATCATCAAGCGAACGTCGCTCAGACTGACAACCGAGCTCGAGTTCATGTAGATGACGAACTTGCACGGACCGCCCGTGGTCTCCACATCCCAGTAAGCATGACCGTACTCTTCCTTGATGTCGTGAATCTTCGTGATCACCGGCGTAAAATAGCGAAGGTCCATCTGCTCCTCGAGCATTTTGCGCGTATCCTTCGAGACATCCTTCGTGATGTCCTTGATGATGCCGATCTCCTTGCTCTTCTCCTCCGTCGTGCGGATGGAAATGTATGTATTCGGCGCGGTGAAAGGGAAGCTTCTCACAACGCGGACACGGTCGTAGTGCTCCGGCTTGTCGTCCTCGCCCTTCGCAATGTCAAGCGAGACGAAGCCGCCGGTCGTACGCGTGAAAACCGCATTTTCCCCGTTCAGATAGCGAAGACGAAGCATGGCCTCGGTCTCCGCCTCCATCTGCTCGAGGTTGAATTCCTCATCGGCGCCCTCAAAATTCTTAAAACCCATATGATTACTCCTTTACTCAATGCCCTTCAAAGCCAAAGCCTTGGTCTGCAGCTCCTTCAGTTTGTAGTAAACGCCCTTCTTCGCAAGAAGCTCCTCATGCGTGCCCTGCTCCGCAATCTTGCCCTCGTCGATGACGATCAGCGTATCTGCGTCGCGAAGCGTCGAGAGACGATGCGCGATGGAGATCGTCGTACGTCCCTTGATAAGCATGTTGATCGACTGCTGGATCGCCTGCTCCGTCTCGGTGTCAACCGCTGCCGTCGCCTCATCGAGGATGAGAATCTTCGGGTTGGCAAGGATGGCGCGCGCGATGGAAATACGCTGCCGCTCACCGCCCGAGAGCTCGCGTCCCGAGGAACCGATGATCGTGTCGTAGCCGTCCGGCATACGACAAATGAAATCGTGCGCCGAGGCGAGCACCGCTGCACGGATGATCTCCGCGCGGGAGGCGTCCTTCTTTGCGTAAGCGATATTTTCCGCAACCGTGCCCATGAACATGTAGGTCTCCTGCGACACCATCGCGACATTGCCGCGAAGTGTCTTGAAGGAGAGGTCCTTCAGGTTCACACCGTCGAGCGTCACCGTACCCTCCTGCGGGTCGTACAGACGCGAGATCAGGTTGACGATCGTGGTCTTGCCCGCGCCGGAACGACCGACGATACCGAGCATGCGTCCGCCCTCAACCTTCAGGTTGATATTCTTGAGCACCGGCTTGTTCTTCTCGTAGCCGAACGTGACATCCTTCATCTCGACCGTACCCTCGATCGTCTCAAGCGATACGGCGTCTTCCTTCTCCTGGATCTCCGGCACAGCGTCGATGATCTCAAACATACGCTGCGCACTGTTCATGCAGTTCGTAAACCAGCGGAAGAAGAACGACATGAAGTCCATCGGACCGGTCATCTGGCCGACGTAGCCGGCGAACGTGATCAGCACCGCGAAGTCAAACCGCTTCTGGATCAGGATCAGGTACGCGCCGACGATATAAACCATCAGCGATGCAAGGTTCTCAGCCGCCGAGTACAGCGCGGAAAATTTGTTGTCGTAGTTCATAACCGCGAGATCGGCGCTTCGCACCTTCTCGTTGGCCTTGTCGAAACGTCCCACCTCGCTGCTCTCCTGACCGAACGCCTTGACGACGCGAGCGCCGCTCAGGTTGTCATGGATCTTCGAGTTCAGCGATCTCGTGGCGCGGTGTCTGCGGCCGTAGCGATGCCACAACCGCGGAAGCATGAACCAGCTCACGAGGAACGTGATCGGCATGAACATCAGCGCAACGATCGCGAGCGGAACGCTCAGGCGGAACATCACCACCGCCATTGCGATGATGGAAAATACGTTGATCAGGAAATACGGCAATCCGTCGATGAAGAATCCCGAAACCTCATCCGAGTCCGACATGACACGGGTCATCAAAGAACCGGTCTGCTTGCTCGTGAAGAAGTTGATGGAGAGCTTGCCCATCGCACCGAACACGTCGTTTCGCATGTTCTTGACAACTCTCGGAACGATCTTCGCGGTCATGACACCCTGCAGGATACCGACCAGCTGCATCGTGATCTTCGTCATCACCATCGTGACAACCAGCAAAAGCAGGATGACCATATAGCGGTTGCCGTCAATCGACAGGAAGGACAGGAACTTCTCGTCCTTGCCGAGCACCTTGCGGTACAGTACGACACCGTTTAAGTACGGCCAAACGATGTTGAGCGATGCCGTTGCCAGGTAGCACACAAACATCACCAGGATGCGCCATTTGTACGGCTTTAAGTAACCGATGGTCCTGCGGAAAATGGACTTCTTGTTCATGCACTTCGGGCAAACCTTGCGGTCCGGATTCGGATACATCGTGCCGCAGGTCGGGCAGTAATCCTCTTCCTCGTCGTCCTTCAGCATGTCCTCGTCGATCTCCTTGCCTTCGGCGATCTTCTCGCACAGCCTCTCAATCTTCGTCGCGCTGCTCATGCAGTGGTTGGAAACGGCCGCAACGGTCTCCGCTGCGCCCTCCGCCTCCTCGTCGTTCGGGTCCTTGTGAACGAGGATCAGAAAGCCGCCGCTCACCGAACGCTCGATGTACGCATTTTTCACATCGGAAATATCGTACTCCGCAAAATTCCAGACACGATTGCGATCGGCAGAGCGCGTCTTGCGCGTCTCCATACCCTTAAAATAATGTACTTCACCCGAGAGCGGGTCCGCCGTAGCCGTAATCAGCCGCGTCTTCGTCATCACGATCCACCCCGGCGTGAACTCACAGTCCATGTTCATGTCGGTCCGGACGCTGACCAAAACATCCGACTCACGTATGCCCCGGTCCCGGAGATCAATCTCAATCTCCCTCGGAAGCTTTCCGACAGCGCTTTCGTCCGTCGAAATCTTCCGCTCCTTCTTACTCATAGTCCCCTCATTTCCCTGCCGCTTCGGACGGCAGCTTTTCAGTTCCGAAGAACAGAAACGGCACGACGAAAACCGCCGTGCCGAAGTAAACACTCTCGCAGTTTCGTCATGTGCCGAAACTGCATCGCATGATTAATAATGTCCGTTCATTATACCGCTATAGTCAAACGTTGCGAAGTAATCCGCAGGCTTCTCGGCCCTTCGGATCAACTGTACCGACCCGTCGGGTTTGAGCAGCAGCTCCGCCGATCGAAGCTTTCCGTTGTAATTGTAGCCCATGGAAAATCCATGTGCACCGGTATCGTGAATAAACAGATAATCACCGATGTCTATCTTCGGCAGTTTGCGATCGATCGCAAACTTATCGTTATTCTCACACAAAGATCCAACCACGTCGTATACGTGATCGCACGGCTCATTCTCCTTTCCGAGAACCGTGATGTGGTGATACGCCCCGTACATAGCGGGCCGCATCAGGTTGACGGCGCAGGCGTCCACGCCGATGTACTCCTTGTAGATGTGTTTCTCATGGATCGCACGCACGACAAGCCCGCCGTAAGGCGCAAGCATGTAACGTCCCAACTCGGTATAGATGGCAACATCACCCATTCCTGCCGGAACCAGAATCTCATCAAAGACCTCTTTCACGCCGCGACCGACCGCTGCGATATCCACAGCTGTCTGCTCCGGACGGTACGGGATACCGATTCCGCCGGAAAGGTTGACGAACGCAATATGCACTCCCGTGGCTTCCTTCAGCTCCACTGCGAGTGTAAAGAGGGTCCTTGCAAGGGTCGGATAGTAATTCTCCGCCGTCGTGTTGCTAACCAGGAACGAATGCACACCAAAGTGCTTCACTCCGAGCCCCTTGAGCGTGCGGAATGCCTCGATCAGCTGCTCCTTCGTGCAGCCGTACTTGGCGTCACCCGGGTTGTCCATGATGCCGTTGCCGAGCTCATAGACTCCGCCCGGATTGTACCGCATGCATACGGTCTCCGGAATGCCGCACTCCTCCTGCAAGAAAGGAATGTGCGTCACATCGTCAAGGTTAATATATGCCCCCAGTTCCCGTGCTTTTGTAAACTCTCCGAACGGTGTCTCGTTGGAAGAGAACATAATATTCTCCCCGCGAATGCCGGCCGCGTCGGCAAGGCAGAGTTCGGTATACGAAGAACAATCCGCACCGCAGCCCTCTTCACGCAGGATCTGCAGGATGGACGGATTCGGAGTGGCCTTTACAGCAAAGAATTCCTTGTAACCCTTATTCCACGCAAACGCTTTGAAAAGTTCGCGCGCATTACGTCGGATCGCAGTTTCGTCATAGATATGGAAAGGCGTAGGATACGTCTTGACAATCTCGCGGATCTGCTGTTCGGTTACAAACGGTTTCTTGCTCATGGTCTCACTCCTTTCTTCTAGTATTCGGAAAATGCATCGCTATCGCGCGGCATTTCCAAGCACGAAACTTTTGCCATTATAACACTGCATTTCGCAAAATACAATGGGGTATTTCGAGTTTTTTTGTGGCATTTTCACGCAAATTCGGGGGAATCCAAATATGCGTTGTGAAATCAATCGTCATAGAGCGTATTGAGGTATTCAAACTCGTCCTTGTACGGGTACCCGGACAAGGACTCCTCATACTCTTTTTTCTGCTTCTTAAACTCCGCCGCAATCTCCGGATCGGGATGCGCGGTAAGCGCCGCAAGGTGCTTCGCATACTCCCAGTCGGAAGGAAGTCCCGTGTAGTCCCGCTCTGCGCTCTTCGGCACCAGGACAAATTCATCCCTAAGCCACATCATGAAACGGTATGTTTCCTCATCGCCTAAGAACTTCGGGCCCTCATCCTCCGTCACGGTTCCCCTGCCGTACTCCGTCCAGCTCCGCAGGTTGTGCACGCGGGCACCGTCCTCGTCGTATACTTCCCTCGTCCGCAGGTTGCATTCATAATCATAGCCGCGGTATTTGCGCTTTCTCCGATAATTCTCATAGTAGCGGAATGCCAGATCATAGGACTTCCGGGATTTCTTCTCATCATCCGAATCCGCGGTTCCGGCACTGTTCTCCGCTTTCTCTGCGAGTTCCCGCAAACGCGCAAGTCCCCCGGAAAGCTTCTCCTCAAAATCCTTCTCGTAAAGCTTTCCGTAGACATACGTCCTGTTGTCATAGTATTTGTCCCGATCATTCGGAGTCTCGCTCGCCGTATCAACCATCAGAATCGGAATCCCCAGAAGCTCGGCGAATCGAATTGCCGCAAGCTCCGCATGGGAAAATGTTTCGCTTCCGTTGTACAGCGTCACCACACCCGTGCATCCGGCAATCGCATCCGACCGCTTCCCGGTCCAGAGACGTCCGCCGCCGAGTTTCTCGTCATACCATACCCGGCACCCGGCCTTAACAAGCATGTTTCCCAGCTTTTCTGCATTTTCCGTATTCGGCACCGAATAGTTCAGGTAAAGGTACGGCTCGGTTCCCTCATACGGCGGAAACCCGAGATATCCGTTTTCCGCCCGATGCATAATAATGCCCGGCAGATTTTTCGGGATCGTATCGTACACCCCGGGCATTTTCGCGCGGTATACCTCGCGGACTTCCATCAGCGTAAAGCCCAGAAGGTTCTTGCCGGTCCAGTTCGCCGGGTCCTCCGCCTGCTCCCTGTGAAATGCGTAGATTCCGGTTCCGAGCACCTTGTCATCATCGCAGTACACAAGCCACTCGTCGCCGGTTTCCACCAGCTTCGTGACGTATTCCGGGTGGTCTTCGAAAAATGCAGTAAGCCCGCGGAATAACACCGCCGGCATCTGTCCTTCCCACCGGGTCTCATTCACTCCCGCGGCCTCTCTCGCCAGCCGCTGCATCATGCCGATGCTTTGCTGCGTGAGGATCTCATAGGCAGCCCGGAGGTCACCGAAGGTTTTGGCCTTACTGTAGGCAAGGAACTTATGGATGGTGTCGAAATGCCACCCGTTGTAGGCAAATCCCTCCCGGGAATCCGGGCAGAGAAAGCCGTATTCATCAGACGGTTTGCTGAAAATAATCATACGACATGGCGCTCCCTGAATCGCTTCACGGCCGCCTCCTGTTCCTGCGTTTCCACAGCCTTATAGCTGTAGTTGTCCCGAAGAAATGCAATCGGCCGTTTTTCCCCTAACAGATGCAGCACACAGGACGCTGCGTAACCGGTGCGCCCGTGTCCGCCGATGCAGAACATTCCCACGCGCATCCCTGCGCGCAGGCGCTCCGCTGCGGCCTCTGCCAGTTTGTCCAACACATCATCCGGCAACACATCGTAGTCCGTGATCGGATAGTAAACAATCTCTCCCCGGAAGCCGCTGTTCCACACCCAGCCCGGCAAACGGTCCAACGGAAAAAGTACGTCGGGCTTTAGGTACAAAATCTCTTCCAGGTTGTAAATCCCTCCGAGAATGAATCCCGGAATCACTTCTACGGCATGCTGTCTGTCATCGTCAAAACCACTGCTCATAACTGTACTCCTCCGTTTTTTTTGCTGATTTCCGAAGGATTCCCGCGCTTTTGCAAGGGAATGCTCTTCAATATCCTCTTTGATAAATCCAATATCCCAAAAGCGGCGGAAAAAGTCAATAGTCTGCGGCCATCTTCTACACGTATCCCCGTCCACATGTATACGTAAATTTACGGGTTCCCGCGAAAAGAAACATTGCGTGCGATACCAAAATGTGGTATTATAGTAGGGTCGTAGGCACAAGATAACGGGAATCGGCGGATTTCCCGTGTGCTGGCGCACTAACCGTAAGGAAGGTATCCACATGGCAGAGTACAATGGCAGTCAAATCGTCGTTCTCGAAGGGCTCGAAGCCGTTCGCAAGCGCCCCGGTATGTACATCGGTTCGACCGGCACGAAGGGTCTCCACCACCTCGTGTGGGAGATTCTCGACAACGGTATCGACGAGCATCTCGCAGGCTACTGCAGCGAGATCAACATCACGCTTCAGAAGGACGGCGGCATGACCATCGTCGACCACGGACGAGGTGTCCCGGTTGACATCCACCCGACGAAGAAGATCCCGACCGCGCGCGTCGTCTACACGATCCTGCATGCCGGCGGCAAATTCGGCAACGCCGTGTACAAAGTCTCCGGCGGTCTTCACGGTGTCGGCGCCTCGGTTGTCAACGCACTCTCCTCGCACATGATCGTCGAGATCCGCCGCGGCGGCAACATCTACCGCGACGAGTATAAAAACGGCGGTCAGCCGGTGACCAAGCTCGAGGGCGGCATGCTCCCGGTCGTTGGCTCCTGCAAGAAGAGCGACACCGGAACGAAAGTCACATTTTACCCGGACCCGACCATCTTCGAGACCGTCGAGTTCAAGGCGGAGACCATCTGCAAGCGCCTCAAGGAGATCGCGTACTTAAACCGCGGCCTGACCATCACATTTACCGACGAAAAGGCCGGCGGCGAGACGCGCACCTATTATGAGGAAAATGGTATCAAGAGCTTCATCTCCTACATTAACCGCGACGCGACTCCGCTCCACGCCGAGCCCGTGTACATCTCCGGCTCGAAGGGCGACATCGAGGTTGAGGTAGCTTTCCAATACATCAACGAATACACCGAGCAGATCAACGCGTACTGCAACCGCATCAACCTCGTGGACGGCGGTACGCTTGTGACCGGTTTCAAAACCGCGCTCACGCGCGTGCTCAACTCCTATGCGCGAGAGCTCGGAATCCTCAAGGACAAGGACGAAAACTTTGACGGCAAGGACGTGCGAAACGGCATCGTCGCCATCATCTCCATCAAGCATCCCGACCCGCAGTTCGAGGGTCAGACGAAGACCAAGCTCGGCAACACGGATGCCAAGGTTGCGGTGGATGAGGTATTTGCCGCGGAAGTCACGAGATGGTTCGACAAGAACGTCGAAGTTCTCCGGACGATCCTTGACAACACCGCCCGCTCCTGCCGCGCCCGCCAGGCGAGCGACAAGGCGCGCACCGCGGTATTAAAGCAGCTGAGCGACGTCGACACCAAGAGCAAGCTCGCGGCGTGCTCCTCGAAGAAGCCTTCCGAGTGCGAGGTTTACATCGTCGAGGGTGATTCCGCAGGCGGCACCGTGAAGACGGCGCGCAACCGTAAGACGCAGGCGGTTCTCCCGCTCCGCGGCAAGATCATCAACGTCGAGAAAGCGACGCTTGAGAAAATACTTCAGAACAACGAGATCAAGTCGATGATTGCAGCGTTCGGCTGCGGCATCGGCGACGAGTTTGACATCAACAAACTCCGCTACGACAAGATCATCATCCTGACCGATGCCGATGTCGACGGCGGCCACATCAGCACGCTGCTCCTCACCTTCTTCTACCGGTTCATGCCGGAGCTGATCCTCGAGGGCAAGGTGTACCGAGGTCTCCCGCCGCTGTACAAGGTTGAGTACGAGACGACCGGCAAGAAAAAGGGAAAGCACAGTGCGTACCTGATGAACGACTTCGAGCTCGACAAGCTTCGCCGCGAACTCGAGCACAACGGAAAAATCATCAACGTACAGCGCTACAAAGGTCTCGGTGAGATGGACGCCAACCAGCTCTGGGAGACGACGCTCGACCCCGAGCGGCGAGTACTCGCGCAGATCACCATCGGTGATTCGGTCGAGGCAGACGAAGTCACGACGCTTCTCATGGGAAGCGCGGTTCCGCCCAGACGCGAGTTCATCATGACCGAAGCGCAATACGCGACGCTCGACCTTCAGGCGTAACGAAACGACCGAAGCAGGCTGAAACGACGATCCGTCGGACCTGCCCGGAACGATGTGCAAAATACCGAACGCACGGAGATTACCATGGACAACGAACGAAACGACACCATACAGATTGATTTTGCGGAGGAGATGCGAAACGCCTTCCGCGACTACGCGGTGAGCGTCATCATCGCGCGCGCCCTTCCGGATGTTCGCGACGGTCTGAAACCGGTTCAGCGCCGCATCCTCTACGCGATGAACGAACTCGGGCTCGACCCGAAGAAGCCTCACCGCAAGAGCGCGCGTATCGTCGGCGATACGATGGGTAAATACCATCCTCACGGCGACACCTCCATCTACGACGCCCTCGTCCACATGACCGAGGATTACTCTCTCGCCATCCCGCTCGTGGACGGCCACGGAAACTTCGGTTCCATCGACGGCGACGGCCCCGCGGCAATGCGATACACGGAGGCACGTCTCTCCGAAGGCGCCATGACGATGCTCGAGCATCTCGACAAGGGCCTGGTCGAGTTCATTCCGAACTTTGACGAGAGCGAGAAGGAGCCCACGGTTCTGCCGGCGATGCTCCCGAACCTCCTGATCAACGGAACGACCGGTATCGCGGTCGGTATGGCGACAAATATCCCGCCTCACAACCCCGTGGAAGTCATCGACGCGGCAATCGCCGTGATGCACGACCCCACCATCGGGACCGACGATCTGATGCAGCTTCTGCCGGGACCTGATTTTCCGACAGGCGGAACGATCGTCAACGGCGACGAGCTCCGCAGCCTTTACGAGACCGGCGAGGGCAAGATCCGCGTCCGCGCCCGCGCGGAGGTCGAAGGCGGCGACAACGGCAAGAAAAATATCGTCATCACCGAGATCCCGTACACGGTTGCCGGCTCGAAGAGCAAGCTCGTGGAAGCTCTCGCTGACGCCCTTCGCAACAAGACATTTGAAGAGATCTCCGACGTGCGCGACGAGTCTTCCAAAGAAGGCATCCGCATCGTCATCGAAGTCAAGAAGGACCGCGATGTGGAAAATCTCCTGAACGGTCTGTACAAAAAGACGCCGATGGAGGACACGTACTCCGCATACTTCCTGGCGGTCAAGGACAATCAGCCCCGCCAGTTCGGTCTTCGCGGAATGCTGCAGGAGTTCATCGATTTCCAGGAGGAGCTCTACACCAAAGAGTATCAATACCTCCTCGACAAAGCCACCAAGCGCCTCGAGATCGTCTCCGGTCTCATCCGCGCCGTGGACGTGATCGATTACATCATCGAGGTCATCCGCGGTTCCTCCACCATCCGGCAGGTCAAGGATTGCCTCACGACCGGCAACACCTCGGACATCCGCTTCAAGACGGAGGAAGCGAAAAATGCTGCCGCCCGATTTGATTTTACGGAAGTTCAGGCGGACGCGATCCTCGCGATGCAGATGCAGAAGCTCGTCGGACTCGAGATCCTCAAGCTCTCCGACGAATACGACGACCTCAATAAAAAGATCAAGCTTTACAACAAGATCCTCGGCAAACGCTCCGAGCTTTACAAGGTGATCGAGCAGCAGCTGCTCGAGTTCCGCGAGCGCTTCGCACAGCCCCGCCGCACCGTGATCACGAACTCCGCGGCGAAGGATTATGTCGTCGAGGAAAAGATCGAGGATCTGATGATCCTGATGGACCGCTTCGGCTACACGAAGGCCGTCGACGTCACCGCGTATCAGAAGGCAGGCGAGGAGGCGCTCAGGGAATTCACACACACCGTGCGCATCACCTCCAACGACCGCCTGTGCATTTTCACGGCCGAGGGCAACATGTACCAGCTCAAGGTTTCGCAGGTGCCGCGTTGCCGTATCAAAGAAAAAGGCACCCTGCTTCAGGTGCTCACGAAGATTGACCAGGAGACTCCTCTCCTGCTTGTGCCCGCGGAGGAGCTCGACAATTCGATGCTTTTGTTCCTCACGAAACACGGCTGGATCAAATGTGTCTCCGGTTCCGAGTTTTACACGAACCGCGCCGTTATCGCCTCCACAAAGCTTGAGGAGGGCGATGCTCTCGTCGGCATCACCGCGCTCTCGAGCGCCGAGTTCGGTTCCGGCAAGCAGAAGGTCATCATCCTCACCGAAAAGAAGCTCTCGCTCGGTTTCCCGCTCGAGCAGGTGAGCGTCCTCGGCAAGGTCGCCAAGGGCGTCAAGGGCATCACACTCGAGAAGAAGGACTCCGTCGTCTACGGAACCTCCCTCGACCTCTCCGTCGAGGAGTTCACCTTCGACGGCAAGACATACAACGCCCGCAAGATCCGCAACCGCTCGCGCGGCGCCAAGGGCCAGAATGCAACCCTGTAGCGTTGCACACCGCCCCACCGACAGCATAATCAGTGAAAAGCAAAGCAGCATCGGTCAATCCGCCGATGCTGTTGTTTTTCCGTCTTCAATTCGTATGATTCGCTTGGCGTGAGCCGCCACATCCGGATCATGGGTAACCAGAATCACCGTCTTCCCCATCCTGTTTACTTCGTCGAAGAGGGCCATGATTTCCTCTCCTGTTTTCTTATCGAGCGCCCCGGTCGGTTCGTCCGCAAGCAGAAGCCGTGAATCGTTTGCCAAAGCTCTGGCAATCGCACATCTCTGCTGCTGTCCGCCGCTTAATTGCGTCGGCAGCGCATCCTTTTTGTCGAGGATTCCGACCTTTTGCAGCGCCAGCTCAACCCGTTTTCTTCGCTCGGTCTTCTTTATCTCCCGCGCCAGCAGCGGAAGCTCCGCATTTTCGTAAACGGTATAGCTGTTCATCAACGCAAAATTCTGAAACACAAAGCTCACATTTTTCTTTCGGAACTCGTGCAATTGCGAGGCTCCCATTTTGTGGACAGCGTGACCGTCAAAGGAATATTCTCCCTCCGACAGACGGTCCATACCGCCGAGAATGTACAAAAGAGTCGATTTTCCGGACCCGGAAGCCCCCATAACGGCAACATAATCGCCGTCTTCCACCCGAAGCGATATCCCCGCAAGAGCATTCACCTGCGTCGATTCCCCGGGTTTCCCATAGGTTTTCCAAACATCATTCAGTTCAATCATTGTTACACCTCATCGTCCAAAAAATCTTTCGGCAACCGGCGGCACAGATACAGGGAAAGCACACCGGCAATTACGATAATAACCGCACCGGTCAAGACAGCGAATTGCAGCAAACTCGTCGACATTACGGAAGGATCCACGGCCTTTCGGAGCCGAATATAGTATTTCTCCGTAAACCATTTCGAAACAAGGAACGCCAGCACCCCCCTGACCGTGGTGGCAAGAATCGTCGAAAATGCTATTTCGCGCTGGGATACGCCGTTTGCAATCAAAACCCCGAATTCCTTCTTTCTAAGCAAAACAATCACCAGCCCGATTGTTATCTGCGAAACAATGCTCACGCACACCATGAGCACGGCAAGCCCGGTCATTTCACGCTTTCCCTCGTCTTCCGACTTGCTCCAGCCGTTGATTTTGTCTTCCGCAGACCCGGCCATAACCTTCATATCCAGCCTGTCGGCTGCCAGTTTTACCGCAGAAATACAATCCTGCGTTGAAACACCGTCCTTCGGAATGCAATAAATGGAATGCAGATAACACTCCGCCATGACATACTCCGGTCTCGGCATAACAAGGCGGTAATCTGTTGCGATATATCCTGCATGGGACAGGAGCAACCCGTTGTCTCCGAACACCTTCACACCATTATTTAAAAAACCGACGACTCGATAAGTCCTGTCGCTATGTGTAAAGGTCCCTCCCTGTTCAAAACAGTTCCGGTATGCCGCTCCGACCAAAACAGGTATTTCCCCCCTATCAATGGCCTGCTGATATTCTGTTCCGCAGGAAATCCCGCAATATTCCAGCAGCGCCCTGTCCGCATAAACCGCTTTGACACTGCCTGGAAATTTCGCAAGGGCTTCATCCCCCGAATTCAGGTTCACTTGTTTCAGCTTCTCGTTCTCGAGCAGTCCTTCCGGCGAAGCCATAGCGGAAAATAAAGCACCGCAGCTTTTGACCTCGGATAGCTTTCCCAACTCCTTCAGAAACTCCGCCGTCTTCTCATCGGCGTCATCGTCAAGAATAATACTGCTCCCCAGGTCGATACAAACCAATCGATCCGCTTCCACCGCAATCATTCCGCGAATGGTTCTGTAAAAAAAGGTGGAATTGTTATAGAGAAACAGCGAAGCGTACATCAGGCACAGCCCCGGGAGCAATCCGGCGAAGACCAGAATTGCGGTCCATTTTCGTTTTGCTGTGGATTCCAGCGCAACCCCCGCAAGATCAACCAATTTCATATGTTCCTATCCTCGCTGAATCATTTGATTAACAGAAGAACCCTTCGCTGTATAAATCGTGACAGGGAGCACGGCAAGCACGGCAGTCAGGGCGTACAGCGCTGCAAAACTCAGCAGGCCGGCCCCGGTCACTCCCGACAGGAGCCATTGTTTTTTCACGGCTGCTCCGATAACAGCCGTACAGGCGGAAGCAAGCAGCAAGCTAAGCAAAGACAATTTCAGAAATTCTCTGAAAAGGCACCGGTTGATTTGCCGGGCTGAAAAGCCGAAAGCTCTTCGCACAGCAATCTCTTTCTTCCGCTCCAGTGCCCACAACTCAGCCGCAACCACACAGTTTCCGATGCAAAAAGCATACGCAAGCAGGTAAAAGAACAAAAACCCGCCTTCTCCCTCTCCGTCGATGACTGTAAAATATTCTCTTGCGCCCAAAAATGTATTTCCGCCCCGGGACTGAAGCGCCTCCATAAAAGAGGCGGCTATTTCCTCGGCATTGTATGCATCCGAAAAAAACACAACACTGACAACTCCGGACTGGAATGCTGTCTTTTGAATTGTTTCGCTGATTTTATCGTATGGGACAATCAAAGAGTGATCGTATATGCTTCGCCATTTTGCGTGCTCGATTCCTGCAACTCCGTACATCTCGCTTCCCAGGGAGATTTCCCCGGAGACGACGCCTTCTTCAAAATCGCTTCCGATCAGCACTCCGCCGTTCAGGAAGACACTGCTGATACTCTCTCCGCCGGCGGAGTACTTAATGCCTTCATCCTGGAACAATACCCCTCGTCCGAGGAATTCTTCACCACGGCAATCTACGGGAATCGAGATATCCTCAACCATTACCACTCCGTGGAGATTCCGCATCTCCGATGCGACAGCAGGTAAATCAATGAATTCTTTCGTGTCGATGATTACTTCCCATGCACTGTCATACAAATGATTTCGCTGAATCCTTTTGCTTCCGTTAAGCGCTTCAAATGTGCCGATAACAATCCAGCATACAACAAATGCAAAGAACAGAGAAAGACACATGAATGTGTCCGATCTCTTATGTCGAAATACATGCATGTGTCTAACCCCCCCGCATTTAGCATAAATTTACAATCGTACAGTTCGGGTGTAACTTATTTAACAATCAGTCAAAGAAACCTGCGAAGTCATGATATCGCTTGGAATATTTCGTCATAACAATTTCGATTCCGCGCTTATCGCTTGCCGTATCTGTTGAAAACGATAAAGTCTCAAGCTGAACGGAACCGGCGTTATAGATTACGATTTCCTTATCATATTCCACTCCGGGTTCAAACCGTTCTTTCCAAAGCAGGCATCCGTTCTCGTCAACCTCCTGGATTTCAATCCATCCCTTGGAGATGCTTCCCTTGATTTTCACCACATACTTGTCGGCCGGAGGTTCACATTCCGATTTTCCTGTTTGTGTCACAACTCCGTCAACAACTTCTTCTTCCGTAAAAAACGGAAACATGTCATCCCCATCCGCCGGGTCAAACATCAGTATTGTCGATTCCGTATGCGAGCTTGAATAGGTGTTCATCCAAAAGACAAGCAATCCAAAGCACACTATGGTCGCTGTAAACACGATTATGAACGCTCTGATTTTCTTTTTTGCCATGAAGTCCCCTTACCGTTCCGCCGTTATTACAGATTTTCTGGCATACTGAATTATGGTATTGGTTGCACTATCCCAGATTCTCGGTTTCAAATCTTCAACCTTTTTAACCTTCAAGCGCTGTCCTTCAGGCGCATAACCGATGGACTCCATCTCCCAGGTAGGGGACATCTCTGATCTCATAGTGCGATGCTCCCCGTTTCCATAGGTAAATGTGATAATTCCAAACGGGATTACATCTGCATGCTGAAGATTTATTTGATTTCCATTGGAGTCAAAATATTCTGCATCGCCTGTAGCATACCCCGTGTACTTCCAAAATAATGAAGATTTAATCTGTACAATAAAGTCTGCCTCAACTTTTCGATTTCCGGAAATTGTAGCCGGACCTGCAGAAGTCGTTTCCTTCTTTGCTGCCATCGCAAGTGATGCAGTCAAAGCAAAAATCATCACCACCAGTACGACAGCTCTGATTTTACTGAACGATTTCAAAAAAACTCGTGTTACTTTTCTCATATATTCAGCCCCCTTTCTTTGATTATGCTAAATGCATGTCCCGATTATATCAAAATCGAATCCCGTTTTCAATTATTTACTTAAATATTTCAATATTTTTTTGTCATTACGCCGATGTATTCGTTTCATCATAAACCGTATTATATGCTTTGTCGGTCTCATCTTGTTCAACGCTTATGTTCGCTGTACACAGCTGTTTACATACATTTTTGTGATTTTAAGCAAACTATATTATCTGCATTTATGTAACATTCTTTGTCAAAATATTATGTTTTTTCCGGAATATGTTCCGATTGAAAGCATCCGACATAAGCGCTGATTCCGATATCCTTCATTAATCGCAGCCGCATACCTAAATTGCCTGCATAGCGCAGGAAAGGCACCGGCCGATGCGGCCGATGCCTTTTGTAATCTGCGATAGTTTCGTTGCCTGCTAAGCTTACACATCATATCCCTTCAGCATCTTCGCTCTGCTCGGATGACGAAGTTTGCGAAGCGCCTTCGCCTCGATCTGGCGGATACGCTCACGGGTTACCTTGAATTCACGTCCGACTTCCTCGAGCGTGCGCTGTCTACCGTCGACAAGACCGAAACGAAGCTTGAGAACGCGGCGCTCACGGTCGGTCAGCGTATTGAGGAGCTTTTCGATCTGCTCCTGAAGCATCATGTAGGAAGTTGCCTCCTCGGGGCCGGGCGTCTGCTCGTCCTTGATGAAGTCGCCGAGGTGGCTGTCGTCCTCCTCACCGATCGGCGTGTCCATGGAAATCGGATCCGCACTGATCTTGAGGACCTCACGCACCTTCTCAACCGGCATGTTCATTGCCTCGGCAAGCTCGGTCTCCGTAGGTTCGCGGCCGAGTTCCTGAAGCAGGTTACGGCTCACGCGGTACGTCTTGTTGATGACCTCGGACATGTGGACCGGAATACGTATCGTTCTCGACTGGTCCGCGATGGAACGAGTGATCGCCTGGCGAATCCACCATGTCGCGTAAGTGGAGAACTTGAATCCCTTGTTGTAGTCAAATTTGTCGACTGCCTTGATCAGACCGAGGTTACCTTCCTGGATCAGGTCGAGGAACGAAAGTCCGCGGCCGACATAGCGCTTTGCGATGCTGACAACAAGTCTGAGGTTTGCCTCCGTCAGCTTGCGCTTTGCCTCCTTGTCGCCGTCAAGAATCCGCGTTGCGAGGTCGATCTCCTCCTCAACGCTCAGCAGTCCGTAATTACCGATCTCGCGAAGGTACTGCTTGACCGGGTCGTCCGACATCGCGTTTGCGATGCTGTTGAGCTCGTCATTGTCCGCCGGAAGGATGTCCTCGTCGGGGTCGATGACGCAGTCATCATCGAAGGAATCCAGCGCGTCGATCGAACCGAGATCCGCCTCGAGCTTTGCAAGTGACTGCTCGCTCGGGCCGTCGTCGAGATCGATTCCCGCGATATCTTCCGACTTGTTCAGAATACTGTAGCCGCGTCCCTCGAGGTAGTCATAGACCTGCTCTGCCTGGTCCGCGGTCTTAACAAAATCTCCCATCAGTTCGCTGACATATGCGGACTCGATGCAGCCGCCGTGCTCCGCTCCGTACTGTGCCAGCTCTTCCAGCTTGGTCTCAAACGTCGAAACCTGATCATTCATGCGTAAAATTGCCTCCCGCGCTTATTCTCTTTCATTCGATTCGGACTCCTGCTGCCGCAGTCTGCGGAAGCAATAGTCGATAATGTCGCTTCGCTTTACGATACCGATGAACGTATCGTTGTCGTCCGTCACGGGTACAAAATTCTGAGTCGTGGAAACCTTGATCAGGCTCTCAACTTCCGCGTTGACATTGACGACCGTGTAGTTCAACCGCCGGGGAATACGCGTAATCGGAATCTTCTCCGCTTCATGGATGTTCACTTCCTTGAAGCCGCGCAGCAGGTCCCCTTCGGTGATCGTTCCGACGTAGCGGCCGTTGCGGTCCAGCATCGGAATCGCCGAATACTTGTAGTGTTCCATCTTTTCAAGCACTTCGCGAAGGCTGAACTCGTTGGTCACGTAAGCGACTTCGCTCTTCGGCGTCAGAAAAAACAAGATGTTCAAATCGTCGTACCACCTTTCCGTGCGCCGCGTCCGCCCTCTTCAGCGCCCCCACGCCACCGTCGGATTTCGAGCGCACACTGTGGGTAAGTATAGCATTTTTGTCTCGGCCGTGTCAACTATTTTCCGCGCGCGCATACGCGTTTTTTCTTGACAAATGATATTCGGAAGTATAAGATTGAGAACAAATTCTGACAAGGAGGTCTGACCCATGAAGATTCGTACTCGTTTCGCCCCCAGTCCCACGGGACGCATGCACGTCGGCAATCTTCGTACCGCGCTGTACGAGTTTTTGGTTGCCAAGCATGAGGGCGGCGACTTTATTTTGAGAATAGAGGATACCGATCAGGAACGTTTCGTGGACGGCGCGATTGACATCATCTACCGCACTCTTGCGGAGACAGGACTCGTGCATGACGAAGGCCCCGACAAAGACAAGGGCTTCGGTCCGTACGTTCAGAGCGAGCGCATGAAGACCGGTATGTACATGAAATACGCAAAAGAGCTCGTCGAGAAAGGCGAGGCTTACTACTGCTTCTGCACGAAGGAGCGCCTGGAGTCGATGAAGGGCTCTCTGGACAGCGAAGGCAAGGAGATCCTGAAATACGACAAGCACTGCCTCTCGCTTTCGAAGGAGGAGGTTGAGGCCAACCTCGCGGCAGGCATGCCGTTCGTCATCCGCCAGAACATTCCGACGGAAGGCACCACGACATTTACCGACGCTATCTACGGCTCGATCACCGTGAGCAACGATGACCTTGACGATATGATCCTCATCAAGAGCGACGGCTATCCGACGTACAATTTTGCGAACGTTATCGATGACCACCTGATGGGCATCACCCACGTCATCCGCGGCAACGAGTATCTCTCCTCGACGCCGAAATACACGCGCCTCTACAACGCGTTCGGCTGGCAGGAGCCCACATACATTCACGTTCCGCTCATCACGAACGAGGATCACCAGAAGCTTTCGAAGCGCTGCGGCCACTCTTCGTTCGAGGACCTGATCGAGCAGGGCTTTGTGACCGAGGCGATTGTAAACTTCATCGCACTTCTCGGCTGGAGCCCGGTCGGCAACGAGGAGATTTTCTCCCTTCCGGAGCTGATCGAACAATTCGATTACACGCACATCAGCAAGTCTCCCGCCGTGTTTGACATGACGAAGCTTCGCTGGATGAACGGCGAGTACATCAAGAAGATGGACAACGATCGCTATTACGAGCTTGCTCTTCCGTACGTTCGTGAGGTCGTTCACAAGGATTACGATCTTCGGAAAATAGCGGATCTCGTCAAGACGCGTATCGAGGTGTTCCCCGACATCGCCGAGAAGATTGATTTCTTCGAGGAGCTTCCGGATTACGACACCGCGATGTACACGCACAAAAAGATGAAGACCAACTCCGAGATCGCTCTTGCGGTTCTTCGCGATCTTATGCCCCGCCTCGAGGCGCTCGACGATTACTCGATCTCCGGCATCGAGAAAGTCTGCATGGACTACGTGGCCGAGAAGGAGATTAAAAACGGCGTATGCCTCTGGCCTCTCCGCACTGCCGTTTCCGGCAAGCAGATGACGCCCGGCGGCGCATACGAGATCATGGAGATCCTCGGCAAGGACGAGAGCCTTCGCCGCATCCGCATCGGCATCGACAAGCTTGCAGCTGCCGTAAACGCCTGATCACAGGCATCAGTTTTCAATACGTTCTTTGTTCCCGGGAAGCGTCGGTGACGCCGGCGCTTCCGACCGGGTTCTTTCTCAAGATTCTCTTCCGGACTCCCCGGATTCATTTTACGCATCGCGCGGAAATCCACACATCGATTGCAAGGGCGTTCCGGCCCGATATTTTTCACGATTCCGAACCGAATATTGTTATTTTTCTCTGCTTCGGATACTTTGTCCGAGGTGTCTCTCATGCGCTGTAACTGCGCTCTCTGTCCGGCCGCATCGCGGTCTTCTCTCTCATTCGAGGTACTGCTATGAACAATTCCAAAACGCGCATCGCAGGCGTATCTGCGCCCAATTCCGCCCAGGAGGAGGCGATCCGCCACGTCGACGGTCCGATGCTCGTCCTCGCCGGTCCGGGCTCCGGCAAAACGTACGTCATCACAAACCGCATCCGCCATCTGATCGAGGACGCGCTCGTGCCGCCCGAGGAGATACTCGTGATCACATTTTCCCGAGCCGCTGCCGGGGAGATGCGCGAGCGTTTCGACCACCTGACCGGACAGAGCTATCCCGGCGTGACGTTCGGTACATTTCACGCGTGCTTCTTTCACATGCTGCAGCACAGGCGCGGCTACCGCGCGGACGACATCCTTCGCGAGACCGACGCATTGTCGATCCTCACGGAGCTGTTGCACTCGATCCGCCCGGAATATGCCGACGACCGCCAGATTGTGCAGGAAATCTCCGAGGAACTCCTCCGCGCAAAATGCATGCACCGTGATTCTACAGACGTAGAATCATTAAATTACCGCCCTTCATCCTGTGACCGCGAGACGTTTGTGCGAATCTACAAGGCTTACAACGAGGAGCTCAAGAAGCTTCGCAAACTGGATTTTGAGGACATGCTCCTGCTCACGCGCGAGCTTCTCACCGAGGATGAGGAAACGCTTTCGATGTGGCGCCGCAGGTACCGTTACCTCCTCGTCGACGAGTTTCAGGACATCAACCGGATCCAGTACGACATCGTGCGCCTTCTCACCGGCCCCGCGGGAAATCTCTTCGCCGTCGGTGACGACGACCAGTCCATCTACGGTTTCCGCGGCTCCGACCCATCGATCATGCAGTCGGTGCCGAAGGATTATCCGCGCTGTCGTGTGATCCGTCTCACCGTCAACTACCGAAGCACGCCGGATATCGTTTCTGCCGCGGACGCATTGATCTCGAACAACCGCGTCCGCTACGAAAAGACGCACACAACCGCCCGTCCCGCCGGAGAGCCGCCGCGTATTCTCAGATTCGACACGGTTCCTTCGGAAAATGAATTTCTCCTCGGCGAGATCCGCCGTCTCACGCAATCCGGCGCCTCCTTCGGCGACATCGCCGTTTTGTTCCGCACTAACCTGCAGATGAGAAGTCTCCGCGACCTTCTGAGCCGCTCCGGCGTGCCCTTCCGCATTCGCGGTTTCCTCCCGAGTCTCTACGAGCAGCCGCAGGTCCGCGTTGTGCTCTCCTATATTCGCGCGGCGCACGGCGACATGTCGCGGAGCATCATCCTCACCATCGCCAACCGCCCGAAACGCTATCTCGAGCGGCGCTTTCTCACGGGACCGACCATCAACCTCACAGCGGTGCGCGACGCGGCCGCTTCCGCCGGAAAAAAGTACCTTGCGGCAAATGTCGACCGTCTGATCTATGACCTCGGCATGCTTCGCAGGCTCAACCCCTACGCCGCGGTACATTATGTGCGGAAGGTCATCGGTTACGACGCGTACGTCGCCGACAGCGCCGGGCACCGCGACGATGCGTTTGAGACGCTCAATGAGCTCCAGGAGACCGTCCGTGAATTCGCGACCGCCGCGCAGCTTTTCGAAGCCGTTGCAAAGGAGGCTGATGAGCGCAGGAACCGGCCGGTCAATGACGACCGCGACCGCAGCAGCGTCTCGCTCATGACATTTCACGCATCGAAGGGACTCGAGTTTCCGCACGTTTACATCTGCGACTGCAACGAGACGATCGTACCGCACAAAAAAGCGCTCCTCCCCGAGACTGTCGAGGAGGAACGCCGGCTTCTCTATGTCGCGATGACGCGCGCGCAGGACTCGCTCTCGCTTATGTATGTTGAAAAGCGGTTCGGCCGCGACCTTCCGCCTTCCTGCTTCCTCGGCGAGATTCTTCTCCCCGCGGTCAAACTCACTCCCGGGACGCGCGTTTCGCACCGTCAATTTGGCGCCGGCACCGTCCTCTCGCTCGACGACGACCGCCTACGCATCCGCTTCGACCGTTTTCTTCTGCCGAAGACGTTGTCGTACCGGCTCTGCGCACGGTCCATGATCCTTGCAATACTACCGCCGACGTAATCCTTGCTGCAATGCCACAGCCCTGATCCTCACGATTCAACCGCCGCCGTGACACAAAAAGAGCGATCGGTCACCCGGTCGCTCTGTCTTTGTGATCATTTTCCGAAGATTACTCCTCTTCTTCGTCCTCGTCGAGCAGGTACTCGTCGGCAAGGAACTCGTCGTATGCCTTCGAAGCAGCCTCGAACTCCTCGTCGGACTCGATGTCGTCAATCTTGATATCCTCTTCGTCCTCGGGATTCTCCCAGAAACGGTACAGATATACGACCGGCTCCTCGTCGTCCTCCGCCTCCTGAGGCGTTACCGCAATGTACTCGCGGTCATCGGGACCCGGGAAAATGCCGATCACATCACAACGAAGTTCGGTGTCGTCGTCAAGATACAACGTCACTTCATCCTTGTCGTAAATATCATTCATATCGCTCATGTCATTCCTCCATAACTCCACTTCCGTGGTCATTTCTAGTCTGATTATAACAGATTGGTTCGGAAAATCAATCCCGACTTTCTCTTCTCATCCCCCGCCGGTTATGGTATACTGAAAGTCGGATTCGGCGCGGTCGGGGCCGCGGCGATCCACACGAAATCAGGCATTTGGGGAAGCATTGCGCACATGAGCAGAACGAAGAAGAAAACCGAACAGCTGCCGGCACCGGAGGCCGTGGAAGTGCGCGTTTCCGTGCGCGATTTCGTGGAGTTTCTCACCCGCAGCGGCGACATTGACAACCGCTCTTCGGGAAGGGACGCCGATGCGATGTCGGAAGGCGCAAAATGGCACCGCAAGATTCAGAAGGCGCAGCCCTCAGGCTACCGCGCCGAGGTTGCGATGCAGCACACCGAGCTGATCGAATTCGAGGGAAATACCTTCGCGATCACGATCGAAGGCCGCGCGGACGGCGTCTACGAGGACGACACCTACGGCCCCGCGATCGATGAGATCAAGTGTATGATCCGCGACGTGAACACGCTCGAGGGGCCCGTCCCGGTGCACATCGCACAGGCGCGCTGCTACGCATACATGATGTCGCTCGACCGCGATCTTTCGCAGGTGACCGTGCGCATGACCTACGTCCATCTCGACGCCGGAACGATCCGCTATTTCTACGAAACCCTGCAGCGGGAGGAGCTGACGGAATGGTTCCTCTCCCTCTGCCGCGAATACTGCCGTTGGGCCAAATGGACCCACGACCACACGGAAGCCCGCAACGCCTCCCTCGCGGAGCTGGCGTTCCCGTTTGAATACCGGCCCGGCCAGAAGGAGCTCGTGACCGACGTGTACCGAAGCATTCTCCGCAGGCGCAAGCTGTTCATCGAGGCGCCCACCGGCGTCGGCAAGACCGTGTCGACGATGTTCCCCGCCGTGATGGCGATGGGACGCGGTCTCGTGGAGAAGATCTTCTACCTCACAGCCAAGACCATCGCGCGCACCGTAGCCGAGGAGTGCACGGATACCCTGATCTCGTCCGGCGCTGCCCTGTTCACGCTCACATTGACCGCCAAGGAGAAAATGTGCGTCCTCGAGGAGCCGAACTGCAACCCCGAGGCATGCCCCCGCGCAGCGGGTCATTTTGATCGCGTCGGCGAAGCGCTGTATGCGCTGCTCTCCGAGGCTGTTGCGGACAATTCCCGCCACATCGGCCGAAGCATCCGCCGCGAAACAATTCTGGAATATTCCGAGAGGTACCGGGTGTGCCCGCACGAGCTGAGCCTCGACCTCTCGTTGTTTGCCGACGCAGTCATCTGCGATTACAACTATGTTTTCGACCCGACCGCCTACCTGCGGCGGTATTTTTCGGAGGGGATCCGCAGGGAATACCTCTTCCTCATCGACGAGGCGCACAATCTCGTCGAGCGCTCGCGCGACATGTACTCCGCGGAGATTGTCAAGGAGGATGTGCTCGCCGCCAAACGCGCTCTCACGGAGCATCACCGCACCGCTGCGGGTCATTGCGACCGATTAAACCGTGCGATGCTCGCCATCCGCCGCGAATGCGACGGTTTCACCGTGCTCGACGGGATCTCCGACCTTGTCTCGAAGGCGGAGCACCTCAACTCTGCGCTCTCCGACGTGCTTGCGGACCGCCACAAGCCGGTCCCCGACGAGGCGGTCACGCTGTACCTTGCGCTGCAGCATTTTCTGGCGATGTATGAGCAGATGGAAAATAACTACAAGACCTACGCGGACTTCCGCGACAACGGCGACTTCTTCGTGCGCCTTCAGTGCATGGACGCCTCGGCGCCTCTTTCGGTGTGCCTGGACCGCGCGCGGAGCAGCATTTTCTTCTCCGCCACGCTCCTTCCGATCGCTTACTACAAGGAGCAGCTCGGCGGTCAGTCGGACGACTACGCCGTGTATTCGCCGACGCCCTTCGACCCTGCCAAGCGGCTTGTTCTCGTGGCGCGCGACGTCAACACGCGGTTTAAAAACCGGACTGCCACCGAGTACGCCAAAATCGCCGAATACATCAAGACCATGGTGTCCGCCCGCTCCGGCAACTACATCGCATTTTTCCCGTCGTACCGGTTCGTCGCGGACGTCGCAGCAGAATTTGAAGGATGGGACGGCGAGGTGCTGGTGCAGACCGCCAATATGAGTGAGAAGACGCGCGAGGAGTACCTCGCTGCATTTGCCGCGGAACATGAGGGCCCCCTGCTCGGCCTGTTTGTCATGGGCGGTATCTTCAGCGAAGGTATCGACCTTCGTAACGATTCGCTGATCGGCGCGATCATCGTAGGCCCCGGTCTTCCGATGGTGTGCAACGAGCGCGAGCTCTTCCGCGATTACTACGAGCAGCGCTCCGGCCAGGGCTTCGACTACGCCTACCTCTACCCCGGCATGAACAAAGTTCTCCAGGCCGCCGGCCGCGTCATCCGCACCATCGACGACACCGGATGCATCCTCCTGCTCGACGACCGTTTCGGCACGCCTGCCTACCGCAACCTCTTCCCGCGCGAGTGGACCCCGATCCACACCGTCACCCGCGCTACGCTCGCCTCGCGGCTGCAGGAGTTCTGGAGGGAGCATGAGGGGGGAACGAATTCTGAGGTGGTTGGTTCTGAAACGGATGGTTCCGAAGCACCTGAGCACATATGAATCATGAAAACCGGTTATTCCCGAATACAGCAAATGCCGACGCTTAAGCGCCGGCATTTTTCGTTGAAATTCATTTGTTGGTTTTCATTTTCCGAAGAAGATGCAAGTCGAGCAGCCCCGCCCGCAGATCTCGGACGCTCATCGCCCGACAATCAGCTGCGCTCGCCGCTCATCGCCCCTCATACTTTGTCCCGCACGCAGGCATCCGCATCTGCTCCTCAAGGCAGCGCACGCGGAGGTGTCTCGTCTCGCCCTTCACATCGCCGTCGGTGTGGATGAACTGCTTGCGGTCCGTGATGACCTCGATCTCGCGGCACGTGATCACTTCGACGTTGCGGTGCTTCACGTGCGTGCCGGTCATCAGCTTCGGCAGCATCGTGAGGACGCGAAGCGGCCGGATCCCGTGCGCAAGCACCACCGTGAGCTTGCCGTCGCAGGGGTTCGCGTCCGGCGCCATCCGAAGGCCGCCGCCCTCGTAGCGGTTGTTCATAAAGCAGAGGAAAATGACGTCACTGTACGAGCGCGAAAGCCCGTCGACGATCACGGTCGCGTGGAAGCGCGGGTTTGCGAAAACCTGTCGCAGCGCGACGAGGAAATACGCTATTTTCCCCAAATGAAGCTTATTCAGAATTTTCTTGATGCGCGAATTGTCCACCTCGTGGCACACTTTGGCGTCGTAGCCGATGCCGCAGCTTCCCGCGAAGCGAACCGTTCCGGTCTCCTCGAACGTCTCGGCCTCGCCGACGTCGTAACCGCGCGTCGCCTTGGCCGCAAGCAGTTGTTTTGCGCAGGTGACAAGGTTGTTTGAAAGACCGATGCCCTTGACGTAGTCGTTGCCGGAACCGCCCGGAAGCACCGAGACGGTGACTTTCGAGGACAGGATCAGGCCGTTGACAGCCTCATTGATCGTGCCGTCCCCGCCGACAACCCAGATGTCGGCTTCCTCACCGCTTCGGCAAATGTCGCGCACGAACTGCGTGGCATCGCCCGCCTTGGTCGTGCGGTGCACCTTGTAGCGGATCGAGCGCTCCGAAAGAAGCCTGGTCAGCTGCGCCGCCTGGCCCTTACGCCCGCCGCTCTTCGCGTTCTCATTGATGACGATGTGAATCATGCGTCACGTTCCTCTCTCTTCTTTACCTTCTTCTCTCTCGCGATGTAGATCGGGCGATGCTTACCCTCGAGATAGCTGCGCGAGATGTACTGCCCCAAAACTCCGAACATCATCAGCTGAAGTCCGCCCATAAACAGGATCAGCGTAACGATCGTGGGATAACCGCTGACATGATTTCCGAACACAAGTGTCTTAAAAATCAGCCAAATCATCATCACAAATGCAAGCACACAGAAAATTACTCCCAAAAACGACGAAATTGCAAGCGGTACCGTGGAAAATGAAACAATTCCGTTGATGGAATACTTCACCAGGCTTCCGAACGACCATTTCGTCTCGCCGGCCGCGCGCTCCACATTGTGGTAGCCGATCCATTTGGTGCGGAAACCGACCCATGCGAAAATGCCCTTGGTGAATCGGTTGTATTCAGGCATATCCAGCACGGCGTTGACCATCTGGCGCGTCATCATGCGGAAGTCGGTCGCGCCCTCAACGATCTCCACGCCGGAAATCTTCTTGTTGAACTTGTAGAACATTTTCGAAAACCACGAGCGTACCTTGCCCTCGCCCTCGCGGTCCACGCGCCGCATCGCGACGCTGTCGTACTCACCGGCCAGAAGCGTATCCAGCATCTCCGGGATGTAGCACGGCGGATGCTGCAGATCCGCATCCATCAATACAACAAAATCGCCGACCGCATTCGACAATCCCGCATAAATGCCGGACTCCTTGCCGAAATTTCTCGAAAACGAGATGTATGACACTCTCTCATCCTTCGCGGACAGTTCCTTCAAAATCTCAAGCGTCCGGTCCGCCGACCCGTCATCCACAAACAAAAACTCGCACTCCGCGCGGTCGCGAATGCTCTCCGCCGTCTTCGTAATCTCCTCGTAAAATGCGCTGAGCACCGACTCCTCATTGTAGCACGGCACAACAATTGACAAACAAGGCTTCTCCATGAAATCTATCTGGTCCTTTCTATCACTATCCTGTATCGGTTTTTCAGGGTGCGTTTGCATCCAAAAGCAACTCCTGCACTCCCGGTCGCAATCCGTTCCCCCACTGCCGACCGGCATCGATCCGCGTACGCGAACCTAACTTCGATTATTGTATCATATTCCCGCGAAGGAGGCAAGAGCAGCAGCTGTATCTCTGAAGGAGCTTTAAGAGGGATTTTAACAGTGATAAGAAAGGGGATTCGAGGAGGTATTTGAAGGGAGCCCTGAAGGAGCTTTGAGAGGAGTTCTGAGGGGAGCTTTGAGGGGAGCTCTGAGGGGAGCTTTGAGAGGAGTTCTGAGGGGCGCTTTGAAGGGAACTTTGAGGGGAGCTTTGAGGGGGAGCAGAAAGATGTCTGGCAAGAAGCATATTACGGTTGGCGTGCACCCACTAAACGTATAATTCTGCTTTTTAGTGGGAATACTCTTTCTTGACCTCACCCACTAAACCGAAAAAAGCTTCCTGTTAGTGGGAACACTTTTTCCAAATCTCACCCACTAAACCTTTGAAACCTTCTTGTTAGTGGGAACACTTTTTCCAAACCTCACCCACTAAACCGAAAAAAGCTTCCTGTTAGTAGGAACACCCTTCCAGGCCGCACCCACTAAACTAATGAATCCTTCATGTTAATGGTCATACTTTCAAAAAATAGACCCACTAAACCGAAGAATTACCTCGTTTAGTGGGAAGACTCTTCATTTGCTATTCCTACTGAACTCCTTGTTTTTGCAATCTGGTGGGTGGTATGCTTCCGAGGCACACCTACTAACTTGCTTAATTTCCGCCTTCAGCGGGTACGCGCCCCCCCAAAAAACGCCTTCAGCGGGTACGCACCCGAAAAAAACGCCTTCAGTGCGTGCACCCCCAAAAACCATCCCAGCCATCAAAAACGCCGGCGTAACGCCGGCTAAAGCAACAAAACAGCTCCATCATCCATCATTCTACAGCAGTAGTGCCACAGTCAGCATCAGCCCTGCCAGCGCTGCCACGATTGCCGGAATCGCGATGCGCACACCGTAAGACACGAATTTTCCGAAGGAGAAGTCGACGCCGACGGTCTTGAGGAGCGACATCCACATGATGCCGGCGAGGGCGCCGACAGGCGTGAGGTATGCACCGAGGTTGGAGCCGATGATCGTCGCGTAGACCGCGCTCTGCGGTGCGGATCCGCAGGACAAAAGCGAGGTGAACAGGACACTCATGGGGATGTTGTTGATGATATTTGCCGAGAGCGAGGACGCGATGCCGTAGACCCAGATCGGATCCCCGTGCGCGAGCACCTCGGAAATCCGGCCGCTAAGGCCGCTGCCGTTCATGGCGAGCACGAGTCCGAACATCGAGATGACGAACGGGATCAACAGCCACGGCAGCCGATGGATGCTTCGAAACAGAAGTCGCGGACCGCGGCGCGTGACCGCGTTCATCACGCACGTGCACACGATCAGGCTCGCAGCAGCACACACTGCGATGATCCACATCGGAAGGTTGATGTACGAAGCAACCGCAAGCAAAACGGTGCAGATGCTCAGGTGAAGCATACCGAGGATGACCGTCGGCTTGTGGCGAATACTGCTCTCCGTCGTTTCGCCGTGCATCGGGATCGCGAGCGCTTTTCGGAACAGAAGCCGGATCGCAAAATACACCGCAGCCCCGGCGAACAGCGTGGGGATCAGCATCACCTTCACGTAAGCGAGGAAATCAATCCCCGCCCCGCTCGCCAGATAAATGTTGGTGGGGTTGCCGATGATGAACATCATGCTGAACGTATTTGCCGCGATGAACTCCGTCACCAGATACGGGATCGGATTAATCTTCGCTGCCTTCGTAAAATACCCGATGAACGGGGTGAACGTCAGCACGACGATGTCGTTTGAAGTGAAAACCGTGAGGATCGAGACCGTCACGAACAGCGACGTCAGAAGTTTCCTCTGATCACTGCCCGCGCGCGCGAGCGTTCTGCCCGCGAGATAATGAAAGAAGCCCGCCTCGTCGAGGTAGACCGAGAGAAACGTCATGGAGAAGAACAGCGCAAGAATTTTCAGCGGATTGACCGCGGTGTCGGCTGTGAGGCCTGCTCCGAACTGGCGGAACGTGAGCCCGCCGCTCACGAGAAGCGCAATCACGCCGGCAGCTGCGACCAGAGGATAGGTATCGAAGAAAACGCCCCGGATCGTAATCCGCGGCTTCCACACAATTGCAGCCATCATCACAAGACACGTGACCAGGCACAGGATACCTACTTTGATCATACATTTGCCTCCTTGCGCACACCATACGCATTATAGCATTCCGGCGGCGAATTGCAAGCAAATAATATTTGGCGCGGCCGCTGCTCTTCCGCGTCGATATTCATTGCAGGAATGCGCGAATTGTGGTACTATTTTCCTGAAAATGACGGGACATTCGAGCCCCGCCCGAAGGGAGTAACGCTCATGAAATTCAATGCGAGGAAAATGAAGGACGAATGTGTCGCGTGGATTCGCGACTTCTTTGAGAAAAACGGCCCCGGCTGCAACGCGATCGTCGGGATCAGCGGTGGCAAGGACAGCTCGATCGTGGCGGCGCTCTGCGTCGAGGCGCTCGGCAAGGACCGCGTCATCGGTGTATTGATGCCCAACGATGTTCAGCCCGATATCGATTATGCGTATTTACTTGTGAAGCACCTGGGAATCCGCCATTACGTTGTGAACATCAAGGACGCATTTGACGGTCTTGTGAGGGCACTGCCGGAAGATCTTCCGCTGAGCACGCAGGCACGCGTGAATCTCCCGCCGAGACTTCGCATGTCGACTCTGTACTGCGTGTCCCAGTGCTGCAACGGCCGCGTGGCCAACACCTGCAACCTCTCCGAAGACTGGATCGGCTACTCGACGCGCTACGGCGATTCCGTGGGCGATTTCAGCCCGCTCAGTCATTTTACGGTACAGGAAGTCAAGGAGCTTGCGCGCCTGATGGGGCTTCCGGAGGAACTGGTTGAGAAGAAGCCTTCCGACGGTCTGTGCGGCAAGACGGACGAGGACAACCTCGGCTTCACGTACGCGACGCTCGACCGCTACATCCGCACCGGCGAGATCGACAGCGCGGAGGACAAGGCAAAGATCGACCGCCTGCACCGCATCAACCTTTTCAAGCTCTCGGTCATGCCCTCCTTTGACCCGGGCATCGACATCGCCGTAGAGGAATAACGATTTCATCTCTCGCAGCCGTGAATCAGCCTGTATTCTCGTGCTGCGAGAGTTTTTTCGGGCTGCGCGATCTACATTTTCCTCCTGATCGCATTCCTGTTGTCCCGCCCCATAAAAAACGCCGGGAAGTTCCCTTCCCGACGTTTTCATCATCAAATCATCAGATTATCAGATCATCTTATAATTTATCGTCATATCCTTTGAGGAAAGACACTGTGGAATCAATCCCTTCGGGATTATTCCTTGTCGCGCTCACGCGGCTCTTCTTCCACTGCTTCTTTCTTTTTCTCGGAGCCCTTGACAAGAAGGTTGGTGATGATACCGAGGATCAAAGCACATGCAACCGAGGTGATCTCGATCGTACCGCTGCCCGTTACAAAGTGAAGCTTCAGGCCGCCGACACCTGCGATCAGGATTACGGAAACGACGAAGAGATTTCTGTTCTCGTTCAGGTCAACCTTCTGGAGCATCTTCAGACCGGAAACTGCGATGAAGCCGTACAGAGCCATGCAGACACCGCCCATGATGCAGCTCGGGATCGTATTAACAAACGCGACGAAAGGCGAAAGGAACGAAATGAGGATAGCGCCGATTGCTGCTGCGAAAATGGTGACAACAGAAGCATTTTTCGTGATTGCAACACAGCCGATGGACTCGCCGTAAGTGGTGTTAGGGCAACCGCCGAATGCAGCACCGAACATCGATCCGACACCGTCGCCGAGGAGGGTTCTCGAAAGACCCGGCTCCTCAAGAATGTTTCTCTCAATGATCGAGGAGATGTTCATATGGTCGGCAATATGCTCGGCAAATACTACGAATGCTACGGGAACATACGCTACAAATACAGTCAGGAAGTACGTCCAGCTGAAATCGCCAAATGCACCCTTTGCATTGAGGAAGGTGAACTCCGGAATGCGGAAGAATGTAGCCACCTGAAGGTTCTTGTCCTCATCCAGGAGATCTCTGAACGGCTGCAGCGAAAGCAGACGCATTTCGTCGTTGTGGAATACCCATTTGCCCATGATTGTGAGGATCAAAGCAAAGATATAACCTGCAAGAATACCGTAAATGAAAGGAATGAGCTTGCCGCTCTTCTTTCCGTAGATGGAAGCAAGGATGGTCACAAAGAGCGTAACAAGTCCGCACAGAAGAACAATCTTGGAATCTCCCTTATGTGTAAGGGATTCAATTGCACTTCCCGCAAGGGAAAGTCCGATGATAGCAACGGTAGGTCCGATGACAACCGCAGGCATCAGCTTCTCGATCCACTTGGTTCCGCAGAACTTAACTACGATTGCGATCACTACGTAAACCAAGCCGGCCAAAACCGCACCGAGGAGCAGTCCCAGATAACCGAGAGCCATGGAAGTCGCGCCGGTAAATGCCGCCGTCAGCGAGCCGATAAACGCGAACGAAGAGCCGAGGAATACGGGACTCTTACGCTTCGTGAAGAACAGATAGATCAATGTACCGATGCCGGCGCCGAAAAGCGCTGCTGCGGGATCCATCTTGTCGACCATGAGCCATGAGACTTTGCCTTCTGCAATCGCTTTGTCAATGTTTTCGTTGATGTTTGCCGGAACGACCAGCGTCGCCGTCATGATCGCGAGAAGCTGCTGAATCGCAAACACGATCAACTGACTGAATTTCGGCTTGTCTTCAACCTGATAAATAAGTTTCATAGATACCTCCTCAAAAGATTTTTGTGCCGTTAGGCCTGCACCTTTTTAGATATTACCATCAGTCCGAAAGTTTGTAAATAAAAAAGCGTCAAATTATCGATTATTTAAAGAAAAACCACTACATCTTGTGTCGTACTATCGTTGTAGTACAACAAGATGTGGTGGTTTGTCAGTCAAAAAGCTATAAAAAGTTAGCCGAAAATGCCGCCGGAACAGCCGTGAACAACTGCCGGAACAGCACTCAAAACAGTTTCGGACAGATGTCCGAGAGGCAGCATTTTTCGCACAATGGCTGCGCCGTCCGGGCCGTGCATACCGCCCTTCCGTGGTCCACCATGCGGTGGCAGAAATCGTTGCTCTCCTCCGGCGGGATCAGCTTCCAGAGAGCCTTCTCCACGCGGTGCGGATCGCGCTCCTCATCGACCAGGCCCATGCGGTTGGAAAGCCGGATGCAGTGCGTGTCCGTGACGATCGCGGGCTTCCCGTAGATGTCGCCGAGCACAAGGTTCGCACTCTTCCGTCCCACGCCGGGGAGCTTCAGAAGCGCCTCCATCGAGTCCGGCACGCGGCACCCGAAATCATCGCGCAGCATCGTCATACACGCCTTGATATCGCGCGCCTTGCTCCGCCCGAGGCCGCACGGCCGCACGATCGCTTCGATCGCGTCCTCATCCGCCTCCGCAAGCGCCTCGATCGTCGGAAAATGCTCGTACAGCACGGGCGTGATCTGATCCACCCTCGCATCCGTGCACTGCGCCGCCAGCCGAACGCTCACCAGAAGCTTCCACGCCTCGTCATACGCAAGCGTACAATGCGTGTCCGGGTATTCCGCCTTCAGCCGCTTCACAATCTCGCAGGCACGCATTTTGCGCGCGCGGTCGGATTCCTTTTTACCTTTTCCGTTCATGCCCATTCCTTATGCGAGAACGACGGGCGCTGCCGTGAACGAGTATTTCATGCCCTTCGCGTTGGCGATGTAAAGCACCTCGAAGATGCCGTCACCCACGTGATACATCATGCCGAGGCCCGGATTGTCCGCAAGCATCGCTGCTCTCGCCTCGTCGCGGTCGTCGCGCACGAGTTCGCCGCTCACGCGGATCCACGAGCCGTCGGGCTCCATACCGCTGATCTCCGTCTTCGGATTTGCAAGCATCTGCGCATAGCAAGCCTTCGTGTTGTTCGTGCAGATGTACGTCTTTCCCTCAAACTCCGCCACAGCGCCGAACGGGCGCACGCGCGGCTGGTCGTCCTCCACCGTCGCTACGAAAAATGTCCCTGTCTTCTTCAATTCTTCCGTGATCGCGTTCATTGTATTTCCTCCGTAAACCCATCATTTTCCGCCGGAAAATGCGCGCAGCGAGCTGCGCGTCCGGCCCGATACACCAAGCGGGAGCCCGTGAAAGCTCCCGCTGTTATACTATACCAAAGCGTGCAAAAAGGCAAGCATTTCGAGGATGCCGCCAGGCAGTTCCGGGGTGTGAACCGGCACTGTTCCATCCGTTAATTCCATGTGTCGTCCTGGCGAAGCTCGGTCTTCTTCGCGGACGTCGTGCCGGCCTTGTACAGAAGCTCCTGATTCTTGATGCTCACGCGCGTGCCGGGGTCGATCGACGTCGTGATGAAGGCGTTGCTGCCGATGACCGCGCCCTTGCCGATGATCGTCTCGCCGCCCAAAATGGACGCGCCCGCGTAGATGACAACGTCGTCCTCGATCGTGGGGTGACGGCGCTTGCCGCGCAGCTTCTGGCCGCCTCTCGTAGAGAGTGCGCCGAGCGTCACGCCCTGATAAATCTTGACGTTGTCGCCGATGACCGTCGTCTCGCCGATGACGATGCCGGTGCCATGGTCAATGAAGAAATTGCGCCCGATGGTCGCGCCCGGGTGGATGTCGATGCCGGTCTGCCAATGCGCATGCTCCGTCATGATGCGCGGGATGAGCGGCACGTCCAGGCGGAACAGCTCGTGCGCGATGCGGTACACCGCGATCGCGTAGGAACCCGGGTAGCACAAAATAATCTCCTCGCGGAATTTGGCGGCCGGGTCGCCGTCAAATGCGGCCTCCAAGTCGCCCTCCGAGAACTCGCGGATCGCAGGCAGCCTCTTAAAAAAAGCTACCGTCAGCTTCTGCGCCTCATCCTCAAGCTCCTCCGCGCTCCGCCCCGCATACGCCTCCGCGTACGGCAGTGCGCGCGCAATCTGCTTGTTCAGGCAGAACACCGCGTCCTCGATCTGCACGGAATAATCGTTCTCGATGTTGTAAAACTTGCGCGACGCATCCCTGAAGTACCCCGGATAAATAATCCGGATCAGCTTCTGAAGCACCTCGATGATCAAGTCCTTCTGCGGCTGGTGAAACAAGTCCAGCTTGTCAATGGACCGGTTCTCCCTGTAATCCGCCAGAATATTCCCGACAATGCCGCCGATTTCTTTATCGATAATATTGTTCTGCATTGCATGACCTCCGCCTGAGTTTGGTCTTCCGCTTCTCCCGCCAAACGCCGTATATTTATTGTAGCATGTAGCCGGATCGTAGTCAATCGGAAGCGGGTAGCGCAAGCAGTTTCATAAGCGGCCTCGCCGGCCGTACGCCCTTACGAAACAACTCGTCACTTAACTCCGCGACCGGTCGCCGGCACATCACTTCAGAAACCTGCAGATCAGCTCACTGACCGTCTCCGGCTTCAACGGCTCGCGCGACGTCTCCATCGTGAACAAAAGATTGTCTCCCGGAAAATACCCGTTCTGCTCGTACATTCTCATTTTCCGAAGAAAGCCCGCCATGTAATCCGTGTTGTCCATCATTCCGAAGTGTTCCAGCCGGAATTCCCTGCGCGTCCGCACGTTCAGCACCCGAAAATCCGGATAAACGTCGCCCCAGCCGGTCAGCTGCAGCGGAAATTCGTAGAAGTACGGCACGCCGCGCAGAAACAGCATGTCCGCGATGATCTTCTCGGATTTCGACCGCACGCGCTCGCCGCGCTCCGTCAGGTAACTGTTGTCGTTGTCGCTTATTTTCCGCGGCGTAAAATCCTGACTGCTCCACCGCTCCGCGTACGCCTCGTCCGTGAGCACAAGCGGCTCCACCAGCGCCTTCCTGCCCGGGTGCAGCCCCGGCCAGATCGCCTCGATCGCGCCGGCGTTGCGGACTTCCATCGCCGCCTTCAAAAGCTTCTGCTCGCGCTGCGCGCTCTCAAGCACCTTCTCACAATAATCCCGCTGCGCCAGTTTCACCGCCAGCCCCCGCTGCTTCGCCGGCAGATACGTCTCCTTCCCGCCGACCCGCGCATAATACTGCATCCCGTAAGGCTTTGCCGCAACCCTCAGCTTCCCCTCCGGCAGGCCCGCCAGCTGCCTCCTGCTCGCGCGGATGACCTCCGCCAGCTCATCGTTTCTCATTTTCAGCGCAGCAAATAAAGAGTCCATGGTGCTCCTCCATTTCTTGGTTGTTCGGTTTCCCCGGATTTGACTTTTGTCTGATCGTTCGGTTTCCCTGGGTTTGACTTTTGTTTGATTGTTCGGTTTCCCTGGGTTTGACTTTTGTCTGATTGTTCAGTTTCCCTGGTTGCGTCTTCCCTTGTGGGCCGGTTATTTATAGTTCCGTCTGGTGTTCAAGTCTTGATTTGATTCACCGAAAAAAGTGAATTTGACAGAGATCGCAATCCGTTCGGATTGCGGGTGAGATGCGATGCCGGAAGCATCGTGGATGGATTGTGGTTTGGATTGTGGTTCGGATTGTGGTTTAGTTTGTGGTTTGGATTGCAAGCGGGACTTGTGCTATAAGCCCCGATGACTTGTACTGTTATTCTAACTGTTTTGGCTTTTGGATTACAAGCGTTTTCTTCTCGGCTTTTTCGCCAAAGATACAAGGGCGTTTCCCACAAAGTGCACGAAAACCGGGTTTTCGTGGGGCGGCGTGGGGGGGCGTGGGTGTTGCGCCGACGCATCGCCGGTGCTGCACCCACTGTTCTTGCTTTTTGAATTAGTTAGTGGGTGGTCCCTTCGAAGGGACCACCCACTAACTTTGCTTTTCTCTTCAATTGGTGGGTGAGCTTTTTGAAAACACCACCCACTAAACGTATTTTTTTCTTTAGCTAGTGGGTAGCCCTCTTTAGGCATCACCCACCAAACTTGCATAATTACTTGACTAGTGGGTGACCTTTCTGAAAACACCACCCACTAAACTTGCTAAATTGCTTAGCTAGTAGGTGTCCCTCAAAAAAGCACCACCCATCAAAATTGCTAAGCATACTAAATAGTGGGTGCAGGCACGAGAAGCCTCACCCACTAACTTGCTTAATTCTTTATTCAGTGGGTGTACCCAGACAAAGCATCCGTAACACCCACCCACCAAACCTCTTAAATCTCAAACTAGTGGGTGTACCTCACCCACTAAACTAGTTTATTTCTTGTTTAGTAGGTGATCGAGTTGTCCCAGCGAGGTGCTTGCATGTGCGCCCCCCGGCGCCCTGTCGCTGTGGCTCTGTCAGACGCCAATCGTATTATCGCCGGCCATAGCGCCACAGCACCGCCTCGCAGCCGCCTCCGCTGCACTGCGCCGGGCCCCACCCCACAAAAACACTGCCGTGCCCGAAGGCACGGCAGCGATAAATCCGGAAACACTATTGCCGATTCCTGATCAACAATTATTAGCAAACGCCCTGTGCAAGCATAGCGTCTACAACCTTCTCGAAGCCGGCGATGTTTGCGCCTGCTACGTAGTTGCCTTCCATGCCGTACTTCTTTGCAGCGTTGTCTGCATTGTGGAAGATGTTAACCATGATCGTCTTGAGCTTAGCATCAACTTCCTCGAAGCTCCAGGAGAGTCTCTCGGAGTTCTGGCTCATCTCGAGTGCGGAGGTAGCAACACCACCTGCGTTGGAAGCCTTGCCGGGTGCGAACAGAACGCCGTTCGCCTGGAAGTACTTCGTAGCCTCGATCGTGGTAGGCATGTTAGCGCCCTCTGCTACAGCGATTACGCCGTTAGCAACAAGCGTCTTAGCGTCATCGATATTGAGCTCGTTCTGCGTTGCGCAAGGAAGAGCGATGTCGCACTTGATGGTCCACTGGTTGGTACCCTCAGCTGCCTTGTCATGGTACTGAGCGCTCTTGCGAGCTGCTGCGTACTCGGTAAGACGTGCTCTCTTAACTTCCTTAACCTCACGAAGAAGAGCCACATCGATACCCTCGGGATCATAGATCCAGCCGGTGGAATCGGAGCAGGTAACAACCTTAGCGCCGAGCTGCTGTGCCTTCTGGATAGCGTAGATAGCTACGTTGCCGGCACCGGAAACAGCTACGGTCTTGCCTGCGATATCGATACCGTTGGACTTCAGCATCTCATCGGTGAAATACAGAAGGCCGTAACCGGTAGCTTCGGTTCTTGCAAGGGATCCGCCGTAGGAAAGACCCTTACCGGTCAGAACACCCTCGTAGAGGCCGCGAATTCTCTTGTACTGTCCGAACATGAAACCGATCTCACGTGCGCCGGTTCCGATGTCGCCTGCCGGTACGTCGGTGTCAGCGCCGATGTACTTGCAAAGCTCGGTCATGAAGCTCTGGCAGAAAGCCATGATCTCACGATCGCTCTTGCCCTTCGGGTCGAAGTCGGAACCACCCTTGCCGCCGCCGATCGGAAGGCTCGTAAGGGAGTTCTTGAAGATCTGCTCGAAACCGAGGAACTTGATGATACCGATATTTACGGAAGGATGAAGGCGAATACCGCCCTTGAACGGTCCGATTGCGGAGTTGAACTGTACACGGTAACCGGTGTTCACACGAACCTGGCCCTTGTCATCAACCCACGGAACACGGAACTTGAACTGACGCTCCGGCTCGGTGATGCGCTCCAGAATAGCCTCTCTCTTGTAGAGCTCCTCATTTGCCTCGATTACCGGCTTCAGAGACTCGAAAACCTCGGTAACCGCCTGAATGAACTCAGGCTCGCTGGCGTTCTTTTTCTTTACGAGCTCCAGGACTTCATCAACATAAGACATAGATAATATCCTCCTAAGTGATTGATATATTTTCATTCCCGCGCGGACCGACGTTCGCGTGGCTGTTCGGTCGCTCTATGACGCGTTAAAGCGTCAAACCAAACTCACGGTTCGTATTATACTCAAAACAAATCACGATTGCAATAGAAAAACGCAAATTTTGTTCTATTGTATACAAAAAAACAAAATTTGCGTTTCCGTGTGTTCATTTTATGTAATTATCGTCCGTTTCGGCCGAGTTCCGAGATGCTTACAAGCCGTCCCATCAGCTCTTTCCGGCCGAAATACCAATAGCCGACGCCGCCGAGCACACCTGTGACCAGGCCGCCGATGACCATCCACAGACCGAGCTTGAGAATGCCGCTGTAGTCCTTCGGAACAACCGTCTCGAGGTAGAACGGAAGGAACAGTCCTTCGTAATCCTCGTCGGTTCCGGGATACATCGCGCGCATCTCTTTGGTCAGATCCGTGATGGCGTTCTGGAGTTGCGTCTTATTATAACGAAGCCAGCCGTAGTACATCGGGATGTCTTCATTTTTCGCATTCTTGGCAGCGATCTGATCCATGACCTCGAACTGGTCCTCAGGGACACAGACAAGGATCATTGTCTTCTCGCCGCGCTGCACCTGTGCAGGATAATAGCGGAGCTGTTTGCCGTTGCCGTCGTCGAAAACGCAGAGATATTCGCTCGCGTTGTCCACGCGGAATTTGCAATACATGCCCTCCCGCAGGATCTCGTCGCCGGAGTTATTCAGATTCATGGGCACCGAATCAAAAGCGTCCGATTTCCGGTTGGTCCGCACGCAGATTATGATACCCGCAAGGATCAGTACTCCTGAAACGATTGCCAAAATCAGGCAGAGCTTTCTGTAATTCATGTCCACTCTCTCTTCCTGTCAGATTCTCCCGCTAACGACGTGATTCGTAAAATGTCGATGCCTCTCATCCCGCCGACATCTCAATTCGCAAAATGTCAGTAACAGCTCTCCCACCGACATCTCAGTTCGCAAAATGTCAGTAACAGCTCTCCCACCGACATCTCAATTCGAAAAATGTCAGTGGTCGTCTTCCACGCGGTTGCTTCCCGTGAGATTATTCTCGAAGTTGTACGTGGAAACCTTCTGATCTTCAGCCTCGAGGATCTGCGTAAGCTCGTCCTTCTCGCCCTGAAGATTGAAGCCCGCTGCCGCACCTACGTTCGCACTCGGATCGGGTGCATTGCCAAAAGGCGAGTAAACGGTCGAAGGGGTCTGCTGATTCTGAAGATCCTGCATCTGCTGTGCGTAGAGCGCTGCAGCCTCAGCCTCCTGCTTCTTCTTGTTGCGAACGCCGAAGAAAACGATAAGACCGCAAATGAGACCAATCGCGATCATGGCGATTCCGCCGATCAGGAAGGTGGTTCCTTCCTTCGTCGAAGTCAGGTCGATGTAGTAGCTAAGGAAATAATCGCTGAGGTCAACGACCGTACCGGACTCCTTCTTGATCTCATTTTCCCAAGCCTTCTGAGCTTCCTTCTTATACTTCAGAACATCGCCTTCGCACTTCTTCAGCTGGCCCTGGTAGGTCAGCTCATACTGATCGGCGCCTGCCTTCTTAAGCTTCTCGTATTTGTCGAATTCCTTCTTCGGAACCTTTACGCCGATGTAACCGCCGCCGGCAGCTTCCGGCATATCCTTCGACTCAAAATAAACCACATACCAGCGGTAATTCTCGGTCTTGTTACCGTTCTTCTCAGTGTATTCATTGCAGTAGTAATCAAGAACCTCGTCGGTCGTTCCCTTGAGCCAGTCATCAACCTTGGCTTCCTTGATCTTAATGTCCTTGATATCGGTCGTCTTCGTCATATGCGTGCGAATGGTAACTCCGCGCACCGCGAGGAACGCTCCGAGGCCAATCAGCACAATTGCGGCTAATACTAATCTGATTCTGGTTAACATAGTGTTTTCCCTTCATAATTATGATTTTGTAGAACCCTAAATTACGACATTTACATTGTATCATGCCATTGCGTCAAATGCAACAAAATACGACAAAATGTGACAAAAAGGAGACCTCCTGTCAGGAGGCCTCCAAATTGGGTCTTGCATTTTTATTTTTCCGTGCTCCAAGGCTTATTTGTGGAAGAAAACGCCCTCGTCATCCAGATCGGAAAGATCGTCAAATGTCTCGATGCGGTTCTTCTTGCGGATCTGCTCAAGTTTCTCCTCGAGCATTTTCCGACGGGCCTCAAGCTTGGCACGAGCATCGTTCTCAGGGTTCGGTGCAGGTGCCGGTGCCTCGGGTGCGGGCTCTTCCGCAGCGGGCGTCTCGACAGGTGCTTCCTCCGGTGCCGACTCGGGCAGCTCGGGTTCCGCAAAATCAAACTCGTTCATCGGGAGCTCCGGCTCTGCGAAGAAGTCATCCTCTTCCTCGACCGGCTGCTCAACCTTCGGAGTTTCCTTCACTTCCGTTCCGTGGAACATTCCGTCGTTCGTATCTTCGGTTTCCAATCCGAAATCATCGTCGTCGCCGAAGTAGTACTGTCTCTTGCGATCATTTTTCGAATTCTTGCGGTTGGAGAAGAACTTGCTGCGGTACGAACCGTTGTACATCTCCGCCGCCGTGTCATCCTCATCCACCGGCTCGCTCTCGGAGTAATCCGGGATACCCGTGAACGTCGGCATCGCTACCGGAACGGGCGCCGCATCCTCTTCCTGCTCCTCGGGAGCAACCAGCGGGATGTCAACCGTCGGAAGCTTCTCCGCAGGCTCCTCGGTGTTCAGCATTTCCTCGCCGTAAATGGACGGGCTGTACGAAGGTCTGCGCACCGGCTCCTCCGCGGGTGCGGGCTGAGCCGCAGGTGCGGGTTCTTCGGCAAATATCGAATTGTCCGTGTTTGCAATGTTCGATACCGGGATCGGCTCGTAAGCCGGAACAGTACCGTAATCGCGGTCAAGCGCGTCTTCCTCGTTCGCGAGAGCGCCGTAGCCGAACGCTCCGAACAGAGGCTTCTGCGACGTCCAGGAGTTGCCCTCGGACGACTGTACAAACGCGTTGAACATTCCGCCGTCGGACTCCTCCGCAGGTTCTTCCGCGGTGCTTTCCTGAACAGCGTCCGCGAAGGAAAATGCGTTGTCCTCGGGCTTTGAGAACGTCCAGGAAGGAGTCTCGCTGCTTCCGCGGTAGTCCCATGCATCGGCCGCAGCGTCGGCAGCTTCCGCTACCGTCTCTTCCGCAGCGCCGACAGTTTCTTCTGCAGCGCCAGCAATCTCTTCCGCAGCATCCTCTGCAGCTTCGGCGGCTTCTTCCGCAACCTCCTCGGCCTTCTCTGCGAAGGTCTCGGGGATCGCTGCGAAGTCTTCCTCAGCGGCTTTGAACGCCTCAACTGCTTCTTCGGGAAATGTGTCGGTCGCATTCGCAACCGCCTCTTCTGCAGTTTCTGTTGCTTCCGTGACCGTCTCGGCAGCTTCCTCGGCAAATTTCTCTGCCGCAACCGTTGCTTCCTCTACCGTTTCCCCGGCAGCCTCAGCAACCTCGTCTACGGTATCTTCAACCGTCTCCGCTGCTTCCGCAACAGTTTCCTCTGCGGAATCAGCAGTTTCCTCAACGGTCTCCTCTACGGTATCGGTAACTTCCTCAGCAGTCTCAGCAACTTCTTCGACAGCCTCTTCAGCCGTCTCAGCGACTTCTTCGACAGCCTCTTCAGCCGCCTCCTCGACTTCCTCGACAACCGCCGTCTTCGTCGGCTTTCTGCCGAACATCGAGTTGATCAGGTATTCGTTGTAATTGCCGCCCTTCGGTGCTTCCGGAGCAATCTCCTCAACCTCCCTGGTCTCGGCAGGCTCTTCTGCGGGTTTGGTCTCGGGCTCGCTCTTCTTCCATTTGCCGGAGAAGAGGGACGAAAGGATCGCCGCATTTGCGGACGCTCCGTCGGTCGACGTCTTCGGTGCCTCTGCCTTCACAGGCTCAGCAGCCTTGACTTCTTCCGCTGCCTCACCGGCAGCTCCCTCAACCGCTTCCACGGTCTCTTCAACTTCGTAAGGAAGCTCTTCCTTCTGCATCAGCGAAGCCGGGTCAGGCATCGCGAACTGCTCGCGCTCAGCCTCGTCGGTCTCGTACAAAGGCTCGCCCGCCGCAAAATGCAACGGCTCCTCGGTCGCCTCTGCGAACATGTCGCCGGCCTTCTCAACGGACTCTTCCGCGGTCTCGGCAACTTCCTCAGCCGCCTCAGCAACATCTTCTACGGTTTCCTCAACAGCCTCAACCGGAGCCTCGAAAGCTTCAGCAGCTTCCTCTACAGTTTCCTCAACCGCTTCCCCGGCAGTCTCGGCAAATTCCTCTGCAGCCTCCGCAGACTCTTCCGCGGTCTCTTCAACTGCCTCAACAGCCTCCTCAACCGGAGCCTCGAAAGCTTCAGCAGCTTCCTCTACAGTTTCCTCAACCGCCTCTTCAGCAGTCTCGGTAAATTCCTCTACAGCCTCCGCAGCAGCCTCAACGGACTCTTCTGCAGTCTCGGCAACTTCTTCGACAACCTCTTCGGCTGCCTCAACGGTTTCTTCCGCAACGGCTGCCGTCTTCTCCGTGAAATCTTCCGCCGGAGCCGCCGCCGCGAATGTGGCGGGCTCTTCGAAGGACTTCTCTGCGAACGGAGTGTCATTTTGCGGGATCTCGACGAACTGTCTCGTGCCGAGGGCGCGGACGGTGTTCGTGAGCTCGCTGGTCGTCTCAAGGAGACGGCCGTACATCTCGGTCATCTGTGCGTAGTTCTGAGCAAGCGCCGCGATGTTCTTTTCATTTTCCTCAAGACGTCCTGCAACATAGTCTTCCCAGTTGCTCTCCTCGTGAACAACCTTGCGTTCGTTCACGATCGTCTTGGTGTAGTAATCCTTGTAAACCAGGCGCGAGCCTGCAAGGAAGAATCCCAGAAGTCCGAGGCCGATTGCCAGGAAACACGTCTGCTCTTCCTGCATGAAATCGAACTCTACAAACTTGAAAGTCGTAAGAATACCGAGCGCCAGCGCCGCCAGCGAGATCAGCATTCCGATTGCAGCAAATACGCTGACTTTCTTGCGGTACATCAGCTTCTGCTCGTGCTCGGTGACAACCTCTTCCTTGAGCACCTTCGGAATGACGCGGCCGTCGGTCGCCTTCGCCGTGCTTCCCGCGGACTTCGCGGAACCGGCGCCGATCGCTGCAGCCGTCATCGGAACGGTGAGCATCGGATCTTCCGAAGCAATCTTCTCGGCAGCTGCACGGATGCGGGCCGCATCGCGTTTCTTTCCCTTTGCGGAAAATTCAGTCGCCGTCTCCGCAGCTTCCTCTATAACTTCCGAAGCAGCCTTTGAAGGCTCCTCGGCGATATCCCCGATCGTCTCCGCCGCGGTCTCGATCTCATCGGCCGCCGCGTCCGATGCCTCGTCAGCGGCATACGACACGGAGTCGACAACGTTATCGAAGGTCTCCGCAGACTCCATCGCCGCATCCTCGGCGGTCTCACCGAGAAGTTCGGCAAGCGAATCACCCTTGGAGAAGATCTCCGAAACGGCTTCCGAAGCAGCCGTCTCGACGGTTTCCTCAGCAGCGTCCGCAGCGTTTCCGAACGACTCGCTGAAGTTCAGCTGAACTTCCTCCGGAGTCTCTTCGGCTTCTGCCTCAGCAAACAGATCATCAGCCTTCTCAACGATATCCGCGGTCTCTTCCGCAGCGCCCTCTTCATCTTCATAGAAGGAAGCAGGTCCGCGGTAGGTGGAACGGAACGGCTGCGAGTAATCCTTCTCCGGCGAATCGTCGAACGGCTCGTCGAAGAGATCGCTCTTGCGTCCGGCGAGTCCGCGCTCCGCGAGAAGCTCCGCAAGCGATTTCTCCTCGCCCGCTTCCTCCTCGGTAGGCGCCTCGTACTGAACCACCTCTACGCCGGGTTCGACAGGTGTAGACTCTGCGTCATCACCAACCGATTCCGCCGCAGCGTCCGCTGCAATATCGGCAGCGATGTCAGCCGCAATGTCCGCGGCAACACCCTCGGCCGCCGCAACCTCGCTCGCGACCTCCTCAGCCGCAGCAGCGTCCTCGGCGATATCGTCTGCCGTGCCAAGCGGGTCAAGCGTGTCTTTCTTCGGAGGCTCCGGAGCTTTCGATCCGGCCTTGCCGTCGACTTCCGCCTGATACATGTTGTCAAGCGAACCCACCAACAGGATGACAGAGAGCAGATAGCTACCCAGCCGCAAAACCTTCGAAAGGGCAACACAGTGTGTCGCATTGAACACATCGCGCGTCACGACCATGGGCTCTTTCTTCATAAAGATAAGCGCCACAATACCGGCGATACCGAGCAGACCGAGCAGGATGGTCGGCACCTTCGACTGCAGCGTGTTGGTCGCAACCATGACGAACATCCACGCGAACAGAACGATTCCGCAGACGATCACCCAGTCGATGGTCGACATCTCGCCGTACCCGGGCTTCTTCAGAATCTTGTTCAGGTCACTCACCACAGCGCCGACCGCAAACAGGATCACCGGGATGGACATCGCCGCAAGGTTCTTCTTCGCAACCGCGATCAGGAACAAAGCGAGCAATACCATGCTGGCGAGCATGATGCCCCAGCCGGCTTTGGTAAGGATATCTCCCTCAGAGAGCTCCGGCCATTTTTCCAACTCATACTGCGATGTCGTAACCCAGATACTCAGGGCAAAAGCCGCAGCGCCGACCAGCGCGAATACACACGCCAGATACGGCAGCAAAGCGCCGGGAGCTACACGAAGACGTTTTCTAATCATACGCGAACTACCTCCTCTTCTTTCAATGAAACCTGAAATGGTAGTATTATAAGATATTTTACCACAACCCGCCGTAAAATGCACACACATTTTGTTCATTTTCACTATTTTCTGCGCCATAATTTACGGAAAATGAGCCCCGATTGCCGCAAATGCCGTCAGAACGCGAAAAAAAGGCCCGTCCACAGCGGGACGAGCCTTAAATCTACCGTAGTAGAACCCTTGAAAATCGGGCAATTAATCCTGATAGTCGAAGCCCATCTTGATCGCCTTCGCGTTGAGCTCCTTGAGATCCTGATGACGGGCGCTGACGATCTTGTCGATGATCTTGTCGATATTTTCCGTCGAGATGATGCCGGTCTCCTTGATCATCTTGCCTACGAGGATCATGTTTGCGAGCGTAGGCATGCCGTTGTCCGCAGCGAGCTTGGTCGCCGGAACGCCGTACGCCGTAACGTCGGTTCTCTCAACCTTGCGGCTGATGAGCGTCGAATCGTAGAAGATCTTGCCGCCCGGAACTACCGACGACTCGTATTTGTCGAGGGACGGAAGGTTCATGACGACGAGGATGTCGGGGTTCGTAACGATCGGGGAACCGATGATCTCGTCACTGAACACGACGCTGCAGCTTGCGGTACCTCCGCGCATCTCGGGGCCGTAGGAAGGAAGCCAGCTGACCTGCTTATCGGAGATCAAGCCGTCGTAAGCGCAGAATTTGCCGGAGAACAGAATACCCTGTCCGCCGAAGCCTGCGAAAAGCATACCGGTCTGTGCCATATTACTTGCCCTCCTTGTCTGCGTATCTGTCCTTGTACACGCCGAGCGGGTAGTAAGGAAGCATGTTCTCTTCAAGCCACTCCATTGCCTTCTCGGGCGTCTTGCCCCAGTTCGTCGGACAGGTGGAAACAACCTCGATCAACGAGAAGCCCTTGCCCTCAACCTGGTTCTGGAACGCCTTCTTGATGGCCTTCTTTGCAGCCTTAACATTCTTAACGTTGTTCACAGCAACACGCTCCAGGTAGGACGGACCCTCAAGCTGCGAGAGCATCTCGCAGATGCGGACCGGATAACCTACGGTGTTTACGTCACGGCCGTAAGGAGATGTCTGCGTCACCTGTCCCGGGAGGGAGGTAGGTGCCATCTGGCCGCCGGTCATGCCGTAGATCGCGTTGTTGATGAAG
>JAFZAZ010000036.1 GCA_017561985.1 Lachnospiraceae bacterium
GATCACGACAAAACAATTTCAGATATTGACCGACATCGACCTGGTGTGGAAGTTGATGACGCAGGTTTATGATCACGAAGAGAGCAACGGACCTGCGGCACCGTTTTTCGAGTATGCGATCACGTCGCCGTGGCACGACCGTGATTACGACCGTCTGGACCGGTTCTGGATGGACGGGGATGTGCCGGTTGCATTTGTCTTCTACGAGACGTCGGCGGACGAGCTCTATTTCGTGCTGCGGCCCGGTTACGAGGCACTTGCGGACGAGATGATCGAGTACGCGGACACGGCGTTTCCGAAGTTTGAGGAGCCGACGGAGTTCGTGCTCGGAAGCCGCCAGACGGCTTTGATCGAGGCGGCGAAGCGGCGCGGGTATCAGCTTGCGTACGAGGATTCGGATCTGTATTTCGATTTCCGGACCGGAACGCTTGATTATCCACTCCCGGAGGGGTATCATTTTACGAACCCGAGGGACAACGACCCTCTCAAGGTCGCCAAATGCCTGTGGGACGGCTTTAACAAGGCGGGACACGGCGAGTTCACGGACTGGGAGACGCCTGTGAAGAACGGCGGCATCAGCCCGCACGAGCTTTACCAGAACGTGCTCGGCGCAACGATCGCGCCCGCACCGCATGCAACTTACGACTATACCACCGTCATTGCGGATGAGAACGACAACTACGTCTGCTTCTCCGGAATGTGGTGGGTGCCGGAAAATAAACTTGCCTACATGGAGCCTCTCTGCACAATTCCGGAGCACCAGCACAAGGGACTTGCGGCGGCTGCACTTGCGCACCATGAGCAGGTCCTGAGGCCGCTCGGCGCCGAGGTGATCACCGGAGGGGGCAACGACTTCTACCGGAAGATCGGCTACAAGGGCGTCCATGTGTTTGGGCATTATAAGAAAGAAGAATAAAGCTATGGATTACGTAAAAGAAAACAGTAAGATATGGGATGACCGGTCTGCCAACGCGGACCGGTGGTCCGTCCCGGTCTCGAGCGAGGAAGTTGCGCTGGCGAGACAGGGCGAATGGAGCATTTTGCTGACACCGACGAAGCCGGTCCCGCGTGACTGGTTTCCGCAGGAGTTGGCCGGGAAACATGTTCTGTGCCTCGCGAGCGGAGGCGGCCAGCAGGGGCCGATCCTCGCTGCAACGGGCGCGAACGTGACGGTATTCGACAATAGTAGAACGCAGTTGGATAAGGACTTGTACGTCGCACAGAGAGATGGACTGACGATCGCGACGGCGCAGGGAAACATGCAGGATCTTTCCGAATTTGCCGACGAGAGTTTTGACATTGTGATCAATCCGTGGTCGAACAGCTACATCGACAACGTGCTTCCGGTGTGGAAGGAATGCGCCCGCATCTTGAAGAAGGGCGGCATTCTCATCGCCGGCTTCAGCAACGGGGTCGAGAGTATCTTCGACCCGGTGAAGCTCGAACAGGGTGAACTCAGCGTGGCGTACAAGCTGCCTTACGCGGATGTTGACCATCTGGACAATCCGGACATAAAGCGGATTGCGGAGGCCGAAGGTTACATCTGGGGGCACACGCTCACGGACCAGATCGGCGGACAGATTGACGCCGGTTTTGCGATCGTCGGGTTCTACGAGGACCGCGGCGGCACCCCGCTTGACAACTTTATGAGCGGCTCGATTGCGACGAAAGCGGTGAAGATGTAGAGTGCCTGGGGACGGAGTGACGAGGTTAGTGGCTCATTAAACTGCAGCGAATTTCAAAAAGGAGAATCCGGACATGAATAAAGAATGGTCGGAAAAAAACAAAAAGATGCAATCGCTCATCGGCAGGGAAGCGACCTTCGCCGAGGGAATCGAAGCGCTGATCGACTTACGAAACGATCTGCTTACGCAGATTTCGTATATCGTGAATCCGTATCCGGAGGAAGCCTTTTACCAAATGCCGTTTGCGGGGGCGGACGGGTATCACAGCAAGACACTTGCGTATTCGATGTGGCACATTTTCCGCATTGAGGATATCGTGGCGCACACGCTGATCAAAGGGGATGAGCAGGTGCTTTTCGCAGGTGGTTGGCAGCAGAAAACGGGCAGTCCCATCATCACCACAGGCAATGAACTTAAGGGCGAGGAAATCGCGGAGTTCTCGAAGAAACTGAATGTCAAGGTCCTGTTTGAGTATTGCAAAGCGGTGAAGGATTCCGCCGACGAGTTGCTGCGAAGCCTCGCCTATAAGGATTTGAAGCGCAAATTTTCTGACGAGGATAAGAAGCGGGTGATCGACAGCCAATGCGTTAGCACGGACGAGGATGCTGTCTGGCTGATTGATTACTGGTGCGACAAGGATGTACGCGGACTTCTGAAAATGCCGTTTTCCAGACATTGGATCATGCATATCGAAGCCATGTGCCGGATCAGCAATAAGTTGTGTCAGAATGCGAGAAAAGGAGCGGACCCGATTGCCCGCTGTGGTTTGTCGTGC
>JAFZAZ010000037.1 GCA_017561985.1 Lachnospiraceae bacterium
ACACGATGCGCGTGGCGAGAGCGGCGTTGCACATGTGGGAGGAGCCGTGCCTGAGCGGAGAGAGAGGCTCCGGGGCAGTGTTCTTTGCGGGGTGTCCGCTGCACTGCATTTTCTGCCAGAACGCTGCGATCAGCGGAGGAGACGTCGGGCGTGCGTACACGCCGGATGAGCTTGCGGCGGAGATGCTCCGTCTGCAGGACGAGGGTGCCGCGAATATCAATCTTGTGACGGCGGGCCAGTGGGCAACCGCGGTGCACGAGACGCTCGGGATCGCACGCGCAAAGGGGCTGAAGCTGCCGGTCGTATGGAATTCGAGCGGCTACGAGACAGTCGAGACGCTTGAACTGCTGCGAGACGACATCGATGTGTTTCTTCCGGACTTAAAGTATGTGGACAGTGAGCTTGCGAAGCATTTTTCGAACGCTGCGGACTACCCGGAGACGGCGAAGAGGGCGATCGCAAAGATGGTCGAGATCGCGGGGGAGCCTGCGTGGGATGCGGAAGGGTACATGACGCGCGGTGTGATCGTGCGCGTGCTGGTGCTTCCGGGGCACCGCGAGGAGGCGTGCGACGTCATTTCGTACCTGCACGAAACCTACGGCGACCGCATTTATATCAGCATTCTCAACCAGTACACGCCGCCCCGGCGGAAGCTCCCTTACCCGGAGCTCAACCGGCGTCTGACGAGGTACGAGTACGACAAGGTTGTGGAGTTTGCGAGGAGCCTTCCTGTGGAAAACGGTTTCATCCAGGTGGGCGCGACCGCTTCGGAAAGCTTTATCCCGGAATTTACTGTGGAATCTGTGGAATCCGAGCCGTGAGTCTTTACTTTTTTGTTGATTCATGATACACTAGGAAAGCCTGTGAAAGGGCGGAGATTATTATTCGTTCCGCGTTGGAACGAACGGAGGTTAGCAATGAGTATTGAGAGTAGACTCGCCGCAAAAAAGCGCAGTCTGAAAGCACGCAAGAAAGCAAAAATCAAGTCGGCGATGGAGTTGGCGTTGATCATCCTGATACCGGTTGTGATCCTGGTTGTGGTATTCCTTGTTCTTGACTACATGCAGTCCAAGATCAACGATTACAGCAAGTACATTACCAAGCAGGGAACCATCGAGGATTACGATATTTCGAAGGAGATCACGCTCCCCGATCTCGACAATATGGGTATCACCTACGACACCTTCCTTCCGACCGATACAGCCATTGAGAGCCGCATCGTGAGCGAGATCAAGACCGCGGTCAAGGGTGAGGACGAGGACGACGAGACCGAAGAGCAGATCAAGGCCAAGTATCTGGCGAAGTTCACGGATGCGAACGTTGAGGAATTCTTCGGAGAGATGCTCGGCGACAAATACGCGCATACGACCGACGGTTATCGTCAGTATATCAAGGACCTGCTTCAGAAGAGCAATTACAACAATACGCTGGACACCAAGATCAGAGAATATCTTAATAACGGAACAACATTCAATTCGCTTCCCAAGAAGTTTGTGAAGAACTGGGTTCAGATTTCCACGAACGAGGCCAAGGAATACTTTGAGAGCTTCAAGGAATACTACGGAGTTTCCTCCGTATATGAACTGTACGGCGGCAAGAAGGAGTTCAAGAAGGCGATGGAGGCGAGCGCTGAGGATACCGTTAAGTCCTACCTGTTGTATCTTGCGGTATATGAGAAGCTCGGTCTTTCCTACACGCAGGAAGGTTTAGACAAATACATCAACGAGCATTTCGTAACGGAGAGCAAATCCCGCGAGGACGCTGTTGAACTGTACGGTGAGCCTTACCTTCTGATGGGATACAAGATCCATATGGCAACCGACGCTCTGAAGGAGAAGGTTCCGGCACCGGAGGCTTCGGACGAAGAGAAGAAGGCAGAGTAAACAATGAGACATAGAAAAGAGGCTGCTGCAGCTGCAACAGCCTCTTTTTTTGTTTTGCGCAAAATGCCGATCAATTGACCAGGCGGCACACAATGTACTCGATAAAGCCGACTTTCAGGGTTCCTGCGTAGATCAGATAGTAATTGTCGATCGCTGTGCCTGTCGTCAGATTATCGCCCTTCAGAAGCGTATCGGAAAGCGTCTTGCCGTCGACGACGATTCCGTAGTAAGTCTCGCCGTCCTTCCGGAACGGAGCACCGATTATTGAATTCTCCGGAAGCTGGCAGAGGATGGTCACCGATTCTTCGACAGGCGAGTCTTCTTTGTTCAGAGAATGCCACGAGTCCGTCTCGGGGAAGAACTCATCACAAGGAGCTACCGATTTGGCCCTGTAAGCGGAAGTGATATCCCCAAGCTTCAAAGAGTCGGAGTCGAAGGAATAATTCAGAGCCCCTGTCGGACCCAACGGTGATATATTTAACGGCGATGTGACAATCGCGCTTGTCGTGGGGGCCGCGTCCTGCGAGAGATGGTCTTCGACGGAATCGGATTTCTTTGTGAGTCCCGGCAGCCTGATCACCAGGAAGATTGCCAGGATAACCGCCGCGACGCTGCCGCATGCAAAGCACAGGCGTCGTATGCGGGCAGGAGAGAACCGGGAGCCTCCCGAACGCTTCGGAACGTTCGCGGGGATTTCGGGTTCTGCAGGATTCACAGGAATTACAGTCTCCGGAGTGTTCACGGAAATCTCAGGCTCCGGAGTAACTGCTTTGGTCTGATCCGAGGCGTCGATCCGTGCGAGAATATCGGAGAGAAGATCCGGCGCGGATTCTTTTGCGTATTCGGAGAAAGCCGCTTCCCACTGCGGCATTTTTTTGTTGTCATCGGTCATATCCGCACCTCCTTATCTTGTTGATCGCTTCCCGGTAGATCCAGGCGACGGTTCCCTGCGGCTTGCCGGTTGCTTCCGCGATCTCGCGGAACGTCAGACCGAGCAGATGCTTCATGGAAACAATCTCCCGCTCCTGGGGGGTCATTCGGGCCAGCACTTCCTCGACGGCGAGCTCGTTGACGATCTCATTTTCCGAAGAGGGAACCGTGACGAGCTCCTCCTCGGCGGTGTCGATGGGGATCGTGCGGTTGTTCGCCCTCAGACGGTCGATCGCGCGGTTGCGTGCGATGGTGGCGAGATAGCCCTTGTGGCCGTTGCCGGGTTTGTATGCGGGCGGGGACTCCCACAGCTTCAGAAACATGTCCGCAGCGACGTCCTCGGCGTCTTCGCGCTGTCCGACCAGTGAGAAAATGATCTGATACAGGTACGCAAAATACTCGTGGTAGATGCGTGTCAGACCGTCCTGGCGACGTTCGCGGATTGCCGTAAGGCAGTCGTAAAACTCGCGGTCCGTCATGAAAGCCCCTTTCCCGAATGTGCGATTCGTTTTCGGACGAAAGCATTGTTTTTTCGCCCGTCTGACAGAGATACGAAACGACATCGTGTTTTTATGGAAAAAAACAAATGTATTTTGTGCAAAATCCGTTTTGGACAGTATAGCACATAAAGTGTATCTCTATCTGCATGGAAAATCAAGAGCGTTTGCTATACGATACAGGAAGAATCATAAGACCGTTCACGAGAATGAAACGAGGCGAAAAAATGATACTGCACCAAATTCGCTGGCTGTGGTCCAACATGGACACAAAGCACCGCCGGCAGCATGTGGCAGCGATGTGCATCAGTGTGGTTACATGCGCAATGCTGCTCGTGAACCCCGCACTTTCGAAGAGACTGATCGACGACGTCATCATGGCGGAAAATCCCGATCCCCTGTTGAAGATCCTTGCGGTCATGCTTGTCGTCAAGCTGCTGCGGGAGGGACTTCGCTACCTGATGATCGTGTTCCTCGAACTGGATTCCCAGCATATGCTCCTGCGTCTTCGCACCAACATGTTCACGAAGATGCAGTACAACGATATCCGGTTCTTTGACGAGCACCGCACGGGTGACCTGATGACGCGCATGAGCGCCGACATCGACTGGTGCCGGCATTTTATGGCGTACATCTGCTACCGCATCGTCGACGCGGTGTGCACGTTCCTCTTTGCCGGGATATATCTCTTTACGACCAGCTGGAAGCTTACGCTGATCATGCTTTCCATCACGCCGATCCTGCTGGTGATCAGCAAGATCTTCTCCAAGCACGTCCGCCCGAAATTCGCAGCGATGCGCGAGCGCCTGTCCGAGATGAACACCGCGGCGCAGGAAAATATCGCGGGCAACCGCGTGGTCAAGGCGTTTGCGAGGGAAGAGTACGAGATGGAGCGCTTCGACGAGAGAAACCGCGCATTCCGCGAGAGCCATCTGCAGATCAACGAGATGTGGCTCAAGTTTTTCCCGATGATCGAGATACTGGCCAACGCGATGATGTTCGTTACGATCTTCGTCGGCGGCCTGTTTATCATAAACAATGAAATCTCGCCCGGCGACCTCGCTGTGTTTACCAGTCTGAGCTGGGCGCTCTCCAACCCGATGCGCGAGCTCGGCAACCTGATCAACGACCTTCAGAGATTTTCCACTTCCGCAGCGAAGGCAATGGAGCTGTTCACAAGCGAACCGTCTGTCGTGGATGCTGAGGACGCGGAAGATCATCCGGAGATGAACGGCGAGATCGAGTTTAGAAATGTATCGTTTGCCATCGGTGACAAGCCGATCCTTTCGGACGTGAGTTTTGCGGTCAAGCCCGGCCAGACCGTCGCGGTGATGGGACCGACCGGAGGCGGCAAGACCACGCTGACCCGACTTCTCTCGCGCTTCTATGACGTGACCGAGGGCGAGGTGCTCGTGGACGGCTGCGACGTTCGCAAGTGGAAGCTCTCGCAGCTTCGCGGCAACATCGGAACGGCGACGCAGGACGTATTCCTCTTCTCCGACACCGTCGAGGGCAACATCGCATTCGGCGACCAGGAACTCAGCAACGATGACGTTCACCGGTTCGCCAAGGCAGCGGCTGCGGCAGAGTTCATCGATCGTCTGCCTGAAGGGTACGACACGATCATCGGCGAGCGCGGCGTCGGTCTCTCGGGAGGCCAGCGGCAGCGTATCGCACTGGCGCGTGCGCTTGCAATCCGCCCCCGCATCCTCGTGATGGACGACACTACGTCCGCCGTGGACAGCGAGACCGAGACATACATCCAGCAGCAGCTTCGCAACCTGCCGTTTGAGTGCACCAAATTCATCATTGCACAGCGCGTATCCTCGATGCGCGACGCCGACCTGATCCTCGTTTTGAAGGACGGAAAGATTGTCGAGCGCGGCACGCACCGCGAGCTTATCGCACAGCAGGGATATTATTGGCAGACATACTGTCTTCAGTACGGATTGACCGGAAAGGAGGCGGTGTGACATGGCAAGAAATAAATTTGACGTCGATGAACGTCTTGAGTCGCCGTTTCAGTGGAAACATCTGAAGCGCGCCGGAAAATACATCAGCCGTCACAAGTGGAAAATGATCCTCGCGCTCATCCTGAGCGCCCTCGGCAGCGTCGCGGTGTTGTACATCCCGAAGATCACGCAGAAGGTGCTCGATGAGGCGGTGCCGAACAAGGACACCGGGATGATCGGAAGAATGGCATTTTTCTTCGGCGGCATCATTTTGCTCAGCATCGTGCTCACGACAATCCGGTCGAGGATCATGGTGCACGTGAGCCAGAGCATCATTTTCGATATCCGCAGCGATCTGTTCGCGCACCTGCAGAAACTGCCGTTCTCGTATTACGACAGCCGGCCCGCGGGCAAGATCCTCGTGCGCGTCATCAACTACGTGAACTCGGTATCGGATATCCTCTCCAACGGAATCATCAACATGATCCTGGAGATCATCAACATCATATTCATCGTGATCTTCATGTTCGCGACCGAGCCCCGGCTCGCGGCCGTGATCGTCGCGGGACTGCCGTTCTTCATTGCCATCATTCTGATCATCAAGCCGAGACAGCGGCGCGCATGGCAGAACCAGAGCAACAAGAACAGCAACTACAACGCGTATCTCGCCGAGTCGATCGACGGTGTGCGCGTGAGTCAGTTGTTTGACCGCCAGGAGGTCAACATCGGCATTATGAAGCGCCTTGCGACCGCGTGCCGCTCGGCATGGCTTCGCGCCGTACTGATCAGCAACACCGTCTGGCTCTCGAGTGAGACGATGACGCAGATCGTGATGACATTCCTCTATATCACGGGCGTATACTGGATGGGCGGAGCGATGGTATCGTTCGGCGTCATCCTCGCGATGGGACAGTACGCGAGCCGCTTCTGGCAGCCGATCACGAACCTCGCGAACATCTACAATTCCTTCGTCAACAACATCGCATATCTCGAGCGAATTTTCGAGACGATGGACGAGCCGATCACGGTGGACGATATTCCGGGCGCGGAGACGATGCCCGAGATCGACGGCGAGGTGGATTTCAAGGATGTCACGTTCGCTTACGAAGAGGGCATCAACGTGCTTGAGCATTTCGACCTTCACGTGAAGGCAGGAGAGAGCGTGGCGCTCGTCGGACCGACCGGCGCGGGCAAGAGCACGATCATCAATCTGCTGTGCCGCTTCTACAACCTCAACGAGGGCAAGATACTGCTGCACGGCAAGGACGGAAGCACAAAGGACATCAGCGAGGTCACGCTGGCAAGCCTCCGCACGCAGCTCGGCATCATGCTTCAGGACAGCTTCGTGTTCAACGGAACGCTTGCGGACAATATCCGCTACGGCAAGCTTGACGCGACCGACGAGGAGATCCGTGAGGCGGCGACGCGCGTTCGCGCCGACGACTTCATCCGGAAAATGCCGGACGGTTACCGGACGGAAATCCGCGAGCGCGGCAACAACCTCTCGCAGGGCGAGCGCCAGCTGATCGCGTTCGCGAGAACGCTGATCGCAGATCCGGCGATCCTGATCCTCGACGAGGCGACGTCCTCCATCGACACGCAGACCGAGCGGCTTCTGCAGGAGGGAATCCGTGAGATGCTCAAGAACCGCACGAGCATTATCGTGGCGCATCGTCTGTCGACGATCAAAAACTGCGACCGCATCCTTTACATCAGCAACAAGGGCATCGCGGAGATGGGAAGCCACGACGAGCTGATGAAGAAGAAAGGCTTGTACTACCAGCTCTACATCGCGCAGGCGGAGGAGACGGTTGCATAATTTCGGGTTTTCATTTTGCCCGTCTTATTGTAAAATGTTGGGAAAGGCAGGAGAAGGTTTATGTATAATGTCAGGGGAAAATGGGCGCTGATCACGGGCGCCGCGCGCGGCATCGGATTTTTGACGGCGCAGTTTATGGCTCGCCAGGGCTGCAATCTGATCCTTCACAGCAGAAGCCTCGAGCACACCGAGAAGGTGATGCGCGAGGTGAGAGCGTACGGGGTGAATGCGTACGCGGTTGAGGCGGATCTTGCGGACCTCGACGCTGTGAAGCGCATGTGCGAGGAGATCGACGGACTCGAGGTTCCGGTCGATATCGTGCTGAACAATGCGGGACTTCAGATCGCGTACCGCAAGAACCATTTTTCAACGCCGGTCGAGGATTACACGGTGAGCTTCGCGGTCAACACGATCGCACCCGCGATGATCTGCTACCATTTTATGCCGAAAATGATCGAGCGCGGCAGCGGCCGCATCGTGAACACGACGAGCGGAATTGCGCTCGATGTGTGCCAGGCGGGATATTCCGCGAGCAAGGCGGCGCTCGACAAGATCACGATCGATCTCGGCTCGACCGTGCAGGGGACGGACGTCATGATCAACCTTGCCGATCCGGGCTGGTGCAGAACCGATCTCGGCGGACCCGGTGCACCGAACGCGCCGGAGAGCACGATCCCGGGCATCGTGGTAGGTGTGTTTGCCGACGACCGCAAGTCCGGCCGCATTCTGACGGCGCAGTCCTTTACGGGGATGACGCTCGAGGCGGCGGTCAGCAAGTGCGAGGCGACGTTCGACAGCCCTTACGCGATGTAGGGGGGACCAACGGCGAAGCGCCGGTGGGTTATGACATGGCAGAATCGCGCAGTATTTCCGCTCGTCAACTGCACGGGGCATCTAAGCGCCCGGCGCAGACGCGTAGCGAAAGGCCGTTTCTGCGAAACTCGCTACGCTCAGACATCTTGAAACGGCCTTTACGCGTTCTTCCGCGCGCTAAGATGAGCCCTCTCGCAATCTTTGATTGCTCGAGTAGCAATGTTTCCTCGCGGAAATCTGCGTGCTTCTGCCGCGATAACGGCAGGCGACGCTTCGCCTGTCGGACTGCCCCCGACGTCGCGTAGGGGCGGCGAACTCCGCTTGGCGCGGGGCGCGGGCGGAGGCGTGGTGGAGGAGCGATGCAAGAACCCGAAACCCGGGGGATGTTCAAGTGCAGTCCGGGGCGGCCGGAAGAAAGGGGTAACAAATGCAAAACTTTGATTTTTTCTCTCCGACGTATTTTGCGTTCGGAAAGGACCAGGAGAACCGTGCGGGTGAGCTTGTGAAGCGCTTCGGCGGAACGAAGGTGCTGATCCATTACGGCGGCGGCAGCGTCGTGCGCTCCGGGCTTCTGGACCGCGTCGAGGCGTCGCTTGCGAAGGAAAACATCGCGTATGTGAAACTCGGCGGCGTTAAGCCGAACCCGCGCAGCGGCCTCGTGTACGAGGGCATCGAGCTGTGCCGCAAGGAGGACGTTGACTTCATCCTCGCCGTGGGCGGCGGAAGCACGATCGACTCCTCCAAGGCGATCGCGGCGGGAACAATCTACGACGGCGATTTCTGGGATTTCTACTGCGGCAAGGCATTTGTCGCGAAGGCGCTTCCGGTGGGAACCGTGCTGACGATCGCGGCGGCAGGCAGCGAGGGCAGCGGCGACAGCGTGATCACGAAGGAAGAGGGAATGTTCAAGCGCGGAACCGGCAGCAACGCCCTGCGCCCGAAGTTCAGTATCCTGAACCCCGCACTCACGCAGACGCTTCCGCCTCATCAGACGGCGGCAGGCATCACGGACATCATGGCGCATCTGTATGAGCGCTACATGACGAACACGACGGAGGTCGAGGTGACCGACCGTATGATCGAAGCGCTGATGATGACGCTGATCCACGAGGGACCGCGCGTGATCGAGAATCCGGACAATTACGAAGCCCGCGCAAACATTATGTGGGCGGGCATGATGGCTCACAACAACTCCTGCGGCGTCGGCCGCAGCCAGGACTGGATCAGCCACATGATGGAGCATGAGCTCTCGGCGCTGTACGACTGTGCGCACGGCGCGGGACTTGCCGTGGCGATGCCCGCAGTGTTCACGTACGAGCTTCCGCACGCGGTGATGCGCTTTGCGCAGGTTGCGAACCGCGTGTGGGGATGCCCGATGGATTTTGCGAATCCGGAGGCTACGGCGAAGGCAGGTATCGAGGCGCTCCGCACGTTCCTTACATCGCTTGGCATGCCGCGCACGATCGGCGAGCTCGGCGGCAGCGAGGCGGACATTCCGAAGCTTACGGAAGTGCTCTGCTATGGCGACGGCGGCAACGGAACGATCCGGGGATTCCTGAAACTTGACGCGGCTCAGTGCGCGGAGATCTACCGCGCAATGCTGTAATACATCAATCATTATGGGGGACGGAAAATGAGCAACGAGACAAAGGGTTTGCCTGTTATTCGCATCAATCAGGTCGGCTATGCGCCGAACCTTCCGAAGCTTGTGGCTGTGACGGCCGCGGGCGACTATGAACTGAAGGACGAAAGCGGCGCGGTGGTGCGCCGGTTCGAGAATGTCGCTCCGAAGGCCGACGAGGCTTCCGGAGACGAGGTGGCGCTTCTGTCGCTCGGCGATCTCGAGGTCGGCCGGTACGAACTGTGCGGCGGCGGAGAGAGCCGCGCGATCACAGTGGCGAACGAGCCCTGGCGCGAGGTTACCAACGCACTGATCAAGGGCCTGTATTATCAGCGCTGCGATGAGCTGCCGGAGAAGTATGCCGGCGTGTACAAGCACCCTGCGTGCCACACCGGACTTGTCGAGGAGTGGCGCAGGCCCGAGCCTGCGATCCCGGAGGAAGAGAAGGCGAAGATCCCGCCGCATTTTCTGAAAATGCTGGAGACTCCGCTTGAGGAGCCCTACGGAGAGGCACCTGCTCCGCGCAGGATCAAGGGAGGCTGGCATGATGCCGGCGATTACGGCAAATACGTCGGCCCCGGAGCAGTGACGGTCGCACATCTTCTGTACGCGTGGAAACTGTTCCCGGAGGGATGCAGCGACGAGCTGAACATTCCCGAGAGCGGCAACGGCGTGCCGGACATTTTGAACGAGACCCGCTTCGAGCTCGAGTGGATACTGCAGATGCAGCGCGCGGACGGAGCGTTTTATCACAAGCTGACGACGGAGAGGTTTGCGCCGTTCATCATGCCAGAGGAGGACACGATGCCGGAGTACCTCTCGCCAATCTCGCGCACTGCGACCGGCGATGCGGTTGCGGCGCTCGCGCTTGCGTACCGCGTGTACAAGCCGTACGACGAGGATTTTGCGGCGCGCTGTCTGGCGTCGGCGGAGTTCGGCTGGAAGTGGCTTGCGGATCATCCGGAGCGGCGTTCGTACCGAAATCCCCTGGGACTGCAGACGGGCTTCTACGGTGACGGCGAGGACCACGACGAGCGTTTCTGGGCCGCATGCGAGATGTATGCGGCGACGGGCGATGCAAAATTCCGCGAGGCCGCGGAGGGCTTCTACCGCGAGGGACGCAAGCTCACGCAGTTCGGCTGGGCGGAAGTTTCCGGACTCGGCGCTCTGTGTTGTCTCTTCGACCTGAAGGAGAAGGGCGGCGAGCTTTTGTACGACGATCTGAAACAAGCGTTCCTGCGCCGGAGCGAATGGGCGCTTTTAGTTGTGAAGAACTCGGGCTACGGAACCGCCATTCCGACGACCAAGTACGAGTGGGGAAGCATCCTGACTTCGATGAGCAACGGCATGGCGATGGTCATGAACTATCTTCTGACCGGCCGCGAGGACATGAGGGAGGCGGCACTCGGGCAGCTTGATTACGCGCTCGGCCGCAACGCTCTCGACATCTCGTTCATCACGGGATACGGCGAGCGCAGAGTGATGTTCCCTCACCATCGGCCTTCAGCGGCGGACGGGATTGAGGAGCCGGTGCCCGGACTGATCTCGGGAGGCCCGAACAACAAGATGAACTACCCGAATGTGAAGGACCGTCTGGGCGATACGCCGGCGGCAAAACACTTCATAGACGAGACCGAATTTGCCGACATGAACGAGATCGCGATCTACTGGAATTCGCCGACCGTTTTTGTGGCAGCATTTTCCCGATCGATATCAATCTGACACGCAGCAGTTTCAAGGCGTCCGGTACCTTCCGAAGGTGGCCGGACGCCTTCGTTTTCTTGGAATTTTCAGTTGGAAAGAGGCGGCAGATGTGCTATACTGTATTGGCGAATGGTTTGCATTCGCCGATTTGAATGCGAACATTGGGTAAGGAGAGATTACTATGCCGTCCTGTTATGCGCACCGGAAATTCGGAATTGAGGTTTTCAAGAGTCTTACGAGCGACACCAAGGAACTGATCCGTCAGAACCTGCCGCTGTATCTGATCGGCCTTCACGGACCGGATCTGTTGTTTTATCATCGCTTCGGAGCGGGCACAACGGTTGCTGCGTTCGGCCGCAAACTGCACCACACGGAGTTTGCGGAATTTTACGCAAACGCATCCATGGTGATCCGCAACTCGGAGGATGACCGTCAGCTCGTGTACTATTACGGCGTACTTTGCCATCTTTTCCTCGATGCGTATTGTCATCCGATCGTCAACGGCCGAAAGGATGAGATCGGTGTTTCGCACGGCAAGCTTGAGATGGAGTACGAGCGCTTCCTGATGGAGCGCGACGGAAAGGATCCGTTGAAATTCAAGGCAGCCGGTCACATTGCGGTGTATCGCGAGTATGCAGAGGTGATCGCGCCGTTCTATCTCGGAATCACGGCGGATGAGATCATGGAGTGCCTGATCGGCATGAAGGCGTCCCTGCATCTCACGAGAACGTCCAATCCGTTCCTGAGAAAGTTTGTATGCAGTGTCTGCGATATCGCGGACAAGGAAAATATGGTGGCAAGTCTCCTGCTCACAAAGGAGCGCAGCGACGCGTGCCGTCCGGTCCTCAAGGAACTGCAGGCGGCGTTTGACGATGCCGTAGAGCCCACGGCGCGCGCGATTGAAGAGTATCAGGAATACCTCTTCCGCAAGATTGAGCTTCCCGAGTATACGGAATATACCTTCGGCGGAAGACCGGTCCGGGAGGTTGAGACGCCATGATAGTTACGGTAACCATGAATCCCGCCATCGACAAGACGGCGGAAGTTGACGAATTTGTGGTCGGCGGCGTAAACCGCCTGCGCAATGTCCGGATGGATGCGGGCGGAAAGGGAATCAATGTCTCGAAGACGCTGCGCGTTCTGAATAAACCGAGCGTTGCCTGCGGTTTCATCGGCGGCAACATGGGGGAAAATATCCGCACCTTTCTTCAGAAGATGACGATTGTGGCCGATTTCGTGCCGGTCGCCGGGGAGACGCGGTGCAACCTGAAGGTGAAAAGTAAGTTCGGTATGACCGAATTTGACGAGCCCGGTCCGTCGGTGCGTCCGGAGGAGCTCGACGATCTGCTCGACCGCATCCGGTTCCACGCTAAGCCGGGATCATTGTTCGTGCTCAGCGGAAGCGCGCCGGCAGGTGTCCCGGAGGACACGTACGCGCGTATGACCGAGATGCTGCACGGCTGTGGATGCAAGGTGTTCCTGGACACCAGCGGAGTCCTGCTCCGCAGGGGTCTGGAGGCGCACCCGGATTACATCAAGCCGAATCTCACGGAGCTGATGGCACTGTACGGCGTGAGAAGCAAGTTCGGAAGCCGCGAAGCAATGATCTCGTGGGCGAAGGAGAAAGCGCAGGACCTCTTCTCGAAGGGACCGAAGTTCGTTGCCGTTTCCCTCGGCGCGGACGGAGCGGTGTTCTGCGACGGAGTCGAGACGATCCACGTGCCTTCGAAAAATGTCGAAGTCAAGTCGCCGGTCGGTGCCGGAGACGCGATGACGGCGGCGATCGCCTACGGCCTGGACTCCAATATGCACTTCCGCGACATCGTTCGCTACGCGATGGCGGTCTCCACGGCGGCGTGCATGACCGAGGGCTCGCAGCCCCCGACAAAAGAGCTGATCGTACAGCTCTTACGACAGGAGTAGAATATAGTAAAATAAGCCCGCGGCGTGCCAAAAGGCGATGCCTGCGGGCTTGTATCATAACTAAACAAAAGGGAGAAGTTACACATGAAGTGGAGCTGGAAAAGATTCTGGATCGCGGCAGGAATAATGATCGCACTGCTGGCGATCTGCGGATGGGCGGTCATGCGCGATTATTCCAATCAGCATGTTGTCACAAAGCTCGCAAAATACCGCGGGCTGACGGTTGACGCCGAGGGTAAGGAGGCTGAGGAAGCCGTCACGGCGGCGATTGTCGCGAAATCGAAATACGGCCGTGCCCTTGAGACCGAGACGAAGAAAGAGTACGAGAACTCGATGTTCTATTTTGAGCAGGAGGCCAAGTACTTCAAGATGACTCTCGATGAGTACGTGCAGAAGAACTACGCCATGGACGAGGCTTCGTTCCGCAAGAAAGTGCGGGATGCGGCGGAGGATACCGTGAAGACCAACGCCGTGCTCAAGGAGATTGCGAAGCGCGAGGAGATCACGTTCAGCGACGAGGAATTCGCAAAGACGATGCCGTATATCATGGAGGCGTACGGCTACACCGACGAGGAGCAGATGGCGAAGGAAGTGGACCTGATCTCGGTCCGGGATGCCCTGTTTTTAGAGAAGGTGCGCGCGTACCTGGTGGAAGTCAACACCGTCGTCAACGCGAAGACGGAACCGGAGGAGTAAGGGACCGAATGGCAACAGAAAAATGTCCGTACGCATCCCGCTGCGGCGGGTGCGATTATCAGGGCGTTCCGTATGAGGAACAGCTTCAGAACAAACAAAAGCAGGTGCGTATCCTGCTCGACCGCTACGGCAAGGTTTTGCCGATCATCGGCGCAAAGCAGCCGGATCACTATCGCAACAAGGTGCATGGCGTCTTCGGGCGCGACCGCAAGGGCAACGTCTACACCGGCATCTATGAGGAGAAGAGCCACCGCATCGTTCCGGTGGAAAATTGCGGCATCGAGGATACAAAAGCCACATCCATCCTTCGTACGCTCAGTACGATGGCAAAGCAATTCAAAATCCGCATCTATGACGAGGACTGGGGAAGCGGTCTGCTTCGCCATGCCCTGATCCGCGTCGGTCGAACCACCGGCGAGGTCATGGTCGTTCTCGTCGTCGCCGATCCTGTCTTCCCTTCGAAAAACAACTTCGTCAAGGAGTTGCGCCGCCGTCATCCCGAGGTCACGACGGTCGTTCTGAATATCAACGACAAGCACACCAGCATGGTGCTCGGGGAGCGCAACATCACGCTGTACGGCAAGGGCTATATCGAGGACGTACTCTGCGGGCTTCGCTTCCGTATCTCTCCTTCGTCGTTCTATCAGGTCAATTCCGAGCAGACCGAAGTGCTGTACGGAAAGGCGCTTGAATTTGCCGCGCTGACCGGCGGGGAGCGCGTGATCGACGCGTATTGCGGCATCGGCACCATCGGAATGTGTGCCGCATCGAAAGCGGGCGAGGTGTTCGGCGTGGAGCTCAACCGCGACGCGGTGAGGGACGCCATCGGCAATGCGAAGGCCAACAACCTCGCCAACATCCGCTTTGTCAACGAGGACGCCGGCGCGTTTATGGTGCGCATGGCGGAACACGGAGAGAAGGCAGATGTTGTCATCATGGACCCTCCGCGCAGCGGAAGCACGCCGGAGTTTATCGATTCGGTGCATCGGCTTTCGCCGAGCCGCGTTGTGTACGTCTCCTGCGATCCGGCCACGCTCGCACGGGACCTCGGCCTGTTCGCAAAGAAGGGCTACAAGGCGGAGCGCATACAGCCGGTCGACATGTTTCCGTTTACAAAACATGTCGAGACTATAGTGGGACTACAACGCATACAGGGTTAGGAAACATAACCTTAATCTGAAAAGCTTTGAAATAATATAATGGTGAGCAACCTATGGTTGCGAGGTTTCGGGAAAGAACCTTGGACAATTCTGACAGTGTCGAAAATGAGGTCCAGCTTACAAAATGCTGATGTGAACAAAAAATGAAAAACGGGGGTGCAGAAATGGAAACTTTTGGGATTGAATCCGGCAGCAGATGGAAGTCCGTGGAGCCGGTGGACAAGGGATGGTCGAGCGACAAGAAATACCGGATCGAGACATTTTCCGGAGAAACACTTTTGCTTCGGCTGTCCGACATGGAGAAGTATGACGAGAAGAAGCGGGAATATCAGGTGATCGGGAAATACTCGAAACTCGGATTTGCGATGTCCATGCCCGTGGAGTTCGGCGTGTGCTGCGAGGGACAGAAGGTGTATATGCTGCTCACGTGGGTCGAAGGCTGCGACCTGGAGACGAAACTGCCGCAGCTTTCCGAGAGGGAGCAGTACATGATGGGAAGACAGGCCGGTGAGATCCTTCGGAAAATTCACTCGGTCCGCGTGGAGCCAGAGGATATGCCGACGCAGACGAAGAAGGAGAGAAAGCTTTACCAGCTGTCGCGGTACGAGGAATCGAACCTTCGGATCGAGGACGATGAGATCGCGATACAATACGTGAAGGACAACATCGATCAGATCTGGAGGCAGCCGCCGGTTTACCAGCATGGGGATTTCCACCCGGGCAATCTGATCTATCGGGAGGACGGCACGATCGGCGTGATCGACTTCAACCGCTGGGAGATCGGCGATCCGTACGAGGAGTTTTACAAGCTGGAGAGCTTCGGCGTTGAACTTAGCATCCCGTATTGCATCGGGCAGATCGACGCTTATTTCGAAGGCGATGTCCCGGAGGAATTCTGGAGAGCAAATGCGGTGTACGTCGCGCAGGCGTCTTTATTTTCCATCAAATGGGCGGAGCCGTTCGGGCAGGAAGATATCGACGGAATGGTGCGGAGAGCGAAGACGGCGCTGGTGGATTTCGACGGTTTCCGGAGGATCGTGCCGATGTGGTACACGACGAAGTACCAAAGCGAGGTAGAAGTGAAATGACGGCCGTTTGGGTCGCTGTGAAGAACTATTGGTAGGGACGATGACGAAAGCAGTTGTGTTTGATCTCGGCGGCACGCTGATGGAATATGAGGGCATGCCGCTGAACTGGGAAGGATATTATTATTGGGGATTTCAGAATGTGAGCCGCAGGAATGCGCTGGATCTTTCGGAGGAGCAGCTTCTTGCGTCGGTTCGCGTGATGAAGAAATATAACCCCAGAAACAGCGGCCGGGAGTACGAGGTTGCGCCGGAGATCATTTTCCGGGATGCTGCGGAAGGCTGGCCGACGAGGCCGGAGATCGGGACGATCATCGAAGATTTCTTCTCGGGGATGTCCCTTGCGGCGCGCACATTCGAGTACGCGGCGGAATTGATCGGCAGATGCAGGCGTGAAGGGCTTTTCATCGCGTGCCTTACCGACCTTCCGAACGGAATGCCGGACCGGTTGTTCCGAAGCGCGATCAGGGACATCGAGCCGATGCTGGATCTTTACGTCTCCTCGCAGGTGTGCGGGTTTCGCAAACCGAGCAAAAAGGGACTTGAGTATATCGCGGAGCACTTCGGGATCGACGTCTCCGAGATTTTGCTGGTTGGCGACGAAAAGAAGGACGAGGACACGGCGAACAACGCAGGATGTGCGTTTTCGTATATCGACGTGTTTCGGAAAGAGATGAAATAAACCGTGCGGAAAGCCGGTTTATTTTTCGAAAGGGAGAAATGAAAAATGCAGTTTGGAAGTGTAAATGATTCGGCGGCTGTGAAAGCGCAGTACGCCACTTCAAAAGGATTGGATCTTCGGATCGCCTTTCACGATATGTATTCCACCAACAGACAGGGCTTCGGCAACTGGCTCGTTTCGCAGTATGAGATCCGCGAGGGGATGAAGGTGCTGGAGGTCGGCTGCGGCACCGGCAGCATGTGGATCGGCCACGACGATATCCTTTCCCGGTGCGGAAGAGTCGTCCTTGCGGACCTGTCGGAGGGAATGATCGAGAAGGCGAAAGCGAACCTTGGCGAGAGGGACAATGTCGAGTACCGCACGGAGGACATTCAGAATCTGACGTTTGCGGACGATACGTTTGACGCTGTGATCGCAAACGCGATGCTTTACCATGTGCCGGACCTCGCTCAGGGACTTCGGGAAGTGCGAAGAGTCCTGAAGGACGGAGGCGTCTTCTATTGTTCCACGATGGGGGAGAACAACTTCTCCGACGTGCTTGCCGAGTGGTTCAAACTGGGCGGGGAGGAGTTCCATCCGAACCATGAATTCACGCTGCAAAACGGCGGAGCGAAGCTACGGAAGGAGTTTGCGGATGTGAAGGCGCTCGTCTACGAGGACTCGCTTCACATCACCGAGCCGGAGAATCTGATCGAGTATCTTCGAAGCCTCATTTCCTTCAAGGCGATTCTGGACATCCCCGTTCCGCAGATCAGAAAGATACTTGAGGGGCATGTCGAGAACGGAGCGATCGATCTGCCGAAGGAATACGGAACATTCGTGTGTCGATGATCGTCGGCCGCGCCGTCTCGTGAGGGGGAAAACTATGGTGATATCGGACGAAGGCAAAAGAGTTTCGAAAATAGACACGTATTTAAACTGCGCGGAAGCGTTTGCTTACCGGAGTACGTGCATCAAGCGGAAGTACGGCGCGGTGATCGTCAAGGATGACGCGGTGATCTCCACGGGCTATAACGGAGCGCCCAGAGGCGAGGAGAACTGCTGCGATATCGGGTACTGCCCGAGGATCAAAAGAGACCTTCACCAGGGGCAGGGGTATGAGCTGTGCCGGGCGATCCACGCGGAGGCGAACGCTCTGCTGAACTGTGCGAGGGAGCAGACATTGAACGCCGATCTTTATCTGGCCGGGATCAACCCGGAGGACAACTCCGTCCACAGGGCAAAGCCGTGTCCGCTGTGCGCGAGAATGATCATTCAGGCGGGCATCCGCAGCGTGTATATGCGCACAGGCCCCAACGCCGGGGATTACATGGTGACGCCGGCGAGGGAACTCACCTGGGTTGTGGAGGAAAAAGACTGACTCCGACAGCCCGGCACATTTTCTGCGCTGCTTGAAATTCTAAGCGTTGCTTAAATCAAACTTTAACGGCACTCTCTTCCAAAAGCCGTGCATATGGTATATAGTATGCATAGGCGCCGGGATAATGAAACAGAATCGAAAGGAAGAAATGCCATGAAAGAACTGGGGAAGAATATTGCCGCTTACCGAAAGAGAGCGGAGATCACACAGGAACGCCTCGCGGAGCTGATGCATGTGTCGGTCTCGGCGGTCTCGCAGTGGGAGACCGGAAAGACGATGCCGGACATCTCGGCGGTTCCGATCCTCTGCCACGTGCTGAACGTCTCGGCCGATGAACTGCTGTCCATCGATCTTGAGAAGAGGGAGCAGGAGATCCTCGAGATTAAGAACGAGGCGAAAGAGCTGATTTTTCACCATCATTTGGCGAAGGCGGAGAAGATGCTTCTCGGGGCGCTGAAGCGTTACCCGGACCGCTGCGACATTATGGACCTGCTGATGGATCTGTACCGGTCGAAGGCAAATGACAACACGAACCCGGACGCCGAGGAGGACTGCAGGAAGGCGATCAAATACGGCGAGAAGATATTGCAGGAGAGCACGGACGACAACGCGCGGATCGCGGCGAAGCAGGTGCTGTGCATGATGTATTTCAAGCTCGGGGACGAGCGCAAGGCGAACGAGACAGCATGGACGCTCCCGAGCATGTTCAGCGGAAGAGAGAACATGCTCTGCTGGGTGAGCAGCGGAAAGAACAAAGCGGAGCTCACGCAGAGCTTGCGGTTCCAGACGTTGTTTCTGCTTTACAACTCAATGGTGTTCAATATGCCGGTCGTCTTCGAGGACGGAAGCTCGGACATGACGGACGACGAGCAGCTCGAGGTCATCGGAAAATATAAGACCATCATTTCGGTCATGTTCGAAGATGGAGATTACGGATTCTTCCACACGCAGCTGCAGGGGTGCGATGTCTTCGCGGCGCGCATTCACGCAAAGCGCGGTGAGGCCAAACTTGCCATGGGCAGCCTCAAGTCTGCAGCCGACCACGCGGAGGCGACGCTTGGGATGGAGAAGGACGGGCGGCACACATCGCTTCTGTTCCGCGGAAGCAGTTTCGGTGAATTCGGCACCGCGAACGGAAACAATATGACCGCAGAGCTTCTTCGTCAGATGCAGGACGAAACCTTCGAACTTCTTCGGGAGAACCCGGAGTTCAAGGCACTGGCCGCACGGCTGGAAGCAACGTCGGAGACAAAATACTGAATACGGTAAAAACAGGAGGAGAGTGATTGCTCTCCTCCTTTCGTTGTGGACGCAGCAGTGCAAATATGGTATAATAATCGGAAAGACCGACATGGGGGAGAGAACAATGGGTGTGACGATACAGAAGGACGGAATGCTTGTCCGGACTTTATTTTCCGAGAAAAAGATCCCGGGGCATGAGATACGCAGCATCGAGTACGACGACAAATGCGTGCTGACCGTGACGCTGAACAGCGGCAAGGTGATGAAGCTTAAGAGCTACCCGGTCATGTACGATGAGGAGCTGGGTATGCTCATCCGGGAGTACAATATTCCGTACCGGAATCTCAACGACATGCAGCCGGTTTTGTACACCGGGGCGGAAGTCGGCAGACTGATCGACGAGACGATGAAGGCGATGAAGGATTGCGCCGGCGCGACCGTCAGGGCCAGGCTCGGTCAGGAGTACGATGTGGACGTAGCACTCGTCGACAAACTTGTGAATTCTTACGCGGAAATGCGGCTTACGAAGAACGGGGAGCCGGTGAAGGACTTAACGGGGATCACCGCCGTGAAAATGGAGTCCGACGTGCTCGACGACATGGATCTGGCATTTCTGTGCGAGTGGGATTCACAGAGCAAATCCGGAAAATACGGCGTGACCAACGAAGTGAAGGACTTCGAGGCGTGCCGGAAATACATCCTGGATTCATTTCTTGAATATCTTTTCGACTGATTTCATGCGAGGGGTGTTCGAATCAAAACAGAGGGGGAATTAAACCATGAAAACGATGAGAAAAATAGGCAAATTGCTTCTGTGCATCGGAATGCTGATCGTTTTGTTCGCTGCGTGCGGTAATGATGACGGAGACGGCGGCGAGTCGCCGAAGACGCAGTATGAAATTCCGGATGTCAGGGGAGTGTATTATTCCACAGCGATCTCAATGATTGAGAACGGGCTGAAAAATGCCGGTTTCAAGGATTATGAGGTGAGGTACTGCTGGTCCTGGGAAAATTACGATCCGGCCATGGACGCGTGTATTTTGTATACAAACCCTCCGGCCGGAACGGTGATTGTTGATAACGGAGAGCACGTCTTCATAGAACTGGTGGCAGGGGAACAGGCACCGGTCTCGAAGGACAAAGTGCTTGTGGTTTATTTTTCGGTGACACACAATACGATGAAGGCTGCGGAAGCGATCACGGAGATCGAAGATGCCGACTCATATGAGATCATTCCTGTCGAGCCGTATACGGCCGAGGATATTGATTACCGCAATTTAAACTGCCGCGCGCTGAAGGAGCAGGCCGACGATTCAGCGAGACCTGCGATTGCCGGCGAAAAGATCGACCTGTCCGGTTACACGAGGATCTATGTGGGTTATCCGATCTGGGCGGGCAGCGAGCCCCGCATCATTGACACATTTGTTGAGAGCTATGACTTCGGCGATGCTTATGTGATTCCGTTCTGCACTTCCGGAAGCAGCGGGATCGGAACGACCGGAACCCGGCTGGCAGAGCTTGCGGGAAGCGGCAATTGGCAGGACGGCATGCGTTTCCCGGGAAACGCGACGCTTGAGGAGATTAAAAGATTGTTTCAATCAATGAGATAATGCAGCGGGCAGAACAGGAGGTGTTCTGAATGGGACTGGATGTGTATGCGGGAACATTGACAAGGTACTATGCGCGGAACTGGAAGACGATCGTGCAGCAATGGGGCGAGGCGAACGGCTACCAGGTGAATGTGGTCCGGAGCAGCGCGGACGGCGGGGAGACTGCTTCGCCGGAGGTAATCCTGCAGGCTGTGACCGGATGGCGCGATCAGCTGATCGGTCAGCTCGGCGGCAGTCTGAAAAAGAAGCCTCTGTGGAAAGAGGACAATGATGCGACGCCGTACTACACGGACAAGCCGGACTGGAGTGCCCTGCATGCGCTGATGCTTTATGTGATCTGCAAGGTTAACGGGCAGGAAGTGCCGGTGACGGTACCGAAGAGTTTCGGCCTGCTCGGCACTACCGTCTATGACGAGTTCATGAAGAAAAATCCGTCGATCTCCCTCATGCAGTGCGACTGCTGGTGGCTTCCGTTCGGCGAGGATTTCATGTTCAGATACATTCTCCCGACCGGGCAGGAGCATATGTTTGCGACTGTCGGAAAGCTTAAGGAAGAGCTTAGGCAGATCAATGCGATCGAGTGGAACGCGGACGAGGAAACGATCATCGGTTGGAGAGATGCGGAGGGTTACCCTGAGGGTATTGTAATGGGAGCCGACAAAAAAGTGAAGACGATGAACGATCCCGATCGCTACAACACGGTATCGCTCGCAAAATTTGCATTTTCCATACTCTGGCAGGCGGTAAAGCACTCCGAGCAGCACGGGACATTGATCATTTTCGACTATTGATGAACCCGGGCCGCAGCGGGCAGAAACATTCGGCATTCACTTTGACAAGGGGAAAATGATGAATACGAAAGAGAAAAAAGACAATCCGCTGTACATAGCGCTGGTTTTGGTCTTGATGATCGGACCGTTCATTGCGGGACCGTTCCTGTTTGTGAAGAAACACACTCTCGCGGGAATTCTTGCGTTTGTGATTCCCTGGGGATGCCTTGTTCTGATCGGCATTTTGCGAAAGATCAAGGCCAAGAGGGACTTTTACCGGATTAAAAACGCATCGGCGCTGGTGGATATCATCCCTGTGTCGGATGAGGAGACGATACGCGCGCTGCGCGACAATTCCGCACTCACGTTTCGGGGTGAACCGTCCGAATCGTTTTTGAATCTGCTGTACAACTGGCTGAACAATGAGAGCGTGCTGAAGGAAGAGCGCCTGAACCTTTACACATACGACGGAGCACTACTGAAAAAGGCTGTCGGGAAACGCAGAAAATTCGGCGACGAAGAAAAGTTCATGAGCGTCTTCTTAAAAGACCTCGACATCAACGAAACAAACGAGCGTCAATTTTCGCTTGATCACTTTAAAATCGGCGGCCGGTGGCTTGACGACATCGTCGGCAACAGCAAATGAAACAGAGAACCGCAGGAATCCCTGCGGTTTTTCTAAAAAACCTCTTGACAAGTACACTTGGCAAGCATATAATCAGGATATGACAAGTACACTTGGCAAGGAGGGGGAATATGGACAAGGATACTATTTTGCAAATGAGTCGTGAAGAGAACGTGGGAAGACCGGATGAGCGCGAACAATCGGTGGCTTCCACAGCGGCCAAAACAGGAATGCTGGTCGGTTGCATCGTGTGCGTTGCGCTTGTGTTTCTCGACAGATTTGTACTGCACGTTCCGGAGGTCGCTCTCGCGGCGTGGATGGTTTATTTTGCAATGTACGGCAGCAGTAATATCGTGCTGTACAGAAAACTTCGGAACCGTCGAAATCTGGACTTCGGAATCATTGCGATTGTCGCTGCCGCAGGTCTCTGCGCAGCGATGGTGATTAAGAGTGTGATGTGATGAACGAAAAGCTGATTCTGAAAAACAATCTCAGGGAGATCCGCATGGAGAAAGGCCTGTCGCAGCAGCAGCTGGCGGACCTGGTCGGAGTGTCGCGCAACACGATCAGTTCCATCGAGACGGGGCAGTTCAATCCCACGGCAAAACTGGCGCTGATCCTTAGCATCGCACTGGAAAAGAAATTTGAGGAGATATTCTACTTCTGAGGAGGCATTTCATGGGTAGACAATTGGACAATCAGACGGAGGCAACCGTTGTCTCCGTCAAAAAGCAATGGTGGTTGAAGGTCAACACGAAAGCGCTTCGGTTCGGACCGCTGGACGGTGCAACGTTTCCGCACATTATCAAGGTGAAGTATACCGTCGACGGGACCGAATATACCAAGCGGGCGTGGATCGGCGCGGGCAAGCCTGTGCCGGAGGTAGGCAGCACGGTTTCTGTTAAATACTGCTCGGAGAAACCGTCGAAAGCAAAAGTGATGTGAGGCATACACAGGGCCGGCTCAGGGATTCAAAAACCTGGGCCGGTTGCTCATTTGGCGATGGACGATTGGCCCCGGATATGGTAAAATGAATGAAATATCGCTTCGGCTCCGGACGCGGAAAATGAGATTTGTGACAGGGTGAGGAGAAGCGTTATGGCGGGACAGATATGAACATAATTGATACTTCGGCCGGTATGCTTTCCGCATACGCTGACGGCCGGTTCTCTTTTGAACGATGGGAAGCGTACATGGACACATTTGTCCCGGGCGCAAAGGAGCTTTGCCTGCAGGACATGAGGGAGTGTCTCGACGCGGGATACACGCTGGACAGGGACTTTCTGCCGGTGCTACAGCTTGTGCCGTCGGAAAATGAAAAGCGTGAGGAGACGATCCGCCTCTTCGGCGAGATCACAAGACAGCTGGACGAGAAGATCGGGAAGCGCTTTCACAGGACGGTCGACGCCGATATCGTCCTGTATCTCGGGCTGTGCAACGGTGCCGGCTGGGTCACCCGGATCGGTGACAGAACAACCGTGCTGCTCGGCATCGAGAAGATTATCGAACTTGGCTGGTGCAGCGCGGATGACATGAACGGATTGATCGTTCACGAGATCGGGCACGTGTTTCAGTCGCAGTACGGCCTGTTTGATCTTGCGTCCGACAGGACTTCCGACCGTTTTCTGTGGCAGCTTTTCACCGAGGGAGTAGCGATGGTCTTCGAGCAGGAGATCGTCGGCAATCCGTCGTATTACCACCAGGACCGCGACGGCTGGAGCGAATGGTGCGGGCAGAATCTGCCGCGGATCGCGAAGGCATTTTCCGAAGAGTATGAAGAAATGACGCAGGAGAACCAGCGGTACTTCGGGGACTGGGTCGATTTCGAAGGAAGAAGCGACGTCGGGTACTACCTCGGAACGGCGTTCGTCCGGTTTTTGATGCAGACCGACTCCTTTGAGAACGTGATCCGCTATGACGCGGACAGGGTCAGAGAGGCATTCGGAAGGTTCGTCGCTTCGCTGTGACCGCGGAGGTGCAGCGTGCTTCGAGGGGGATACAGGAGACGCAGGCAAAGCCTGTCGTACAGGGAGGAGATCGCATGAAAGCGTTTATCGTATATTGCCATCCGTCGGAGGATTCGTTTACCGGGCACGTCCGCGATTCCTTTATCAAAGGCATCGAGGACTCGGGCAACGAGTACATTCTCTCGGACCTTTACAAGATGAATTTCAGGACGGACATGACCGAGGAAGAGTATCTGCGGGACGCGTATTACAGGGACACGCCGGCGCCGGCGGACGATGTGATCGCGGAGCAGGAGAAGATCAATTCGGCGGACGCGATCGTCTTCATCTACCCTGTGTTCTGGACCGAAGCGCCGGCCAAGCTTGTCGGGTGGTTCGACCGCGTCTGGACGTACGGCTTCGCATACGGTGAGCGAACCATGAAGACGCTCGAGAAGGGTCTCGTGCTTTGCTCCGCCGGCAATTCGCTTGAGAGACTCACGCAGTTCGGGCTTCTTGAGAGCATGAAAAAAGTGATGCTCGGCGACCGTCTGTCCGACCGCGTGAAGAGCGCGGAATTTGTCGTCTTCGACTGTACGTCGCGGGAAAATGAGCTTCGCGAATTGAACTGGGACGCGAACTTAAGCAGGGCGTACGAAAAGGGGAGGACTTTATTTTCCGAAACGAAATAAAGACGAAAAGCCGATTGGCTGAACAACGGGGGTTATAGTGGAAAATGTGATGATTCGAAAGGCCAGGATGCTGCCGATCTCGTTCTGCATCAAGGCGAGAAAATTGTAGCAGGCAGCATACGCAGGAGACCGTGTGCGCGGGAGACCGAGGGGTCTGCGAGATTTACGGAAAGAAGTGAGGCGCGAAACGAAAGTCGCGCCCGGGCAGGATAAAATGAATGAACTTTGCAAGATCATCAAAGAGACGGTAAAACCGAATTTCTTAAACATCCGGACGTCGATCCGGAGCTACGACCGGGACGCCGTATTTTACGGGGCCCCGTGCTGGAGATGGGTGTACCATGCGCTGCATTCCGCGGACAAATGGTTCATTAATCCGTTTGACTACGAGGAGCCGGAATTTCATGAGGAGGGGCTCGATGACCCGGAGAAAGTGTGCTCCGCGGTCCTGACGGACGAAGTGCTTTTGGAGTATCTCGACAGGATCGAGAAGAAGACGCTTGATTATCTGGACACGCTCACGGACGAGATGCTGTCGGAGAAGCCGGAGGGCTGCAGGTACTCGCGGCTTGAGCTGATCCTTCGTCAGTTCCGGCACATTTCCTTCCACACCGGCCTTTTGAACGGCCAGACATCGCTCGCCACGGGCGGGTTTCCGATGTGGGTGTCCGAGACAGAGAAATACGTGGACGACGGTGTATTTTTCGGAAGATACCGCAAGGGCAAGGTGCAGCTGTAGAGCGAACGCTACAATGGAAAACGGGGAGAGACGAAGGCTGAAACGGAGTACTTTGGAGGAGGTACCGGCTATGGATCTGTGGACGCAGGTGAAGGCCATGTTTGAGAGATCAGGCAGGCGCGTAAAGATTTACGACGGTTTCCGCGAGCAGGGCGCGAACGACATCGCAGCGATCAACGCCTCGCCGGAATCCGTGCTGGGAGCGGTCGTGCTGAACTCAAGCGGAATTGTTGTCGACAACTGGATCACCATCCTCGGACAGTCCTCGGCGGAGCGCGCCGGCATCGCGGACTTCTGTGAAAGACTTGGCTGTGATTTCGGGAAAATGGCGGTGGTTGCGGTGGACGTGGTCGGCGGAGTATTCGCGATCAACCTCGGAAGATTCGAGGAAGATTTCGGAATGGTTTGGTATTTTGCGCCGGACACGATAAGCTGGGAGTCGATGGAAGTGCGGTACTCCGAGTTTCTCGCGTGGGTCGCGCAGGGCGACATTGACGGCTTCTGCAGGACGCTTCGGTGGAGCGGCTGGGAAGCGGACGTCGAGGGCGTTGACAGCTTCAACTGCGGCGTGTTATTTTACCCGTATCTGTGGGCAAAGGAGTGCAATATCGAGACCGCCTCGCGGAAAATAGTACCGCTGCGGGAATTGATCGGCATCAACCTGGAATTTGAGAAGAAATTCGCAAAATAAATCGTATAGCGACAAGTTAAGAGCGGAGACATTTATGGAAGAGCGTAACAATCGGGACGGAATCATCATTCGGACCAGTATCATCGGAATCGTTGCAAATGTACTTCTTGCGGCATTCAAGGCGGTTGTCGGCTTCACGGCCAATTCGATCGCGATCGTGATGGACGCCGTGAACAACATCTCGGATGCGGCGAGCTCCGTGATCACGATCATCGGCACCAAACTTGCCGGCAGGAAGGCCGACAAAAAGCACCCGTTCGGATACGGAAGAATTGAGTATCTGAGCGCGATGATCATCTCGGTGATTGTTCTTTATGCGGGTGTGACGGCATTGATCGAATCCGTGAAGAAGATCCTCCACCCGGAGCGGCCGGACTACGGTACGGTTTCGCTTGTCATCGTGGCGGTTGCGGTTGTTGTAAAGATCCTCCTCGGCCGGTACGTCAAGAGCGTCGGTCAGAAGGTCAACTCGGACTCCCTTGTGAACTCCGGTGACGACGCCGTGCTCGACTCGATCATATCCGCATCGACGCTTGCCGCGGCGGCCATTTATCTCATTTTCCACATTTCGCTCGAGGCATGGCTCGATGCGATCATCGCGCTCGTGATCATCAAAGCCGGCATCGAGATGCTGCGCGAAACGATCTCGAAGATCCTCGGAGAGAACGTGGATGCGGAGCTTGCTCGGGCGATCAAAGCGACGATCCTTGAATTTGACGAAGTGAGCGGAGCGTACGACCTTGTCATGCACAATTACGGCCCGGAAGCTTACAATGGCTCGGTGCACATCGAGGTGTCGGACACGCTGTCGGCGGACGATCTGGACAAGTTGCTGCGCAAGATCCAGGTTAAGGTGTACCAGGACCACGCCGTGATTCTGACGGCCATCGGCGTGTATTCCTACAACACGAAGGATCCCGATGCCGTGGAGGCACGGGAGAAGGTGTCGAAGATTGTCGGCGGCGTGCAGCATGTGATTCAGATGCACGGTTTTTATCTCGACAAGGCGGAGAAGTCGGTCAGACTGGACGTCGTGGTCAGCTTTGACGCCGAGGACAGAGGTGTGGTATACCGGGAAGTTTGCGAAAAGGTGCAGAAGGAATTCCCGGGATACACAATGCAGATAACAATGGATACAGATTTCAGTGAGGAGATACAGACAAATGACGGACAGACAGAATAAAGCCGTCGCGTGCTTCAACAGTGGTATGCACTGCTCCCAGTCCGTTCTCTACGCTTTTGCGGAGGAGTGCGGAATTACGGAGGAGACGGCATTCCGGCTGGGTTCATGCTTCGGCAGCGGAATGAGAAAAGGAAATGTATGCGGGGCGTGTTCCGGGGCGCTTATGGTCCTGGGATTGTTGTACGGCGAAACCCGCATGGGCGACAAGGAGGAGCGTCAGAGATCGAACAGGATCAATGACGAGTTTATGAACCGGTTTGCGCAGGCGAACGGAACGTGCATCTGCAATGATCTTCTGGGGTGTGATGTCGCGACGCCGGAGGGTGTTCAGTACGCGAGGTCCAGCGGCCTGTTTCGGGAATTCTGCCCCAAGATGGTTGCGAGCGCGGTTGAGATTCTCGAGGGCATGATCGCCGGGATGGAAGACCTGCCAAGGGAATAAAGGATTGACGAAATGGAAACGATATTTGAGACAGAGCATTTGCTCGTCAGAAAGTTCCGCACCGATGATGCGGAGAGACTGTATGAGTATCATCTGGATGAAAATGTAAAGAAGTGGATGCCGAACGAGAGCTACGAGGACATCGGGGAGGCGGAGGAGACGATCGAATTCTTCTCCGGCTGCGTCGAGAAGGACGGGCTTCCGTACGTGCTGGCGGTCGTGTCGAAGGAGACCGGCGAGCTGATCGGCGACACAGGCATCAACGAGGTGGAGGGAAAGCCGGATGAGGTCGAGATCGGGTATGTGATCAGCGACCGCTACAGCGGCAGAGGATACGCCACGGAGCTCGTGGAAGCGATGACAAAGTACGTCGTCGCCAAATTCGGGATCAAGGGGCTGTACGGCCGCGTGATGCACGGAAATGACGCGTCCGCGCGCGTTCTGGAGAAGAACGGTTACACGTTCCTTGAGGAGGAATTCGGGGCGGAGGACGACCCTTACGGCGATGGGATGCTTGTGTACGTCCGCAGGGCGTGACCGACCCGGATTACTGTGAGTTGAAGTATACAGCAACGAAAGGAAAATATTACTGCGACCTGAAGACGAAGAGCTTCGAAGTCTGAGGGGAGCGAGGGGCGTGCAGGATGAGTAAAAGAAGGAAAATCAGTGTTGTCAACGCAGTGCATTATGTCCGTCTGGTCTATCGATCGGCGCTGTTTATCCTGCTTTTGATCAGCTATATCCGCTTTCGCTTCTACAGCGATGCGTCGGTGATCGAAAGCGTGGAGAAGATGCCGACGATTATCTATGTCACGTGGGCAGTGTTTGTCGTCGAGATGATCATGCGCTTCTTCCCCTCGAAGTACGAGAGCCCGGGATGCCAGAAGCAGTTTGCGCGCAACTATGTCAAATCCGGCCGCACGGAGGTGTCGATCGCGGACAACAACGCAACTGTGCTGGTGGCGCTTGTCTGGGTCGTCTTCAACGGCCTGTTCGGAGCGCTCCACATGGCGGGGATCCTGGACGACGGGATCATGATCCTTCTGTGCAGCGCATATTCCATCTGCGACATCGTGTGCATCCTGTTCTTCTGCCCGTTCCAGACTTGGTTTATGAAAAATAAATGCTGCAGCACCTGCAGAATTTACAACTGGGACTACGCGATGATGTTTACGCCGCTGTTCTTCGTGCAGAAGACTTACACGTGGAGCCTTCTGGTTCTGTCCGTTGCGCTGCTGATCCGCTGGGAAGTGACATTTTACCTTCACCCGGAGCGTTTTTCGGAAAATACGAACGATTATCTGCGGTGCGAAAACTGCACTGAAAAACTGTGCGCTCACAAGAAGCAGCTGAAGTCTTTGTGGAAGCAGATCGAGGAGTACACGGCGGAGAGGATCCGCCGCCTCAGAAAGTGAGCAGGGAAGCGTCCGGCGTTATAGAAAAAGCCGGGATGTGAAGGAGGAGAGAGAATCGTGGATGTGAGAGTGTTGATCGTAGGAGGGGTAATTTTACTCGGTGTGATCATTTATTACAGGCCGTTTGCGAGCATGTGGCTTGTACGGAGAAAATGCACGGAGACCGTGGCCGGAAAGTTTGTTTACGCCGAGTGGTATTGCAAGCCGGACGGGCGCGGCGGCGGGGAGACGACGAAGGTGCCCGCGTACGAGTACACGGTGGACGACAAGCTTTACATGGTGATCGTCGAGGGCATGGAGCAGGCGTACGACGTGTTTCCGCTCAATGTCGAGGTGAAGTACAATCCCGCGAATCCGGAAGTGAGCTTCGTCAACGGCAAGCGAGGCAAAATCATCAAGAGAAAATAGCACGCACGGAAACTGCATTGGCTGAACAAGTGGTTGGAAACGGACATTTCGACGTCTTAATCCATTGTTCGGCAACTTTCTTTGTTGTATCGTGGGAATACAAAGGCGGCGCAAAGGCGCCGAAGAAGGAGAAAGCGTATGGGAGCGGTACAGAGCGGACAATACAGAAACCTTTTGAAGGAGATCGGCAAGACCGACGCGGAGATCGAACAGCGGATCCGCGAGGTTTGGGACACATTTTTCTACGACGAGACGGAGCGCATCTACCATGAGGCCGGCGAGGATATGGGATACCTCGAGGACACCGGCAACAATGACGCGCGCACGGAGGGCATGTCCTACGGCATGATGATGTGCGTGCAGATGGACCGCAAGGAGGAATTCGACCGTATCTGGAAATGGTCGAAGACCAACATGTACATGGATTACGGCGAGAACGAGGGGTATTTTGCGTGGTCCTGCAAGACCGACGGCACGAAAAATGCGCACGGTCCCGCGCCGGACGGCGAGGAATTTTACGCGATGGCGCTGTTCTTCGCTTCGCACCGCTGGGGCGACGGAGAGGGCATCTTTGAGTACAGCAGAGAGGCGAAGGAGATCCTGCGGGCGGCGCTTCACAAGGGTGAGAACGGACGGCCGGGAGCTCCGATGTGGAACCGTGACAACGCGCAGATTCTGTTTGTGCCGGGAAGTCCGCACACGGACCCGTCGTACCATTTGCCGCACTTCTATGAGCTGTTTGCGGAGTGGGCGTACGAGGAGGACCGGCCGTTTTGGAAACGTGCTGCCCGCGCGAGCCGCGAGTACCTGGTTACCGCGTGTCATCCGGTGACCGGACTGAACCCGGAGTACGCGAATTTCGACGGAACGCCGGTGAACAGGGTACTGCCGTGGGGAAGCATGGGAACGTTCTTCAGCGACGCGTACCGCACGGCCGCAAACATCGGTCTCGATGCGGTATGGTACGGGGAGGATGTCGGACAGTACAGCGTGCCGCTTCGCATGATGCGCTTCTTCGGCACGGACCTCGAGGCATGCCGCTGCTCCTACGAGATTGACGGCACACCGATCAACCGCCCGGTGCTTCACCCGGTCGGACTGGTTGCGACGATGGCGCAGAGCGCGCTGACGGTTCCTTACAGCGACGACCCCGACAGTGATTTTGCGGTCGCGAAGCGCTGGGTCGAGTGGTTCTGGAACCAGCCGCTGCGCAGGGGCGGACGCCGGTACTATGACAATTGCCTTTATATCTTCGCGCTGTTGGCGCTTTCGGGCCGATATCGCGCCTGGTAAACGATGAGCTTTAAGGGTGGAAGGTGAGGCTTTTACATGCTTCGAGACCGACGGCGAGAGCATGGACGTGTACATCGTCTGCGAGTAAAATACGGACACGAAAGGGAGAGCAACCATGTGCCAATGTCATTAAGATAACGACATTGAAATAATGAGAGTTTATGAACACGGGACGAAAGAGGTCATTTTCTTTCGTCCCGTTGCTTTTTTATGCACCATTAATAAGCAGAGACAGTTCCTCTGCTCAAAAAATTTTACGCAA
>JAFZAZ010000007.1 GCA_017561985.1 Lachnospiraceae bacterium
CACGATTTTCCGTGGAAAAACGTGACCTTTTAGCACCCTATAACAATCGATTCATTTTTCTGAAACTCAGTCCATATAAGGCTTTGCGTGAAGTCATATCGACTTTCGTGGCCTTTTGTGAAGGTTTTTTCGAGATTACTTCAGCGTAACCTTAGCGCCCTCAGCCTCAACCTTAGCCTTGATGTCCTCAGCCTCTTCCTTCGTAGCGTTCTCCTTGATCATCTTAGGAGCACCGTCTACAAGGTCCTTAGCTTCCTTGAGGCCAAGGCCCGTGATCTCACGAACAACCTTGATAACCTTAACCTTGTTCTCACCAACCTCGGTAAGCTCAACGTTGAACTCAGTCTTCTCCTCTTCAGCTGCTGCAGCTGCGCCGGCACCTGCTGCTGCTACAACAACACCTGCTGCAGCGCTTACGCCGAACTCTTCCTCGCAAGCCTTAACGAGCTCGTTCAGCTCGAGAACGCTCAAGGACTTGATTGCATCAATAAATTCCTGATTTGTCATGGTAGTTATCCTCCGTTAAAATAATGTGCGGGCTGACAAATGCCCTCGGACTTTAGTCCGTCATGCCGCTATGCGGCGATTACTCGCGAAAAGCTTAGGCAACCTCGCCCTTCTTCTCCGCGATCTGCTTGAGTACGCGTGCGAGGTTCGCAATCGGGGACTGCAGACTTCCAAGAAGCTTGGAAATAAGCACCTCTCTCGAAGGGATCGTCGCAACGACCTGGCAACCATTCGCATCGTAGTACGTTCCGTCAACCACGCCACCCTTGAACTCGAGCTTGTCCGCAGTCTTCATCGCATCTGCGAGGAGACGAGCGGGAGCCGTTGCATCATCAACACCGAACGCAACTGCGGTCGGACCGTCAAGATGCTTAGCGAGTTCCTCGTACACCGTGCCGGCGAAAACTCTCTTGAGGTAGGTGTTCTTGTATACCTTGTATACAACGCCACCCTCACGAAGAGCCTTGCGAAGTTTGGTATCCTGCTCCACCGTAAGTCCACGATAATCAACCAGAACGACAGCCTTAGCGGCGTCCACATTCTTCTTGATCTCGTCGAGAATCGGCTGCTTCAACTCAACCTTTGCCATGGGAATTACCTCCTTTGTAGTATAACGCCGAAGCCCGCGCACTTGAGCGGAAATAAAAAACCGGGAATCCCGAAAGGAAATCCCAGCACATGAAATCGTTTCAAATGAGCTGACATATCCTCGGCAGGCGTCGGACCGGAGTCCTTCTTACACCTATTGGTACCTGCTGTCTTCGGCAGTCGAGTACCTTTATAACATATTCAGTTTCGGTTGTCAAGCGAAAAATGCACAACTTTTACAGTACTGCCATGATTCCCAGCAATACCGCATACACGGTGATCACGATCCAGTCCGATTTCTTCAGCATCACACTTCTGCGATAGATTACATACGAGATAAATATGTAGATGAGTCGGAACAGAATCGACGACGTCCCGATTCCTGTGTGAAGCGTCAAAACAGCGACCAGCGGGATCAACGTGCGGTATCCGAACCAGGAATCCGAGATATCTCCGACCTTCTCCGCGTGGCGATTCTCGAATAATACAAAGAGCATTGCGATCGCCGTAACGCAAATCAGAATATTCAGCAGAACATGGAGCAGCGACAGCGGCGTAAGTGCAACTCCCGCAGTCCCGGTCCATCCGAGCCAATACGAGAAACTGTCCGCAAACGCAAAGCTGAGCGAAGGTATTCCGTACACGACCGTACGGCTCGAGCCGAGCATGCTGACTCCGAAAATTTCACGCATAGTCGGTATGAAAACGGTGTTCACGAGCACCGGCAGGCACAGGTAAACTACGATGAAGATGCATCCGTCAATGTCCGAATTGGCCTGCAGGAACACAAAGCTGAAGAAGCCGTACAAAAGCAGGATAAACACCAATATGGTGAGAAATGCAAACGGCAGCAGACCGGGGTCGGACACGTCGCTCGAGATCGTGCAGAAGAACATCAGGAAAACGACTATCGAAATGTGGATTGCTCCGTTCAGCAGATGCACCGCAGCGAGTTTCCAACGATCGATCGGCAGCGAGAACCAGGTGTCCAGGTTTCTCCGGGTATTAAAATCACGAAACTCCAGCGTGGGGATCAGCATCGCCATGATGATACTCATGACGATCACGGCGTCCAGTCCGGACCCGTCACTGAAGATCTTCGCGAAGTTCCATGAACACAATAATGCGAACAGAGAAGCCACAACCAGTCTGGTCAGTGTCTTCTGGAAATGATACGCAAAATATCTCCGTCCTATCTTCATGCGCGATCACCTCCTCCCACGAGCTCCTCCATCGTATCCATCAATACCTCGCCGTGCTCGACGGGAAGCTTGTCCATCACAACCGGACGAAGCTCCTCGAGTTTGGTGCGGATCTCCTCCTCATTCCCCTTGATCAACAGTGTGACAACACGCTCGGACTGTTCATACTTGTGAACGTCGAGCCCTTCAAACATATCGCGGCTTGGCTTGTTCTCGAAGACAAGCTGGTATTTTACGAACGATTCGATCTGCTCGGAGATCTGGTCCGGCGCCACGAACCGGGTGTCGGACAGCACAATGTAACTGTCGCAGAATCCCTCCAGCTCCTTCAGCGAATGGCTGGAGATAATGACGGTGCTTCCGCCCTTTGCCACCTGGCGCACCGCCTTTTTGAAGCGCTCGCGCGCCAGCGGATCAAGGCCGTCGAAAGCCTCGTCCAACAAGAGATACTTCGGCGACGCGGCAAATGCGAGCGCCGTGAACGCCTGTCTGCGCATGCCCTTGGAGAACTTGGAAAGCGCCTTCTCCTTCGGGATCACCGAATACGCCAACAGGTCGCTGTACAGACGCAAGTCCATCTTCGGATAGAACACCTTGTACAGTTCAAACAGACTGGTGCAGGTCGTTCCTATCTCGTAAAACGGGTCGTCGGGCAGCAGAAAGAGATTCTCTCTCGTGGCTCCCTGTCTGACGTCCCTTCCGTCATACCGTACGGTTCCCTTCTGCGGCGTCAATACGCCGGACAAGAGCCGCAGGAATGTGGATTTGCCGGCGCCGTTGACGCCGATCAGTCCGAGTATTTCCCCGTCCTTCACCGTAAGACTCACGTCATTCAGCACCATATGGTCCTCGAATGAATGGGTCAGGTTTTTTACTTCGATCATACTGTCCCCTCCGTTTTTCTCCGCGCCCACAACCCGCGGGACGGCGGTTTTTTCACCTCCGCCGTTCCGTATATTATACCATATCGGAAGACTCTTTTCAATCCCGGCGGGTTCCGCCGAAACTTCGCGCAGGGGATGGAAGCCGCGCGCAAATCGTGGTATACTTTTCTTCGGAAAATGATTCCGACATTTTCCGCTGCTCATTCGTTGTAATGACAGAAGGAGGTTGACCCGATGCCGAACAGCGCAACGCAGTCAAACGAAGCTTTCGAGGCATTTTACGAACGGCACTGGCGGTATGTATACCGGTTGTGCTTTTCCTTCATGCGCTCGGAAAGCGACGCGGAGGACTGCACCGAGGATGTGTTCGTCAAGGTATTGACCGGGGATTTCTCCTTTCAGGACGAGACGCACGAGCGAAAATGGCTCTCGGTCACCGCGGCCAACCTGTGCAGGGACCGGCTGAAAAGTTACGGACGAAGGCATGTCGGCTCGCTCGACGATGAACACACTCCGGAGCCCGCGGCCCCCGAGACCGAGGACTTAAGCGACGTCCGCGAGGCGGTGCTCGCGCTTCCGCCGAAACTTAAGGACGTCGTCTGGCTCTACTACTACGACGGCTATTCGACCGACGAGATCGCCGCGCTGCTGAGCCGGCCGCCGTCGACGATCCGCAACCAGCTGCGGGACGCGCGAAAGAAACTCCGCGGGGTTTTGGACGCCCCGTAAACCTACTTCTTACCCCGAACCGGGAGGTGCTTTATGAACGACAACAATGAAAAGCTTACCATACAAAATGCGATCGACTCCATCGAACCGAAGGACGGCGCGAAAGAGCGCATGCTTGAAAACATCCGCCGCAAGGCCTCTCAGGCTTCGCAAAATACCGCCGCTTCCGTTCCCGCTGCTGCCGGCGACGAATCCGCTCTTCTTCGCATCCGGCGGCTCGCCCGCTGGGCTCTTCCGGTGGCTGCCTGCCTGACCATCATCGTGGTTGCGGCAGTCAAGCTCGGCAAACGCCCCACCGATGAGCCGACGCCCGTCGTGCCGACCGGCGTGGTCGCAGGCGGTGGCGACGACGCGACTCCCACCATGCTTCCCAACCCGATCACGCAGTACGATTCCGCCGCGGAACTGGCTGCAGCAACCGGGCTGACCGTCGACGCTCCGCAGGGCTCCACAGACGTCATGTACTGCTCGATAGGCCGCGACATCGCGGAAGTCTCCTTCACGGTCTCCGACAAGCAATACACGCTGCGCGCTTCCAAGCGGACCGACGATTTCTCCGGTCTCTACGGTACTCTCGTCTCCGACGAGCCCCTCGACCGCGAGAACGGTGCGGCGCTCTCCGAGATCGCCGACGGCTCCAACATTTTCCGGCGCGCACGCTGGATTGACGGCGGCATCTGCCATATTCTGATCAACACGGACGGCGCGTCCAAAGTGGCATTTATCGACGTGTACAAATCCGTAAAATAATCCCGACATAAATCATACCTCGTTCGTTATTGTGACAGAGGGCTCGATCGCCCGAACAATTACCATAACGAAACGAGGTATTTTTTTGATGAAAAAACTCTCTGTTGTTCTTCTTGTGTTTATTCTCGCACTCTCTGTCTCCGCCTGCGGCAAATCCGGCGCCTCCGGCAACAATTCCGGCAAGAAATCCGTGACCGCGACTCCCACGCCTTCGAAGGCTCCGATCAATACCGACGCGACTCCCGAATCCATCGAGGCGGCGATCGCCGCGGTGCTCGGCGACGGCTACATGGCAAACATCGAAGTTCCCGAGGATGAGCTGGTGCTCAGCCCGCTCGGCGACATCGATCTCGACAAGATCAGTTCCTACGTTGCCAAACAAAATCCGGTGCCCTCGGTGCACGCGGACACCGTGATCGTCGTGCGCTGCAAGGATGCATCGTACGCAGACGATGTCGTGAACGGTTTCAACGAATTTTACAGCCGTTCCCGCAAGTACTCGACGATCTACCCTCTCGAGCCCTTCAAGCTTTCGGAGGCGCGCCTCTACAAGGCCGGTGACCTCGTGATCTACATCGTGGCGGGCGCTCCGCTTCCCGAGGGTCTTGACGACGCGGCGCAGCTTGATTTTGCGATCGCCGAGTACGAAAAGATCGACGGCGCCGTAAAGAACGTTCTCGGTTTTCTGCCCGAAAATCTTCTGGTCACCGACGGCGGTGACGGCAATGAACGCGAAGAAAACAGCGGTATGATGTACAGCGGAGCCGATATTCCCGAGGAGTAAACCGACATGGTATTTTCCGGGCTGACATTTCTGTTCTGCTTTCTCCCCGCGGTGTTGGCGCTGTATTTTACGGCGCCGCGGTCTGCGAAAAATGCGGTTCTCTTCCTCGCAAGCCTCCTCTTTTACGCCTGGGGCGAGCCGGTGTACGTCGTGCTGATGATCTTCTCGACGATCCTTGACTACACATGCGGACGCATGGTCGAGCGGGCGCGCGGGCCGCGCGGACGAAAGCTTTGGCTGATCTTCTCCCTCACGGGCAACCTCGGCCTTCTGCTCTTCTTCAAATACGCGGATTTCCTGCTCGGCACCTTGGACAGCGTCCTCGGCACTTCCCTGCCGCAGCTCGCGCTGCCGCTTCCGATCGGGATTTCATTTTACACATTCCAGACGATGAGCTACACGATCGACGTCTACCGCGGCGAAGTCCGCGCGCAGCGAAACATCGTGGATTTCGGCGCGTACGTTTCGCTGTTTCCGCAACTGATCGCCGGCCCGATCGTGCGCTACCGCGACATCGCGGAACAGCTCAAAAAACGCACCCACAGTTTTGATAGCTTCGGTGAGGGCGCGCGCCGCTTCGTCACCGGTCTTGCCAAGAAAGTTGTCCTGGCCAACAACATCGGGCTTCTCCACGAAACGATCGCCGCCACGCCCGCGTCGGGTCTCACGGTCGTCGGCGCCTGGCTTGGGATGTTCGCGTTCGCGTTTCAGATTTACTTTGACTTCTCCGGCTACTCCGACATGGCCATCGGCCTCGGCAGGATGTTCGGCTTCACGTTCCCGGAGAATTTTGCGTATCCTTACATCGCTGCGAGTGTGACCGACTTCTGGCGCCGCTGGCACATAAGCCTCGGCTCGTGGTTTCGCGACTACGTTTACATTCCTCTCGGCGGAAACCGCCGCGGCATGCTTCGCCACATCCGAAACATCGCGGTCGTCTGGCTGCTGACCGGTCTCTGGCACGGTGCGAGCCTGAATTTTCTGTGCTGGGGCGCTTACTACGGTCTTCTCCTGATCTTCGAAAAATACGTCCTCCGCAGATGCCTCTCACGCGCTCCGAAGCCCGTCGGGCACCTTTACACGATCTTCGCCGTGCTGATCGGTTACGTGTGGTTTTCCTTCGACAATCTCGCGGCGGGAGCAGCATATCTCGGCGCGATGTTCGGGCACTGCTCCGGCATGGTCAACGACCGCACACTCTACCTGTTCCTCACCAATCTGCCGCTTCTGATCGTGTGCACCGTCGCGTCGACGCCGGTTGTTCCGAAGCTGCGGGGGCTTGTGCACCGCGAGCCACTCCTCACGGCAGCACAGCTTCTGTCCATGACCGCGATGATAGTCCTCTCGGTCGCATACCTGATCGGAGGCTCGTACAATCCGTTTTTGTATTTCCGTTTCTAGGGGTATTTATGCGCAATAAAGCTGCAACCGTTCTATTCTGCGTCCTTCTCTTCGGCGGACTTCTCGCCGGTATTCTCACGAAGGATCTCGTCTACTCGTCAAGCGAAAAGCGAAAGCTCGCACAGTTTCCTGCGCTCTCGCTGTCGACGCTTCGCTCCGGAGACTTCGGCCGACAGCTGGAGACATACCTTGCCGACCAGTTTCCGGCGCGCGACCGCTGGGTGACGGTCAAGGCGCTCGCAGAGCGGACACTCGGGAAGAAGGACTGCGGCGGGGTTTATTTTGCGAAGGACGGCTATCTCATCGAAATCCAACGCTCCTTCCCGACCGAACAGCTCACCGCTAATCTAAACGCTGTCAAGGCGCTCTCCGGCCTTGTCGCGGAGGACGGCGTCTCCGTCCGCATCATGCCGGTCCCGTCCGCCGCATGCATATTGGCGGACAAGCTTCCCGCGTACGCAGCCAACGCAGACCAGCGCGCCGTGATCGCTCTCGCGAAAAATGCAGGCCTCACCGTGATTGATGTCACGGACGAGCTTCTCGCACACCGCGATGAATACATTTACTACAAAACCGACCACCACTGGACTTCGCTCGGCGCGTATTATGCGTACCGTGTCTGGATGAGGGAGCGCGGGTTCGCGTGCGCGCCGCTCTCGGAATGGGCGCGCGAGACGCTGACCGACATTTTCCGCGGAACCACGTACATCAAGTCCGGCGACCCTTTCGCACCGTACGACACCATTGAAGGCTACCGCCGGGCGGATCGGCACACCGTCAATTACAACAACGGCTATTACATTGCGGACAGCATCTTCGAAAGGAGCCTCGTAGACGGGCAAAATCCGTACGGAGTCTTTTTGAACGGCAACCAGTCTACAACTGTAGTATTTAGTGAAGGAAGGGGGAAGCTGCTGATTATCAAGGATTCTTACGCGAACACTTTCGCGCAGTTCGCGGTCGACGACCACGAGGAAACGCACCTCATCGACATGCGTTTCTTCCGCGGTTCCGTCGCAAAATACATCCGCGACAACGGGATCACCGAGGTGCTTGTGCTGTACAACATTCCGAATCTCGTCACCGACGTCGATCTCGCCCGTGTCGGACGCTGAGTCGGGCAGTGCCGCCGGACGCCGGGACAAACCATAATCCCGACGCGGGCAGAACAATGATCCGGACGCCGGGTCGAACCAATCGCCTGATGGCGGGAAGATATCCGAAGACAACAAAAAAGACCGCGTGATAGGCACTCACGCGGTCGATTTGTTTGCTATGGTAATGAGGTTTAGATCCGGTGATTAACCGAACTGTACAGGGTTCAGCTTAACGCCGGGGCCCATCGTGGAGCTTAAGGTAACGCTTCTAAGGTACTGGCCCTTGGCAGTAGCCGGCTTAGCCTTAACAATAGCGCCCATGAGAGTTTCGAAGTTGTCCTTCAGCTGCTCAGCAGTAAAGGAAACTTTTCCAACCGGAACGTGGATGATGTTCGTCTTATCAAGACGATACTCCACTTTACCGGCTTTGATATCGTTAACAGCCTTGGTTACATCCATCGTAACGGTACCGGCCTTCGGGTTCGGCATGAGACCCTTAGGTCCGAGCACACGACCCAACTTACCGACAACGCCCATCATGTCAGGCGTAGCAACTACAACGTCGAACTCGAACCAGCCATCTTTCTGGATCTTCGGAACGAGCTCCTCGCCGCCGGCGTAATCAGCGCCTGCTGCAAGAGCCTCATCAATCTTCGGTCCCTTGGCAAATACGAGAACACGTACGGTCTTGCCGGTTCCGTGAGGAAGCACAACAGCACCACGAACCTGCTGGTCAGCGTGACGTCCGTCTACACCGAGGCGGATGTGTGCTTCTACCGTTTCATCGAATTTGGCAGTAGCGGACTTCTTAACAAGATCAACTGCCGTAGCGGTATCGTACTGTACGCTCCGGTCGATGTTCTTGGCAGCGTCCGTATATTTCTTTCCATGTTTCATAATTCAAACCTCCTAGTGGTAATGTCGGGAGATAATCCCTCCCACTCTTCATTCAATTCTCAGTCATCCACAACGGTGATACCCATGCTGCGAGCGGTACCGGCGATCATGCTGGTAGCTGCCTCAAGGGAACCTGCGTTGAGGTCGGGCATCTTAAGCTCAGCAATCTTAGCAACCTCGGATCTCTTGATCGAAGCAACCTTAACCTTGTTCGGGGTACCGGAAGCCGTCTCGATCTTGCAGGCCTTCTTAAGAAGAACTGCTGCCGGAGGAGTCTTCGTGATGAAGCTGAAGCTCTTATCCTGATATACCGTGATCACTACGGGAATGATCATTCCCTCCTGACCTGCGGTTCTGGCATTGAATTCCTTCGTAAACTGTACGATGTTGACACCGTGCTGACCGAGTGCGGGACCTACCGGAGGAGCCGGAGTCGCTTTCGCAGCCGGAATCTGTAACTTGATGTAACCTGTAACTTTTTTTGCCATGTTAGCATACCTCCTAAAATGTGGTGTTATCGGAAGATTCCTCCCACTTACCGTCGCGCGCCTGCGCGCCGGTAATCATTGTCCGCTGCCTGGACGAACAATTTTACCTTTGAATAATAACTTCGTCAAAACTTACTTCAACAAGTGTCGCACGACCGAACATGGTGATCTCCACCATAACGGTGCGCTTTCCGTTATTGATCGCTTTGATCTCGCCCGTGGTGTTGCGCCAGTCACCGCTCTGGATGATGACGGTCTCACCTTCGACAAACTCAGGAATCGGAGTCGTGCCGTCCTCGAGGAATCCCATGTTCTCAATCTCGCGCTCCGTCAACGGAACGGGCTTGGATCCGGGACCTACAAATCCGGTCACACCTCTTGTGTTTCGAACGACGTACCATGTGTTGTCATTCATAACCATATGAACCAGCACATAGCCGGGGAACATCATTTTCTTCTTCAGAACGCGGACGCCGTTCTTCAATTCCAATGTGTCCTGCATCGGAACACGCACGTCCAGGATCACATCCTGGAGCTTACGATTCTCGATTGTCTTTTCAATGTTTACTTTGACTTTGTTCTCATACCCGGAATAGGTATGAACAACATACCACTGCGCTTCCGCCATATCGTCACCTTATCCTTAGAGAATAAAACCAAGTAACTTGTCTACTCCGAAATCAACGATTTTGATCAGCAGACCGAGAATCACGGTTATGATGACAACTGCCACGGACTCCTTTACGAGCGTGTTACGGCTCGGCCAGATGATTTTCTTCCACTCTGCTTTCAAGCCCTTCCAACGGCTTGTCTTAACAGGGGTGTTAGCAGTATCGCTCATGACTCATCCTTTCTCCAAGTCTTACTTGGTCTCCTTGTGTAACGTGTGCTTCTTGCAGAATCTGCAGTACTTCTGGGTCTCCATCCTATCCGGATGGTTTTTCTTTTCTTTCGTCGTGTTGTAATTACGCTGCTTGCACTCGGTGCAGGCCAAGGTAATCTTAACTCGCATAACTCTCACCTCCGTATAAAATTAGGCATAAAAAAAAGACCTCTTCCATAGCCTCACTACTATAGCACAACCACTCAGGCGAAGTCAAGCACTTTTTTGGCTTCAAGCGCGTTCCTCCGCCCTCCGTATCAATTCGTGGTATTCTGCTCTCTTTCAAGGCCGAAAATGGTCTTTGTCAACCGCCGTGTAAAGGTCCATTCCCATTTTCCGCTCAAAGTATTCCTTGAGCCGAAGGTTCGTGTTCCACTTCTCCGGATCGTACGAACCGTAGCGGTTTTTCACGTCGGTCATGCGGTCGATAATGTCCATCACGCCCTCCGCGCCGGAGATGGCGTCGCAAAGCTGGATCAACCGGTCGTAATCGTCGATCTCCGCGGCCTCAAGCTGCTCGCGGATCAGCTTCGTCTCCTCCTCCGTCGTGTCGAACCTGCCGACGTATTTGTCGATGATCTTCTCGTTAAATGAGTGCGTCAGGCAGATCCGCGCCGCGTCGTCATAGCCGAGCGACTTCATGTAAGAATAACCGTCCGACACATGGCCGAGGTGTCTCTTTCCGAACTTGCGGCCGATGTCGTGCAGAAGCCCGAGCACATACGCCTTGTCGGCGTCCATTCCTGCCGCCGCCGCGATCGACGAGGCGCAGTGCGCCGCCGTCCTGCTGTGATTGCCCCACGGCCCGGGATTGCAGGTCTCAGCCTCCGCAAGCAGCGCCTCGGCTTCCTCCCTGGTCGGGTATTTGTTTTGATCTTCCATGTGAACGTTCCGCTGCTTGTCGCATGCGGCCTTTCCTTAACTTCAGTGATGCAGCATCGATGCCCCCCGCGGTCAGATGCCGTATTTCAGCCACAGCGCCACGCGTCCGGGCAGCTTGCGCTCGGCAAGCGCGTCCTTGCGAAGTCTGCGGTAGATGCGGATCGCCTTCTTACTCTCCTCGCGGGTCAGCGATATTCCGGAAAATGTCACGAGATTTCCGATCTGGTACAGATAGCGCAGCTCTTTCTCGCGGCCGAATCGCTCGACGGCGCGTTCTACCCAGTCGTGCTCGGACTCGCCTGCGATCGGCTCGAGTCCGCGGGCTCTGAGCAGCGTTCCGACATCGCGGCAGACAGCCGTGATCGCGCGGTTCGGTCTGCGCGTCTGGTTCTTCTTGCGCCTCCACGCGAGAAGCACGCTTCGAACGCCGAAAATATCAAACGGGATCAGAAGCACCAGAATACCGATCAGCGTGTGGCGCAGCCACTTCGGAAGTTTGATCCTGAGCGTGAAGCCTTTGCCGCCCTTTCCGCTGTCGTCGCCGGACTTTGTGACGGCCGACGTCGGCTTCGGGGTCGGGGTTGTATTCTTCGGTGCTCCCGTGACCGCCGGAGTCGGCGTTACATTCTCGCCGGGCTTGCCGGTAGGCTTATTTCCCGCAGGCGTAGGAGTCGGCGTAGCCCCAATGGGCGTAGGCGTCGGCGTAGGAGTGATGACACTCACGATCGGCGTGCTGAGTGCCTCACGTATACGCGAATTGTAAGTCTCATAACCGGACGTCACCTCAATCGGGATCCATCCGAAGTTTTCCACATAAATCTCTACCCAGGCGTGTGCAGAGCTGTCGAGAACGTCGACGGAGACCATTTTCCGCGATTCCGTGTGGCTACCGTAGGCATCGACTACCATAACATCCGTCGTTCCCTCGGATTCGCCTTCGCTGATGGCGCTCGAGGACACGACGTAGCCCTCTGCGAAACGGGCGGGAATGCCGAGCGCGCGGAACAGCATTACTCCCGCGCTCGCAAAATGCATACAGAAGCCCTTTCTGTTCTCCATGAGAAAGTACTCGATGAAGTCGTATCCGCCCGGAACCTGGCCGGCGTTGAGCGTATATGTGCAATGTGTGTCAAGATAATTCTGTACCATCGACACCGCGTCGTAGAGCGACGCCGGCTTCTCCCAGGAGTCCACGATATCGAAGACACACCTGCAGGACGAGGGAATGCGAAGGCACACGTCGTACGCGTAACTATCGTACTCGGAAAGGCGCATTGCGGTAAACTGATCGAAAAATGCAGTCATATCGAGCGCTTTGTCCGGATCGAGCGAATATGCCAGATACACCGGCAGCCCGGACGGAGCATACACGAAATCGTACATCTGCTTGCTCGTGACCGTATTCGGCTTCAGACAGCCCTCCGGATCGACATCCATCATGTGGCGCACCTGAGACATGTTTTCGATATTCGCACCGTACAGGGAATCATACGGCGCATAGCCGAGCGTTTTGTCGCCGCGAAGCGTCTCCACAGTGATCTGCGCGCGCTCTACGGCAAAGCGGGGAGTCCATACCGCGCGGTCGTCCGCTCCGATATCTAGCACCGTGTCTTTGTGCGCCTCGCCGATACCGTTCCACATATATTCGCGTCCCAGTCTGGCAGCCATCGTGCACCAGTAGATATCTCCGTTCTCGGTAGGTGTAATCTCCCAATAGGACGTGGTGTAGTAATCGTGAGACCAGGCGTATCCGGAATAATCCGAGTATGCGGAAGCTCGAAGGTACAGCTCCCTGATTCCCTCCGGCATCGTTACGACAAGGTCGGTCAGATTGTAGTGCTCCACCCTGCCCTCGAGCGGAAGCTTACCGCGGCTGATACCGGCGCCGCCCTCTCCGAACTCTCCGGTTCCGTTCTGACCGAACAAAGTCGGGAACGCCTGGGATAGCGTGTCGGCAAATCGATAACGCTTGTCCGAATTTAATACGTATTTGGAATGATTGTGCGGCTCCATGATCCGGTTGGCGATGAGCAGCATTGCGATCACCAGAACAGCCGTCGTGAACCGGTGGAACACCGACCTCGACGCGCGGAAGTCATAAGACCCTCGCGTGACGACATAGTACATAAGAAGTCCGACATACGCGCACAGACCTGTCGTTCCGGGAAATACGTCGACGGCGATCGCAAAGAACGGCGCCGAAAGCGAAACCAAAAACCACGGAAGCACGCACTGTCCGTCCGCAGCATAACTTGCGAGGAACATCAAAATCGTCGCGACGAGCACCAGAAACAACGTGATCCCCAATTCTCCCGACGATCCGCCGCGTCTCGCGACAAGGTCGACATCATAATAGCGCGTGATCACGCTGATACCGCGGTTGATGCAGTGAATACAGCCGCCTTTTGTGTTTTCGAAGAAGACAAGACTGACTCCGAACACGACCGCGCACACAACGAATCTCTTGAGTGCCACGAACCGCTTGAGCGGGCGTCCGATCAGCTGCATTGCAGTCGCTATGACGCAACAGATCCACAGCACGTTCAGCGGCAGGCGGATATCGCACACACCGGTGCATATGGACAGAGGAATCCATGCGCCGAGCACGGTTCCGATGATGCGGAATCCGAATTCTGCGGTTCTTGCCATTGCGCTTCGCATGTTTCCTCCCTTCTGTACTACTGCTGTAGTATCAATGTCATTCTATACTTTTCGCGTCCTCCGGCCTTCTCACGGCCGCGGCGCGGATTTAATCTCATTTTCCGCCGATCGGGCCGTCATTCGGCGTTCAGGTCGCTCAGCCGTCCGACGCAGACGCTCTTTACGAGCGCACCGTCCGGCCGCGTGACCACCCCGTAGGGATTCTCGGCAACCACATGGTAGATCGTAACGTTGGCGTCGTATTTCATCTGCTCGATGCCCTCTTCCGCCGCTTCGGTGATCTCATTTGTCACATAGATGATGTTGCGGTACCGCTCGTCGGAAAATCTGCTCGCGTACGAGTGAACAACCGACGACGTCTTCTCCATCGGCATCACCTCAAACACCTTCGTCATCGCCACGCGCAGGTCCTCCTCGTGCTCGATGCGGAGACGCCACACTGCGTCCTTTCCGGTCGCCCACGCGAAATAGAATATCTGCTTCTGGCGCAAAATGCACTTCGCAACGCCGAACGCCGAAGCGATCAGCGCGTCGTAAAGCTCCGCGCCGTTTTTCTCCGGGAGCGTATAAACGTCAAGCAGCATGATCGCCGACGTGTCGATCGGAAGACTGAACTCCTTGACGATCAGCTCGTCACGCGAAGCCGTAAGGCTCCAGTGAATACGGTTGATACGGTCGCCCGGACGATACTCGCGCACGCCGAACATCTCGCTCGGGTCGTCGCCGGGACGCGTCGTCGAATACTCCTCGGTTGCTATGTATGCATAGGGATTGTAGCGGATCGGCGTGGAAGTCACGCTTACTTCCTCGGGGAACACCATGAATACCGACGAGGCTTTGTCGCAGACTGCGCGGAAGAAAAAGAATCCGAAGATCGACCGCACGCGCACCGATTTGAGAACCAGTTTGAGCGGTCCGCAGTGCGTGACGCGGAGGGACATGCTGCAGTTCTTTGTGCTCCGCGCACCGACCTGCGTCTTCGTTCTGAGTTTCCTGCGGTGCGCGAGGATCAGGTCCTCGTTGACAACGCGCACGTCGACGCCGATTCCGGGCAGGAGGCTTCGGTTGGCCAGCTTGACGTGAAAGCGGAATTCGTCTCCGGCGTTACAATTTTCGGTTTCGGAGTGGATGGATGCAAAGAAGCGTTTGCGCATGAAGAGCACGGAAAAAAGGCTGACGAACGGAATCATCAGCCCGAACACGATCAGTACGGCAAATGCACGCTCACTGAAGATCGTCGCACATACCGAAAGCATTCCCATTACCGTGAGATAAATAATCCAAGTCAGGACCATGAACGTCCGCCTCTCTCCCATTTTCCGCACAAGAACACATCATCGTCGCCCCGAACGGGCATCTGTTGCCTCAGGCACTTTTTGCCGCAGGAAAATGCCCTGCGTAGCTTACGCAAACACCTTCGGAGGCACAACCGACGCGAGAACCTGCTCCGCCACGTCCTCCGCGGTTACGCGGTTCATGCGGGCAGTCGGCGTGAGAACCATGCGGTGCGCCGCGGACACCGGGAAGATCGCCATGACGTCCTCCGGTACCACATACGCACGGTGGTTTACAAATGCGTTGGCTTTCGCCATCGAGAGGATGGCGAGCGAGCCGCGCGGGCTGATACCGAGCGAAAGCATGTCGTGCTCGCGCGTCGCGTTGACCAGATCGGTCACATATTGGTAAATCCGATCATCCACGTGGACAAGCTCCACGGCACGGCGAATCTCGGTGAGAACTTTCGCCGTCATGATCGGTACGATATCGTCGATCGGATTGCTCTGACGACGATCTTTCATCATTCGAATTTCATTCTCACCGTCCGGATAGCCGATGCTCAAACGGACGATGAAACGGTCCAGCTGCGAATCCGGAAGCATCTGCGTTCCCGCAGCGCCGATCGGGTTCTGCGTAGCGATTACGATGAACGGCTGCGGCACCGAGCGCGTAACGCCGTCGACCGTGACCGTACCCTCCTCCATTACCTCCAAAAGAGCGGACTGCGTCTTCGAGGACGTACGGTTGATCTCGTCCGCGAGGAAGAGGTTGCACATCACGCAGCCGGGCACGTACTCCTGCGTTCCGGTCTCGCGGTTGTAAACGTTGAAACCGACCACGTCGGAGGGCATAACGTCGGGCGTGAACTGCATGCGTCGGTAGTCCATTCCCATGACCTTCGAGAAGGAAACCGCGAGCGTCGTCTTGCCTACGCCGGGAACGTCCTCCATCAAAATATGACCGCCAGCGAGGATGGCTGTCAAAACGCGGCGGATGACAAGACGCTTGCCGACCACTGCTTTGCCGATCTCCGCTTCCGTGCGGTCCAATGCTTTGTATAACAGAGCCAATCTTTCATTACTCACACTCATTCGAACGATCTCCCATCACGATTTTCCGGCGCGGACACTGTCTTCCGAACGCCGTGCCGCGCAACAAAATAATTATAACACATGTGCACGCAAAATAAAAGAGTCAACGAAAAACTCCCCGGTCATATGCGGTATTCGCACGCTCCGGGGAGTAGTCGTTTCTTTTGTATATCCGGATTACTTCAGGATACGGATCTTGCCGATGAACGGAAGCTCTTTTGCCTTGCCGTTGTTCGCATTGATGATACCGATTGCCATGTATCCGAGACCTACGAGATAGAGCAGGTAGGAAAGGTAGCAGATGATCGGAATTACCAAAAGAATGGAAGCGAGAACCCAGCAGATGCAAAGAACAAGGCCTTGGTTCGCATGGAACTTCGCAAACTTGGACTGCGGAGCTGCAAAGATCGGAACGAGGAACAGAACCCAAAGGTACGAAAGAATCGCGTACGTCTTGTTCGCCTCGATATCCGCAGGATCCATCTGTGCCGTGAAATCAGCCGTATTGTTAATAATATCCTGGAAAGTTTCCTGGAAGCTCTTCTGAGGTGCCTGCTGCTGCGGAGCCTGTGCCGGCTGCGGAGCTACACCCTGCTGTGCGCCGCAAGCGGGGCAGAAAGCTGCGCCGTCCTGAAGCTGCGCACCGCACTGATTGCAAAATGCCATAGTCGTATCCTCCTGATCGTAGTGTGTGAGATCATTTTTCGCGTGTCTACCGGTTGAAATTACGCCGGAACCACACCTGCTGTCAGTATAAAATACTTTTTTACAAAAGTAAACACTTAATTACGCCAGCTCATAGTATTTTTCGTATTTTTCGCGGAAATATTTAAGCAGCGGCTGCGCGGTCGCTTCCCTGCCGCAGACGGCCTTCAGAACCTCCTTCGGAAGGCGTGTGCTGCCGTACACGTGGATCTTTTTGTTCAGCCATGCCGTAATCTCGCGGATGCGTCCGTCGCGAAGCAGCGTGTCGACCGGACCGAGGTCCGCCTCGATCGCCTCGAGGAACATTCCGTCGTAGATGCTTCCGAGCAGATACGTCGGAAAATAACCGAACGATCCGTCGCTCCAGTGCATATCCTGCAGGATTCCCTCCGCGTCGTTCTGCGGAACTACGCCGAGCAGCTCTTCCATCTTCTTGTTCCAGAGCGCCGGAAGGTCCTCCACCTTCGCTCCCTCGCGGAAAATGGCCTTCTCCATCTCATAGCGCAAAATGATATGTAGGCAGTACGTCACTTCGTCCGAAGCCGTGCGGATCATGCTGCTGCGGACATGGTTGATCTCGCGCGCGAACTCCTCCAGAGAAACCTTCGCAAGCTCGGGCTGAAGTCTCTGGATGTCCGCATAGATCGGAACCCAGAAGTTGATGTTGCGGCCGAGGATGTTCTCGTAGAAACGCGACTGACTCTCGTGGATGCCGAGGTAGTTGCAGCTGCCGCCGACGGTTCCGTCCAACTCCGGCTTGATGTTCTGCTCGAAGATCGCGTGTCCGCCCTCGTGGATCGCCGAGAACATCGGGTCGATCGCATCGTCGGTGCGGAAGTGGTTTGTGACGCGGACATCGCTTGAGGAAAGGTTCAGCGTGAACGGATGCTCTGACTCGGACGTCGTTCCCTTGTTCCAGTCGAATCCGATGTATGTGAGCAGAAGCTTCTGCACCTTGTGCTGTGCGTCGGTGTCGTAGGTGACGCGGAACTTAGAGTCATCGGGCTGCTTCGCCGCAAGGATCTTGCGAACGAGGGGAACCAGCCCCTCCTTGAGCTCGTCGAAAATGCGGTCGATGGTCGCCGTGTCCATGCCCTTTTCGTACGTTCCCACGAGCGCATCGTAAACCTCGAGCTCGGGGTGCGTGTACGACTTGATCTCCTTGACGATCTCAATCATCTTCGCGAGATGCGGCGCAAAGATCGAGTAATCGGATGCTCTCTTCGCGTCCTCCCATGCGCGCTCGGATTCCGCCTGCTCGCGCACCATGCGCGTGTATGTCTCCTCGGGGATACGTCGGTCGCGCTCAATATCCTCCTTCATTGTCGACACGATGAACTTCCAGTCGTCATCGAGCTGCTCCCACTCCGCGGGCCGGGAGAGAGCGTTCAGCATGTCAAACAGCTCGTCCGATGTCGCGAGCCGGAAATGCTCGGTCTGGTAGTTCGACATCAAGTCCTGATGAAGCGCAAAGCTCTCGCGCGGCATGATGGTACGCATGTCCCAGTACAACAGGCTTACCGTCGCGTCGAGCTGCTCCATTTTCCGGATATATTCCTTGAATCGATTCAGTTGTTCACTCATATGGGTTGTTCCTTTCGAGGGTTCTTTTTCCGTCCTGATGGGCAAAACGCGGCCGCATTTCTGCGACCGCGCGTGTTTATTGTATCACATGTCTGTCCCGATGTCTACCGTATCAGGCGAGAGTTTCCTCGCGCTCCTCGCGGCGCTTCTTGGCAACAACCAGAAGAACCGTAGCGACTCCGAGCAGAATGGTCCACCACAGAAGAACCGAAACATCTCCGGTCTTCGGGGAATCCGGCTGCGGCTTATCCTGCTGCGTCGGATCGGTAACAGGCGGATCTTCCGGATCGTCCGGATTCGTTACCGGATCGGTGGTCGAGCCGCTGCCCTGTGCAAGAATGCGGAAAGCAGCCGACAGCGAACCGGTGTAATTGCTTCCCTTGACTGCCGTGATCGTCACCTTGTGAGTTCCGACCTCGGTCGCACGGTCTCCGCGGATCTCGCAGAACGCCGTAACTTCCGTGCCGTCCTTCATCACAACTTTCACGGAAACTTTCTTCTCGGTTCCGTCGTATACCGGATCTTCGCTGAGCGTAACCTTCGCATCGCTGATGTCCTGCGGATGGATCACGTACTCTGCCTTACCGGTGTAAACCGTATCGCCCGTCTCGCATACTACCGTTACGATGTATGTACCGGCATCGGTCGGAACCGTGCCCTCGGGATACGTTACATCCGTTCCGTCAGCCTTCGTTCCGCTGTAGATAACCGTCGTCTTCTTGGTTCCCGTCGGAGGCGTGAACGTAGGCTCGGACGGCTTGTCGCCGTACGTGGAGTCGGTCTTCGTAACCTTGAGCTCCTCGGTCTTCTTGTCCGTTACAACGACGGTGATGATCTCGGTCTTGCCTTCGTAGTTGTCGGAGCCTTCGATCGTGACAAGCACCTTGACTTCACCGGTCTGCTTGCCGGGAATCAGGTTGCCGTCCTTGTCGATCTTCGCGTCATCCGCGGTCGTTTCATCCGGAATAATCTCGAACTTAACATCGCCCTTGGCGCCTTCCACAAGCTCGTTCAGGTCTACCTTGTTGTCGTCCTTGTCGGACGTATTGACCGTAACCGTATCGCCGCCTGCGTCAACAACCGCAGGATCCTTTGCCTTTTTGATCGTGAACTCCGCGGTAGCCGTAGCTTCCTTGCAGTCCTCGGTCTCCGGAACCGTCACGCGAATGATGTAATCACCCGCATCGGTCGGAACTTCTTCCGTGTACCGAGAATCCGGCTCGCCGTCCTTCTTGTACTCGTACTTCACCTTGGTCGTGTCGACCGGGATCTCTTCCCCGTCGGCATCCTTCACATGGAGCGAAGGCTCCTGTGCGGGATCTCCGTAGGTCCAGTCGTCGATCTTGACTTCCGCCGTGATCGGATCCTTCTCCGTCACGACGATCGTGATATCCTGCGTCTTTCCGGTGTGGTTGTCGCTGTCCGCAATCGTTACTCTGACAACGACCTCGCCGGTCTTCTCACCCGGAGTGAGAACGCCGTCCGCGTCGATCGTCGCATCCGTTGCGTCCGTTCCGTTCGGGACGATCTCGAACGTTACATCACCCTCGGCACCATCGACAAACTGGTTCAGGTCAATCTTGTGTCCGTCATCCGGAAGCGTATTGACCTTTACCTCATTGTCCTTGTCCTCGGTCGAGATCTCAGCGGGGTCTTTCACCTTGAAGATCTCAAACTCGGCAGCAGTCTCCGCTCCGCAGTACTCCTGCGTCTCCGGGATCGTTGCGCGAATGATATATTTTCCGGCATCCTTCGGCACTTCGGTCGTGAACTCGGAATCCTCCTCGCCGGCTTTCTTGTACTCGTATTTGATTGTTGCGTTTCCGAGATTGCCCGTGAGACTCGGATCCTTGGGATCCTCGTCGTAATTCCAGTCGCTGATGGTAAGCTCCGGAGTCAGCGTCTTTTTGTCCGTCACGGTAACCGTGATGATCTCGGTCTTGCCTTTGTAGTTGTCGGTCTCGGCGATCGTAACGCGAACGCGCACTTCGCCGGTCTTGTTGCCGGAGGTAAACTCGCCGTTCGGCTTGATGGAGCAGCCGAATTCCGCATCTTCCTCATGGATCTCGTACGTCACATCACCGACAGGGTTGACAACGTACTTCGAAAGATCGATCGTCTTGTTGTCGCGCATGACGTTGGAAGTGTTCGTAACCTCGGTCGGGTTGTCAGCCTTCGCGATATCGAAAATCGTCGTTGCCGATGCGCCCTTGTAGTTGTCGGTCTCATCGATCGTCGCTCTCACGACGTATTTTCCGGCTTCCGTAGGAACTTCCGTCGTGTACTCCGAATCGTCAGCGCCGTAAGGCTTGTACTCGTAAGTAACCGCACCGTTGCCTGCGTTGCCCGAAACACTGGGCTTTTTCGCGGTCTCACCGTACGTCCAGCCGCCGTTCTCCACAGTTACCTTCAGCTCATCCTCGTTGAGATCCGCCTTGGCGATGGTGAACTCGCAACCCTCGGAAACCGCTCCCTTGTAGTTGTCCGTCTCCGCAACCGTCGCGCGGACAACATAATCGCCCGCCTTCGTAGGTACCGTCGTCGAGTAGGTCGCATCGGATGCGCCCTTTCTCTTGTACTCGTACGTAACACTGCTGTCCGGACCGGCCACAATGCTCGTCACATCTTCGTTGTTCTTGTCTGCAGCGGTCGTGGTCGGATCCTCAGGCGTATCGCCGTAGGTCCAGCCGTTGATGTCCACCGTCGCCGTCACGGGCGCCTTTGCGATCGTAAACGGCTTGGGATCGGTCGTTGCAGCCTTATGGTTGTTCGTCTCCTCAACCTTCGCACGCACGACGTAATTTCCCGCTTCCGTAGGAATCGCGTCGGTGTACGCCGATTCGGAATCGTCAGCCTTCTTGTATTCGTATGTCACTTTTCCGCCGCCGATGTTGCCTTCGACAGAAGGACCGTTTACGGTCTCGTCATACTCGCCGTACGTCCAGCCGGAAATGTTGACCGTCGGGTGCATCGTCTCCTGCTCGATCGTGAAATCCTTCGTCAGAGTCACGGGCTTGGTGTCCGATGTCTCGGCGACCGTCGCGCGAACGACGTAATCGCCTGCATCCGTAGGAACTTCCTGCGTATATGTGGAATCGTCGGCACCTGCCTTCTTATACTCGTAGGTGACAGCTCCGCCGCCGGTGTTGTTGCTGACGCGAGGCTCGCTCGCCGTCTGACCGTACGTCCAATCGGAAATCTCCAATGTCGGATGAACTTCATCCTTGTCGACGATCGTAAGCTCGATATCCTGCGTCTTCGACGTGTGATTGTCACTCTCGGCAATCGTAACACGAACTGTCACTTTACCGCTGTTGCTGCCGGCAACGAGCTTTCCGTTCTCCTTATCAATGTAGGAGCCTGTCGCGTCGTCGCCGACAATCTCGTATGTAACATCACCGACATTGCCCTTCACGAACTCGTTCAGATTGATTTCGTGGTCGTCGGTTTCCAGGGTATTAACTTTGGTGCGATCCTTGCCGTAAACCGTCTCGATCTCGGCGGGATCTTCCGTCTTCTCAATCTTGAATTCCTTCGGCTCGGAAACGCCTTCCTTGTGGTTCTTCGATTCGAGAACCGTCGCACGAACGACATACGTGCCGGCCTTCGTCGGTACCGTCGTCGTGTACGCCGAATCATCCGCGTCCGCAAGCTTGTACTCGTACTTCACATTGCTTCCGGCCGTGCTCGTCACATCGTCGCCGTTGCTGTCCGTCACCGTCACAGAAGGGCTGTTTGCAGTCTCACCGTAATCCCATCCGTCCAGAGAAACTACCGGCGTGATGTCAGCTTTCTCAATCGTAAACGATGTGAAAGCCTGTGCTGCTGCCGTAGTGCTCGTCTCCGAAACAGTGGCGCGAACCGTGTAGCTTCCTGCCTCCGTCGGAACCGTCGTAGTGAACGCCTCGTCGGAGCCCTCTTTCTTGTACTCGTAAGTCACGGTCGCGTTTTCCGGTGCTCCCGTAATTGTCGGGCTGTTCTCTCTCGCATCGTAATCACCGTACGTCCAGCCTTCGATGCTCACTTCGGGATTGATCGGGGTCTTTTGCGTCAAATGAACCGAAATGTCCTTCGTTACTGCGGTGTGATTATCACTCTCCGCAATCTTTACTCTGACGGTAACCGTTGCGTTTCCGCCGTTCTGAGTTCCGGTAGTAAATGCTCCGGTGCTTGCATCAACCGTACAATGATGACGGTTACCGATAATTTCATACGTGACATTGCCCACCGCACCGTTCACAAGCTTCGAGAGATCGATCGTGTGTCCGCCTCGCTGAACGGACGCCGAGTCACCGACAACTGCCGGGTCCGGAGTCTTTGCGATCGTAAAATCCTTCGTTGCCGTAGCGCTCTGGTACTCTGCGGTCTCCGGGATCGTCGCGCGAACCGTATATTCGCCTGCATCCACCGGTACCGCAGTCGTATATTCGTTGTCATCCGCGCCCTTCTTCTTGTACTCATAAGTAACCGCATTGGCGTCAACGGGAACCGTCGTCTCGCCGTCCGTTGCAGTCACGGAAGGTGCATTTGCCGCAGGATCATAAGCTCCGTAATTCCAGCCCGTGATGTTCGCATCAGCCGTGAGTTCCTTCTTGTCCTCAACGGTAATCGTGAACTCCTTCACGGTCTTGCCGGAATAGTTTTTGCTGTCCTCAACGCTGATGCGAACCTTAACCTCGCCGGCCTGCTCGCCGGGGATCAGCTTGCCGTTCCTGATCTGCGCATCCGTTGCGGTCGTTCCGTCCGAAACGATCTCGTACTTCACGGTACCGACGTTGCCGATGACAAAACCGGTCAGGTCGATCTCGTGTCCGTCGCTGTCGCTGCGGTTGACAACCGTCGTGGTGTCGCCCTCAACGAACTCCGCCGGATCCTCCGCCTTCTTGATCTTAAAATCAGCGGTTGCAACGCCGCCCGCGTAGTCCGTGGTCTCGGTGATCGTGGCGCGCACCGTGTACTCGCCCGCATTCGACGGAACAACCGTCGTGTACGAGGAATCATCCGCGCCCTTTACTTTGTATTCGTATGTTACGCTGCCGTTACCGGGGTTACTTCCCTCCGTAAGTTCCGGAGTGCTTGCCTGCTTCGAATATTCCCAATCCGAAATGGTAACCTCGGGATTGATCGCGTTTTTGTCCGTAACCGTAACCGTGATGTACTCGGTCTTTCCGGTGTGGTTCTTACCCTCTGCGATCGTAACCTTAACACGGACAGTGCCTGCCATGCTGCCGGACGTAAACACGCCGGTATCCGGATCAACGCTGCAGCCGTTCGCTCCGCCTTCGATCGCGAAGGTAACGTCACCGTCGTTTCCGCTCACCAGATCCGAGAGGTCCACGGTCTTTCCGCCGCGCATCACTTCCGCCTGTTCCACAACAACGGCCTCGTCCTCCACCTTGTTGATGGTGAACGTTCCGTTGGCGAAGATGATCTGGTAGTTGCCCTGATACATCTCACCAACCGGGTCAATGGTGTAGTAACCGGCATCCTCGCCCGGTCTGCGCGAGATCGTGTACTCGATGACACTCTCGTCGTCTCCGTTTTTGATACCGTACATTATTACATCAAAGTGGTCCGGATCCGGATCGCCGTAGTTCTTCTCGGTCTCCAGCGCCTTGAGGAACACGCCTGCTCGGTAGATCGTAAAATCAGCCGTTCCGACACCGCCGAGATATCCGTCGGTCTCGCTTACGGTCGCGCGAACCGTGTACTCGCCCGCATTCTTCGGGACCGTCGTCGTGTACGTCGAATCGTCCGCACCTTTTACTTTGTATTCGTATACAACGCCGCCGTTGCCGGGATTGCTTCCCTCTGCAAGAGAAGGCTCCGCAGCGCTGTCGCCGTAGTTCCAGTTCCCAATCTCCACCTCAGGTGTGATCGCCGGCTTCTTCGTGTTGTTAAACGCCGGAAAATCAGTGCTGTATGCGCTGTCGCCCTCGTTCGACTTCTTGTACATCGCCGTGAGCTCTCCGGTGCCCGTGTTCACGTCGCGGGTAACCTTGACGTCAACGACGGTCTCGTCCTTGAGATATCCCTCCGGTGCCTTCGTCTCCTTCACGGTGAACTTGAACGAATTGCCGGAAGCGTCGCATGTCGTGTCAAATGTAACGATGGCGCGGTTATTTTCCGAATCCCAGCTCAGCGCCTTCGTCTCCAGCCTGGAGCCGCCCTCGCTGTAAAGCGTGAACTCCGTGTTCGCAAGAAGCGCATCGCGCTCCGCAGCGTCCATGCTCGTGAGGTCCTCACCCTCATACGTCTTGATGAGCGTGAGCTTCGTTCCGGTCTCGAGCGGAAGGGCTGCCGGAAGGTTGAACGGGTTGATGCGGTGCGACTCACCCTGGATGAAAGCGGTGTTCGCAACTGCCATACCGTTGATACCGTTTTTCGTATTCAGCGTTGCGTTGGGTGCGATGACCGTACCGACGCTGTAACCGTTCAGGTTGATCGTTCCGCGGAACTGCTTGTCCGCCTTCGAGGAATCATAGAAGTTCCAGTAGATGCGGTTGTCGCTGCCGCCAAACGAATCCTCGTTGAGAACCTTCTCTCTTCCGCCGTAGGCAAGCATGATCTTGTTGAAATCGATGGACGAAGCGCCATTCATATCGATGTTGATCAAAATGCCGCCGCTGGTGTTGGACGGAAAATCAACCGTGATCGGATGATCCGCACACTGACTGAGGTCCGACGCCTTGAGGTTCAGAACCTGAAGACCCGAGGTTGCGGTCACGTTGATCTTGAGACGGTTCATGTCGCCGAACGACGTGGAGCATCCCGAGGTCGCTTCCTTCTCGATGAGCTGACGGTTGTAATACTCAAAATTCTTCTTGAGATTGTCGAGATCGATATACTTCTGCGTATCGGTCTCAAGGATAACCGTGCCGCTGCTCTCGACCTTGCAGTTATTCAGATACTTCTCATTTCCGTTTTCACGGTAGGTGTAGTTGTTGCCGACGATCAGCGTATCCTTCTGATAACCGAACTTCAGAACTTTGTTGCTGCCGCTTGCAATCTGCTGAATGTTGGCGATCGACTGAATGTAGTTGATGATCGAGACGCCGAATTTGTCTCGAACGGTACACTCGCTCGATGTGTCTACATCCCCCTGTGCATTTCTCGCATCGAACTCCGCCGTCATCACGTTGGCATGCTGATGCCCGTGTGAACGGAGCGAGCTGAAAATGATATACCCGTAGCTGTTCATCAGCTGCTGTATATCGCTCAGGTCAGATCCCTGCATGTAGGATACTGTTGCCCTTGTGTCTGCGGCCTTCGCCGTAATTGCGGGAAATACCCGCTCGGGCAGTGTGAGCACAACCATTGCAATCGCTAGGATGATACTCAGCCCCCGTCTTCCTCTGCTGTGCATGAAAACACCTCTTTTGCTTATATTATCCCCCGTACGCATCGGTTCCCCCCGGCGTCGCGAGTCAGATTCAAATGGGTTCAATTTTGCGCAGATTTTGCGCAGAATATATAGCTTTATTTACATATTATTTACATATGAACAACTGTTTATAGGAGTTCAACAATAAATAGTACCACAACTTTCGCGTTTATGTAAAGCCCTTTTGCATTTTTTCCGCGAAAGAGAACATATTTTATAATTTGTTTATAAATATGTAAAAAAATCAGCCGATTCCGACAGGCGAAAGCGGCTGTAAGTATACAAAACGTAGAATTTAGCCTCTGAGAGCAACGACCAGCTTAACACGGTCATGGATTCCGGTCTTGTCATAAATCCCGGAGATATAATTCTTTACGGTTCCCTCGGAGATATAGAGCCGGTCCGCGATCTGCCGGTTCGTAAGCCCCTCGACCAGCAATCCGGCGATTTCCTGCTCACGTTCCGTGAATTCGCCGTACGCCGGCTGCTGGGGCGCGCTCTTGCCGACAAGCGCGGTCAGCCGCTGCATTACCTTCGGGTCCAGAACGCTCACGCCGCCCATAATCTGGCGGATGGCTCCGAGAATGGCATCCTTGCCGCTGTCCTTGAGAAGATATCCGTCCGCACCGCCGCTGATCGCGTTTGTGATGTTGTTGTCGTCGTAAAATGTCGTCAGAACCAGGATCCTCGTCTGCGGATACCGCTTCTTCATGTGCCCGATCAGTTCGATGCCGCCCATGCCCTTCATATTGAGGTCGACAAGCGCAATGTCGCACGGAGCCCCGGCGAGCACATCAAGCGCCTCGACGCCGTCGTGCGCCTTACCGACGATCTCCATGTCATTCAGCGAAAGAATGACCTCGAGACTGTCCAAAAGCATCGTCTCATCATCCACAAGCAAAACCCGATACATGGTTACCTCCTCTGAAGCGGCAGCTCCACTTCCGTCCGGAAGCCCGCCTCGTTGTCAAATGAAGCATTTCCGCCGCACCGCTGCGCGTACGCAAGAATTTTCCGAAGGCCGAAGCCCGAGGCGATCTTTTCGTCCCGCACGGTCTCGTCGAAGTCGCCCGCACCGTCGTCCTTCACGCTAAGCTTCACGTGCGCCGAGTCCGCCGCCAGGGACACCGCAAAATGCTTCGCCCCGCCGTGCTTAACACCGTTCGTGAACGCCTCCTGCAGGACGCCGGTCAGGAACTCAACATGCTCCCGTGGAACCGCGATGTCCTCCGAGTAGCAATCCACAGCGAATGAAACCGTCCGCTCCGTGTCCATCGTAAAATCCTCGATCGCATTCCGAAGATATCTCTGAAGATCCGCGATCGGCAGTTCGCCGCCCTCCTCGTCGAGAGCGCGCACCGCACTTCGAATGGAATCCAGGCTCCCGCGGATGCGGTCGTTCGCATCGTTCATGCGCTTTCTCGCTTCCTCCGGCTTCGCCTCGAAAAGCATGTCCGCCGCATCCAGTGTCATGATCGCCGCCGTGATCGTGTGCCCGACATTATTGTGAATGCTTCGGCTGATATTTTCCCTCTCAAGGAGTCTTGCATTCCGCTCGGCCGCGTAGCTCTGCTGCGACAACTCGCGGTTGATCTTTCGCTCGTTCATCTCGCTTAAACTCGTCCGGATCAGGCGGTTTCTCGCGATTTCCTCTTTTGCCCTGGCCTTCTCGATCTCATGCTTTACGAACCGCACAGCCGCCACGCAGAGCGCCACGGCAAATGCACACACAAGCGTCCGGGCCGCCGCCTGCGCGCTAAACTCCGCGTACGAGGCGACAACCGAATACACAACCCACGACACCACGGCGATCCCGACCGCCGCGGCTGCGGGAATTCCGTTCACGCATGCCACGAGGACAAATCCGTACCATCGTCCGCCGGTCACCGCAATCGCTATGGAGAGCACGAAAACGGCGATGCGAAGAAGGCGTCGGACGGCTGCATTTTCCGCCTCGCAGAGGCTCTCCGCCGTGATCGCCGTCAGCAAAACACCGAAGAGTGCCACCACCAAAAGAGGCCGGTCCGACTGCACCGCGCACATCGCGCCGAGCAACAATGCAATCGCATAGTTTAAAACTGTGATGATCATGTCAGACCTCCTCTCCCGCCCGCGGGCGTCGCCGCGCCGTCAATGCGCGGTCATCCTATATATCATAACACAAAGTGGGCGAAATCATCAAGACTTCGCCCGCAAACCCCGGGGTACGGGGTGGTTCGTTTGTCAGAATTCCGTGACGTCCGCTTTGCACATCGCGCGGCCGCGCAAAAGGATTGTCGGGAGCAGCACGCAGATGTTCGAGATGATCAGGCCGATGACACCGATTCTGGACCAGTACGGCAGGTATCGCCCGCCCGGAATGTAATACAGCTCGTTCAGAAGGAAGGTAAGCAGCTCGACAAATCCGATACCGACCACGACGGATGCGGCATCCGTGAGCAGAATTTCCGCAGCAACCTTGCGGCGCACATCGCGCTTCGTCCGACCGATGGCGCGGTAAATGCCGAACTCATACGTGCGCTTGTGGTAGTGCCCGGAGATGACAGAGTTCACGGATACTGCCAGCACCAGCGACAACAAAATGAGCGCAAGGTAGAAGATCAGGTCGATCGGTCCGAACTGACCGTCGATGTCGTCGCGCCAGGATTCCTGAATCTTGCACTGGGTGCCGTTGCAGGCGCTCTTCACACGATCCATCAACTCCGAATACGTAAGCTTCTCACTCAGCACATGCGCGCGCATGAGATATTTCTCCTCGTACTCCTCCACATAGAACACCGCATACGTATCTTCGTCGATCAACGCATCGAGCGTGTATGTTCCCGCGAGGCCGTAATTCTCGTCCACGATATCGCCGATCTTCAGACCGTGATTGTTCGCCATCGCCTTGCTGAGTACAAGACTTCCGTTGCGCAGGTTCGAAAAATCCCCGTGGTAACCGACGATGCGAAACGCCTCCGCCATATCCTCGGGCGTGTTGAAGCGCGTCGCGTACCCGCCCATCGTAAAGCCCATCGTGCAGGTCCAGTCCAAGCTCGGCTCACCGTAGCCGGAGTGAAGCATGACCGTGAGGTCGGGATCGTTCGAGAGCTTATCGATGACCGCAAAATAATCCCGGAACTCCTCATCGTTCACGGAGGCCTCAACCTCCACCACCTTCTCCGTAAAATCGATGATTCCTTCCCAGTAATAGTAGTTGCTCCGGATGTAGTTGCCGCCGAGCATCAGAAGCGTCGTCAGGAAGAACATGATGGCGATCAAAAGAGAGCGGCCTTTATTTTCCTTCACATAGTACAATGCGGAATACGGTTTCATAACGTCCCTCCGTCGCGGCTGATCTCGCCGTCCCACATCTCGATGATACGGTCCGCATCGCCCAGAATGCTTCGGTCATGAGTCACGACAAGCACCAGCCGGTCGGCGGAATACTCCTTTAAGATCCGCATCACGTTAAATGCATTCTCATGGTCCAAAGACGCGGTGGGCTCGTCGGCAAATAAAACCTTCGGATCGTTGATCATCGCCCTCGCGATCGATGCGCGCTGGCACTGTCCGCCGGAAAGTTTCGTCGGACGCTTCCCGATCTCGCGTTCCCCGAGCCCGAGCGCGGCGAGAAACTGTTTTGCCTTCTCCTGCGTTGCCGCTCCGTTATCCACGGCTGCAACCATCACATTGTCGAACGCGCTCATGTACGGCACGAGGTAATGCTTCTGAAACACGAATCCGAAATCGCGGCGGCGAAGCTGCTCGCGCTCCGCGTCTGTTATCGTCGTAAGTTCCTTGCCGTTGTAGCACACACTTCCGTCCGTCGGTTTCTTGAGTGTCGAAAGGCAGTACATCAATGTACTCTTGCCGCTGCCGGAAGGTCCGATGATGCCGATGAGACCCTTGTCCGGAAGCGAAAGCTCCAGACCCTTGAGGGCGTACATTTTCTCATCCGTGTCCATATCATAGATCATGCTCAGGTTTTTAATCGTAAACATCTCTTGTCGCTCCTTGTATTCTACTGTAGTAGTATGGCTTGTATTCTTAATCTTCTATCTCGTCGATCGTCTTGATCTTTCGGATGCTCACCAGAACCGGGATCTGCAGAAGTCCCAGGATCAGCAGCATGATCGCGCCGAGTTTCGCAATCATCACGGGGTACCATGCCACCGACACGATGCCGGCCGGATCGAGGATCGCCGTTTTGACGATCAGCGCCGTCGGCAGTGCCATCACCATGCCGAGGAGAAATCCGATTCCGAAAATGATGGTCATTTCCCGCATCATCATCCCGTACACCTCCCAGCGGCGATACCCGATGGATGCGTACAGACAATACTCGTTCACACGGTTTCGCAGGAAGGACACGTACGCGATCAGCATCGTCACCGCCACGAAGAACATGACAACCGCGGAGATTGTGTTCACGATGTCGGCAATCAGCTCGTCGCAGTCCTCGCGAAAATGCTCCCGATGTTCCGGCAGATCCAGCACCATGTCGCCGGCGTTCAGTTCCACACCCATCTCCGTAAAGAACGCGGTGAGGTCCGCATTTTCCTCATCGTACTGTATCACATAATACGAGCCGCTGTTGTAATTGTGATTCGGCATGCCCGCGCTGACCATGATGTCCGACTCTACCTCGCCGACGATACGGAACGTCTCTCCGAACACTTCCTTGCGGAACCAGTCGCCGACCTGCATTTTCCGGTTCTTCAGCACCATCGAGGAGATGACCACCTCGCCTGCCGCCTCCGGAAGACGACCCTTCACAAGTTTCGCGCCGGTGTGGTCCAGATATCTCTCAATCTCCTCCGTCGTCGTGTACAAAGGAAACTCCTCCGACCACATTCCGATCACCGCCTGCAGCTGCGCCTTAAGCACCTGCGCCCAGGTAATGTCCTTGACTCCCTCTTTCGCGCGCAGCGTGTCCAGAAGCACCTGCATCTTCTCCTTCGTGTCGCCGTTCTCCGCTCCCTTGACCTTCGACTTCTCGAGCGTCTTCTCGCTGATGTTGACGAAGCCTACCTTCTTCGGAAACTCCAAAAGCATCGGCTTAAAGCCCTCCACCGAGGTCATCAAAAGCACATGCACGATGTAGATCACCGCAAATGACAGCGCCAACGCGGAGATCATCGTCGCCACGCTCTTTTTGTTGTTCCTCACATATTTCCATGCGGACAGATTGGATTTCATCTTTCGCAACATCTCCTGTCTCGTATATTGAATCGATTAACGTCGATGCGTCTCCGCCGCCGAATACGCACCCGACCTCTTATGACTCTATCCTAAATCATCCCCCGGAAAATGAAAAGTGACCGCGGTCACGATTTCCTCATCGAAAACCATGACTGCGGTCACAGATATCCTTTTCATGTTGTTACACTGCTGTGCGGTCGGTGTTGCCCTGCCGCCGTGCGGCTTGAGGGTGTCAGTCGTACGCCTCCCACCATTTTTCGCGGTAGTTTGCGATCTCGTCGTACTCGACCGTCTGTCCGATGCGGGGCGTCGCCAGATTTAAGCCTTTCGTCTCCGCAGCGGCACTCATGCGGATGATCGAATCGTCCCACGCGGTGTTGCAGAGGCTGTATGCGCCCCAGTGAACGGGGATCACCCACTTTGCATGCACGTCCGCTGCCGCCTGCGCGGACTGCTCAGGGAACATATGCGTCATTGCCCAGCCGGGGTCATACTGTCCGCATTCGACAAGCATCAGGTCCGGTGCCCCGTACCGCCCGTACACGCGCGTAAAAACGTCGTAATAACCGCCGTCCCCGGTGTAATACACACTGTGCGCACCGTCACGGAAATAAACGCCGCCCCAGAGCGTGTCCATGCCGACCGGCCCGCGGCCGGAGTTGTGCTGGGACGGTGTGAGTGCGTACGTCACGCCGTCAATCGTCGTCTCGTCCCACCAGTCAAGAGCCGTGATGCGCTCCCTCGGAATGCCCCAACCTGCGAGGAGTTCATCCACGCCGAGCGGAACGACGTAATGCTTCACCTTGTCCGCGGTCGCGCGGATCGTCGACTCCTCCGTATGGTCATAATGGTCATGCGAGAGAATCAGCACGTCGATGTCCGGCAGACTCTCCGCTGTCACCGGGCGCTCCGCAAATCTCTTCGGCCCCGCAAACGAAACCGGCGAAGTGCGGTCTCCGAACACAGGATCGATCAATATGTTGACCGTTCCGAGCTGCACAAGCGACGCCGAATGTCCGAACCACGTGACCGTCAGTCCGCCCTCCTTCGCTTTCGTAAAATCAGGCGTTTCGCAGCGAAGCGTCTCCTTCGGAATCCTGCGTTCACTCGCCGGAGATATGCTGCCTGTCATGACGATGTAATCGTTTTCATTTTTGAACTTTCCTGTCCCGACGCTGTTTCCGGAGTCATTTCCCGCGGGTGTCGCCGCAGCCGTGGGATCCGCCGCAGGCGTCGATGTCACTTCGCTTCGGTTCCCCCCTGTCCCGGAAGGATCGCTATTGTCCGCAGAGCGAAACCATCCGAGGCACAGCGCGGCAATTGTGAATGCCGCCGCACCGATGACAACCGCTCCGATTGCGATTCCCGTTCTTCGCTTCTTCATCCAAACCCTCTCCATCCTGCTCAACACAAAACAACCAGCTTCCGTCAGGTCCATCTTAGCATACCTTCGAACGGATTCTCAATGGCATATTTCATTTTGCTTTGGAGAAGAAAAGGACACCGATGCGTGCCGCCGGCTGCGCATCAATGTCCTTGTTCTCAATTCCTTATCTGTTGTCCCGCTCCTTCTCGTAAGCCGCAAAAATCTTCTCGCGCCCTGAAGCGGATACGTCCTGCTCCGCAGCCTTCGCCATCGCGATGATCTCGCGGTTTCCGATCTGTCCGGAGCTCGCAACGATGCGGCCGTTCGTCGTCACCGCTGCGCGAAGATTCTGCCTTCGGACGACCCACGCTGCACCGAACACGGCCGCGCAAAGCAGCGCTGCCACGGCAATCATCGCAGTGCGGTTTGCCTGCCTGCGCACACTGTCGGCCGAGGATGCGACGCCGTGCTTCAGGACCGGAAAATTCATGCTCGGCAGCGCAACGATCGGGTCGGAATATCCGATTTCCTTCGCGCCGGGAGTATCCCCTGTCTCGTAAACACTGTCGTCGTTAAATCTCATGTCTATTAAATCATATTCTCCGACCGTAAAAAAGAAGTAGTCGCCGTATTTTTCGACCATTTCGGCTCTGAGTTGCTCCCGCTCCTGCTCCGGCATCCCTCTCCAAAACTCAACGACGATGACATTGTGCCGGTCGTCAAGCCCGTAGGCATACACGGAAGTCGGCGAGAGGATCTTGTCGTCCCACATCCGGTTCAGCGTTCCGAGCAGTTCCCTGCGGGAGTGCTTCATCAGGACAACCTCAATCTTGTCGCGGTTCTCAAAACCCGAAAGAATTTCCTCCATCACATCCGCATCGGTGATACCGATGTACATGATCCCCGGGCATTTCGGCTCGTACCAGATTCCGGCAATCTCGTCCGTTCTGTTCGTCATAAGGAACTCAATGTACGCATCCTCGCGGAGCTTCGCCAATTCCTCTTCCGTGGGCACATGATCGTCGATCGGTCCGCCCGGATCCGTCACGACATTCTCGGGACTTCCAGGCACCGGCGTCGGTGTCGGCGTCGGTGTCGGAGTCGGTCCGGCTTCATCGGCATGTGCCGCCGCGCAAAATACGAACATCATCGCAAGCGCAAGGATCAAAACGATGCGCCATCGCATTTTCCGCTTCATAAACATCAACCTCCGTTCATCATCTTCCGCAGCTTCTTCTGCGCACGCAGGTATCTCCGGTAGACAGCCGACAGCGACATATCCATGATCCGCGCGATCCGGGCAAAACCGAGATCGCCGTTGACATGCAGCGTAAAAATGTCCCGCTCGTCGGGTTCCAGGCGTTCGATCGCCTGTATCACGGAACCGTCGGGATCCTCCGCGAAACTGTCCGCGCCGTCCGTCTGCACGTCCTCCCTCAGATCCTCGCGCGAGCGTCTGCGCAGTATCATCAGCGCTTCGTTCCGCACGGTCTGCATGATATACGCGCGTCCGTTGGTGATCGGCGCACCGTTCTCCCTCCGAAGAAGCCGCAAAAAAGCTTCCTGCACCGCGTCCTCCGCGTCTGCACGGTTGTGCACGATCCGGCAGGCAACAGTGTACATCGGGCGGCTCATCTCCGCATACAGCGCGGCGAATGCCTCCCGGTCCTGTCGCATGGTCTGCAGCCATTTTGTAAGTTGTTTCTGATCTGCCAGCATGACTTTTTCCTTTCTGGTTCTCTGTGCACGAATTGTTGGTGCATCTCGCTCTTTCACTTACTATGATGCACGGAAAAGCCGCATTTTCCGCTTTGCCTCTGACTTTCTGCAAAAAAGCAAAGCATTAGCGAAAAATGCGGCTGAATCGATCACTCCGCAGCGCTCTGATTCTTCAGCTGCTCGCACGCTTCCATCAACTCGGGATCGGCAAAACAATTGCCCATTTCAACATACCAGTAATCGTTCTCGTCCTTGTGAAGCAGGCGGGCATATGCGTAGTACTCCGCCCCGCCGTCGCCGCACTTGAGGAAATAATTGTTCCCGATGATCTCTACCGGCGGATTATTCTGCGCATAGTATTCGGTAACATAATCGCAGCAGAATTGATACAGTTTTTGAGCACGTGCCTCGTCGTATATCTTAAAGGCGATATCGCTGTATCCTTTTCTCGTCGGGTTCGATATATTGTCTTCATAAGCGATTACCTTCGCCGGATCATCGATGTCGTAACAGGGTTCTGTTGCATAGTGCGAGTACCCCATACGGAGCAGACGGTCATAACCGCTGTACCCGGGATCTATACCGTAATCGAAGACAAACGTCTCTCCATAGCTGTATGTGCCGTAACTTAACGGTTCCATTCCGATCGCGCCAACAACTTTATCGTACACGTCATATTTGTTCTCTCCGAGCTTCGGTTCGCAGGTCATAAGCACATCCAACAATTTTCGGATCGTCGCCTCATCGTTCACATCGATGAGTAACATCCTGGCGAGCCAGTACTCGTCCGACCACATATCCGGCTCTTCGGTGACGGGCGCCTCGGTGACCGTGACCGTGATCTCATGCTCCGGATCCTTCCGGTTCTTCCGCGAACTGTCATCGTCCTCCTTCGTGAGCGCAAAATAGATACCGACTCCGGCCGCGCCGGCACAAATAAGCGTAATGATATAAATGATCAGTTTTTTCATAACAATCCCTGTCCCTTTCTCTATTGCCGCAGAGGCAACGGTAGATTCGGCTCCCCCCATGGAAGCCGCTTTCGATGCGGACAGTTCAACAAGCGAAGCCGCGATCGGCCGCAAAGGCACCTGCTCGGCTTCTTTTTTAAACAACAATGCTAGGAACGGCAGCGCCACGGTGTACAGCTTCGTATTGGTTTCTTTCTCATATCGTTCAACCTCCTTCTTGATTTTCTTTCTGGCATACGCAAGACGCCACAGAACGGTTCCCTGCGGAATTCCCATGGCTTCGGCGATCTCCTTCGTGCTCATCTCATCGAAGTAGTAAAGAATGATCGTGTTTCTGACATCATCCGACAATGCCTTACCGATGATGTCCATGATGATCTTCCGTTTCTCCTCCGACTCCACGATGGATTCAGGCAGAAAATCCTCCGGCACGAACTCTGCGTCCTCGAAAAATTCCTGCTCCACCGCTTCGGTCCTCGTCCTCGAGAGAAGATTCAGACATTTGTTGGCACAGATCTTCTTCAGCCACGGCACTACCTTCGTCTTGTCCTGCAGTGAATCGTAGGACTCGAGCAGGGTCACAAACGTCTCCTGCACGACATCCTGCGCGTCGGCCTCGTTCTTCAGAAGCGATATGGCCGTCCAGTACACCGCACGATAAGCTTCATTGTAGATTCTTTCACATTCTTTCGGCGTCATTTTGTCTTGCCTCCTCATCCGCATCTACTCAATAGACACACGGCGAAACAGAATTATTGGCTGAATTTCAAAAAAATTATCATTTTTCGAAAAATTCTTCATAACTCCGTGCGGAACCCCCGTCCGCACACGTAAAAACCGGCTGTCCCTCGCAAGAACAGCCGGAAAATGTCACTCCAGTATGGTGATTCGCCCGTCAACCTTTGCGTCCAGTCCGTTGTTGGTCGCAAAATACTCCTCGATGATATTGTTGACCGACGTCGCGACAACGCGCGGTTTCATGTTGACTTTGACCTCCTCGACCGGCACCCCGAAGAACTCGTCAAAGTTGTTGAAGTGGTAGTCCTGGATGCCCAGCCTGATGCGCATATCGTCGGTGACCTCCTCGCCCTTGAAGGTGAGCGACTCGATCGTGTGCGTCGACTTGCGGTATGTCACGCGGAGCGCCGAGGAAACCTGGTAAAACTCCGTCTCTCCGACCCATGCGTCATCGCGGAACAGGTGTTGGAATATCCTGTGCAGCTGCGCGCCGGTCACCTCCACCATATAAAGCGGACCGTCGAACGGCGTGTTCTCGATCATGTCCTGATACTCGATGACCGGACCGAGTTCCTTCTTGCGGATGCTTCCCGAGCCGAACAGCATGACGTCGTAGCTCGCCTCCCACGCCATGATGTCCGCGTAGAGGTTGCCCATCTCCGTCTCCTGCTCGCGGCAGGGATGCGTGAGCTTTCTCGCCCAGCGCGTCACGACACGCTTGTATTTGCTGTCGGTCTGCGTGCGGTAGCTGTCGATCAGCTCGTCCATGATCTCGTCCTTCGGCGCCGTGTCCTCGTTGATCGGAACACTCTTCCACCGGATATCCGCGATCTCTTTTTTGTCCGTATCGTACTGGATGTCGAACCGGCCGATCACGCCCGTGCCGGTACCTGCCTGCACGATCGGGATTCCGTTCACGATCTCCATCTCGTCCATAAACGTGTGCGAGTGTCCGCCGATGATCAGATTGACGCCCCAGTCGGGATCGAGCATCTCCGCGAGCTTGCGGTCGTTGTCGATACCGATGTGTGTCAGGAGGATCGTCATGTCCGTGCGCACCGTGCGGTAATTGTCGCAGATGATACCGACTTCCTTCGCCGCCGATTCAAGGTCGATGAAGGTGCCGATGATCTTCTCATTTTTCGTGGAGGCGAGAACCTCCTCCGTGAGGATTCCGATGAACATGATCTTCATCCCGCCGACTTCCACGTCGAGGTACGGCGTGAACACGCGGGCGTTGTTCATCGTGATGAAGAGATTGGCGTTGACAATCGGAAACTTTGCGCATTTTTCGAGGAACAGAAGATGTGCGAAGCCGTAATCGACCTCGTGGTTGCCGATGGTCGCCACGTCCGGATTCAGGTTGTTCATCAGGTCAATCGTCGACAGTCCCTGATACTCCGAGTCGATCACGGAGCCGCGGAACATGTCGCCCGCGATCGCGTAGATGACGTTCTCCCGCTCCGAGCGCACCTTGCTCACATACCCGGCCAGACGGCTCAGTCCGCCGGTCTCTTTCCCGTCCGTCTCCTTCGGCAGAAAATCCCCGTGGAGATCGTTCGAATGCAGCAGTGTCAGTTTCTTAATGCCGCTCTCTCCCATAAGCACCCTCCTTGATTATTCCTCTTTGGAACCGGACACTGCCCCCAGGATATTGATGATAGCGGCATAAACGACTCCTCCGACCGGGAACACAAGCCAGGAGTACGCCCAGCCGTCCCAGAGGTAGCCCCACAGGAAGAACAACACCCATGCCGAGAGCCAATATACTGTGGTAAATGCACCGATTACCGTACTTTTTTCCTTCCTCTGGCGAGTGAAATCACCCTCCTGAAGAAGACGCTCATACATTCCGTTCACCGAGTTTGCGCGAACCAGGAGATTCACAGCAAAACTTACGATGAAAAGCAACAGACTGGTCATGAGAAGGATCCAGTGGCCTCCGCAGGCAAGCACGGACACCGCGATCAGCGGAATGACTCCCGCGATGATCATGATGACACCGATCGCCGTCTTGCAGACGATGGAAGACTCGTCCGCCTTCCTGCGCTCCTTCACCATGCCGGAAACACCGTACATCGTCTCGATCGGCTCGGTCTCCAGATACTGAAACCGTTTTGTCTTCATGCCGTCTTTGATAAAGAAAAATACTGCGATTGCCACGAACAGAAGAAGCGCGCAGACGCCGATGGCGGTCGCCGCCGTCTCCGTGAGTGCACAGCCGGGGAAGACGGAAAGCCCGAGCAGGAGGATTAAAACAGCCGGTCCCGCGACGATCAGGCTCACCATGTTCGCGCGTCGGGGAATAATCTTCCCTTCCGTCTCAAGGTAGTCACACGCCTCCTCCATGGAGACTTTAATCACATTTTCCGCGTCGCCAATCCGTTCTACCGTTGTAGAAGGAGCGGCGATATCCGCGGGTTCCATCTCGTCCTTCAGCAGATAATCGGTCGTTACGCCGAAGATATCCGCCATCTTAATGATCTTTTGAATATCGGGAATCGCCTGAGCGCCCTCCCATTTGGAGATCGACTGCCGCGATACGGACAGCTGCTCCGCGAGCTCTTCCTGCGACCATCCGAGTTTCTTTCTTTCGTTTATAATCTTGTCAGCGAGTATCATATTGATTCCTTTCCGCAGGATCGGTATTCTCCCCTGCTTTGCGTTTTTGTGTGTTCGCTTAAGCAGGTTCATCGTACCAAAACAGACGGTTGCACGCCATAAATTCGACTTTTCAATTTGTCAACCGGCGGTTGCATTCCCTAGAAAATATAGGTTTCCAGGCTCTCCACAAGCGCATCGGAGCCATTTTCCATATGAGCGATGAAAGTGAGGACCATATCCTCGCCGGGGAGATAATAACAGCGCTTTCCCCATTTTCCGCTCAGGTAAAAACCGTCACGATACTTCCAGAAATAGAATCCGTAGCCGCTCTCGCGGTTTTTGATCTGCACCGAGGTCGCAATATCGATATACTCTTTCGAGACGACTCTCTTTCCCTTGTACACGCCGCCCTCGCGAAACATCAAACCGAAGCGGCTCAGCTCGTTCGTTGTGAGTTTCATTCCGCTCGCGCCGTAAAAATACCCCTCGGGACTTCTCTCACACTCCGCGCCGGTGATCTCGAGCGGCTCGAGAATTCTCTCCCGGATGAAATCCCACACATCGCCGCCGATCGCGTCCGCAAGCGCCACGCTCACGAGGTACGAAGGGATGTTGCTGTAGGAAAATGTGCGCTCCTTCGGGTTTGCGATCGGGCATGCGAGCGAAAACCGCAGCCAGTCGTCTCCCTCCGGGCGGAACGGAAATCCGTCGACAGACATCGTCAGAAGCCGCTCGATCGTGAATTCGGCAAATGTCTCCCGCTGCGCGTCGCTCATCTCGCTCACATAGCTCTTCGGAAGATACTCAAGAACACATCGCTTCGGATCGATCTTTCCCTCCTCCCACGCAATCCCGTACGCAAGGGAGAGCACCGACTTCGTCGCAGAATAGATCGGGTATCTCGTCTGCGTCGTGTCCCCGTACGAGTCGGTCAATATGCCGCCGCGGTATACTTCAATTCCCTTGACATCAAGCTTCTTCCGCTCGATGTCGTCGACCAGCGCCTGAAAATTCATTCGATTTCCCCACTTTCTTTTGTATGTCTTTATAACAATGTCCGGGTCAGCGCATCACCGCAGGATTCCCGGACACAGTTTTCAAAAATCATCGTTTCTGCCACAGCCGAAGGCCGTCGATCAGGCGTCTCACGCCGTCCTCGCAGAGAGCGCGCGGACATGCGACATTCATTCGGATGTGCTCGGCACCCGCATCCGCAAAATGCCTTCCGTCGCTCACAAACAGCCCGGTCTTCTCCCGCAGAAAATGCGCGATCTCCTCGCTGCTTCCGCCCATCGCGGTCAGGTCGATCCACAGAAGGTACGTCGCCTCTCCCGGAACTACAAACACCTCCGGAAGCTCCGCCGCCAGCGTCTCCGCCACGTACCTGCGGTTCTCAAACACATATGCACGCATCTCGTCGAGCCATTCGCCGCCCTCCGTGAACGCCGCGATCGCCGCGGTCTCGGCAAAGCTGTTCGGTTCGCCGACCTCGTCGGTGTTGACCGCGCGCCAGATCTTATGACGAAGCACGGGATCCTCCGCATAGGCCGCAGCCGTGTGAAGCCCCGCGAGATTGAACGCCTTCGTGGGCGCGATGCAGCTGATGCTCACCTCGCGGCATGCGTCCGAAACCGACGCAAACGGCACATACCCCGTGCCCGGCGCCGTGATGTCGCAATGAATCTCGTCGGAGAGAACGATCACGTGGTGTTTTTTCGCAAGCTCTCCGACCTTCGCCAGCTCCTCGCGCGACCAGATTTTTCCGATCGGGTTGTGCGGGTTGCAAAGGATCATCAGCGATGTCTGAGGGTCGCTCATTTTGCGCTCAAGGTCCGCAAAATCCATGCGGTAAGCGCCGTTTTCGTAGATCAGCGGATTCTCAAGCACGCGACAGCCGTTGTTCACGATGCTGTTGAAAAATGTCGGATACACCGGCGTCTGCACCAGGACGTTCTCGTTCGGCGTCGCAAACTTGCGGACCGCGGACGAGAGCACCGGGATCACTCCGGTGCAGTACACGAGACATTCGCCCTTCATCGCAAAGCCGTGGCGGTCACGCCACCAGTTCGCGTACGCAGCGCGCCAGCGCACGGACACGTCCGCGTAGCCGAACACACCGTGGGCAAGACGCTTTTCAAGCGCCTCGCGGATCTGCGGCGCCGCCTGAAAGTCCATGTCCGCCACCCACATGGGAAGCTCGTTCGCGCTGACGTCCCATTTTACGGAATCCGAAGAGCGTCTGTCGATAATTGTATCAAAATCGTATTTCATGTGTCTCCCTGTCAATTCCCGTCTGCCCGGTTCGCCTCTTTTTTCCGCAGCCACTCCGGCCTGTCGGACTCTTTCGCTATGTCGTTACATATGATCCGCGTCTTCGAAGGATCGATTTTGTCCTTCTCAATGATCAGCTCCCCGATGCTCTCCGCGCGGATCGTGCCGGATCCGGGGTTGAAGACGCTCTCCAGCTTCGAGGTGATCTCCGCGTCCACCGAGGAGTACTCGAACGCGAGCGTCGTATTGATGAGCTTGCAGTTCTTCATCACGAGATTGTCGATGTAGCACATGCCCTGCAGACTCTCGATCGTGCAGTTCACAAGCGTCAGGTTCTTCGAGTTCCAGCCGAGGTACTCGCCGGAGATGAACGAATCGTACACCGTGATGTTCTCGCTGTTCCAGAAAGCATCCTTCGTGAGAAGCCGCGAATTGCGGATCACCGCACGCTTCACTCCGTCGAAGGAATAATTTCCGTCGAGCGTCAGCCCGTCGACCGACATGTCCTCACAGTTCATCGCAAAATAATCCCCGTTCGCAACGGAAACGTTCTTGAGCACAATGTTTTGGCACGTCCACAGCGTCTCCTTCGCGTCCGTAAACGCCACGTCGACAAGGCGGATGTTTTTGCTTCTGCGGAAATTCTTCGGCGCCTGGATCACGGCGTTCGTCACGTTGATGTTCTCGGTGTACCACACGCCCGCGCGCGCCATGTCAAACCACGTGCATCCGTCTGCGCGCACGTTATTGCAGTACCACAGCGGGTATTTCCAGCGGAACAGCGAACTGTTCAGTTCAATATTGCGGCTCTCCTTCAACGGCGACTCGCCGCGGTCAAACACGCAATCCGAAATTCTCACATCCTCGCTTCCGAACAGCGCTCTCTCTCCGGTCAATAATTGCTGTTTAATCTCCGTCATATCGTCTGCGCGACGCCTGCCGAAGCGGCGCCGCACTCCTTTCTGCACAATTCTATAACCGGATTATAGCATGTCACCCCAAACCCGAAAAATGCAATATGTTTCCGTTGTGTTGTAGATTACCGTGGAAAATGCTGCACCTACGCGGCTGCGTGCCGCCGGTCTCCCATTTTCCGGACGATGGATATGGCAGGTCCGAGGAACAGGGCCATCAGGATGATACCGATGATCGGCACTCCGCCCACAAGCGTTCCGACCGCGATTGCCGCGGCGTCCCACGCGATACGGATCGACATCTTCGGCACCTTCGGCCAGCGCCCTGTGATCTTCTCGGTCAGGATGATCGGCAGTCCGTCGTACGGCGCAACACCCATGTCCGCGTTGATGTACACGGCCGCGCTGATGATAAAGCACAGCAGCGCCACAAGAAAGATTCCCCACCGGCTCGCGGTCCTCGTGAACGCTTCGCCGGGAATACAACGATTCCATAGCCAGCAGAAGAAATCCGCGTAATAACCGACTAGAACCATGTTGAACACGGTTCCGAAGCCGATCAGCGACCGCTTGAACGCAAACACGATCGCAAGCATCACGACGTTGACGATCAGCTGCCATGTGCCGAAGCTCAGCCCGATGCGCTGCGCCGTCGAGCGGTTCATGAACGTGCACGGGTCCGTTCCGAGATCACACTTGATCAGAAACGAGAGGAACAAGCCCATCCCGAACACCGCGATAAAACATTTGATTACTTCTTTCTTCTTCCAGCGAAAACTCATTGTAAGACTACTCCGATGTCAATATTACGACGCGCTTCTGCGAAGGCGGTCGAGAATGTCGCGGCAGGCAGGCATTCCCTCTGCGCCGAAGAGATTGGTGAACAATCCCTCGAGGTCATCCATCGAGTAGCGGATGACGATCGGGCTCAGTCCGTCAAGCTTGCGGAGCACCTTCTTCGCGATCATGTCGTCAACGGCCTCCTCCTCGGTTCCGCCGCAGGCAACGTACACCGGAATGTACTCCTCAAACTGTCTGCGGATACGGTTTCCGTAGGTGACGCGGAACTGCTTGATCAGGAATTCGTCGAGCGTGCGGATCTTCTGTTCCATCTCTTCCGAGAGGCGGTACTGCTCCTTCGCCCTCTTCACAAGCTCCGCAAAATGTTTGAACGAGATCTTGTCCTCGCCGACATAGTTCGGCGCGAACGTCTCCGCCTTCTTGTCGAGGTTCATGACCATCGCACGGTCGTACACCTTGTCGGAGATGGCGAATGTCGAGTCGTCGTTGTTGGCCGTTCCGACGAACCACACATTTTCCGGAATCCGGAGCATTCCCTTCTCGAGGAGCTTCGGGTCGTCCGAGAGCGTGTCGGAAACGACTTCGAGGTAGCGGTTCGCGGGATTCAACTCCATTTGGGAGAGGAAGTCCGCAAAATAGTACTCCACGCGCGCGATGTTCATCTCATCGAGCACGACGATGTAGATTTCATCCGTGTGGCGCGCCTCGTAAAGCTTCTTGAGCAGCGTGCCCTCGCGGAATTTCTTCGTGAATTCGTTGAAGTAACCGATGATGTCCGAGCGCTCCTTCCACATCGGCTGTACGGAGATAACGGTGGACATGTTGGCGAGGTAATTGCCGAATGCCGTAGCCATGGAAGTCTTGCCGGTACCGGAGAGGCCCTGCATGACGACGAGGTGGGAAACGCCGAGGCCGGCCACGAACTTGCGGACGTCTGCCTCGCTGTAATAAAGTCCCAGCCGCGAAGCCGCGTAGTCGCGGAAATTCCGGCAGATATCCTCGAGCGTCAGCGCGTCATTGTACGCGGGCGCCGTGTAGTTCGCAAACGCGATGTCCATGCTCGCCAGCGAGTGGAATCGCGAGGTGATCTCGTCCACCTCGACCGTGATCGGATTGCCGTTCTCGTCGAGCTGCTGGCTCTTGATCGCCTCATTTTTCTTCTCGGTGTTGACCATGACAAGCACCGTGACAACCATCGCTCCGATACAGAGGAACAGTATTACGAAGTACACCGTGAGCGCCGGCCCCGAAGAGAGAGCCGCCCACAGTTTCTCGAACAATGTTCCGAAAAGCAGTTTGTTAATCATCGTTTTCATCCCCCGTTTTCATTTCAAGATTTCCGTCGACATATGTAATCTGGTAATTGTCCGTGACATCCTTGCCCTTCTCGGTATAGATGCGCACGGTCGGATTCGTGCTCTTGCGTCCTTCCGTCCCCAGCGAGGAGTCGAAGGAAATGTCGATGCGCTCGCCGTCCGCAAGCGATCCCTTCGAGATGAACCAGCGGTCGCTCGAAAGCTCTCCATCCGCCTTTTCGCCGATACGATTATAGATCGTGATCTCGATCGGCCGTGTCGTGATCTCCAGTGTCGGCGGGATCACCATCAGATTGTATTCGCGCGTCACGTCTTTTCCCGTTTCGTCGAACAGAGCGGCGCGCGCATCAAATGTATACGAGCCGACGTTCGGCCCGGCCTCCATGCGTGTCGTGAGCGTCACCTCAAGGGAATATCCCTCCGGAAGATCGCTGTTCAGCTGTGACAGATCCGGCGCTTCAATCACAATCTTCTTTCCGTTGTAGACATGGTAAACGGTTTCGAACGCAACCATGAAATCGAGTTTGCCTTCTCCGCCGGGTTCATCACCACCCTGATAACCGCCGTCATCCATCCAGGAAGAACCTCCGAGGCCTCTTCCGGTGCGGTCCGGACCGGTAACCTCAACCGGGATCCAGCCGAGGCCGCGCACATAGATTTCCACCCAGGCGTGACCGAAATCGCCGGTCACCTTGGACCATGTGCTGCCCTTGCCGATTCCGACAAGTCCGACCGTATAACGTGCCGGAATGCCGTACGCGCGGAACATCAATACGCCCGCGCTCGCAAAATGCTGGCAGATGCCTTCCTTGCTCACGGTCAGGAAATATTTGACGATGTCCTCGCCCTCCGGAAAATCCGCATACTCCATATCGTATGTTGCGGCATGCTGGATGTAGAATGCGACCTTGTTGATGAACTCGGCCGTGATCTCATCTTCCAGGTAGATTCCCGCCTCTTCACCGAGCGACAGCATCAGATCGCGCATATCGTCGTCGATGTCAAGGTAATGCTCGAGGGCGTACTGGTAATACTCATCGTCGGAGTACTCGCGCATCCACAAAAGCTCGCTGTACGAGAGCGGCTCGCAGAGCGTGCAGTAATACTCGTTATCGTATCCGATCTCCTCGTCCTGTGTCATAAAATACGGATAGACAAGATGCTCGAGGAGACAGTCGCGGATCGTGAGCTGACGGACCGCGTTTCCGTTTTCCATCAAAATGTTTCCGATCCGATAATTGATCTCCGGTTCTCTCCACTGGCTCTCGGTCGTGTTTCCCCACGAAGATCCGGTGTAATACTCATATGTCTCCTCGCGGAAGTAGTATTTCTTTCCGCGGTCGCCCAGGAAGGAAATGATGGCAATTTCTTCGCCGCCTCCGCCCTGGCCGCCTTCGCCGCCCCTTCTTCCGCGGTCGCCGAGACGGTCAAGATTGATGGAATCCTTTCTCGCGGAATCCATGGAGCCGTCAGCCCTTACAACGCGGAGAAGCCCCTCCGACAGCTCGATCACATAGCAGTCCGTGACGTCACCGTAGGTGTCGCTGACGATCTTGACATCCATATCGTTGGCCGAGACTCCGACTTCCGTCTGCTGACCGGTGCAGCGAACGATAAGCGTGTCGCCGTCCGCGAGCGAATCGCCGCGGGTCTTGAAGTTTTCGTTGCGAAGCGGCTTTCCGTCATACCTCTTCATCGCAGAGCCGGAGATGATCCGGATGCTTCTGCGTGCGAACTCAAGCGATGCCTCCTGAAGCGTGACGCGGTACATGTGCGTGACGTCGTCGCCGTTCTCATCGCGGACGATGAATCTGCCGTATATCCTTCTCTTTTCAAACGTCGTAACGCGCGTATCGCATATGAATTCGCCGGTGTGTCCGTCGAGGAGGGTTCCGCCGACCAGCGTCCACTCTTCACATGTGAGAACCTCGTGAGGGTTGCCCGAATACACTACCTTCTTGCCCTTCGGCGCCACAACGAGCGGGATTCGCTTGTCGTAGATCTGACCCGATGCCGTTTTGATCTCGTAACAATCCTCTGCAGGACTCCCGTCCTCGTGAACGACCGCGTACGACCGCAATGTATAACTCGCGTTGAAGTTATCGCCGTAATCGATCTTAAGACTGTCAAAGCGAATGTCGGTCACGACATCGCCATACTCAAGTCCGGTGGTTTCGACCTCCGGCTTCAACTCGGTCTGCGTGACTCTGTGGTACGTTTCGATAGTCTTAGGCTGTATCGTAAGCGGCTTCTTTTTGATCTCGAACCTGCCTCTGCCGATCTCATGGCGAATGCCGAGGATCGAGGCGCTTATCGCGCGAACCTCGTATTTTCCGGCTTTCCACGGAACATCCTCCGACCATGAGCTGTTTCCGTCGGCAAGGCGGTATTCGTAGACCACTCTGCCGGCTGTCGATGACGCCGACGGCGACGGCTTATTGCCGTACTCCACCGAACGGCATTTCAGCTCGGAAGAGGCGATACCGATGCCGAACAAAACGAACAGCGTTCCAATGATGACCGTCATCGCGCCCACCAGGAACCACCGATATTTGTGAATGATATCGGCTATCCGCTGTATCCTCCGTTCATACTCCTCATACATAGTTTAATATCCCCCCGTAATCGTAAACCTGCCGCAGATTGTGGTGATCTGATAGCAGCTTGAAACATCCTCGGACTTTCCTTCCGACTGGATGTAAATATATGCAACGTCGTTATCCCTCGAAGAACCGGCTTCACCGTAACCGAGCTGCTGCGTCGTCTTGACCGTCAACGTCTCTCCCGGAGCAAGCGAACCCTCCACGAGCGACCAGTCGTTCGTGATCGGCTGCGAATAGAAATCGCGCGTCACGTCCTGCGTGCGGATCACCAGACGGCGCGGCGTGATCGTGAGCTTTCCGAGCTCCTTGCGGATGTCGTACATTTCGGAAACATCAACGCCGTTCTCGTCGTACACAACCGCGTAGATCGTGTTCGAGTATGTGCCGACCTTCAAAGCGCTCGCCACGGTCTTCATCTCCAGATGATGACCTTCCTTGAGTCTTTGGCTGATCACCTCGCACTGGTCGTTTGTGAGCAGAGTTCCGTCGTACTCCTTCTCCGACGAGCCGGAGCGAAGATACACGATGCCGTAGCGGACCGTGAGCTTGCCGTACTCATACGTGATGTCATAATTGTCCGTGACATCATTTTCCTCGCTGTCATAGATCTTTGCGGTAAATGTGTTGTCGTAAATGCCGGGGTCCGTCACGGCACGGAAGTCCGTCGCCTTCAGCTCATGCGTGCTCGAAAGCTTGCCCCAGTCGTAATAAACCTCTTCGTTCATAAGCGGGGTGGCGTTGTAGATCTTGTCCGCGGACCGGCTGGTGACCGTGATCTTGCGGCGGATGACTTCCAGCTTGCCCGGCACCACTTCGATGTTGTATTTCTCCGTGACCTCAAGGCCGCTCTCGTCAAAGACCTGCACAAACGCGGTATTGTTCGCGCTTCCGATCTCGGTCTGCTCTCCGGTCACCTTGACTTCCATGCGGTGTCCCGGCAGAAGCTTGCCGGAGACGAGCGACCATCCCTCGTTCCTCAGAGGCGTTCCGTTGTATTCCTTCTCGCTGCTGCTCGTCTGGATGACGATCTTCGACTGCCGGAGGCGGAAGCTTCCGGTCGCAATCACGAAGGTCATCACCACCATCGTTGCGATCAGCGCGACGCTTATGGCGCCGATAATATAAATCGGCAGTTTTTTCTTCTGCATAGTCTCCCCCATATCAGCTTGCGAGCTGGCGCAAGTATTTCAGATAACTGCGGCACAGCGGCATCGCATCCTCGGAGAACAGCTCGTCGAGCCTTCCCGCGATCACGGTGCTTGCCTTCGCCATGACAACCGGATTCAGGCCTTCCAGCTTGCGCAGCACCTTCTTCATGAGGAAGTCGTCCAGCGCTTCCTCCTGCGTGCCGCCGCAGGCTACAAACACGGAAACGTAATCCTCCATCTGCATGCGGATACGGTTGCCGTACGTGATGTGGTATTTTTCGCTCAGGAAACGGTCAAGCTCCGCAACCTTGTCGCGCACGTCCTGCGACATCCGGTACGACTGCTTCGCGCCGTTCACAAGCCACTGAAAATACGAGAACGGGATCTTCGCTCCCTCCGACTGCGGCGCGATAAAAGGCTGAGCCTTACGGTCGAGATTCATCACCATCGCGCGGTCGTACACCTTGTCCGAGATGGAAAATGTGGAATCGTCGTTGTTGGCAGTTCCGATGAACCACACATTTTCCGGAAGACGGAATCGTCCGTCCTCGAACAGGTTCGGGTCGTTCTCCCACGTATCGCTTGTCATCTCGAGGAAACGGTTCTTCGGGTCAAGCTCCATCAAAGAGAGGAAGTCCGCAAAATAATACTCCACTCTCGCGATGTTCATCTCGTCGAGCACCACGATGTACATATTGTCTGTGAAGCGCGCCTCGTAGAGGATCTTGAGAAGCGTGCTCTCGTTGAATTTCTTGGTGAACTCGTTGAAGTATCCGATGACGTCCGAGCGCTCCTTCCACATCGGCTGCACGGAGACGACCGACGAGCGGTTTCCGAGGTACTCGCCGATGGCCGTCGCAAGCGACGTCTTACCGGTTCCGGACAGGCCCTGCATCACCATCAGGTGCGAAACGCCGAGGCCGGCGATGAACTTCCGGATATCCTCGATTGAGTAGTACAGCTGCATCTTCGACGCCGCGTAGTTGTGGAAATCCTCGCACAGCTGCGCAAGGTTGATCGTCGTCTCATACGCGGGCGCCGCGTATTCCTTCATCTTCGCGTCGGTGCCGGAGAGTGCACGGAACCGCGCGGTGTCCTCCTGTTCCTTCTTCTCGCGGAACAGCGTGAAGCCGAAGCGCTCCTTCGCAATGATGACCGTCAGCACGACGAGAACGACCGGCAGGAACAATGCGAGCAAAAGCACGAGGTAGACGGTCTCCGAATGGATGAACGCACCCTCGCCGAACACGCCCGCGAGCGACTCCGCGTCCGACTTGTAGATTCCGATCAGAATCAATATCACGCTGACCAGCGCGATACTTCCCACCGCGACGAACAGCCGCAGATAGGAAAATCCCTTCTTTTTCTCACTCATTGTTTACTTCTTCCTTTCCCCACAGCAAACGCTTGCGTATTTTTTTCTTCGCTTTCTTCCAGTTCAGACTGTAAACGCGCTCAAACGCCTCGCGCTCCTTCTCGAGTTCGATGAAGTCTTCTCTCTCCGAGTAGTCCGCGCTTACGGTTCCCGCTCCGTACGCCTCGGTCATTCCGACGATACGTGCGCTCAGGAAGCGGCGCTGTTCCTGTTCGTTCGCAAGCGCGAGCCGAAGCTCATCCGCCTCCGCCTTGAGCCTTTCGATCTCGGCTCTCGCCTCCTCGGTCTGCATCGCCGCATGCCGGTTCATATCGCTGCTGATCCGGCGCTGATCGTCGAGCGTCTTCCGAAGTGCTTCCTCGCGGATTGTCGCCGTCTCCGCCGATTTCTTCCACTCCGCCGCGCGCTCAAGCTCTTCGCGGAGCTCCTGCAGCGACGACTCGAACGCGGTCGTCTCCTCGCCGAGCAGCTGCAGGCATTCCTCGACCGTCACATCCCCGCCCGAAAGGCGGGCGCGGATCTGCTCGAGTTTCTCGGCGCGGGCCTTCTCCTCGGCCTCGCGGCGCGCAGCCTCCTCAGCCGCAAAATTTGCCTCCAGCTCATCCGCGGCGTTCTTGCCGTATTTGTGATTCAGATACATGGCAAACAGAGCGAGTTCGGACACCTCGCTCTCCATCTGCTCCGGGAACGGCGTGAGCGTGTTCTCGTGGCGCTCCAGCGTGAAACCGTCTCCGTCGTACGTGCTCAGATAGTCGTAAAGCTCCACGACCGCCTTGAAATGCTGGTCCATCCGAAGCACGTTGGTTCTCGTGATCGGAGGCGTCACCATCGGCGCAAGAGCCACAATCTTCATGAGCGGCGTCGCCAGAAGTCCCATGATGGCGCCTGCCGCGGCCTCGATGCGTACGATCTTGTGCGCCGTCGCATCCTCCTCCGCAGTGAGACCGCCCGTCATGTCCGAAAGCTTCAGATCGAAAGAGAGCTTGCCGCCGGCGGTCCGGATCGTCTTCTGACACTCGGTCTCGACGCTCTTCTCGTTCCACGCCTTCGCGATGCGACTGTAGCGGTAGTCGAGGAAGTCTCTCGTGCTGCACAGCACCATGTAGAGCACACGGTTTTCGTACACGTCGTAGTTGCTCTCATTTTCAAAAACCTGCAGCTTGTCGGGAATCAGGTCCTGACCTTCCTCGGGCACGTGCGTGATCATCTCGCTGTGCCGCGCCAGGTGCTCCACCGACGAGCGCGACACTTTGCGCACGCGCTCGATCGAGGTGATGTTTCCCTCGGTCTTGATGAACTGCCGGTCCTCGCGGATCGCCGCCTCCAGGTGCGGAATCGCCCGCTCGATCCGCGCGATCCATTCCTCGTCGATCGTGACATCGAAATAGACGCCTCGCAGACTCTCGCTCTTCGTTCCCGCACGCATCAGCGCGTCCCGCAGTTTGCGGATTTCCTTCGCATCGCCGAGCTCTTCGCCGAAGCGCTTCGCCGCCCGATGCAATCGATCCATAATCGTCTGACCCATACTGTAAAGTCCCCCCGTATGATGAATATTGTTATTTCAGCGCCTCGCAGGACTCCCCGTCGAGAAGCACCTGCACAAGCGTGTCATCCGTGTCGTAAACCAGCTTGAGGGAGAAGAAATCGCGGTCCTCCGCGAGCAGCCGGAAGAACACTTTGTCTCCCTCCCATATGGGAAGCTCGCAAACACGATCGATCTTCACCCAGACGAGCTCTCCCTCGTCGCACTCCCCGGGTTCGCCCGCCGCCGTCGCCGTGTACAGATGCATGTACTCAACGACCGAATCGCCGTAGCAGAACGTCACGATGCCGCGGACCCGAAAGCTCGTGAGCGTCATTCCGGTCTCCTCCGTCACCTCGCGCTTCAGGCACTCCTCCGGGCTCTCCCCGTACGCAAAATGCCCTCCGACGCCGATGTATTTGTCGCGGTTCACATCATTTTGTTTTTTCACGCGATGCATCATCAGGTAACAACCGTCACGCTCGATGTAGCACAGCGTCGTGAGCTCCGGCACACGTTCCATGGTCTCTCCTTATCGCTTGCCCGGCCGTTCGTCTTATCGCCCGCCCGGCCGTTCACCGTATCGTTTGCCTATCGCCCGCACCCCCGCTCGCTCGTTCGCGGAAAATGCCGCTCCGTTCCTACAGGAGCATCCCGACGGCGTCTTTCCAGCCGCGGATCATCTCGTCGCGCTTTGCCTCGTCGATGGCGGGACGGAACACCGTGTCCTCACCGGTACAGCGCTCGATGTCCGCTTCATTTTCCCAGAAACCGGTCGCGAGACCGGCGAGATATGCCGCCCCGAGCGCCGTCGTCTCGACGCATTCCGGGCGATGCACTTCCGCGTTGCTGATGTCTGCCTGAACCTGCATCAGATAGTTGTTCGTGCTCGCGCCGCCGTCCGCGCGGAGCGAAGTCACCGGCTGCCCGGCGTCCTGTCCCATGGCGGTTACGATGTCGTTGACCTGGTAAGCGATCGCATCAAGCGCGGCGCGGATGATGTGATACCGGTCGACGCCTCTCGTCAGTCCGACGATCGCTCCCTTTGCCTCGGGCTTCCAGTACGGCGCTCCGAGTCCGGTAAATGCCGGCACGATGTAGCAGCCGTTCGTATCGTTCACCTTCTGCGCCAGCTCCTCGGTCTCGGGAGCCGTGCGGATCAGCCGCAGCTCGTCGCGGAGCCACTGCACGACCGCGCCGCCCATGAACACCGAGCCCTCAAGCGCGTACGTGATCTCACCGCCGCGTCCCCACGCAACGGTGGTCACGAGGCCGTGCTCCGAGCGGATCGGCCGGTCGCCGGTGTTCATCAGCAGGAAACAACCCGTGCCGTACGTGTTTTTGATGTCGCCGGCGTTGAAGCACTTCTGCCCGAACAACGCCGCCTGCTGGTCTCCCGCCGCACCCGCGATGCGCACATTTCCTCCGAGGTACTCGCGCGCGCACTCGCCGTACACAGCGCTGTTGGAGACAGGCTGCGGAAGCATGCGGACCGGAATTCCGAGCCATTCGCAGATCTCGGCATCCCACTGCATCGTATGAATATTGAACAGCATCGTACGCGACGCATTGCTGTAATCGGTCACGTGCCGACGCCCTTTGGTCAGTTTCCAGATCAGCCACGTCTCCACGGTGCCGAAGAGCAGCTTGCCCTGCGCCGCCTTCTCCCGCGCGCCCTCCACGTGGTCAAGAATCCACGCGAGCTTCGTGGCCGAAAAATAAGGATCCAGCACAAGGCCGGTCTTCTCGCGGATCCGTTCCGCGTACGGCGCAAGACGTTCGCAGTAATCGACGGTCCGGCGGCACTGCCACACGATCGCGCGGTACACCGGCATTCCGGTGTCGCGGTCCCAAACGATCGTCGTCTCGCGCTGGTTGGTGATGCCGATCGCGTCGATGTCATCCGCTCCGACGCCGGCCTTCATCATCGCCTCCACCGCAACGCCGAGCTGTGCGGACCACAGCTCCATCGGGTCATGCTCGACCCACCCCGCCTGCGGATAATACTGCGTAATCTCCTTCTGTGCAACGCTCACGATCTTCGAATTCCGGTCGAAAATGATCGCCCGCTCCGAAGTCGTTCCCGCGTCAAATGCCATGATATAGTTTCCCATGCTAACCTCTCCGTTACGCCCTTCCCGTATTTATCTGCCGATTGTTTCATTTTCCGAAATGTCCCGCGCGGCGCCGTCACACCTTGCGCAGGTACAGCTCCACCGTGAAACCGTCGTCGTTATAGCATTCCATACCGCCGCCCTGGCGCTCCATGTAGGACCGCACGAGGTAAAGTCCGAGACCGAAGCCGGCCTTGTCCTTCACGTCGGTTCCGCGGTAATATTTTTCGGTGATCAGCGGAAGTTCCTCCTCGGGCACGCCCGGGCCGGAGTCGCTCACTCGGATCCGGATGAACGTCATCCCCGCGCCGTCGGCCGACTCCGTCTTCACCTCGTCAAAGCGGACGCAAATGTCCGTGTTTGCGTATTTGGCGGAATTGCCGACCACATTGTCGATCACCTGCTCCATCCGCAGGCGGTCCATGTACACAAGGCACTGCGGAATACCGTTGGTGAGAATGATCTTCCCGTAGTTCTTAAGATTCCGAAAATACGCCTCGATCGTCTCCGAATTCTCCTCGGTCGGGTTGACCTCGATCCGGGAGAGCTCCTCGAGCGTCGTCTGGAACACGTTGTCCATGAGCTGGCGGATCGTATCGGCCTTGTGCGAGATGGTTCCGACCTTCTCGAGCATGTCCGCCGTGTCCGCGTCGTCGCCCTTCTGAAGCCTCCGGCGTCCCTTCGCGTCAAGCACCTCGCATGTCGCCACGATGGTTGCCACCGGTGTCTTGATATCGTGTGCCAGCTCGGCGACAAGCTCCTTCTTCGCCTTCTCCGCGGCAGCCTCGCGCTCGCGCGCATTGCGAAGCTCCTCGCGCATCAGGTCAAAGCCCTCGACAAAACTTCCGAACGGATTGTACCGCCGCATCGGAAGCGGAACGTCCAGGTTGCCCTTCGCGATCTCGCCCGCGTATTTTCTGAGCTCGCGGGACGGTCGGATCAGAAAATACTCGATCGCCGCAAGCAGCAGGATCCCCGCGGTAAGAACCACCGCCCAGGATATGCGAAGCACCTTGATTATCTCTGTTCTACTATTGTCGTATAAATCGTGGCTGTCGCTCCACGCAAGCTTCCCGAGCACAGTTCCTTCCGGCGCAAAATCCACGACCAGCGCCCGCTCGTTCTGAAACTTCATCAGCTGCGCATCATTCGGGGATGTCGAGAGGATCAGTTCGCATCCGTATCGCTCCTCGATCGTGCGCTCATCCGCACCAGCCGCCCAGTCGCGGTAGATCTGATGCACCGTGTCGTTGTATTTCACCATGTCGCGGTCGTCGAAGCGAAGCCGGTCGGCCAGCAGCCGGATTCCCCAAAACGCTGCCGCCATCACGAGAAGGAAGCACAGGAAGATCGTCCGATACTGTTTCACTGCCCGTCCCTCCTCAGTGAGAGGATGTATCCCGTTCCCCAGACGGTCCGGATCAGCACCGGTTCGTTGGGATTGTCCTCAAGCTTCTCACGGAGCTTGCGGATATGAACATTGAGCGTTCCGTCCGTGTAAAATGCGTCTCCCCACACCTCGCTGAACAGATCCTCCTTCGTGACAATCGTGTCCCGATGGTCGTACAGGCACGCAAGAAGCGCGTACTCCTTGGCTTTGAGCGGCACTCGCGTTCCGCGCCGGATTGCCGACATCGTCGCCGGATCCAGCCGAAGCTCCGCTGCCGAGGCGTCTCCGTTCTCCGACGGAAGGGACGGCGTGTCCGCCGCTGCCGCATTTCCCGCCGCACCGGCGCTCTCTGCCGCGCGAAGCTCGGCAACACGTTTCAGATTGACCTTGACCTTCGCGAGCAGCACCGACAGGCTGTACGGTTTTTTAATATAGTCGTCGCCGCCGATCGAGAGTGCCGCAAGCACATCGTCGTCACTCTGGCGGGCGCTGATAAACAAAATGGGAAGCTTATAATCCTCGCGCAGTTTCCTGCACACCGAGAAACCCGAACCGTCGCCGAGGTTGATATCGAGGAGGATCAGCTCCGTTGTGTTGTCCCGCAGGAACTCATAACACGCAGCCGCACTGTCGACGTACGCTGTACGGATGTCAAACATTTCCATGTACTCGGCCGTTGATTTCGCCAACTCGATCTCGTCGTCGACGATCAGACATTGATACTCCATATGCGGCTCCTCTCTCCTGCTCCGTGCGGGGTAATATACACTCTTTAGAATACACTTTTTTTGCGGAAAACTCAACACGGAGAGGCCAAAACAGTGTGTATTTAACAAAAAAGTAACAAAAGAAAGAGGCACCGTAAAAACGGTGCCTGTTCCCCTGCGCCAGCCTTGGAAGATAATGCCGATGCTATTCGCATTTTCCGTAAATGCATCTGCTTCAGCTGCCGCTTCTCATTCTGACATAACAACGAATGAACCCCGAAAAATGGCTGTTGTGATTACTCCTCCGTGATCATCTCAACCGGCTTCAGGCGGCGGACACACATGCCGACTGTTGCGGAGGTGATCGCCGCTGCCGCGACGATTCCGATGATCGTCAGGAACACCCAGAGAGGAGCCGTGGTGAATTCCACCTTGCGGAGACCGAACAGGGAGAATACGATCTTGCACATCTCTCTGCCCGCATAAGGCGCGAGGAGGGAGCCAACGATCGAACCCGTGAGCACCGCGGGAAGGTTCGAGAGCATGATCTGGACAACCAGCTGGCCGGAGGTCATACCGAGCGCCTTGCTGACGCCCATGTCCTTCCACTCGCGTGCGATCTTCGCACGAACCACCAGAGACTCGGTGAAGATGACTACGAAGAGTGTGATGATGACAAAGATCACGCACAGCGCCTTCATCGATGCGGAGATGGTCCGGAACGTCGAATCGATATTTTTCGCAGAGTTGACGATCGTCACGGAAACGCCCTTGCTGTCAGCGACCCGGTTGATCTCGTCCTCCAGATCCTCGAACGTCACGCCGTCCTTCGCAAAAATGTAGTAATCCGCGGTCTTGATGTCCGGAAAGACCTTCGCTGCCGCCTCGTACGTGAGGTTGGCCGTGCGGCCCATGCGCTCCATGCGCTGGTCAAGGCCGGTCACCAGATACTCTGCGGAAAGGTTTCCGCTTGTGAGCTTCACCACATCGCCGACCTTCACGCCGAGATCGTCGGCAAGCACCTGCGTCAACATGATCTCGTTGTCGTGCACGGGGACGCGTCCCTCGAGCAAAATAAGGTTCTCGCGATGGTTCACGTCGTCGACGACGAACGTGTACGAAGCTCTGTTCTTGTCGCCGTGCGACACAACCGGCTCAAAGCCTGTCTGTATAAGAACCCCCGATGCGCCCTCAAGCTTCGTAAGCTCGTCTCCGATCGCCTCCATATCCGCGGCAGCGACCATCGCCGTGCCGGACTCGAAGCCCATCATGCCGATCATCTTGTCCTTCTTGGCTCCGAAATTCTCATACAGTCCGAAGCCGATGATGGTCGTGATGGAAAGCACCATCGCGATCAGCGCAAGCACAAGACTTCTGCGGAAACCGCCGAGCGTACTCTTCACGGACATCGCTACCGGAAGAGGAAGACCGGTGCGGTCCAGAGGGCAATGATTTTTCGAAAAATTATGTGAGGTGATGCCGCCGCGAAGAGCGTCAAGCACCGTAATGCGGTTGTAAATGCGGCCGACAACGCGCGCCGTGAGGAACACAACGAGCGACAGTCCGAGCACGGTTGCGGCTGCTGCGATCCAGTTGATCGACTGGTTCCACGTAAGACCCAGAACCATGCTGATCAGATTTCCGAACGGTTTTCTCGTAGCGATGCCGAGCGCCACGCCGATCAGGGAGCCGGCAAATGCCGCGGTCACGATCTGCAGTGCCAGCGCTCTCCGAAGCATGGATACTGTGTAACCTGCCGCCTCGAGAATACCGGTATTTTTCATGTTGCGGATGATAAAATTGCGGGTGCCGTACGCGATGATAATGATCGCGATCACGAGGATCAGTACGGCGAAGAGAAGAACCGAGCCCATGACGACCATCGGAAGGAACTGCGCTCCGCCGCGCATCATGTGCCAGTTGATCGTTGTTCTGGACGTGCGGTCGGCGGTCGGCGTGTCCGGATGCTCCAGCATATACGCCTCAAGACCGCTCTTGTAGCTCTCCTGGATGCTCTGCTCCAGGTCGGTCGTTTCGAGTCCCTCCTCGAGAACCTTCGGGTCAGCCGCGCCGTAATGTGCGGTCAGCGACTCGATGCTGTCGGGCTGCTCCGCGAGCATGCGGTCGATCATCGTCTGCGACGTATAGATGTAATAAACCGTGATGTTGATCGACGACGAATAGTACGGATCCTCCACGTAACCGGCCACGTTCAGCCGGAATTCGCTGTTGCGAAGCTTGATCACGAATGTGTCGCCGACTTTGAATCGTCCCTTGAGATAGTACGGAAGAAGCACATCGTCATCCGCCAGGTTCGCGGTGTCGATGCCGAGGTTCATCAGCTTCGTCTCCTGCTTGTAATTTGCCAGGAAGAGAAGGTACTCTTCAAATTCCGTCTCCGTGGAATTGCGGTACTGCACATAAAGCCGGTACACCGGCGCAGTCTCGTACTCGACGATCCGGGAGTCCCCGGTCATCGCATTTTTCATGACCTCCGTGCTGACCGGATCGTCCGGCACGTAAAAGATCACGTGAGGTCCGTTCACTTCCTCGAAGCGCGTCTCCAGCACTTTTCCCATGCCGAAGATCGCCGAGGCACTGTGGAAGATCAGGAACGCCGCGAGCAGGGTGAATACGAAAAATGTGATCATATCGCCCTTTTGTTTCCTGGCGTTGTTGCCTGCGATAAAGAAGAATTTATACATCTTACCACCCCATTTCCTGAAGGAAGCTCTTGAGGCGCGCGTGGCGCTCCTTCGCCTCCGCCAAATTCGGGTTGGACGCGTCGCGGTAGTCTCCGACGTACGGTCCGAGGTCAATCTCGCTTGTGATCACGCCGTCGGCCAGGTAGAGAATGCGGTTGCCTCTCTCCGCCGCCTTGATCGTGTGCGTCACCATGACGATGCTCTGTCCGTCGTCGTTGAGCTCCGTGAGGATGTTCAGGACATTTTCCGTATTCTGCGAGTTCAGAGCACCGGTCGGCTCGTCCGCGTAGAGGATCTCCGGCTCGTTGATGACACCGCGCACGACTGCGACGCGCTGCTGCTGTCCGCCCGAGAGCTGAAGCGGGAACTTGCGCTGATCCTGCTCCGGAAGCTCCACGCGCTCCATCAGTTTCTTCGCACGCTCCGCGAGCTCCTTGCGGTTCGTTCCCTTGAGAAGTCCGCACACGAGCACGTTGTCGAGCGCGCTCATCGAATCGTTCAGATAATTCTGCTGGAACACAAATCCCGCGTGATCGCGGCGGAAGCGCGCCAGCTGGTCGTTGCTGTACTTCGAGATCTCCTCGTCCTTACCGTCCACGTGGTAAGTGATCGTTCCGAGCGACGGACGGTCCATTCCGGAGAGCGCGTACAGAAGCGTGCTCTTGCCCGATCCCGAGTTACCCATGATCACCGTGAAGTCTCCGCGGTAGATCGAAAGATTCAGATTCTTCAGCACGTGCTGCTGAATCGACTCGTTGGAAAATGTTTTGGAAAGGTCCTTCGCGGTTACGATGGCTTCCTTTGTCTTGTTGCTGTTGTTCTCACTCATTTTTCATTTCTCCTTACGCATTTGTTTCAAACCTGTGCAGCATTTTTCCAAATATGCGCCGCAGCCTCCCGCGGCTTTCTGATGCTATCCTACACGATGGAAAAAAGAAAGTCTTTACGCAACTCTTGTGCAATTCTTAATTAATTCCTAATTGGCAGCGCGAATGTTTCACGGGCGCTTGAAATCAGGCTTTTGTTGCGTTAAGATAAAAAAACAAAATTTTTTTAAAAAACGGTATTGACCTTACAGTGAACTGTAATGATATAAAGGGCACGAAAGGAGCGATCGCGCAGCCGACCTCCTTATCAATCCATTATCATTACATTCCAGAAAGGGGGTAAAGGTATGACCATCAAGGACTTTGCGAAACTCTGCGGCTGCAATCCGCAGACGCTCCGATACTACGACAGCATCAATCTGCTGAAACCGGTTAATGTGGATTCCTGGACGGGGTATCGGTATTACGATGAGACGCAGGCGATCCCTTTCGTGAAGATTCGCAACCTGCAGAAAGCAGGCTTCTCCATCGATGAGATCAAAGGCCTTATCGAGCAGGATGATCTCGCGATCGCGATGGCATTCGACGCAAAAATTGCCGAAGCCGAAGCGCATCTGCGGGAAATCAAAACCATCCGCCAGTCATATCTGACCGAAATGAATACTATCAAAGAAACTATCGACAAAATGCGTGAGCGCATCACAAACGACATCAGGAACTATGATCCCGCGACCGAATTCGGCATCGGCGAGGAGCAGTACGGCGAATTCCGTCAGCAGATCGAGGAATGCATGGCACAGGCGGCGGAGTCCGTTCCGAATCTTCCCGACTTCAGCGAAATGTTCGGCGCAGCCGGCGCATCCGCACCCGTAACGCAGCCCGACTTCCGCACCGATCCCGCATTCGGCGTGATCTACGAGAAACACGGCTGGGAAAATGTCCGCGATTTCCTCGACGAATGCAGCGACCTCGAGGGCGAGTACGGTCTCGACTTCTCGGTCCGCGAGGACAAGTACGCGAACGCCATTCCGTTCTCCAACACGCTTCTCATGCTTCTTCTTTCGAAAAATGAGGGCAGGAACAAGAAGTATTCCTGCAACGTGGAGAAATCCGCGGACGGCGAGAACCACTTCCGCCTCTGGAAGCGCATGTTCTAACGCGGGCTGTTTTCTTTCATCCATCCAATGAACAAAAAAGTGCGGCAGGGACAACCTGCCGCATTTTTTCTTCACTTTTCATTTTTTCCGGCTCTCACGAACACGGGATCAGACAGCAAAAGATATTGCCGAGGATCAACAGATGCTGCACGATGTGGTACAGATCCGGAACAAGCCTCGTTTCTCTGCGCGGGAACACGCAGAGCGTCCCCTCGAAGCACTTGTTGTAACCGTCGATCTTCCGCTGCGTCGCGCCGAATATCGTGTATCGCCAATGGAACATAAACTCTGCGACGAACCAGAGCATGAGGATTCCGAAGAGAATCCATCTGCCGGCGGACGGGAACACGTAAAATGCAGCAATCCCCGCGCTGTACAATACCAGCATGAAAAACTCGGCGCTCTTTACGCCCATGCCGTCGACCAGTGTAAACTTCTTCGTCCGATAGCTTATGACAGCGCCGAGAAACCAGATCCACAGCGCCGCCTGCAGAACAATCGTAAGAACGTTCATTTCTCTTACCCCGCTTCACCGCGCCGGACTTCCCCGGCGCTCACCGCCCGCACGGACGGTCAAAATCCGAGATCTTCGTTGACCAGGATCACGTGGATGCGCTCCGCATGGCGCGAGTAGCGCGTGATCAGAATCTGGCAGCAAATGGTGTCCGCAGCCTTGCAGTTCATGCACGATCCCGTGCGCGTGCACGGCGTGTTGAGCCCGAAGCGCTGCGCGTTCACAGGCGCCGCAATATTGCGGGCGCGCTTCATCGCGCTGTCCACATCCGGACAGATCTTGTTCATACCCACGATGAACACGACATACTTCGGTCCCTGCGCGATCGCCGAGACGCGGTTTGCGTTGCCGTCGATGTTGATGAGAACGCCGTCCTCGGTCATCGCGTTGACGCTCGACACGAAGACGTCCGCGTCGTACGTCGCAAGCATCGCCTCGCGCTTGTTGGGAGTGTTGTCACGGTCGATGAAATCGTATTTTCCGTTGCGAAGCTCTTCCGTGAGACCGATCTCCTGCGCGCTCATGCAGCCGCCCATTCCGACGCTCGATCCCTCGGGGATCAGCTCAAGCGCCATCGAAAGCGCCTCCTCCTTCGTCTCCGCGTAGTAGCCCTGCATGTTGCGGGTCTCGAGTCCGCGGATCACCTTCTGCGCCAAAAGACGGTTTCTTCTGACAGTCATCTCGTTCATGTACACCCCTCCTGCATTTTGCTAAACTGTTTCCGCTGCGGTGCCGTGCGTCACGCTCTTCCCGCGAGCACGTCCGCGATCCAGCCGGTCATTCCCCTCGGAAGACGCTCGTCCATAAGAGTTCCGTCATCCAGGATCAGATTCGACTGCACGCCGTTCATCAGGCAGTGCTGTCCCATTTCGATACTGCCGATGATCGACGCGATTCCGCCGTCGCCGTTCCGCACCCACTCCGGGATGAAAATGAAGCAGTGCTTCATCGCGCGGAGCCGTGCGAGTCTCGGCTCGACCTCCTTCTCATAATTGTGGAACTCGTCGCGTCTTCCGATCGCGAAGAAGAGGTATTTGCCCTTCTCGTCGTAGCGGTCGAGTCCCGCATCGTCCGGGAGCGCCGTGCTGCCCACCGGAATGACCACGTCGAAGTCGTCCATGTATGTGTCCATCAGCCGGAGCACAAACGTCGCGCCCGAGGAATTTCCGAACAGGAAACGCTTTCCGATGCGCTCCGCTCTCTCCGCAATGAAGCTCATGATCAGCTCGTGCACGGGCTCCAGATACTCCGCCGCAAAATACCCCTTCACGCGGCCGTCCTCGCCGGTGTACTCATTTGCCACGGGCACAAGCACGTACGCGCCGCCCATGGTCTTCTGGTAATCCGGCGACGCATAATACTCCGCGCCGGTGTAGTTCACGCAGAGGTCGCCCACCAGGGAATTGCTCGTTCCGTGCAGGAAGGACAACAGCGGATATACGCCGTCCTCATCGTAACCGTGCTGCGTCGGGTCGTAGAAGTAATATTTGAGTTCCACTCCGTTCGAACTCTTGAAAAACCTCTTCTCAAACAGCGGGATCCATTTCCCGCTCTCGTATGTCGGCGCCTTCGAAACAAAATCTCCCTCCGGTATGTCTGCAGCCCAGGGCGCCGCTGTTTTTGCATTTTCCGTCTCGGCCATAAAGCCACCTCCCCTTTTGTCTGTTTTCCCGCTATTATAGCAAATTACCGTATCCGCCGCAAGACAGCAAAAGGCGGTTCATGCAAAAAACATGAGCCGCCGTGCATCTTTCGTTCGTATTTCAGCCCTCTTCCGAGAGATAATCGTAAAGCGCGTCCTGCGAAAGAACCCCGCGCTTCAGGTCCGCAGGCAGAAGCCCTGCCTCGTCCGCCTCGTAATCCCCGAGAAAGCCGTTGTTCAGGTAGTTCTCCAGGGCCGCGCGCTCCGAAGGCGACGCCTTCCCCGCCTTCGCCCGGTCAAACAATTCCTCCATGGCGCGCACGCGCTCGGTGCGGAGGAAGATCTCGACGCCGCGGTCGTTGTTGGTGCCGATGACCTCGTCCGCTGCGCGCTTCACTTCATCCTGCGCATTTCCCATCGCAATGCCGCGTCCGCAGAGGCGAAGCATGCCGATGTCCGCAAGGTCGTCGCCAAACGCCGTGATGTCCGCAGGCGAAATGCCCAGGCGCTCGCACATGATCGCGATCGTATGCTCCTTCGTGATCCCGCGGTTCGTGAACTTATACCAATAGCCGTCCGAAAAACGGATGGAGTCGAGCTCCGGGAATTCCGCGATCACCTGCTTTGCCTTCGCCTCGTCCGGAATCTCGAGACACACCTTCAGCGCATCCTTCCGGAAGCACCGAAACGTGATCTTTCTCCCTCGCCGGAAACTCCTCGCGAGGTCGTCATCCGGCGGCGTAAAATTCAGATAATAGCTCCCGTCCGCCGCATCCGCCGTGATCAATATCTCCTCGCCGGCGATGCTCTGCGCACGCCGGATCAGGCTGCGGATCTTCGCCGCCTCGACAACCGAGGCGAACTCCGTCCTGCCGTCGATCAAAAGCTGCGCACCGCCGCTTGCGATGATGACGTCCGGGTGGAGCTGACGCACGTACTGCGCCGTGTTGCCCGCGCCGCGCGACGTCGAAACACCGATGCGGACTCCCGCCTCGCGGTACTCGCGAAGCACCCTGAGCGCTCCCTTCGGAATCTTTTTGTCACTCGCAAGGAGCGTCTCGTCAAGATCGAACAAAAGCATTTTAACACCTGTCACAATAATACCCTCCCCCATTTTCCGAAACACGTGCGATCACGCCTGATAATGCTGATGGAACTGCCTAAAGTGTGCGGCGAGCGTCTCCATCGCCTCCGCCTCGCGCTCGGGCTGACGATCGCACACGGTGAGCAGCAGGTAGATCGGCGAGAAGAACTGTACCGCCGCGATGCGGGCATCCATCATTTTGCACTCGCCGCCCTTCATCAACATCTGGAACAGCGACGTCTGGTACGCCATGATGTCATCGTAATACTGCCGGGAATACAGTTGCGCAAGCTCCGGATCGCGGAACTGCTCGAGCGTCAGAAGCCGGCGGAACAGACGCATCTGCTCGTCGTGAAGGAAGAACTGGAACAGCGAGGTTCCCTTCTCCACCAGCGCGTCGGCGTTGATCCCGTGGTAAACCGTCGCATCGCTCGCTCCGTTGCCATCGATGCCGATGCTCAGAGCCTGATGCTCGTAGCTGACGCGAAGCTGCGCCAGGATGGCGTCGAAGATGTCCTTCTTGCTCGAAAAATGCTTGTACAGCGAAGGCGCCTTGATCCCTACGGCGTTCGCAATGTCCGTGACGAACACGTCCCGGTATCCCCGCTCCGCAAAAAGCGCCAGCGCTTCCCTGATGATCCTTTGCTTCGTATTCATAATCTGCCTCCTGCGTTCGGCCAACTCTGATTAGCCTTATTATACGTGGCATTTACTGCCTGTCAACCCCAAAAGCAAATCCCGGTTGCGTCAGACTGCGGCGCTTCCCCCGGCAATCTCCCGCACGACCTGCGCAAGATCCCGATGCTTCAGTTTGCGCGGCTCAAATCGGATCAGTGAGTACACCGCCCGCTTCCGTGCGACGCGTCGGGCGTCCACGGGCGGTGCGGACCGCACTGCGGTGTCATTGTCCATAGATGGTACCATATCGGGTCCCCCGGGTTCTCCGGCCTTACAGGCCGTTTTTTGTTCGGTCTTTCGGCAGCTCCGCCGTCAGCCGGCAGTTCCGCACAAGGCTTCCTCATCCTTCTTTACCTCTGCGTCCGCCTGAGCACTGTAATACTCCTCAAGACGCGGCCGCGCGGCTACGTAGTAGCGCTCGAGCGAAGGGTCAAACTGTGTCCCCATGCCCTCCATAATGATGCTGTTTGCCTTCTCAAAGGACATGCTGTCCTTGTACACACGCTTGCTCACAAGCGCGTCGTAAACGTCCGCGATGGCCATGATGCGTGCCTCGATCGGGATCGCCTCGCCGGCCAGCTTCTCGGGATAGCCCGAGCCGTCCCAGCGCTCGTGGTGGTAGTGAGCCATATTTTCCGCAATATGATGGAAGTCCGCGTCGTCCGTCCCCTCGAGGATCGTGTGCACGATGCGGGCGCCCTCCCTCGCGTGAGCCTTCATTTTTTCAAACTCCTCGGGCTCGAACCGCCCGGGCTTGCGAAGGATGACATCGTCGACCGCGATCTTGCCGAGATCGTGCATCGGAGCGGCCTTGATCATGTTTGCAATGAAGTCGTTCGACAATTGTAGAACATTGTCTTTTCTTATTTCGTCGGTCAGAATGCGCACGTTCTCGCTCGTGCGCCGGATATGGCCGCCGGTAGAATTGTCGCGGCTTTCAACCATGGTTGCCATGCCGAGGATCAGCTTATTATGCATCTCGGTGATATGCTGCGTCTTCTCCGCGACCTGCTCCTTGAGCTTTCCGTTGAAGTTGTTGAGAAGCGATATGTACTGCTGGCTCTTCGTGTCGTCGGTGACGAAGAACTGATATCCGCGCTTGTGTTTGCCGTCGAAGAGATACGTGACGGTCACAAGGAAAATGCTCTCGCCGTGGCGGTAGTGGAACCTCGCGTTCTTCTCGTCCTTCGCGAACGCGTCCAGCCAGCGGTTAAACGACGGTTCGAGAGGATGCGTCGCGGGAATCTTCGTGTCCACGCTCACGGTCATGAGCGACGGGAAAACCGCAAGCGCCGTCTTGTTGCAGCCGAGGTAATGCCTGTGAAAATCGAAGGACACAAAACCGGTGTCGCCGTTCTGCACCATCGAATCGATGCCGGAGTCGGTGATGTCGTAGAGGCACACCTGATGAATGATGATCAGGTACGTCAGCTGCGCGATCACGTACGCGAGCGGAAGCAGCTCAAACTCGCTGATGATGGTCCGTCCTCCGTAAAATGCAACCACCGCGATCATCTCCGGGATAAACAAAAGGCGGATGATCTTGGTAGGGACATTTTTCTTCCGGAAATAACTGTACACCATCGCGCCGAACCCGATGGCGAAATAGATCAAAACGGTGATCACAAAGACCGTGTGCATCACGCCGTACTGCTTGTCCACGATTCGCGCGACGCCGTCGCGGATCTCGAAGCCGTAGGACTTGTAAAACCAGGTCCGCTCTCCCACCGAGAGGGCTCCGATATAGACGACCGTGCAGACCGTGTACATCGCCGCTTTCACGCCGTGCCGCACGTGGATGTCACACAGGTTCAATATACTCAGCGTGATCATCAGCATGAGAAAGCTGCCGCCGAAGTATGTGATCTTGTTCGCCATCACCGCTTCCTCGATGGTCTTCGCGCGCGCCGTCAGAACGTTTCCGAGAATGGCGATTGGCACCATCGTAAAGATCAGCGTGATGTGGACGTCAAAATGCTTGTGCCACGTCAGTATGTAGAGAAGCGTAAGGACCAGCGACAGTGCCAGCAGGATCTGATAATATGCAAGGATCATGTGATAAAACATTCCTCCGTAAAATACCTGAAATATCGACAGAGGGGGCACATCTGCTACGATTGCCCCCCTCCGGAGTTCATACTACCATTTCCCCATTTGCATGTCAACGAAAACGACTCGCAAGCGCTCATTTTCCGTCCGAATTGTCGGCAGACACGTCGTCTGACGGGCCGTTTGCCTCATTTTTCTTCTCCGCGTTTTCCGCGTCCTTCTGTTCCGCGGCGACCTTCTCCTCAGCGTCCGCGTCCTTCCGCTCCGCGGCGTCCTTCTCCCTGATCGCCTCGGCGGCAGCTTCCTTCACGGCCTGTGCACGCGTAAAACTCTTGTGGATGTTGTCGATGTCGTCGGTCGTTCCGCCGCCGTTGTCGTCAGGCGCGCGGAAATGCCCCTTCTCAACCAGCTTCAGGAACGCCTCGACCACATCCGCGGCGAGCTGGGTGCCCGCGCCGTTTCGGATGATATCGACCACCTTGTCAAAGTTCATGCGCTTTCGGTACGGTCGGTCGGAGTACATTGCGTCAAATGTATCGGCCACGGCGATGATCTGCGCCACGCGCGGGATCTCGTCTCCTTTCAGGCCCTTCGGGTAACCCTTGCCGTCCGGGCGCTCATGGTGGAACTCGGCTCCCGTAGCCAGCTCCGGCATGATCGAGATATCCTTGAGCGCGCGATAACCGAGCGTCGCGTGCGATTTGATGATCTTGAATTCCTCGTCGTCAAGCTGTCCCGCCTTGTTCAGCACAGCCGCGGGAACACCGATCTTGCCGATGTCGTGCAAAAGCGCGATGTAACGGTATTTTTCGATCGTGTCCTCGTCGCAGCCGAGCTCTTCCGCCAGGAGCGACGTGTACTGCGCAACGCGCGTCGAGTGACCGTTCGTGTAGCGGTCCTTCATATCGATGGTGCGCGCGAATGCTTCCGTCATCTCATGGATGAATGTCTTCTGCTCTTTCTCCTTGGCGATCAGCTTGTTCATCTTCGCGCGGACATAGAGGACCACGAGCCAGCACACAAGCGCAGCGCCGGCGAGAATGAGGATCAGCTGGAACCACCACATTTCGGTGAGTTTCTTCTCCTTGACGATCTTGACGATGAGCTCGCTGCCCTTCTGTCCCTTGCTGTCGTTGATCGACATCGTGAAGCGGTACGTCTTTCCCTTCAGGTTCGTGTACGATGCCGTGCTGAACTCGGTGCGCGCCCGCACGGTGTCGCTCGTGTCAAAGCCGTCGAGCCGGTAGGTGATCAGCGGGTTGGAAAGCGAGTATGTATATACGCAGCCGTATATGACGATCTTGTTCACATCCGAGGATATCGTAAAATTCCCGTCGTCGTCCGGGTAGATGTCCACGCCGTCCGCGGTGATGAACGGCACCGCCATCTTCAGGTCGTCGATGCGTTCGAAATCCTCGTCGATGTTGACTCGCGAGACGCCCGTGCTGCCCGCGATGTAAAGTTTTCCGTCCGCGGTCAGCTCGCTGAAGGAGTTGGCTGTCGTCACGTGCGGAAGGCCGTTGTAGCGATTGTAGAAGGTGTAGTCGATCTCGCCGTTTGCGCGCAGCGCCTCGACGGTTGTCACGTAGATACCGTTACTGCTGAGGATCCACATTTCTCCCTTGCTGTTTTCGTACATATCGAAGTTGTTCGAGTACGGAAAATTCCGGATCGTCGTGATGTTGTACTGCTCATCCATATACGCGAGCGAGTTGCTCGTGACAAGCCAGAAATCGTTGTTGTTTCTGGCTCTCTTGATTCGCATGACGACGTCGGACATCAGTCCCGAGCGGGTGTCGAACCGGAGTATCTCACCGCTCTCCCTGACGGCATAAAAACCGCCGCCGTCCGTTCCGATCAGGATGTCGCCGTTCGCCGCCTCTGTGGCGGTCAGTATCTCGGTGTTCTTAAGACCGTCCTCATCGTTGTAGATGTCGATCACGGTGTTCCCGCGGATGACGGCCAGGCCGCCCGTACAGGCTGCCAGAATACGTCCGTCGCGGCATTCGTAGACCATACGGACACGCTCGGAAGGAATGCCGTCCGCCTGCGTAAAGCACACAATGCGGCCGTGGTCGTAACGGACGAGGCCGTAATCGCTGTACGTGCAGAACCACACGCGTTTTTTGCTGTCGCAGAAAATGGATCGGATTCGCACGCCCTTCATCATCTCAATGAGGTCGCGGACATCCAGCATCTTGTCGGAAGCAGTCCTCGCGCTGTTGATCGTCCAGTTCGGGATCACATCGTCGTTGTCGAGAAGCACCAGACCGTTGTCGGTGCCGATCATCAATTTATCCTCATACGCACAGGTGGCATTGACAACGGAGTGATCCAGATCATACCACGCGGAAATGTCGGTAAAACGGTTCGGGACGATCTTCATCACGCCCTGCCTCGAGGACGTGAACCACAGATTTCCCTGATAGTCGATCAGCACATGGTCGATGGAGTTGTCGAGCGGAATGTTCTCCACGACCTCGAATTTGTCGTTCTTATACACGCCGATGCCGTTGTCCGCGCAGATCCACAGATGATCCGAAAACAGCATGACGGAATTGATATACTTGAGCGGTGCTGCGTCGATGGTCGTGTAATCCTCGAGTGCGCCGTTGGTGTCAACATGGTAAATGGTCGAGTTCTCCGTGCCCAGGAACAGACAGCCCGGTTGTTCCGGGTCGGGATACAAAGAGACGACATCCTTAAGGCCGTGCGCGGGAAGATCGTACCAGCGGCTTCTCGAGCCATCCACGATCGTAAAGAGATCGCCGTTCTGCGTCAGGCAGTAAATGATGCCGTCCGGCCCCTTCTCGATCGAACGCATATATTCGTCGCGGATGTCCGGCTGTTCAAGCGTGCGCACGACCATCGCCTCGTTGATCTCCGCAACGCCGCGTGTCGTCGCAACATAAATGTTGCCCGCGTCGTCCTCGGTGATGCCGCGGATGGAAAGCGACTTCAGACCGTCGTCAAGTCCGAAGATCCTCGTCTGTCCCTTGTCGCGCACCGCAACGCCGCCGTCGTTCGTTCCGATCCACAGCCGGTTTTTGCTGTCCACGAAAAGATCGACGACGCTCGCGACACCGTTGCGCGAGTCCATACGCTCGAACGTGTTACCGTCGTACCGGATCAGACCGCTGTAGCTGCCGATCCAGAGAAAGCCCTCCGACGTCTGCACGATGTCATTTGCCTCCGACGTCGGAAGCCCGTTTTCATTATTGTACAAAACCGTGGAATAGCCGTCGCCCTGACGTGTCGGATCTACCACATGGAACTCTTCTTCCTCTTCTCCTGTCCTGCCGCCGTCCTCCTCGGCGTGCGCCGTGGAAACCACCGCCGCAAGGCCGTCCTCAAACGCACCCGAAGCACCCGATATCAGGCCGGAAAAAAAAGCAAAACACAAGTACAAGCATATACCGAAACCGTACATGCCTGCCTTGTGTTTCCAGATCCATTGTTCAATTGTCCGACGGCAAGAACGTCGACTCTGCCGTCGCTCCGGCTCTCTTCTCATACCGCACCTTCATTTTTCCAAACAATATCGATCTGTGCGCTTAATAATCATCAGCCACATATTAGCACAAAACGGTGAAAAATGAAACGGTATTTTCTCCAAATCAACACATTTTTTGCGAAAAAATGTATATTTTGACGTGCTACAACTGTAGAATTACTCTACCGTTACGGATTTTGCAAGATTTCTGGGCTTGTCGATGTCGCATCCGCGGTTCAGAGCGACGTAATATGCGAAGATCTGAAGCGGGATGACGCCGAGAACCGGCTGAAGAAGCGGGTTCGTCGAAGGGATCATCAAAAGCTCGGTCGCCTGGTCACGAACCGCCTGAGCCGTCTCCTCGGTCGCAACGACGATCACGTCCGCACCGCGGGCGCGCACCTCCACAATGTTCGAGCGCGTCTTCTCGAGAAGCGGCGCGTACGTTGCGAGTGCAACGACGAGCGTGCCGGGCTCGATCAGTGATATGGTTCCGTGCTTCAGCTCGCCTGCCGCGTAGGACTCCGAGTGAATGTACGAGATCTCCTTGAGTTTCAGCGAACCCTCGAGGCCAAGCGCATAGTCGAGGTTCCGGCCGATGAAGAACACGCTGTTCCGGTTGAAGTAATGCGAAGCCGCCTTCTGGCAGGTATCGACGTCGGCAAGCAGCCGGTCGATCTTCTCCGGCAGCGCCGTGAGGTCTGCCACCGCCTTCGCGTAATCCTCGACGGCGATCTTTCCGTTCACGTCCGCCGCGTAAATGCCGAGCATGATCAGAAGCACCATCTGCGTCGTGTACGCCTTCGTCGTCGCAACCGCGATCTCCGGACCCGCCCAGGTGTAAAGAACGATGTCGGACTCGCGCGCGATGGAGCTTCCCATCACGTTGACGATGGAGAGCACCTTAGAGCCTCCCCTCTTCGCCTCGCGGAGCGCGGCCATCGAGTCGAGCGTCTCGCCGGACTGACTGATAACGATGACGAGCGTGTCCTCACCGAGCAGCGGATCGCTGTAGCGGAACTCCGACGCAAGGTATGCGTCGACCGGGATGCGGAGCAGCTTCTCGAGGACGTATTTGCCGATCATACCGACGTGGTATGCGGAACCGCACGCGACAATGCATATTTTCCGAAGACCTCGAAGCAGATTGCCTGCCTCCGCCAGCTCGGGCAGCACGATCCTGCCATCCTGTAGCCGCGGCGAAATGGTCTTGCGTACCGCCTCCGCCTGCTCCATGATCTCCTTGAGCATGAAGTGTGCGTAGCCGCCCTTCTCCGCAGCGCTCACGTCCCACTCGATCGTGTGCTTTTCCTTCTCGATCGGTGTGCGGTCGCGGTCGTAGATCTGAACGCCGTCCGCCGTGAGAACAGCAACCTCGCCGTCCTCCATGTACGTCACGGTGCGCGTGTGCGCAAGAAGCGCCGTCACGTCCGACGCGATATAGTTTCCGTCCTCGCCGTAGCCGATCAGAAGCGGCGCGTCCTTGCGGGCCGCGATCATCTGTCCGGGATAGTCGGAGCACAGGATTCCCATTGCGTAAGCGCCCTGGATCCGGCTCAGCACCGCATAGACCGTAAACAGCAGGTTTCCTATCTTTTTGTAATAATACTCGAGCAGCTGTACGATGACCTCGGTGTCGGTCTCCGACGCAAAATGAACCCCCTTGCGCTGCAGCGACTCCTTAATCTCCAGATAATTCTCGATGATACCATTGTGAACGACGGCGATCTTACCGTCCTGTCCGACGTGAGGGTGCGCGTTCACATCGTTGGGCTCGCCGTGTGTCGCCCAGCGCGTGTGTCCGATGCCGATCTGTCCGCGCAAAGGCGAGCAGCCCGAGAGCTGTTCGCGGAGCGCCGCAAGACGTCCCTTCGTCTTCTTCACCTGAAGCTCGCCCTCCGAAGATACGACCGCAACTCCGGCCGAGTCGTACCCGCGGTACTCAAGCCTCTCAAGTCCGTCCAAAAGGATCGGCACAGCCTCCGTCCGACCCGCATATCCGATAATTCCGCACATAGAATTTCACTCCTTTGTCAACCTTGCTTTCCGCCCGCCAGCTCGCGGTTGATCTCCATCGCGTACGAGGAGAGCAGAAGTTCGACGTAACGATCGGGATCGGAGTACATGCTCCGGCGATCCCGGAATTCGTTCAAAGCCAGCACAAGACGCTTGATAACATCCTGAAAACGGCACAGCACGAGCATCGTGCCGACCGGTTCGTTCTGGTCGTAATGGATCATGACGCCGGCCGTAAAATTCTCATAGTACGTGATGATGCCGGCCTTCCACAGACGGTACACGCTGTCAACAATGCTGCGGCCTTCATCGAGCGGAACGCTTCCCGCGAGCGAGGCGTCCTCGCCGTAGTACAGCTGCTCGATGCTCACGCCGAGGCTCTTTGCGATCTTCGCCACCGTCGTCAGGTTGGGGATCTTCTTCGAATTCTCGTATGCGCTGAGCGTCGTGTTCGCGATTCCGCAGCGCGTCGCAAGCTCCTCCTGAGACCAGCGCAGGCGAAGGCGTGCTTCGCGGATATTCCCGCCGATGGCTCTCTCACGTGCATCTGTGTCCGTCATGTCGTTCTCCCTTCGTTTAACTTCTTATACGTTCGTTGTACCGACTTAAACTTTCGTTGTAATACATTATACAACTTTGCCCCGGAAAATGCAAGCATTTTTCGCATTCGCGCCTCCCCGCGCACTCTCCCGCACCCAAACGAGCCGCAGACATTGCTCTTTGCGCGAAAAATTGCTATAATAGGTTCACAACACAGTTCGGAGGTGTCGTATGATTTATAAAACAAAGATCGCCGAGATCGGCGACGGGGATGACTGGTTCGAGAAAAAGCACAGTGGGGATATCGTTTCGGAGTATTTTGCGGAGGCCAAGCGCAAGACAATTATCACGGTTCAGCACACACAGTCGGTTCATCATATCAACGGTCATATCGGAGCATGGGGAGATTTCGAGCTCACACCGAGCGGACATGAACACGCATATGCGATCGGGCGCTGGCTCGAGCACATCGGATTCGGCAGCGGTGACACGATGTACGTTTCCGACTTAAAGCGTGCGGCACAGACCGCCGAGGAGATCAACAAGACGCTCGGGATCAAACCGATCGTGACCGACGTGCTGCGCGAGATCAACGCAGGCGCGGGCAACGGGCAGACCGTCGAATGGTACCGCGAGCACAAGGCGCCGCAGGGCGTCATCTATGATCCGGATTACCTTCCGTTCCCGGATGCGGAGTCCGACCGCGACCTCTGGGTTCGACTCTTCTCATTTGCCAGAGAACTTTTTGAAAGTGACGCCGAGCGCATCGTGGTAGTTTCCCACGGAACGGCGCTCAGCATACTGCACATGCTCCTTCTGGGGCTCGAGCTTGAGGACCGCGCGCACTTCCGCTTCCACGGCAGCGCCGGCTCGGTTTCCTGCTTCCACACGGAGCCCGACGGCCGCATCTCGGTGGAGTACATCAACCGTCCGATCGGCTGAAAAATGAATATTGACAAGTCTGCAGTTCCGTGTTATAAATGCTCACGGAATACAGGGGAGCTTTGAGAAAGGCTGAGAGGGAGCTGTGCGCTCCGACCCTTTTACCTGATCAGGATAATGCCTGCGCAGGAAGTATCTGCAGCCGAGAATCATCGCGGAGTCTTCTTGTGAGGCTCCGCTTTTTTTGTGCGCAAAATGCTCCTTCGCGCGAGGCGGCTCCTGTCCGGTTTCCGAACTATAACATTTTCCGGGAGGAATACCATGAGAAACTATGCTACCCAGATGGACGCGGCCAAGCGCGGCATCATCACCCCCGAAATGCGCACCGTCGCAGAGAAGGAACATATCGACGTTGAGGCGCTGCGAGAGCGCGTTGCGCGCGGCACCGTGGCCATCCCTGCGAACATCCGCCACACCTCGATCTCGCCCGAGGGCATCGGCGAGGGGCTCCGCACGAAGATCAACGTAAACCTCGGAATCTCCGGCGACTGCCGCGACTATGAGCGCGAGTGGGCCAAGGTCGAGCTTGCGATCCGCTTCGGCGCCGAGGCGATCATGGACCTGAGCAACTACGGCAAGACCAACACGTTCCGCACAAAGCTGATCGAGCACTCCCCCGCGATGATCGGAACGGTTCCGATGTACGACGCCATCGGGTATCTTGAGAAGGATCTTCGCGACATCACCGCGGAGGATTTCCTTCGCGTCGTCCGCGCACACGCCGAGGAGGGCGTTGACTTCATGACCATCCACGCCGGCATCAACCGCCGCGCCGTCGAGGCGTTCCGCCGCGAAGGCCGCCGCATGAACATCGTCTCCCGCGGAGGCTCGCTTCTGTTCGCATGGATGGCGATGACCGGAAACGAAAACCCTTTCTTTGAGCATTATGACGAGGTGCTCGACATTCTCCGCGAATACGACGTCACCATCAGCCTCGGAGACGCTCTCCGCCCCGGCTGCATCGACGACAGCACCGACGCGGGCCAGATCAGCGAGCTCGTGGAGCTCGGCAACCTCACAAAGCGCGCCTGGGAGCATGACGTCCAGGTTCTCGTCGAGGGCCCCGGCCACATGGCGATGAACGAGATCGCGGCAAATATGGCTCTTCAGAAGCGTATCTGCCATAACGCTCCATTTTACGTGCTCGGACCTCTCGTTACCGACATCGCGCCCGGCTATGACCACATCACCTCGGCCATCGGCGGTGCCATCGCCGCTGCCAGCGGTGCGGATTTCCTGTGCTATGTAACGCCCGCGGAGCACCTCCGCCTGCCCGACATCGACGACGTTCGCGACGGCATTGTCGCAAGCCGCATCGCCGCCCACGCAGCGGACATCGCCAAGGGCATCCCCGGCGTGCGCGACATCGACAACCGTATGGCGAACGCCCGCCACAAGCTCGACTGGGACGCCATGTTCGAGTGCGCCATCGATCCCGACAAGGCGCGCGCATACTACGAGAGCACGCCGCCCGCAGAGCGCCACACCTGCTCGATGTGCGGCAAAATGTGCGCCGTCCGCACCACCAACCGAATCCTCGACGGCGAGGATGTACAGCTGCTCTGCAGTGAGCAGTAGAAGGGAGTCCGCATGAAAACGAATCGTTATCTTCGCAAAATGGTCGCCGCGGCAATGCTTGCCGCTCTCGCTGTAGCCTGCTCTCCGCTCTCGATCCCGGTCGGAGCATCGAAATGCTTTCCGGCGCAGCATCTCATCAACGTCATCGCCGGCATTTTCCTCGGACCGTGGTACGCGACTGCGGCTGCATTTGTCGCCAGCCTGTGCCGCAATCTGATGGGGACGGGCACGCTTCTCGCCTTCCCGGGCAGCATGATCGGCGCCTTCCTGTGCGGTCTTTTGTACCGCCGTTTCCGCAGGACTCTCGCCGGCTGTGCGGGTGAGCTGTTCGGAACATCGGTGCTCGGCGGCATCGGCGCATTTTTCGTTGCGTCGCTTGTGATGGGGAAGGAAGCTGCATTTTTCGCGTACGTTCCCGCATTCTTTTTGAGCAGTCTCGGCGGAACGCTGCTCGCCGCACTTCTCGTGCCGGCGGTGCGCCGCGCAGGGATTGAGAGGCTTTTGGAGGATGAAAACCATGTCCGAAACAAGGTCGGCTGACCCTCGAGCAAAGAGGCCGCTTGTCCACTGCATCACCAACCGCGTTAGCATGAACGACTGTGCCAACCTGCTCCTCGCCTGCGGCGCCGTGCCCGTCATGGCCGACGCACCCGAGGAGGTCGCGGAGATTACCGCCGCTGCCGACGCGCTTGTGCTCAATCTGGGGACACCGGGCCGCGACACGCTTCCCGCGATGCTCGCAGCCGGACGGACCTCCGCCGCGAAAAATATCCCGATCGTCTTCGACCCGGTCGGCGTGTACGCCTCGGCATTTCGTGCAGGGATCGCGCGCGAGCTTCTCGCCGCAGTCCCTGTCACGGTGATCCGCGGAAACCGCCGCGAGGTCAGCTTTCTTGCAGAGCTTGTATGCGGTAAAAGCTCTGATGATCCCGCCCGCGCTCTCGCGCTTGCGACCGGCGCAGTCGTTCTCATGACCGGCGAGACCGACATCGTGACCGACGGCAAAGCCCATTACACCGTGCACGGCGGAACCCCGATGCTCACGCAGATTACGGGCGCGGGCTGCATGCTCTCCGCCCTCACCGGCGCACTGCTGGCAGCTTCGCGAATTGAGGCGTGGCAAGATATTGCAGCTGTCGGTGCGGCAACGCCCGGCGCAGCATCAGACGATCCGGCCACACACAGCACGGCAGCGCTCGCCCCGGCAACGGTGACCGCCGTCTGCCTTCTCGCCGCGCGCACAATGAACGAGGCAGGCGAACGCGCCGCAACGCGCATGAGTGCAGAGGCCGGCAACGCGAGCTGCCGCAATTACCTGATTGACGCGATCATGCGGATCACTCAGAGCAGGACCGTTTGAGCGGCTTACACAAACAATTTGCAAAGCGACCCGCATCAAAGCATCGCCTCGCAATCACCATCCAACAGGAGTATTTCATGAAAGTCAATAAAGAACATCTTCGCCTCTACGCCGTGACCGACCGCCGCTGGCTTGGCGAGGGGCAGGCTCTGGCGCAGCAGGTTGACGCAGCGATCGAAGGCGGAGTCACCTTCGTACAGCTGCGCGAGAAGAACCTCAAGGCAAATGAGCTTCTCGCGGAAGCCGCCGCGCTGAAGGAAATCTGCTCACGCCGCGGTGTTCCGCTGATCATCAACGATAACATCGCAGTCGCAATTGCATCCGGAGCCGACGGCGTCCACATCGGACAGCACGACGGCGACGTTGCGGAAGCCCGCCGCCTGCTCGGTCCCGACCGGATCCTCGGTGTCTCCGCCGCAACTGTCGCGGAGGCAATCGCCGCGGAAGCCGCAGGTGCGGACTACCTCGGCTGCGGCGCGCTCTTTACAACAGACACCAAGGACAACACGCGCCCCGTCACACCGGAGCTTCTCTCGGAGATCACGGCGGCCGTGTCAATCCCCGTCGTCGCGATCGGCGGCATCACCGCCTCGAACGCACCCGTGCTCAGGAACACGGGAATCGCCGGAATCGCCGTTGTCTCCGCATTGTTCGCGCAGCCCGACATCACGGCAGCCGCACAGACGCTCCGCGCGATCGTCGGAGAGATTACGCGCGGGGAAAATACCGATTTTCCGACAGGTGTGACCAATGCGACAGATGCGCCGGTTGCGACCGCTGCGGGCACAGCGAACTGCCCCGGTGCGCCCCGTCCGCACATTCCTGCGGTGCTCACCGTCGCGGGCTCGGACTCCGTCGGCGGCGCAGGCATTCAGGCGGACATCAAAACCATCACAATGCTCGGCTGTTACGCGATGAGCGCCATCACCGCCGTGACCGCGCAAAATACGCTCGGCGTGTCCGGCATCTACGACATTCCGCCCGAGGGGATCACCGCGCAGCTTGACGCCGTGTTCACCGACGTTGTTCCGGAGGCCGTGAAGATCGGCATGGTGAGCAGGACCGAGGCCATCCACGCGATCGCCGAAAGCCTGCGCAGGTACCGCCCGGAGCACATCGTGCTTGACCCTGTCATGGTGTCCACGAGCGGACACGCGCTGCTCGCACCCGACGCGGCGGACGCTCTTTGCACGGAGCTTCTCCCGCTCGCCACGATTATCACGCCGAACATTCCGGAAACCACCGCGCTTCTCGGCCGGCCGGTCACAAGCCTTTCAGAGATGAAATCCGCCGCGCTTGAGCTCTCCGCGCGCTACGGCGTCGCCGTGCTCGTCAAGGGCGGCCACCTCACCGAAAGCTGCGAGGACGTGCTTGCCTTCGACGGGGAGATCTGCATTTTCCGGGGAGAGCACATCGAAACGACCAACACGCACGGCACAGGCTGCACGCTCTCCTCTGCCATCGCTTCGCACCTCGCGCTTGGGCACGCGCTCCCCAAGAGCATCCGCCTCGCCAAGGACTACCTGACCGGCGCGCTTCGCACCGGCTTCGACATCGGCAAGGGCAACGGCCCGCTGCTCCACAATTACCGCATTACGGATTACGAAGGCTGAGGCTCAGCCCCCGAGGGCACTTGACCATACATTTTCCGCGTGCTATAATGACTAAAATATCCTATGCAGATATGAAATTATTATGGGGGATCAAAAAATGAGTGAAATCTTTCCTGACGCTCCGAACCCGGAGATGCCGCAGGGCGACGCGCCCGCGGAAAATAAACCGAAGCGCAAGCTGCGTCGGATCATCGCCATCGTCGTTGTGCTGGCGCTGATCGTTCTGCTGACGCCCACGCCGTCGCACTATAAAGACGGCGGCACCGTCGTTTACACCGCGATTCTGTACAAGGTTGAGAAGAGGCACGGCTATTACCGCTGGTACCGTGACGCGGTAACCGGCCAGAGAGCTTACTCCTTCACAACCGGCACAGTGATCACAATCCTCGGCCGGATCGTTTATTCCGATCTCCGGGAGGAACTGCCGCAGGGCGACAACTGGGTTTTGGCGGAGAGGTAATGCAAAGAAAAAGGCGACTGCGAATTGCAGTCGCCTTTTATTCGCTGTTTTGATTTTCAAATTGTTGCTCCAGTCACTGGTATTTTTGCCCATGCTGACAACAATGTCCTTGCTTCTTTCCCCTCAAGATACGTAATGCAATCTTGTATATCATCTGCTTCTGTAAAGCGCATCGGACTTCCCTTCAACTTTTCCTTAAGTATCTCAATTGCTTCCTGAAACGAGCCTTCATATGCCTCACAGAAATTTTTCAAAAAGCTTATAAAAACACTATTCTCGTGCTTGAGATAATATAAAAAACGCCTATATGCATCTTCTACCTCTCCTCTATGGAGGAGAATAGTCGCAATGCTCAACTCCATATGATTGTTTTTATAGTCATCTCCAAGTGCTTCAATTAATCCCTCATATTCCTCAATCATATTATTGAAAAGCAAATAATTATTCTTATATTCTTCCCGTGTGTATCCTGACGCAGAAGCAGTCACACGTACTAAACACCTCAGTTTCTCTTCTTTTATTTCTTTCTCAATACCTGCTTCTATATTCGTTTTTTCAGATTCGAGAGATACAATCTTATTGTTTTTTTCATTGATTTCTTCTCTCAACCGGGCTAATTGATTCTCAGGTCTATCTTGCTCTTCCTTCTGTGCCGCTGCAATTAGTTTATCAATCATACTGTTAATACCAGCAAAAAAGTTATTTTCGATTTTGCTCTGCGCAGAATGCGACCGCATACTTACCCCTAGCTCTTTACACAACTCTTCGGCGAAACAACTAAACTCTTCCATTTGAGTTTGTTTCACTATCGTGACTTTAAATATCGCCGTGTTGAAGAAGCCTGCTACATCGCTCAATTTTACATCAGGGAACACCAAGCAGAAGCATTTAATTCCGCACTGTTTTGAAAGATACCAGCCAACTCCAAGCTCCTGCATGCAATATGTACTTTTCAAAAATTCGCGGGTAATAAGAAAAACCAAGGTTTTAGATTTTCGAATGGCCTCACTGATTGTTGCTCCAAGCTCATCCCCATTTTTCACACCTTGGCCACCTATCGACGAACAAAAGATATCATCCTCGCTGACCCCCATGTTCATAAAAAATGAGTTTAATTGTCCTGCAATATCACTGTTCTTTGACGAATGCGAGATGAAAACTTTGTTCTCCATAAAAACAACCCCCTTAATACATATATTTTGCTTCACTTCAGCCCATAATATCCAAACACTTCACTAATATTGTTATCATACAAACATCGGTAAATGTCTGCTATAATAGTGTCCATAATTCAGTCAAAAGTCAAGTAGCAAAACAAAAAGAAACGCAAATCTACATGTGTAGAATTGCGTTTCGGATAACTTTTTCAGATAACTTATGTTTTTTGTTTACATGGCTGTCAAATGATATAATACCACGCCTCGCCCTGCGTGATCTCCTCGGTGCGGCGCTCGCTGCTGTTTGTGTTGTATTCCATCTCAAGGTTCTTCATGCTGACCTTGGTGTTGGCGTCGATGGAGCGCGTGATGAAACTGTTGCCGCCGATGACGGTGTTCTCTCCGATCACGGTCTCACCGCCGAGGATGGAGGCGCCTGCGTAGATCGTCACGTTGTCGCAGATCGTGGGGTGGCGCTTTTTGCCGGAGAGGCGCTGGCCTCCGCGGGTCGAGAGCGCGCCGATGGTAACGCCCTGGTAGATTTTGACGTTGCTGCCGATGATCGACGTCTCGCCGATTACGATGCCGGTTCCGTGGTCGATGAAGAAGTATTTGCCGATCTCTGCGCCCGGGTGAATGTCGATACCGGTCTCGGAGTGCGCGTACTCGGTCATCAGGCGCGGCAGCACCGGAACCTGAAGCGTGTAGAGCTCATGTGCCAGACGGTACGTTGCGATCGCCATCAGGCCGGGGTAAGCGAGAATGATCTCCTCGAGGCTGTTTGCCGCAGGGTCCCCGTCGTACGTGGCCTTGAGGTCGGTCTCAATGTACTCGCGGATCGTCGGAATCTTCAGGAAGAATTCGCGGCAAATGCGGTAGCTTTCCGCCTCTCTCTCCTCCTCCGTGAATCGGCCGCGGTTTTTGCCGAAGTCGAGCGCGGGCGTCACCTGCTTGTACAGCTGCGAGAAGATGTCCTCGATCGTCACGGCAAAAAGATTGCGCGGATTGTAGATCTTGAATGTTTTATCGCGGAAATATCCCGGGAAAATGATCTTGAACAGGTTTTCCACCAGATCCCGCACTTCAGCCTTGTCGGGCTTGTAATAGTTGGTGACGATGTCGATGTCCTTGCCGCCGTCGTAATCCTGCAGGATCGCCTGCACGATCTCGTTGATCTCGGGCTGTCTGTCGTTTGCGCTCATGGGGAGTCCTCCCGCGTATTTGTTGTGAGGATTCTACCACTATTCACCTACTGTGTCAATAGGCAGGTCGTGCTTCCACCGTCCGTCATTTTACGAATTTCGCGTTCCGCAGCGTGCAATACAGATAGTCGCCCTCGGTATATGTGTCGAACACGCCGACGACCGTGATCTTATCGCCCTCGCTCGGATAATCGTCCGGATATTTGTATTCCGGTCCGAGAACGAACTCAAGGCCCTCCGTGCAGCAGCCGGTCGAGTCCCATAAAATACACGCAAAATAATTATTTCCCGTGGTTTCTTCATAGATGTGCGCATACTGTCCGGAGATTTTAACAACCTTGTCCATGTAGCCCTCCGGCTCGAGCATCATGCTGTACACCTCGGTGTAAGCGACTGTGTCCGAAACCGCCGAGAGATCGATGTCAACACCCTCCGCAAGGTTCGGACCGGGTCTCACCCCGCCTTCACCCTCTCCCGCAGGAGCCGCGGTCGGATTTGCGGTCGGCTGCGTGGTCTGTCCGCCGGGGTTGCTCTCGCCGCCCTTGCCGTCATACTCGTCCATTCCCTTCTTCAGGGCTTCCTCCACGCCGGTTCCGCTCTTCTTGCCGTGGTCACCTGCAGCGCCCTTTCCGCAGCCCGCAAGAGCAACGGCAAATGCGCATACAGCAATCAGCATTATGACTTTGCGAAGCTTCATTTCATTTTCCTCCCTTAATTCGGCCGACCATGTAGCAAATGCAGAATACGGCGACGTCTACGGCAACGATGGTCGAGCCGACAGGCGTTCCCGTAAGGATCGAGATCAGGATTCCCACCAGGGCGCAGATGACGGACAGCGCGGCCGCACATACGGTCACAGCGCGGAAGCTTCCGAACAGGCGCATCGCCGACAGCGCCGGGAAGATCACGAGCGCCGAGATCAGAAGCGAGCCCACCAGGTTCATCGAAAGCACGATGATGACCGCGATCACGATCGCAACCAGCAGGTTGTACCGGTCCGCCTTCGTGCCCGTCGCCCTCGCAAAATTCTCGTCGAACGTCACTGCGAAGATTTTATTGTAAAACAACACAAATACGATGATAACAAGCACCGACAATGCGATGCACACCCACACTTCCCACCTTTTGAGCGTGAGTATGGAAAATGATCCGAACAGCGTGCTGCACACGTCTCCCGAGAGGTTGGCCGAGGACGCGAAGATGTTCATGATCAGGTATCCGAAGCCGAGTGCTCCGACCGAGATCATCGCGACGGCCGCATCGCCCTTGACGCGTGCATTCTGCCCGGTCCGAAGCAGACATACCGCACTGATGATCGTTACCGGCATCACCAGAAGCATCTGGTTCGTCAGTCCGACGACGCTCGCCACTGCCATCGCGCCGAACGCGACGTGCGACAGTCCGTCGCCGATGAACGAAAACCGTTTCAAGACAAGTGTCACACCGAGCAGCGATGAGCACAAAGCGATCAATACGCCGACGATGATCGCGTAGCGAACGAAGGGGTACTCGAGGTACATCATGAGCTTGTCGATCATACGCGCTCACCTCCCTCACTGTCCGCATCGCTTACGTCCGGCGCTGCGAGGAAGAATCTGCCGACATCGCTGTCGCAGTACTGCTCACGCGTTCCGAAAAATGTGCGTGCCCCGATGTGTAAAATGTGGCTTGCGTACCGCACCGCAGCCGCAATGTCATGTGAGATCATGATCACGGTTGTTCCGTCGCGGTTCAGCTGCGCGATCAGCTCGTACAGCTCCGCCGTGACTCTGGGATCAAGCCCCGTGACAGGCTCGTCCAGAAGGAGGATTTTCCGCGTCGCACACAGTGCGCGCGCCAGCAGTACCCGCTGTTGCTGACCTCCGGAGAGCTCCCGGTAGCACCGGCCGGCCAGAGGAAGGATTCCCATGCGCTCCATGTTCTCCTCCGCAAGCCGTTTTTCCGCCCGGTTATAAAACGGCCGCAGCCCGCAGCGGCCCTGGCATCCGGAGAGAACGATCTCTCTCACGGATGCCGGGAAGTCCCGCTGCACTATTGTCTGCTGCGGCAAATATCCGATTTCATTTTGCGCAAGTCCGTCACCGAACAGGATCTGCCCTTCCAGCGGCTCCTGCAGGTGAAGAAGTGTCCGCATCAGTGTTGATTTGCCGGAGCCGTTCTCGCCGACGATGCACAGGTAGTTCCCGGCCTCAACGGTAAAAGAAAGCCCCTCCACGATCGCCCTGGCATCATACCCGAGCGACAGGTCCCGTACGGTGATCAGCGCCATAAGTTCCTCCTACTTCAGTGCCTCACGAAGCACCTCGAGGTTCTTCTCCATCACGGAGAGATACGTGGTTCCGTTCTTCGCGTTCTGGGTCGTCGTGGACTGCATGGAGTCCATCGCAAGTATCTTCTGGTTCTTTGCGCTCGTGTTCGACACGATGGTGGATGCGATCCTCTTGTCCGAATTCTCGATCGTAAGCACCGCCGAAAGCTTCAGCTCGTCAACCTTCTTCGAAAGGAATGCAATCGTCTCAAAGCTCGCCTCGGTCTCCGCCGAACATCCCACGAAGGCCGCGTAGTATGTGAGGTTGTAGTCGTCCGTCAGATAACGGAACGGGAAGCGGTCACCGAACAGAACGGTCTTCACGGTTGCCGTGTCAACAGCCTCGCGGTACTTCTTGTCAAGTTCGGAAAGCTTTCCGCAATATGCCTCCGCATTGCTGCGGTACGTGTCCGCATGGGCAGCGTCAATCTTCTGCATCGCGTCCGAGATCGCCTTCACGAACACGTTGGCGTTGCGAAGCGAGAGCCATACATGCTCGTCGTATTCCTTCTCTTCATCGTCGTGGTCGTGCTCGTGTTCGTGGTCGTCGCCGTCCTCGTGATCGTGATCGTGGTCATGCTCCTCTTCCTGCATACCCTCGACAAGCTCTTCCTCCTTCGCGCTGTCGCCGAGCACATCGAGCAGGTTGATCACCTTCATGTTTTTATTTCGCGCCTCGCGAAGCACGCCCGCTACCCAGTCGTCGGACTCGCCGCCGACATAGATGAACAGGTCGCACGTGGAGATCGTGAGAATGTCCTCGACCGTCGGCTGGTAGCTGTGCAGGTCAACTCCGTTGTCCAGAAGCTGCTTGACCTGAGCTCCCGCCGGGTTGTCGCCGAGCACGCTCATCACCCAGTCATATTCGGGGAAAATGGTGGTAACAATATGGATCGTGCCGTCATCTCCCGGTTTTTTACCGGAACCGCACGCTGTAAGACAGCTGACCGTCAACGCGACGGCAGCGATAAGAGCAATAATTCTTTTCATTTGTAAAAGCCTCCGTTGTAGAAAAATCATCGATTGAAAGGGCCGCGCCGGCTCATGCGGACGCGCACCCGTACGGAGATCTTCAATTGTTCATTCGTACCTTTCGAGCCACGGGCGTCTCCGACGCCGTCACACACACAAACAAAGCTGCCGCGGCAAGCCCGATCAGCATCGGGATCGCCACCCACACCTGAACCGGTGCGGCGCCGCAACCTCTGCGGATGACGCTCTCACACTGACGGATGATCGAGCAGACAGGGCAGTCCTCGCCCTCGCAGTCGTGGTCCATCTCATGCGCAATATACAGTGCAGAAAACAACAACACGACGAGCATCAGGATTCCCAAGATGCTCGCCATGGCACGTTTCATTTTTCGCATTTCATAATTACGCATACCGACTCCGTCGACCGGATCAAATCCGTCGCATTTCATCAACTCTCTGCGGTGCCCGCCCCGAAAATTGCCAGGAGCAACACCTGCACGATGAAAAGCACCGCGCATATCATACTATAAAACTGTCGTTTCGTCAAATCAATCCACCGCGCCCACGCGCGATCGCATTCATTTTCCGACGAGGGATCAATGTTCCTTGTAGATTTCCTTCAATCCCACCGGCATCACGATCGGTGCGTAGCCGAACTTGCGGGACGAGATCAGCGTTCCGCGTTCTGTCTCGGACTTCAGGAGGTTGCCGTACTCGTCGTACGTATACGTCGTCGTGACGCACATTCTGATGCCGTTTTCCTCGCTGTACGACTTGCTCGTCAAAACATTGCCGTTCTTGTCGAACTCGGCAGTGTAGTCCGTCACGCGCTCACCCTTGCTGTTCAGGCTTTCCGCGCGTACGATTGCACCCTTCTCGTTGTACTCTGTCCACGTATGAGACGCTGTCTCCTTGTCGTTGTAAACAAACTCGATGACATTGTCGCGATCGTCATACGCATACTCCTCGGAGTAATGTACCGTGCCGTCCTCCTGGTAGTACGTCACCTTGATCTCTCTGTCTTTCAGGTCATAGCGTGCCTCGCAGATGAGCTTCTTGTCGGCAACGTAATAGTATTTGTACGACTTGCCCTTTGCGTCGTACGTATACTCCACGCAGGTCGTCTCTCCCTGTTTCGTCGTTGTCTCTTTTACTGTGCGGCCCTTCGAATCATACTCGTAATCCGTGTGCGAACGATTCTGCTCACCGCTCTCGAAGACTTCGAACGTCTCTTCAGAAATGCAAAGGCCCTTTTCGTTTTCGACAGTCACCGTCTCGGAAACGAGTTTTTTCTCGCCGTTCTCATAAACGTACTTCCGATACGTCGCACGCGTTCCTTCCGCAATCTTCTCCGTGCTCAAAGCAAGCTCTTCCTCGGGAACCAGCTTGCCGTCCTGCAGCCGGTAATATCTGTCGTAGACGGTATTGTCGTTCGTTACATGCTCATAGCGGTAGTACGGCGTCGTAGATTTGATTCCGCCGTTACCGTCAAAATCCTGGTCATACGTTTCCTCAAACACCAGCTTGCCGCCCTCGAATCGCTGGATCGAATAAGGATGCAGATTGTCCTCACTCCAGCCGACCAGCTCTGTTCTCGACGTGATCATGCTGTCCTCCGGATCGTACGTAACCTCGGTCTTTTTCCATGTCGTACGGCCATAGGAAGTCGACTTTGAAATTTCCTCTACAATCAGACCCTGCTCGTTGCAAATCTTCGTGGTCTCATCCGCCCATCCGGAATGCGTCGTTGTTACAACCGACCAGCCGGGCTTGTCACCCTTTTTGTACGTGCTTTGATACGAACCCGTCATCGTTCCCCATCCGTCATACTCATAAACGGTCTCCACGAGCGTATCCCCGTCCATCACGAACTCGCTGCGGGACATATAGTTGTCCTCGCCGTATCCGGGGTTCTGCTTGTCGTAAATCTGCATCCACACAAGCTCGTACCCCTCCGGGATCTCCGCCGGCACCGTCGGAACAGGAGTCGGAGCCTTCGTCGGTCCGACCGTCACGGTCGGCTTGCTCGTCGGAGCGGGCGTGCTTGTCGGCGCAGGTGTGCTCACCGGCTGCGTCACCGTCGGTGTAACCGTCAGCTTGCCGTCGTCCTCCGCGCCTGTCGGCGTAACCGTTGCCGTAGGCGTCTCCGTCACAGTCGTGTTGTTCTTCTTTCCGCAGCCTGCCAGAAGCAATGCCATTCCAACTACCAATACCTTGATCCCGATCCGTTTCATGCTATCATCCTCCCGATATTTGCGCCGTCCCCTCGGCGTTTCTCATCCTACAATACACAGTATACATGCCTATTGTTACATTCGGGTTGAATAACTGTTACATCTGTGTTAATTCTTTCGGGCATTTTGCGGCGCGTCTGCCCGGATTGGTTCCGTGACGATCGAAACGCCCTCCTTTATGCCCTTCACGGCAATCTGGAAGTTGTCCTCGTAGATCACTTCGCCCGGGATTTCGGTGCATTCGGAGCGGAAGAAGCGGAGTCCGTATTTTGCGCCCATGGCCCTGTAAAATGTCATCTCCTCCCAGATGCGGTTGCCGTCCGCCGTGTCCTTGAACCACGTAACCGCGCCGTCGGGATTGCCGTCCGCATAATACGGCGGCAGCGGCAGCACCTCCTCAAAATACGCGCGGTTCCGCCAATACTCCGCGGTCTCCTCCTCATTCAGCACGCCCGCGTCGACGAGCTTTCCGATCGAGGTGAAGATCCCCCGCGGCTGCTTTGTGATCCAGGCGATATCCGCCGTGTGAATCCTGTAGTACTTCATAGTAGTTTCCTCCTTTTTGGCCGCCGTCCGCCCGGGTCCGCGCAATCAAAAAACCGCTTACCCGGATGGATAAGCGGTCTGTGAACTCTTTTTACGCCCGGTTCCTCGCTGCATACTCATCCGCACATCGAAACAAGACCGTGGCGACGAACTGCCACTGCCTTACTCTCAACGTGATCGTGATGAGCTCTGCGACTAATCATGCGAAGACTCCTTGCAAAATGTTGGGCTAACTATACTACAACACGTCTGTATTGTCAACTGCCTTCGATCACTTTGCAAACATCCCTGTCAAGGCCATTTTCCGCAATTCAGGCCTCGTCTTTGCGGAAAATGCAAAAGTAACAACCGAAAACGGGCGAAAAAAAACGAAAGTAACAGCCCGCCCGGCCGCATTTGTGTTATAATTCCATTAAATCGTGTGGGAGGTTTACATATGCCGAAAGAATTCAAAGACAAATTGAAAGAAAAGCGGAACGAACTGGGTCTGTCGCAGCAAAGGCTTGCGGACCAGCTGTTCGTCAGCCGCAGCGCCGTCGCAAAATGGGAGAACGGCCTGGGTTACCCTTCCGCGGACTGCAGGGAGCAGATCCGGCGAATCTTCGAGGTTGAAGACAACTTCTTCACCGCGGACGAACCGGAGGAGATCCTCTGCGAAAAGAACCGGAAGCTTCGCCGTTTCCGCATAACATCGTACATTCTGTACGGCGTCTACGCGCTGGTTGCGCTTCCGCTGCTCGCACTGTTCGTCGCGTATTTGTTCGGTTATCGCATGACACTCTCCGAGGTACTGATCTCGGACTCTTCGGAATCGTACGTAATCCGCTTCGCCGAAGGCGAGTATATCTTCGACTGCCTCGCATGGGACATTGCGAACGAAAACAGCGCCGCACCCGGAAAAATGCTGAGCTCGGTCAACGTGATCCGCAAGAAAGGCTTCCTCTACCGCAACGAGCTCGACAATCCCGAGCTTGTAAAACGCTACTGGATGAAGGGCCCGGACGGAAAGGATGTCGCGATACTGACATGCGTACACGGAAAGAATGCGGATTACTGGTTCATAGACTGGGTCGAGATCATCCGGTCTCTTGACGAGTCGGGCGGCAAGACGCAATACCGGATGCTGACCGATCGGGTCACCGTGAACGGGGAGGAGATCACTCTTCGGTACTACTCTTATTTTTCGCTGAAGGGCAAGCTGAATACGATCTCGGTCGACGGGACGGAGATGACCGTGACAGCGTTCAATTAAGACTTCGAAAGCGCAGGCACATTTTTGTCTGCGCTTTCTTTGTGCAAAAAAAGCTCCCGAAGGCGCATAGTTGCGCCGTCGGAAGCCTTTGTTTTATTCAAACTCAATCGTTCCCGGCGGCTTGCTCGTCAGGTCGAAAAATACTCGGTTGACTCCGCGGACTTCCTTGATGATGCGGGTCATGACCGTGTCGAGCACGTCGTACGGAATGCGCGCCATCTCGGCCGTCATGAAGTCGGTTGTCTTCACGGCGCGAAGCGCAACCGCATGGTCGTACGTGCGCTCATCGCCCATGACGCCGACGGAGCGGACGTTCGTGAGCGCCGCATAGTACTGGTCGGGCTTCCACGAAGCAACCTCGCCGGTCTGCTCCTTGTATTCGGCAAGCGCCTTGTCCACTTCCTCGCGGAAAATGAAATCGGCATCCTGCACGATGCGGATTTTATCCTCGGTGATGTCGCCGATAATGCGGATTCCGAGGCCGGGGCCCGGGAACGGCTGGCGCATCACAAGTTTCTCCGGAATTCCGAGTTCAAGGCCGGCCTTGCGGACCTCGTCCTTGAAGAGGTAGCGGAGCGGCTCCACGATCTCTTTGAATTTTACGTAAGACGGCAGACCGCCTACGTTATGATGCGATTTGATGACGGCCGACTCGCCGCCGAGGCCGGACTCCACAACATCCGGGTAGATGGTTCCCTGTGCGAGGAAATCGACCTCGCCGATCTTGTTCGCCTCTTCCTCGAAGACGCGGATGAACTCCTCGCCGATGATCTTTCTCTTCGTCTCGGGATCGGTCACTCCCGCGAGCTTGACGTAGAAACGATGCTGCGCGTTCACGCGCACAAAATTCAGATCGAAAATTCCGTTCTCACCGAAGACCGCCTCAACCTCATCGCCCTCGTTCTTGCGGAGCAAGCCGTGGTCAACAAAGACGCACGTCAGCTGCTTGCCGATCGCGCGGGCAAGAAGTCCCGCCGCCACCGACGAATCGACGCCGCCGGACAGTCCGAGAAGCACGCGGCCGCTGCCGACCTTCTCGCGGATCTCGCGGATCGTTTTCTCGACAAATGCATCCATTTTCCACGAACCGTCGCAGCCGCAGATGCCGCGCACGAAGTTGTAGATCATCTTCGTTCCCTCGGGCGTGTGAAGCACTTCGGGATGGAATTGAATGCCGTAAAGCTTCTTCTCTGCGCACTCGCAGGCAGCCACCGGACAGTCCTTCGTTTTTCCGATGGAAACAAAGCCCGGCGCCATTCTACTGATGTAGTCGAAGTGGCTCATCCAGCATACGGTCTGCCCGGAAACGCCCTCAAAAAGAGGCGAAGCCGTGTTGACCGCAACCTCGGTGCGACCGTACTCCTGGACCGTCGCGCGCTCGACTTTGCCGCCGAGCACCTGGTTCATCAGCTGCGCTCCGTAGCACAGTCCGAGCACCGGGATCCCGAGCTCGAACAGCTCCTTTTTGTACGTCGGAGCTCCGGGCGCGTAACAGCTGTTCGGTCCGCCCGTCAGGATGATGCCCTTGAGGTTCATCGCCTTGATGGTTTCAAGGTCGGTACGGTACGATGCGATCTCGCAGTAGACGTTGCACTCGCGCACGCGTCTCGCTACCAGCTGGTTATACTGACCGCCGAAATCAAGAACAAGAATTTTGTCCATATGTTTTGTCCTTTACGAAAAATATATCACTGAACTGCGTCACCGGCATTCCTCCCGGTCGTCCGGTAAAACAGCGTTTGATCAGACGTTAATCTGCGCAGTAAGACCCAAACTCTCCTTGTTCGCCTCGAGAATCGGCTTCACAACGTTCGCTAAGAACGCCTCGGTCTGCTCCACGGAGCGGCCCACGTAGTTCGCGGGAACCATATATGCCTCAAGCTCTTCGAGCGTTACGTCAAATGCATCCGATGCGGCGATCAGCTCGAGAAGGTTGTTCTCAAGGCCCTTCTGCTTCACGGTTACGCCGGCTTCCATCGAGAGCTTGCGGATTTCCTCGTGAAGCTCCTGGCGGTTGCCGCCCTGCTTTACGGCGTCCATCATGATATTTTCCGTAGCCATGAACGGAAGCTCGCTGCGGAGGCGCTTCTCGATGACCTTTTCGTTGACCACGAGACCGTCGGAAACGTTGAGGCAGAGGTCAAGGATGCCGTCGATCGCGAGGAAGCCCTCGGAGATTGCCACGCGCTTGTTTGCGGAGTCGTCGAGCGTGCGCTCGAACCACTGCGTTGCGGAGGTGATGGCCGGATTGAGCGCGTCGATGATCACGTAGCGGGACAGCGACGCGATACGCTCGGAGCGCATCGGGTTTCTCTTGTATGCCATCGCGGAGGAACCGATCTGGTTCTTCTCGAACGGCTCTTCCACTTCCTTCAGGTGCTGAAGAAGACGAATGTCGTTGCTCATCTTGTGAGCCGAAGCGGCGATGCCGGCGACCACGTTCATGACTCTCGTGTCAACCTTGCGGGAGTATGTCTGACCGGACACCGGATAGCAGCCCTCGAAGCCCATCTTCTGCGCGATCATCGGATCGAGCGCATCGAGCTTCTGCTGGTCGTTGTTGAAGAGCTCCTTGAAGGACGCCTGCGTACCGGTCGTGCCCTTGCAGCCGAGAAGGCGAAGCGTCGAGATCACATAGTCGACGTCGGCAAGGTCCATGCAGAACTCCTGAAGCCAAAGCGTTGCGCGCTTTCCGACCGTGGTCGGCTGCGCAGGCTGAAAATGCGTAAATGCAAGCGTCGGAACGCTCTTGTATTTGTCGGCGAACTTCGAAAGCTTGTCGATCACGTTGATGAGTTTTCCGCGCACCAGCTTGAGTGCGTCGCGCATCACGATGATGTCGGTGTTGTCGCCGACGTAGCAGCTCGTCGCACCGAGGTGGATGATGCCGGCCGCCTTCGGGCACTTCAGTCCGTAGGTGTAAACGTGGCTCATAACATCGTGGCGCACCAGCTTCTCGCGCTCCTTCGCCACAGCATAGTCGATGTCGTCGACATGCGCCTTCATCTCGTCGATCATCTCCTGCGTGATGACCGGCTTTCCGTCCTGCGAAAGTCCGAGCTCCATCTCGGTCTCCGCAAGCGCGATCCAAAGTTTTCTCCACGTGGTAAACTTCTTGTCCTGGCTGAAAATGTACTGCATCTCAGGGGATGCGTAGCGCTCCGAGAAGGGGCTTGTGTATCTGCTGGTGTCGCTCATGGTATGTCTCCTTGAATGTTTAATCCGGTCCGCGGCAGTCCGTATCCCCGGCCGCCGTGCCGGTGCATTTATCGTAAAATGAAACAGCGAATGAGGACTCCGCAAGCAGAACCCTCATTCCGTGCGGAAAATGCCCTGTAGGGTGCATTTTCCGAAATATTCATCAGATCAGTTTCTTGCCCGTCAGCTTCTCGTAGCCCTCAAGGTAGATTGCGATGGTCTTGTCGACAACCTCCTGCGGAAGCGTCCAGTCGTCATGCGGGTTCGCCTTGAGCCAGTCGCGTGCGAACTGCTTGTCGTACGAAGGCTCTGCGTGGCCTACCTCGTACTCTGCGAGCGGCCAGAAGCGGGACGAATCGGGCGTCAGCATCTCGTCGCCGACAACGATCTCGCCGTTCTCGTCAAGACCGAACTCAAACTTCGTATCCGCAATGATGATGCCCTTCGTAAGAGCGTAGTCTGCGCACTTCTTGTAGATTGCGATCGTGTAGTCGCGAAGCTTCGTCGCGTACTCAAGACCCTTGCCCGGGAAGCGCTTCTCGAGATACTCGATCGACTGCTCGAAGGAGATGTTCTCGTCGTGGTCGCCGATCTCAGCCTTCGTGGAAGGCGTGTAGATAGGCTCAGGCAGCTTCTGGGACTCCTGAAGTCCTTCCGGAAGCTTGATGCCGCAGACGGTGCCGTTCTCCTGGTAGCTCTTCCAGCCGGATCCGGTGATGTATCCGCGAACGATGCACTCCACAGGGAGCATCTCAAGCTTCTTCACGAGCATGCTGTTGCCGTTGAAGCGGTCCTGACGGAAATACTCGGGCATGTCGTTTACGTCAACCGAGATCATGTGGTTCTTAACGACATCCTTCGTAAAATCAAACCAGAACTTCGACATCTGCGTAAGCACGGTGCCCTTCTTCGTTACGGTGTTGTTCAGGATGACATCGAAGCAGCTGATGCGGTCGGTAGCGACGAGGATCATGTTCTCGCCGATATCATAAATCTCTCTGACCTTGCCTTCCTTGACGGGACGATATTCTTTCACAGTCTTGGCTCCTTTCGGATCTCTTTCGATATATGCGTCACGCTCCGGTCCGACCGAAACGTACTTGATAAAGCAGCCGATTTCCTTCTCGATGTATTCAACGTACTTCTGCGCGTTGACCGGAAGGTCCTCCCAGCGGCGAACACCGCTGATGTCGCAGTTCCAGCCGTCCATGTACTCGATAACCGGCTTGCAGTATTCAAGCGCTGCCGGGAACGGAAAATCATCGAGGATCTCGCCGTTCAGCTCGTAGTGTGCACAGATCGGAATCTGCTTCATGTAGCTCATGACGTCCATCTTCGTAAGTGCGATGGCCGTTGCGCCCTGGCATTCAACGCCGTAGCGCGTCGCAACGATATCGATCGGTCCGACTCTTCTCGGACGGCCGGTCTTTGCGCCGTACTCACCGCCTGCCTCGCGAAGCTTGTCGGCTTCCTCGCCGAACCACTCGCATACAAACGGTCCCTCGCCAACGCAGGTCGAGTATGCTTTGACAACGCCGACAACCTCGTCGATCTTCGCGGACGGAAGTCCGGAACCGACCGGCGCGTATGCGGCGATCGCATTGGACGAAGTCGTGTACGGATAGATGCCGTAGTCAAGGTCGCGGAGCGAACCGAGCTGTGCCTCGAAGAGGATGCTCTTGCCTTCCTTCGTCGCCTTCTTCAAAAGCTTGCCGGTGTCGCAGATGAACGGGCGGAATTTTTCGCCGTACTCCGTGAACCATGCCTTCAGCGACTCATAGCTGACAGGTTCCGCACCGTATACGCCGGTGAGCGTCAGATTCTTCCACGTCAGGAGATCCTTGATGTGCTCATCGAGCTTCTCGGGATAGAACAGCTCACCCGCAAGGATCGTCTTCTTTTGATATTTATCCGAATAGAACGGCGCGATGCCCTGCTTCGTGGAACCGTACTTTTTGTCCGCCAGACGCGCTTCCTCAAGCCCGTCGAGCTGACGATGCCACGGCAGTACCAGCGAGGCGCGCTCGCTGATCTTCAGATTCTCGGGAGTGATCGGCACGCCCTGGCTGATGACCGTCTGCATCTCCTGATACAGATTCTCAAGGTCCAGTGCCACGCCGTTTCCGAGGATGTTCACAACACCCTTGCGGAAAATTCCCGAAGGAAGCAGGTGGAGGGCGAACTTGCCATACTCGTTGACCACCGTGTGTCCGGCGTTGCCGCCACCCTGATAGCGGATGACGTAGTCATAACGCTCGGTCAGGAGGTCGACCATACGGCCTTTTCCTTCATCGCCCCAGTTGATACCGACTATCGCGCAATTACTCATAAATACAACCTCTCTTTATTGGTTGAGATAAAAACCCACGCTATACTATACAAATTTTACGATGAAATTACAACAGAAATCTGCGGGAAAATGCAAATTTTTTCCGCGCTCACGCCTGATCTTCCTCCACGTACTCCATGATGTCCTTGAAGTCGCACCCCAGTGCCTGACAAAATCTGGCGAGCACCGCGACGGACACGTTCGCGTCCTTCTCGATGCGCTTCATAGTTATTCGGCTGACGCCGGATTTCTCCGCCAGTTCCTCGACGGTCATATTTTTCTCGCTGAGCAGTTTAAAAAGCGGTTTGAATGTAATCATAACGTATCCCCCGTTTCGCTTTTTTACGTTCGAAACTATTATAGCACAGAACCGGAGCTGTTACAAAGGCGCTGTTCACGCCTCCTCCTTCATTTCCCGGAGCAAAGTCACCACGTCGGCGGGCGCTTCGGCAAATCTCTCCGCCCCGAGCGCCTCCAACTGCTCGCGGTCGCGGAATCCCCACAGCACCGTGATGCACGGAAGCGCCGCGTTCATCGCAGTCTGATAATCGACCTCGGAATCGCCGACAAACACTGCCTCCTCCGCCGTTGCGCCGAGCTCGCGAAGCGCCTCGATCACCATGTCCGGAGCCGGTTTCCGCCTCACTCCCTCGCGCTCTCCGATCGCAACGTCGACGTACTCCGCGAAGAATCTCGCGTTGAGCTCCTGCACCGCGGAATCGATCTTGTTGGAAACGATCGCCATCCGGAATCCGAGCTTCTTCAGGGTCTTCATGGCCTCGAGCACGCCCGCATACGGCCGGGTTTGATCCAGGCAGTGCACGTCGTAGTATTCACGGAACACTTCCACCATCTCGTCGAGCGTCTCCTCCGACACCTCCGCCGCCTTCGTCACCGCAAGCCGGATCGCCTGGCGTATGCCGTTTCCGAAGTACAGCCGGTACTCCTCCACTCCGCTCTCCGGCAGACCGTACCGCCGCATTACGTGATTGACCGCATCGGTCAGATCATCCAGTGTATTCAGCACCGTTCCGTCCATATCCCACACCACAAAGCGCGGTGCACAAGTCGTTTTTTCATTTTCCTTCACGCAATTTCTCATCTATTGTCTCCTTGTCGCGAGGGCTCTGCCCCGCTCTTCATTTTCCGGGGAAAGTATACCATGTCGTCCCCGCCGCGACAAGGGGAACAAAAAGGCGGGGACACATTAAGTCCCCGCCTGCGGTATGTCTCTTTTTACAACCCCTGAGGAGTCGTTTCAACAAGATATTGAATGAGTTCTTCCAGTTTTCTCCGATACTTCGTATCCGGCATACATGCCAGGCTGTCAATGGCCGAAGCTGCGTACTTCCGAATCTTGCCATAGGCATATGTAAATCCGCCTGCCGCTGCAATGATCTCACTGATCTTGTCGTCATCTACTTCGTCAAAACGCCCCTCTTTCGCCAAACGCGCATACTCCCGAAGTTCGTCTCCGTATTCCGCATTTGCAAACGTATAAATCGCCGGAAGCGTATAATAGCCGAACTTGAAATCGTTGTGTACAGTCTTCAGGGATACCTTATTTGTGGATACAAAATCCATCAGGTCGTCACGCATCTGAAACAAGAGACCAAAGTATGTTGCATACTCTCCGACCGCATATCTCTCGGTCTCATCACAACCTCCGACATGTGCTCCCGACACGCATGCGATTCTGAACATCGAGCTTGTTTTTCCGATGATGTTGCTTACATACTGCTCTTCGCTGATATCAACATTATACTGATTATCGAACTGAGCCAGCTCTCCGTCACACATCACCTCGAGGTTTTGGAACATATCCTTGTACCATGGCTTCGAACGGAGGTTGGTTCTTCCGAGAGTGACAAAGATCATGAAATCGCCTGCATAGACCGCCATCTCACGACCAAACTTATTGTGAACCGTCATCTGCCCGCGACGTTCGTCAGCATTATCGATCACATCATCATGAATCAAGGATGCTGTATGCGCAATCTCAACAACTGCCGCCATCTCCGACGCATCTTTTTTCTTCTCTTTGAGTTTTGAACAGAGCAACGTCAAAATCGGTCGGATCTGTTTTCCTCTTGCCGCCAATACCCAGTCGATTACCTTTTGCATGGAAGCATTGTTGGATTGGCAAAGTCTTTCAATATGCTCATTAACTTTAGCCAGTCCCTTTGTTATTTCCGGCATGTCCTCAAACGAAATCATGATTGTCTCCAAACTTTTAAATTTCACAATTTTCAGGAATCTGTTTGTTTCCGGATCTCAGTTTCCCGCATGGAAATCTTTGCCTTCCGTATTCGTTGCACTAAGAATCTGACAGTTCATATCTCCGCATTTGGGGCACTGCATAAATGATACCTCCAAAGAATGATAATGAACTCAAAAAAGCGACTTCTACAATGAGAAATTATACTCGATATATAGACAATAGTCAAGCAACATTCACCCTGTTTACCTGTCTTTGCTGAGGCTGTATGCGGATTGGTCGGTCGCTGATAATACCGCATAAGCATTAAGCACGATTATAAACCGGCTTCGCATTTTCCGCTTACCGCCAACATTCGTTCTCGGAAAATGTAAAAGGCGGGAGCAATCTGCTTCCGCCTTTGGGTTGATGTATTTAATTAATAAGACCTGTTTTACTTTATCACCGGCCGCACGCGCCTTGCCACAAACAATGCGAGCGCGAGCTTCGCAAGGTCGGGGATGATGAACGGGAACACGCACCACGACAGCACCGAGATCAGACCGACCGTGCCGGTGTTGCGCGTGTAAACATACATGAACCATGTCGTTCCGAACGCGTAGCACACGAGGAGACCGAGGCTGAGCGCCGTAATCTCCACCGACAGCTTCGTGCCGAAGCGCCGCGTGATCACGGAGTACAGGAAGCCCATGAGAAGGAAGCCGACGATATAGCCGCCGGTCGCGCCGAGCAGTACGCCCATTCCGCCGCCGAAACCGGAAAATACCGGCACTCCGATCGCACCTATCATCACGTACACCAGGATCGCCATCGTGCCGCGCTCACCTCCGAGCAGCGACAGCAGCAAAAACACGGCAAATGTCTGGAACGTGAACGGTACCGACATCGGGATACTGATCCAGGAGCACACCGTGATGATCGCCGCTCCGATTGCAATGTATGCCATGTCAAGTGTTCTGAATTTACTCTTTCCGATACTCATAACTGTACACCTCGATTTCCGAAGACAGATGATAGCACAGGTTCCCCGGAAGTTCAAGAGCAGGATTCCCCGATCGCCGCATGCAGCGTGTTCAGCACGTGCTTTTTGTCGAGACACCACAGCGGGGCGATCAGCATTTTCCGGGGCCCGTCGCCGGTGATGCGATGAAGCACCGTGTTCTTCGGAAGAATCCGGACCGCTTCCGCGATCAGTTCCGCGTACTCCGCAAGGTCCATGAGCGGGAACGGCTCCGCTGTGTACTCCTCCGCCATGCGCGTGCCGCGGAGGATCTGAAGCATCTGCAGCTTGATTCCATCGAGCTCCGGCGTGAGATTTGCGAGATACCGCACCGTCTGAAGCATCTCCTCCCTCGTCTCGCCCGGAAGATTGAAGATCACATGCACGATCACCGGGATTCCCGCGTCCTTCAGCCTGCGGTACGCGTCCTCAAAGACCGCAAGGGGATACCCGCGGTGGATGCGCGCCGCCGTCTTCTCGTGGATCGTCTGAAGCCCGAGCTCGATCCAGACCGGCTTGTTCGAATCCGCTGTAAGACGCTCAAGCATCGCGATCACATCCTCGCCGAGGCAGTCCGGCCTCGTCCCGAGCGACAACGCCGCAATTTCCTCGTGCGACAGCGCCTCGCGGTACAGGCTCTCGAGCCGCGCAAGGTCTCCGTACGTGTTCGTATAGGACTGAAAATAAGCGATGAACGCCTTCGCGTCCGTCTTTCCGCACACGCGCGCCTTGGCCTCGGCGATCTGCTCCGCAAGCGGCGCGGGCGCCGCGGCAAATTCCCCGGAGCCTCCCTCCGAGCAGAACGTGCATCCGCCGTAACCGAGCGTTCCGTCGCGGTTCGGGCACGTGCAGCCGGAGCTCAGGGAGAGCTTGTACACTTTCTCTCCGAAGGTCTCCCTCAGATAATCATTGAGATAGCGCATGTCCGGACTCCTCGTTTCCAAGCGTATCGATGCTCTTTCCGAACACGAAAAATCTCTGGTACAAAAACTCCGTGACCAGGTTCGTGAGCATCATCAATCCGTCCGCAAAGACGGCCTTCCAGCCGCAGTTCTCGGTCAGCACGCGCACCGCAAGGCTCGAGAGCGGCGCAAACACCGCATAGTACGCGGCGACCTTCGCCATCGCGATCGGCACGTTGGCTGCGGATTGAAACGTGAACTTCCGGTTCAACGTAAAATTCCAGAGCACGGACAGCACCAGTCCGACCAGATAGCACAGCCAGCTCGGGCACGGCGTCGCCTTCTCCATGACAAATATCGCCGCGGTCTCGATCAGCCCGGCGCTCGCCGAGAACAGCACAAATTTGACGACGCGAAGCGTCTCTTTTTTCTTCTCAGACACATTTCCGTCCATTTTCCGGTTATAACGCTCCTTGTCAATCGTCAAATGTAAATCGGTCAAAGGAAGCGATCGCTCCCTCCGCCTCCGAGCGGAACTCGAAATAAACCGCGTGTCTGCCGATCACGCCTGCCGTGAGCGCCGCAGTCTTTTCGAGCTCTGTCTCCGCAAGATCAAGTTCGGAGACGATGCGTCCGCGGTACGAATCGATGCGGACGAGGACGCGCAGCGGCTTGTGCTCGCGCAGTACGACCGTCACCGTCGCGGGCGTGTTTGCACCAAACTGAAGATAGCGGAAGCCCACCGTCGTCCCGGAGCTTAAGTTCACAACCGGCGTGGAGATCTCGTCGGTCTGCTCGTATCCGGGCTCCACGTAAGCGCGGGTACTGCTGCCGAAGATGTGACATGCGTAGCCTGCGGAGATCCATTTGCGGGCGTCAAGACCGTTGATGTGCGGGCCCTGCGAAGTCATCTCTACCGGGCGGGAGGAAACCGGCTCGCCGTTTAAGTAGCGGACATCGCCGATGTAGATCTTTCCGTCGCTTCCCATCGCAACGTCCACCGGCTCAAGCATCGCCTGCCGCGAGTACTCGTTCACACCGGTCTGGCGGTGGTAGAAGATGTACCAATGGCCGTTCACCTCCATGATGGAGCCGTGGTTGTTGCCCCACTGATACGTCATGGTTCCGAGGCCCTCGGAGTCACGCAGAATCTCACCGCCGTTGAAGCTGATGTCGCCGCCGTCGCGGAACGGTCCGAACGGCGAATCCGAAACGCGGTACGACAGGAAGCCGTTGTTCGGCGGCTCAACGCCGAGCTCCGGCACCGGCTTTTCGTAGCGCTTCGAGTAAATGTAGACATATTTGCCGAGCACCTTGCGCGGGCTCGACGCCTCGAAAAATGCGTCGACCAGGTCGATATGGCCGTCGTCCACGGGGTCCCACGGGCACGTCGAATGCCCGAGCGGATTGGACACGAGCGTACCCTCCACGATGGTTGCCATGTCGTCCGCAAGCTTCGCGATATAGCACGGCGCGGCACAGCCGCCCCAGTATGCGTAGACCTGCCCGTCGTCATCGACAAGCACGCCCGGATCGAACCCGAGCTTCGTCTCCACGGGGTTCGTAAACGGTCCGTAAGGAGTGTCCGAGGAAGCAACCACAACGAGACTTCCGCAGCGCTCGGCCGCGTACATGTAGTAGCGGTCCCCCTTCTTCACCACGTCGGGCGCATACAGGATCGAGTCGTAGTGCGTCTCGTACGCAACCCCGTGGTACGTCCAGTTCGTGAGATCCTCCACGGGTGCGGACCAGACCACATAGTTGCGTCCGCAGTACTGTGTGCGCTCGATGTCGTGCGAGCCGTACACATACACCCTCTTCTCTCCGTTGTGCTCAAACACGCGCGGCTCTCCGTCCGGAACATGTTCCCAGAGAGGCATGTACGGATTCGCTCCCCTGATATATTCCTTCATCGCATTTCTCCTTTCTCATACGCCGAAACGATATTCTTTTTCTTCCTTGTCACACGCAACAAGCCCGTAGGCTTCAATGACACGATCCGCAACCTCGTCCGGCTCCAGATCCGTGTTGTCGATCTTTATATGGTTATTAAACAAAACCTCGCCCTCGTTCGTGTTCAGCCGGTACCGCTCCATGTCGCGAAGCAGGTTTTCACGGCTCCACTCGATATCCCTCTTGGACGCCTTTCGCTCCAGCCGGTGCGGCGTCTCGTTTCTCGCAAGCCGTGTCTTCAGGTCCGCTGTCAGCTCCACGAAATAAAACTCCCCGCCGTTCTGTGTAAAGAGGTCGTGCAGGCCCTTCAGGTACCCGACATCCCTCGGATCGTCAAATGCGCATACGTACGTGAACACCAGATCCACGTTGTGCTTCACCGCAAGCTCGAACGCCTTCTCGCGAAACGCGAAGTTGAACTCCCTCTGCGCGGGCGTCGCGAATCCGAAGATCCGGTCGGAAATCTCAATGCTGTCGTGGTTCATCATCATGTTGTAGCGAAGCTTGTCCCGAAGGCTCTCCGCGACGACCATTTTCCCGACCGCCTGAGGTCCGCAGACCACGATTAAATTCGCCATAATTGTCTCCTTGTCCCGGCGCAGGTCTAGAAATTCATTCCGTTCCAGCCCCAGTCCTGCGTCGCCGAGTATTTTACGTAGATGCGGTCCGCAGAAATCCCGCAGACATCCCCGAAGATCTTCGCGATCTCGCCCGTCAATGCGGAAAATGCCTCGCTGTCGGGCTCGCCGTAGACGCTCACCTCAACGAACGCCGTGGGCTTGCTGTTGTCCCCGCGAAAATACAGATGGCACTTGTCCTCGAATCCGGTCATCAGCCAGTTTTCGCTCTTGCCGGGCAAAATGGCGATGGCGCGCCCGAGTCTGGTCTTCAGCTCCCTCTCCTGTTCCTCCGTGATCGCAACACTCACTTTTGAATTGATAAACGGCATGATCGTTACCTCCTTGTCTCGCATCCGCGCATGTTCCGCGCGATTGTCACAGCAGTTCCATGTTGATCGATTTTTCGGTGAAGCCGCACTTGCGGTACATCTCGTACGCCTCTTTGTTCCGCGCGTTCACCTGAAGCTCGATCCCGTCGCACTTCTTTTGCGCCGCAACTTCCTTTACTTTTTCGAAAAATGCATGCCCGACGCCTCTGCCGCGATACGGCTCATCCACCGCCATGCTGTCGATGAACAAAACATCGCGCGTCACATGCGCGGGTGTCTCGATATGACGGAACATGAATCCCATGACGCCGACGACAATTCCTTCCGTCTCCGCGACATACATCGTTTCCGCTGCGACCGCGCTCTCGTACGACCCGCGGCTCAATAACTCCTCCGTGTGCCGGTAGATGTCCGGTCTCCAATGCACATGCATCTCCTGCACCTGGTTCATGATCCGCGCGACCGCCTCGTAATCCGCGCCGGCCGCAGGTCGTATGACGATCTCGCTCATATTCCGATTCTCCCGGTCCTCGATCAGCCGCGGGATGTCCGCCGGTTCTTCCGCCAGGAAGTCCGCCCCGGCGCCGAGAAGCTCCTCGCGGGAGCCGTAACCCCACAGCACGCCCACGCTCTTCAGCCCGTTCGCCTTCGCGCCGTTAATGTCCTGGTCGCGGTCGCCGATCATCAGCACGGTGCTCCTGTCCACATCGCCAAGCCGCGCGAGAAGGTCCGCGATCACGTCCGATTTTCTGCTGATGCGGCCGTCCATCGTCGCCGCACCGAAATGATCAAAGTATTCATACAGCGAAAAATGCCTGAGTATCTTCACCGCAAACTCGTACGGCTTCGACGTCGCGAGCGCGATCGTTACGCCCTTTTCGCGCAGCGCAGCAAGCATCTGCGGGATTCCCTCGTACTGCTTGTTCTCGAAGATCCCGCCGGCGCGGAAGTACTCGCGATAGTACTCCACCGCCTCCGCGGCACGCTCCTCGGAGAAGCCGTAGAACTTCATAAACGAATCCGCCAGCGGCGGCCCGATGAACGGGAACAGGACGCTGCGGTCCTCGACGCGGATCCCGTATTTGGCGAGCGCGTACATGACCGAGTTGGTGATGCCCTCGGCGGGGTCGGTCAACGTTCCGTCGAGGTCAAAAAGACAATATTGATACTTCATGGTTCTCCCTGCCTTCACGCCCGGTGTGAGCGCATCCACGGCGTATCCAGCGCACTCTTGATATAGTTTACATTCGGGATGCACACGTTGATGTCGAAGCCGGGGTGTGCCTCCGCGAGTCCCTTCAGAAAATTCATCAGGTTCCCCTTGGTGTTCAGGTAATCCTCAATGATCGTGCGGTCGTCGAAACCGAGTCTGCTGAGGATCGACGCCGAAACCATTCCGGTCCGATCCTTGCCGGCCGAGCAGAAATACATCACGTTGGTCTTCGCGCCCATGATCATGCGGACGGTCTCGTCCATCCGCTCGTCCAGCATTCCTGTGTACACCTCGGGAACCTCCTCCACCGTCCTGGGGATTCTGCTTCCGCCGGTCACCGGCCTGTGGTAATACGTAAAGCCCTCCTCCGTCTCAAGGCGGCAGGGCCGCTTCTCACATTCCGCAGGCTCGCGCAGGTCCACGATCGTCGTAAAATTGTTCCGCCGCAGCCACTCCACCTCACTGTCCGTAATGTGAACCGGGCAGTCGCTCCGGAGATACTTCCGGTCGCCGGTCGGAAGGAAGCGCGTGTTCATCGTCGAGGAGAAAAGAGATCCGACTCTCTTGCCCTCTGTGACGATGTAAACCGTGTATTCACGGTCAAGCTCGTACCCGAGTTTCTCCGCAAGATGCACCGAATTCATGTCGTGCGCATCCCAGCTCGGATAAAGTCCCTCCTCAAGGCACCGAAGGATCAGCTTCGCGCAGACCGCCAGTGCCAGGTGTTTTCTGCGCTCCTGCGGCGCGGTCTCGACCTCGATCTCGATGCCTTCGTTGTAGCGCGTGTACGAGGACGCTCCGGAGACGATCTCGCCGTCCTTCATCACCACGATCCCGCGCCCGTACTTTAAGAAATGCTCCTTGTCGGAAAATGGAGACACGAAATCCGCGGTCATCCGGTTCTCAAGGCACCGGTCATAAAGCTCGCCGTCGATCTCGCGGTACTCGTACCCTTCCGGCAGCGATGACGCATACCGCTCGAGAAGCTCCTTATCAAACTTCGTGTCCTTCCGGATCGCAAAGCGCGTCTCTTTTCTCGCGTTCGGATATTCCTCCTCGATGAGTGCCGCCCAGCGTTCATCCTGCGGCGTGAGGATCACATAATCCTCGGGGCGGATGCGGACCAGCTCACGGTCCGGCTCGCCCGCAAGAAACGCGAAACACCCTGCGTAAGCGTACGCCGACCTCGGCGCCTCCTCGTCCGTCACGTAGATCTTGCCCATCACCTTTTGCATGCAGGAGTAAATGATCGTCTCCTGCCACCCGTCAAACAATTCCTTCACTTTCGAAGTGTCGTTCAGTTCGTAAGCCATGCGTACTTCTCCCCCGCTTTTGTCATTTGGCCTATTTTACCACAAACATCGAAAAAGTGCTCGCCTTTTCTTGCCATTTTTCGCGAAAAATACCGCCGGCGCATTCGCGCACCGGCGGTATCCCGTGTCAGTTTCTTTAGTTGTCCCGATTTCTGCGGAGCACCGGTCATTTGTGCCGGTACCAAAGCCCGTTCAGTCCCGCGGCAAAAGGTGCGGTTCCGAGGACGAAGAACAAAAGTCCCGCCACCTTCACCGTATTGTCCTCGCCGAAGGATCCATAGAGCCACATCCCGATTCCGCCCAGCGCGATCAGCGCGCCGACGATCAAAGCCGTGCGGAAGTTCTTCGTCTTCTTTTGATACGCTTCGCCGTACTCATGCTCGAACGCATTCGTAAAATAATCGACCATCTCGTCGTATCCCTCGTAGCTGTTGTCGTAGAGATCAAAGCCGTCGGAGTACGCGAGCTCATGTCCGTCCTTCCGGATGCGGAACCTGATTCTGGAGCAGTAACCGCACTTCACCACCTCCGGGACGGAAGTAATCTGATAGCCGTACCGCATGCGGTTCTCCGCAATCCTGCGGTCGACGCCGTTCTGCCGGAGGAACGTGAGGAAGCGCTTCACGTCGCTCATATTTGCCGCATTGATCGCCTGGTTCAGCGTCCACGCGGTTTTTCCGACATAGGTCATGCCGCCGGTGCGCACAAACTCCGGAAGAAGGCCGTAATAGCCGAGCTCCTTCGCCATTCTCACGTCAAAGTAATCGATCAGGAACACGCTGCCGTCCTCACCGAGGACAAACGCCTTGTTCTGTGTATTGTGTTTTTTGAACATTCCGAGCGTAAACGCAAACACGATGATCGACACGACGGCGAGTATAAAGAGCACTTCTCCGCCGGGCTTGCGGAACATCTCATCCCCGATCACAAACGGCAGGACGAGCCCTGCGATCGCGCAGAGGAGTGAGTACGTACAAACTGTCCGTTTGATCCTCTTCTGTCTATCGGTCAGCTGCGGCTTTGCACCGGGCATATACTGCCAGATTCTCCGGACACCTGCGCCCTCGCGCGCCGGGATTCCCGCAGTATTTTTCGGCGCCGCCGGAGCGCTCGCTTCGGCCTTCGGTTCCTCCGCAACCCTGTTCTTCAGGCACACGCTCCGGCCGAACAAAAAGGCCGCGATACCGAGTCCCGCAAACACGATCAGCTCAATCACAACCGACGACGTCACCTTGTTGTCGACAGCCGCACCCGCGAAGAAAAGCACACCGAGGCCGAACAAAACGATGCCGACCTTCACAAGGAAAATGCCTTTCACGACAAATTTCCGCGCGAACCCGACGATGGACGCAACAGTGCATGCAAATGCAATTCCGGCCAGCGTAAGAATCTCCGCATCGCTTCTCGAATTTTTCCCGAAATCCGAAAAGCCCGCTGCCAGGCAGACGGCCGTTACGATCGCGCCAAGCACCGTCGTTGCGAAGAAGTACGATTTTTTCATAGACACCCCTCCTTGATCACCCTTTTGTTCACACTTGACAGCGGCCGTGCCGGCCGTCTAAAACAAATCGAGCATACTGTCCAGATAGATTTCCTCCCGTACCTTCAAAACATACTCCGGCCGGGTCATATAGTAAAGCAGGAACTCCAAAACAACCGCACTTCCGAGGCTTCGTCCCTCGATCTTAAAGTGCCGGAAGCCCGACGGAAGATACACGTTTTTAATATCCTCCACCCCGATAAACGCGGGGTTCTTCATTGCCTCGGAGAACCGATATCCCTTCGCCGCATCCGGCGAGACGCACACGTGGTCGTCGCAGGCCTCCCCGAGACTCTTCCGGCTGACATTCTCGTAGCAATTCCTGCGGTCGTAACAGTCAAACCAGCAGCACTCATTGCACAAAAACTCAACTTTCCGCTTCTGCTCTTCGGTGAGCGCATTCAGCTCCGCAAGGCGCTTGTTCAGCCGGAAATCCGGCACGACATACCGAAACTCCTCGCGGTTCAGCTCCTCCGCAAACTTCGCAAACTCCGTGATCACCTTCGTCGTCGACGACACAAGATAAAACCCGGGGTAGTTCGTCCGGATGTACTCAAGGAGAAGGTCCGAGTGGACGATCACTCCATTTTCCGAGGGACCGTTGTGCTCAAACAGTCTGCAAAGCGCGTTGCAGCGCCGGTCGCCGAGATGTTCCGCGGTGAGCAGCGAGTTGCTGAATGTAAGCCGCGCCGAGACACCGTGCTCGCGCATGAGCGAAGCGACCTCCCCGGGATCCTCATCCCCGAACCCGACGCGCCCGCCGCCCCACAGACAGTCCTGCGGCGCGCCGTAGATCGAACCGATCTCGCACCAGTCGTAGAAGTATTCCCTGTGCTCGCGGAAAATGGGCAGAAACGCCCTGTAAAGCTCGTAGAACTCAAACAGGCCGGGAAGATGATAATACGCTTTCGGTTGCTCGGACATGCTTTGTTCTCTCCTGCTCATTTTGCGCGGCGCAGCTCTTCCATGTTGTTCTCGAAGACGCCCGTGTCCTCGAAGCCCATCGAGTGATACAGCGCTTTCGCGACCGCATTGCCCGGGGCCACGCCCGTGTACACCTCGCTCACGCCGAATCTCTCCTCGAGGAACGCTAATCCAAGCTCCAGCGCCTTTCTCCCGTAGCCCCTGCCCTGGTGATTCCTGTCGATCAGCAGCTTCCACAGGGTGTAATAATCCTTCGCCTCATAGTAGCCCATCATGATAAAGCCGACGATCTCATCGCCGTCATACACGGCGAAAGGAAACGCCGTGTCGCGGTAGACGTATGCCTGCGCCAGCGACTCCGCCGTCGTGGAAACGAAAGCGCTCTGGTCATCGCGAACGCGAAGCCCGAGCACCTCGTCGATATTTTCCGTCGTAATTTCTCCCAGACGTACCATTCCAAAACCTTTCACTTCACCGCCTCAAACCTGCGCACACAACCCCGCGCGGTGATAAACGAGTGATTAAAAATATACAAAAGTGCCAGAAAATCAAACGCCAGCACGGCCATCAGCGGCACCATCGTCCCGGGGTATTCGAGGATAAACTCCCACATATCCCAGAGCAGCCATCCGTAAAATCCGACCACCGGCACCACCGTGATCAACAGCGTGAACCAGTCGAACAGGGAGTGCTTCAGGCGGTATCTGCCGCTCCTTCTCTTCGTGAAGAGATGTTCCCGAAAATGCCTGCTGCCGCCGTGCAGTACCGACATGACCGAGACCGTAATGCCCTGCTCGGTCCTCTGCATAACCGGCGGATACCGCAGCGTGGTGACATACCATACCAGTCCTGCCACGATGAGCGGCAGCACAACCATAATAACGTATTGAACTATCTCCATAGCCAACAAAAACCTCTCTCCGGACTTACGCGCGATGCGCATTTCCCGGAAAATGCGTCATCACTCCTCAGGTGTCTCCTCAGCTGCCGTAACGGGAGCCTCCTTGGCTGCCTCGCCGGGCGCCTCGGCGGTTGCTTCTGCCGGTGCCTCAACGAGGGACGCACGGCCCCAGTCGGTGATGTCCGAACCGAGCTTCGCATAGATCTCCGCCACGGAATCGTGGGTCTTTAATGTCTTGAGCTCGGCGTCCGTCATGCCGACAAGCTCGCGGAATTCAACACGGCCGTTCGGCGTCTCGATCGTCTGCACCGAGGGATCGCTGACCACGATAAAGCCCGTGAGAAGCGACTTCTGATTTGCGTCCATGCCCGCGGTCTGGCCGGTGTAAATGAACTCATTGGGGAAGAAACACTCTCCGTTTGTGAACGTGATCCTCGCAACCGCCTGCAGGATTCCGCACACATTGCGGATCTCCGCCTCCTCGTCCTCAAGGCCTTCCTTCTTCAGCTTGAGCGTCATCTCATAACCGTAGCCGCTGAGCTCCGTGTTTCTGCTCTCCTTGGCGTAGAGCTCTGTCAGACCGAACGTGACAAAGTGATAAAAATCACCGCCGTCGTAGACGCTGATGCCGTCCAGCGGATCCTTCCCGCCGAACACCCATTTTACGAGCGTTCCGTAATGCTTCGGATTGGTCTGGTCGGGGTAGATGCGCAGAAATTCCTTCTCGATCGCATCCCAGCCGAAGTTTCCTTCCTCCACGGTCGTCACGGGCGTAATCGCCTCGGTTTCCTTCTTTGCATCCTTCTTTTTCTTCTTGAACTTATCGAACAGTCCCATGATCGTTCCTCCTTCTCTGTGTTGAATTATCCGAATTTGTGAGTAGTCGTGTTTCTCAATCTCTTTTGCAGCATGCCTCCCGCCGGAACTGTCACAGCATGATCCCGTTTATAACGGCACGGACTCTGTGGTGATGATACAGCTCGTCGTTCGGCCACATGTTGTGCATGTATACCACGGAAAATCTGTCCACCGGGTCAGCCTCCGCCCAGATGCCGGTTCCGCCGGTCCAGCCGAAGTTTCCGAGGTGTCCGTTGTGCCCGTACTTCTGCGTGAGCAGCGTGCGGAAGCCGAGGCCGTAGCCGTAACCCGCGAGATAATCGTTCTCGAAGTCGGCCATCTGCACCGGGCCGAGCTGGTTTTCATGAAGCATCGCGACCGTGCCGCTGCCGAGGAACTTCCTTCCGCGGTACGTTCCGCCGTTCGCGAGCATCTGCATGAACACCGCAAAATCGTGCGCGCTGATCAAAAGGTTCGGACGCGCGCCCGCAGGCACGCTCTCGGGGTCGGTTGCCGAGAATCCGGGCATCGGCTCGAACACGCCGTACTCTTTTCTCGCATAGTTCGTCACGATCCGGTCCCTGTTCCACGGGCGCTCGAGCGTGTCCGCATCCTCGAGCTCCAGCGGGTTGATGAGGCGGTCTTTGAACACCTCGCGAAGGGGCTTTCCCTCGAAAGTCTCCACCAAAACGCCGGTAATCTCGGAACCGAAGCCGTACAGCCAGTGCGAGCCGGGCTCGAACATGACCGGAACGTTTGCCATCGCGCGAACTTCCTGCTCGATCGTGGTCGGTCCGTCCTCAAGAAGCTTCCTCATCTGCTCGCTCATCGCCGCAAGCGTCGGAGTGTCCGGGTTGACCGCCGGCACCATACAGTACGGCAGTCCGCACATCATCGCGACGGCATCGCGGATCGTGATCGGCTTGTCAAGCGGCTCCGTGACGATCTCGCCGTTTTCGCGCTTCACGTATTTCTTTGTATTCTTCCACTCGGGAAGATAATAGTAAAGCGGGTCACTGAAGAGGAATTTGCCCTCCTCGTAAAGCATTCCGAGGATCGCGTACGTGAACAGCTTCGTCGTGGAAGCCTGGCTGAACATGCTGTGCACGTCCACCCTCTTCCCGGACGCAATGTCCGCATAGCCTGCCTCCCCGTGGTAGATCAGTTTGTCTCCCTGCATCACAGCCACCGCACAGCCCGGGTTGGTCCCCTTCTCGACAAAACCCTGCAGCAGCTCATCCATCCTCGTAAAATCCTTCATGCCGCCCTCCTCCGTATCGCTACGCGCATTTTCCGAATCTCCGACGGTATCATTCCCCGTCGAGATAATTTACTTCCGAATCCATCTTGAACGACTTCTGCATGCCGCCCGCCATGAAGCGGACGTTGCCCGAATCCGGGTACAGGATCACGTCCGACTCGGTCTGCGTGTCGATGTCGATGTATGTGACCGGCTCCGACGACGTGTTTGTCAGCATATGCGCACCGTTCTCATTTGCGGGAAATACGACCACGTCGCCCTCGACAACCTCGATGTCGCCCTTCGGCGTCTTCAGCGTCGCCTTCCCGGATATGATGTAAAACGCCTCCTCCCGCCCGAAATGCTGATGGTACGGGTAGTTGCTGCACCCCGGCTGCAGCGTATAAAAACCGATGCCGAGCTTTCCCTCGCCCGTGCGGTACGGCGCCGCGACACTGCATTTGCGAAACTCAAACCTGCGCTTGTGCTCGCCCTCCGGGTCGTATGACTGATTCAGGCTGACATCCCTGTAGTCGGCGGTCCTGACATTCTTGATGATGATATCCTGCATTTTCCGTATCACTCCGTTCTCAGCGTCCGCAGGTATTGCTTGTGCTCCTCCGAGACGCGGTAACTCTCGATTGCCTTCCGGATTGCTTTCTTGTGCGTCCATGGATCAAGCCTGCGCTCCTCGATATAGACGACCGCCGCGTCGTACTGCTTCGCGAGCGCCGTCGCAAAATACCATGCGGCCATCATTTTGAGATAATAATCGTCCCCCTGTTTGTCCGCCACCCACGAAAGGTACTCCGGCCGGAAATCCTCGCCCAGGAACTCGTTCATCAGCATGCGCATCCCGAAGCGCGACGTGTAAACGTGGTCCGACGCGATCCACTTCCGAACCAGCGGCAACAGCTCTGCGTGGTGCTTTGCGAACACCTTCGGGCTGGTCTGGTCGCACACCGGCCAGCAGTCGATGTACGGAAGGAACCTCTCCACCGCCGCCACGCACTTTTCAAAATCCCTGATCATCGCGATCAGGAAGAAGTGCACCAGGTTTTCCTCGTAAAATGTATGCGGAAGTTCCGCCAGAAACTCCTCTGCCTCCGCGGTTCCAAAGAATTTCTTCGCAATCGCGCGCATCGCCGGTGTTCTTACGCCGAGTATAGTGTCCGCCGGGATGTTCGGAACAAGTTTGCTCTGGAACTCCCTGTATTTTTCGTCCCGATTCGCCATAAGAAGCTCACGCACCGGGCTCTGTTTCGTCGGACTTCCCATATCCGCCTTCCTCCTGATAACTGCATCACCCCGCAATCCGCCGGGACCGCGAAGATTTATTAAATCATATTATAGCAAAGGAGCCTGCCATCAGCAAGCTCCCATACCGTTCGTTATTGAAAAAAACGACTGTCTTTCATTTTCCTTCCAGATATCCGGGAATCTCCGCCGGCTCCTCCGCCGCGGGAAACCCTTCGATGTTGCCGCGCTTCACCGGGAAACGGTTCGTGTACCATTTTGCCTGAACCGCCGTCATGCCGGCGTTCCGCGCTCCGACGAGCTCGTTGCTGCCGCCGTCTCCGACGAAAAGGCACTCCGCCGCCGGGATTCCCAGCCTCCGCGTCGCCTCTTCGTAGATGCCCGCGTCGGGCTTTTTCATTCCCACTTCGTACGAGAGGACGATCTCGTCAAAATACGACGCGATCTCGGACTCCATGAGCACGCGCACCTCCTCCGAGGAGCAGTTGCTCAGAATCGCTGTCTTCAGGCCCATCCTCCGAAGCGTTTTCAACAATTCCGTCACCTCGGGGAGCACAGCCGTGAAGCAGCCGGCCTTGGTGCTGATGCGAAGATCCGTGACTGCAGCGAGCGTCGCCTCGTCGACCGTCTTTCCGCATTGCCGGAACACATACCTGATCGAGTCCTCGAAGTCGATGCTTCCCACGTACCGGTCCAGTTCCTTCTCCTCCCAGTAAATGTCAAAGGTCTCCTTGTCGATCCCGAGGTCCTCGCTCATCTCGCGCTTAGTATATTTTCTGTGTCCCCATTCCGTGACAAGTGTCTCAAAAAGATCGAAAACGACCGCTTTGTATCCCATATTTTCCCCCGTAAAATGATCTATTTTAAAAGTTCCCAGAAACTGATCGCACTTGCCGCCGCCACGTTCAGCGAATCGACGCCGTGGTGCATCGGGATCATGACCCGGTAATCGCACGCGGCGATGACTTCCTTCGGAAGCCCCGGTCCCTCCGAGCCGAGGAATACCGCAAGCTTCTCGTTTGCGCGGATCTCATCATTGTCGATATTGGTCGAGTCGTCGGTCAGTGCCATGGCAACCGTCTTGAAACCGTAGGACTGCAGCGTCCGCACGAGCGTGACGCCCTCGGTCTCCTCCTTCGTCGCATACGTCCACGGAATCTGGAACACCGTCCCCATGCTGACCCGCGAAGACCGTCTTGCGAGCGGGTCCACGGAGCCGTACGAAAAGAGAACGCTGTCCATACCGAGCGCCGCTGCGGAACGGACGATCGCGCCGGCATTTGCCGGATTCACGACCTCAAACAGGACGACCATGCGCTTCTTGTCCCGGCAAAACTCCTCCATGGGAATCGCCGGCCGCCTCCGCATCGTCATCCAAAGACCGCGGACCAGCGCGTACCCCGTGAGCCTCGTCACAATCTCGACGCCCGCGGTATACACCGGGATCGATTCCAGTTTTTCCTTTCCCCAGTACCGCTCGATCGCCCCCAAAACAGGCGCCGCCTCGACCTCCATCCGGCCGGTTTCCACCAATATCGAGAGCGGCTCGTATCCGTCCTCGAGCGCGCGCAGGATCACGCTTGCGCTCTCCGCAACAAAGATCCCGATCTCCGGCTCAAAATAGCGGTACAGCTGCGGCTCGGAGCATTTGGTGAACACCTCAAGCTCCGGATCTGTGATGTCTTTTATCTCAATCAGATTCATATATCGTCCCGAATCTCCGGCATTGCGCCGGATTCACTCCCGATTTATTTCCACGCCAGCTCGCAGTAGGCTTCATAAAACGGAATGTAGTCGCCGAGAGTACTGCTGAACATACCGCGCTGGAGGTCCTCCCATGTGACCGAATCGTCGTTGACAAGCACGTATCGGTCGTAGCTCGTGAAAAGCGCTGTTTCCTGCCTCGGCACGCCGGTGTAATGCATGAGATACTTCCACGTGGCGTCAGGCTCGTCATACCCCTGCTGATTCTGCAAGACGAATCCGCTTCCGTCGTAATGAAGCGACGACACGTGGTATTTTTCGCCGTCAAATCTCACTTCACTCGCAAACAGATGCGGATAGTTGTTCTTCTCGGCTTCGTAGTACTCCTCCGTGCAGCCGTCGCGCTCCAGGGTGTAAAAGAGCACGATACGGACGCTCGCTTCCTCCCTGCGCTGTGTTTTTTCGTAAAATGCAAGCCACGTATCCCTGCCGAAAATGGCGCTTCCGTTATGCATGATGACGCACCCGCTGCTCATCGCCGCCCGGATCTCACCCTCGAGCTTTCCGTCGGCAATCTCATCGGGCACGATCGTGGGAATCGGTCCCGCTTTCGTCGGCGTGGCCGTCACGATCTCCCTCCAGTCGTCGGAATGTTCGCCCGATTTGTCTCCGCAGCCGCCGAGACTGAGCGCAGCGATCATAAGCACACCGATAAATATGGTTCGTTTCATTTTCACACCCCTTACCCTGCAAACCGGTTCGTCCCGCGCTGCTGTCCCGGGCTTCTCCCGGTCACTTCAGCTCGGAGACATCGATCGTTTTTATGTTGCTCTCTGCCAAAAGTTTTGCAAACACTCCCTGCCCGGGGATCAGCGTCCCCGTAAACGTCCCGTCGTACACCGAATTCACTCCGCATGAAGGACTTCGCGACTGAAGAATCACAAGCTCGACGCCGTTGTCGATCACTTCCTTAAGCGCCAACTCCGCGCCCCTGCGGAACTCCTCGTCCACGGAGGAGCCGTCCCTGTGCCGCACCGTACCATCCACGATCTCGGCAGACTCTCGCGGCGTCGGCAGTCCTCCCATAACCTCGGGACAGACCGCATAAACTTCGTGCCCCTTTACAAACTCCGCCACCGCTTCGCTGTAATTGTTGCCGCCGTTGTATTTGCAGTTTTCACCGAGCAGACACGCGCTTACCGCTATCTTCACTGTCGTCCCTCCATGATCTTCCGCAGTCTTGTTCTCTTACTCCGAGCTTCGTCCTTACGCAGCACTCCGTCCTTACTCTGAGCTGCGTCCCTGCGCCAGCAGGCTCTCCACGAGCGCCCGTTTCTCGTACAAAACGCACCCGCCCTCGTGGTCGTCGAGCAGGATGTCACCGTCCCGCAGCGCCGTGAACAAAGGCAAGTCAAATCTCTCTTCCATTATCGTGTTTCCAAATCTCCGTTTTACGCGTTCATGCTGAGATCATACCAGTCGTCGACATCTCCCGTCACAAGCCACTCCAGACCGCGGCGCCGCTCGATGACGACGGACGGATGAAGGTTGCCGGTGGGCGACTCGGGATGCACCTTCTTGTCGTTGATCGCCCAGTTGTACCGGAAATACAGATCCAGCATGTCAAGGATATCCTCCTTGCTGCGGAGCTTGCATTTCCTGATGAAATTATCCGTCGAGCCGCTGTCCATGACAAACCCGATCGCCTTCTGACAGTCGCAGATGTCGCCCGCATCGGAGATGTCCTTGACGAGCCCCAGGCTCCAGCACAGCGCCCAGTACGCCTCATACGCCCAGTCCATATCGATCGCGTCCTGCATCGTGTAAGTGCCGTCCACAAGTTTCTTCTCCTTGGAGTTCAGCAGATCCTCCACGCCATACTGTTTGAGCATCGGCACAAAATACTCGACGCTCGCCTGATAATTATTCTTGCCGATATCGCACGCGATCTGCGTGCAGATCAAACAGGCAATCGCGCGCCTGCAGATCGTCTCCTTGTCCCTGAGCGTGACCGCATCGTCGTTCCAGCATGTCATGAGCATGTCCGCCGCAGCGATCTTTCTCTTCCTGCAGATCTTGTTGTTTTTCTCGCGTCTCTTGCGCTGAAGCTTCGTCTCGGGAAGCTCGGCATTGAGCAGACACGGATGGTTCTGTTTGGTGAAATTCACCGCCTGCTCAAACAGAAGATCGTTGATGTTCACCAGCATTAATTTGCCGTTCTGTGCCGCAAAGAAATGTTCCTTGTCGGAAAATGTCATTTTGAAGGCCGCCTCGATCTGCCCGTCATCCCGGGTGTAAACATATCCCCAGGTGATGCCGAGCGTGCGGAAATCATCCTGCGTCATCAGGTTGTTCATCATCAACACCCTGATGGCTTCGTTTCCGAGGGCTTCCTTGAGCTGCCGGTTAAAGATCTGATTCACTTCCATAGCTGTTTCCTCCTTGCACGCGGTTTAACTGCAATGAACTCAGGTAATAACAATCTTAAAAAAGTCTCAGTTTTTTACGTTCTTCATCGGCTCACCCCAGGCACCGAGGTCTCTGCCGTCATATCCGAAATACGTCTGTGCGGTCGTCTTGACCGGGGCGATCCGCGCGAGCTTCTGCTCCACGCTCTCGCCGGACGAAAGCGATTCGTCCTGAAGCACGTTGCGGATCTTGCAAAGCATGATATCGCTGTCGGCCTTCAGTATCGTATCGGTCACCTCCAGCTCAAATACAACCGGGGATTTCTCGAGCACGGGAACGTCAAGCACCGCGCCCTTTCCGATCTCCAGATCGATCTTCATCTTGTCGGGATTGCTTCCGCTCACGCAGCCGAGATAATCGGCAACGTCCAGCAGTTCCTCGGTCACAAGGCATGCGGAAAATACTTTGCTGCGGCGGATGTTGTCCTTCGTAAGCTTGCTTCCGCCGATGCAGCACATCACGCCGAGCTCGTCCTCCCAGATATAGCTGAACCAGCAGAAAAGGCCGAAATCGGGGTTGCCCTGCTCATCATAAGTCCCATACAAAAACAGTGTCTGCGGGCAGTAATCATTGTTTGGCTTTACACTTATTTTTCCCATGATGCCCCTCCAACTTTTTGTACTGCAGCGTGACCGTCTTGTCTTCCATCTCCGATGCGCGCAACACCACGATCACCGAATCGTCACGCCACTCCACGGTCTTCAGGTTGTACTCACTGGCGCTTGCTCCGTCGTCATAAATGACCGCTTCCTTGCGGTTCAGCTCTTTTCCGTTCTTGTCTTTGAGCACAAGACGGACATCGGCTGGTCCGAACGGCCAGCCCGGATCTCCGAGCTGCTGAAAGCACAGCACGTATTTTCCGTCCGGGCTCGTCACCGAAGTGACATCCTTCGGAAAGAACCGGTTGAACGCTCCGTTCAGGTACAACAGGAAGACCGCCGCCGCTGCTACAACCGCCACCACACTGATAATGATGATCTTTGTTATCTTTTTCATTGTTTTATCCCCCACACACATCTTTTTCAGATGCTATTTTACGATGTAATAATGTCTCGCGCCGTCCCTGATCACAAGGAACACCGAATTGCCTGCCCAGCTTGCGATCGTACCTTCCACAACGCCTTTTGCATGCACGTTGAAATCCATATCGACAATGTCAAATGTCTTTCCGTCTTCGCTGACAAGCGCATAACCGTCGGGTCCGAAGAAGCTGGCCTCCTTGTACTGGGCCACCGTGTACTTGTACTCTTCCTCCAGGAACACGACTTCGCCTTCGTTGGTCACCGCATAAATGTATTTGTCGCAATAGCACATACTCGAATAAGACAAATACTTATTGCGGGGTATTTTCTCGGTGGGCGTTCCGGTTTTCGGCGGAACAAGGCTCATCGTCTCCATGTCGACACAGAGAACCGGATCCGGCACCCCGTCTAAGGCATCGTCGTAGAAACGCAGATATCGGTTGTCGGCGAGGGTGTGGAACATGACGCTGTGTCCCACCGGAATATCAACCGGCTGCGTGAGACACGCCAGCTGATCGCCGTAGCCGTTGAAAATGCGGACCGTACAGTTTAAGTCAGGATCGACGACCGTCAATGTGATAAAATAGTCGTTCTTGATATACGGCGGTACGAAATTGTATCCCCACGAGCACTCTTCCCCGATAAACTGCTTGAAATCAACCGTGTTGATCTCATTTTCGTTGTAATCAAAGATGTGGAGAACCTGCGCGCTGTCCATGATCATGATGGTGTCTTTCCGGAAATAAACGCGCCCCTTCTGCAGCAGGTTCGAATCGATCTTTTTAAACTCCATCTCGTCGCAATAGAGTCGTTCTCCTTCCGTCGCCCCGCACAACTCGCATGTCTTCGGCGCCTTTATGGTTCGCGCGAGCCACTTGTGGCCGAGCGGTTCTCCGCTCTTCTCCCCGCACACGGAACACGTCATCGGTGTCGTACATGTCGCCTCATTCCACGTGTGGCCGAGCGACAGCCCTTCCGTCTTTCCGCATTTTGTGCAGTGTTTCGGCTCCGTGCACGTTGCTTCCGCCCAATCGTGCTTTAGGCAGCAGCCGGACAAAATTCCCACGCACACGATCAGCAATGCTACTCCCAATACTTTTTTCATACTCCCTCCAAAATTACCGGTTTCTTATTTTCCGTCGTACTATAGCAGAACAACCGGCCTGAGGACGCACCTATCCAAGCCGGTTGATTTTCCCGAATATCCTACGTTTTCTGTTTCCCCCTCCGTTTGGTAAGCCGTATTCCCTTCAGATTCTGTTTGTAGTTAAAGATATATCTGACGATCAGCAGTCCCTGCGCCGGCAGCCCGATGAAGAAGATATACCACGGGTTCGAACGGATCAGGTGAAGGTAAATGCATGTCGTAAAGGACCACACAAAAACTGTGGAATAAATAAAGAGCAGCAGGTTCGTGCGCTCCTTCCGGTTATAGATCCAGAGCACGAGCATGCAGGACGGAATGCTCCACACAAACAGCTGCCAAATGCTGGTCTGCTTCGTGAGCTTGATGTACACAAAAAGCACGGTGAAGATCAGCCAGATCTCGCAGCACAAAAAAACCTGCGACAGGATCTTCTGGCTTAACTCGTAGGCGCGATTCTCATCCGCTTCCTCCTTCGAATGCGCCTCTGTAATCTGGGAGACCGGTACTTTGAAAACCTCGCTGATCGCGTAGATCGTCTCAAGGTCCGGAACGACCTCGCCCGCTTCCCATCGCGAGACCGCTTTGTCGGAATAATTGATCTGTCTGGCCAGCTCCGCCTGTGTCAGATTGTTTTCTTTTCGTAATCTCAATAAATTCTGCGATACGATCGCCTTAACATTTTCCATACCGCTATCATATCAGTCTTTCCCGCATAAATCAAGCATTCCGCATCAAATTCCCGCTGCAGTAGAGTCCTCTCTCGCTACAGTTCGGAGCCTTGATTCATCGCGAGAGTGCGCGCATCAACATTATCTTTACTTACACGGGAGATTTTAGGAAAATGTAACTGACTAAATCCCAGGGGGTCTTTACCATGAAGGAGCCGATTCCGATTTTTTTCGCCTGCAACGACAGATACGTTCCCTATCTTGACGTCGCGATCATCTCGTTGATCGCTCATGCCTCTCCGGAAAATGAGTACCGGATCACCGTCCTGAAGTCCGACATTTCGCCGTCCAACCAGGAGATCGTAAAGAAGCATGCGACCGACAACGTGTCCATCGAATTTTTCGACGTGCGGGAAATGCTGAAACCTGTGGAGAGCAAGCTGCCCGATGTTTTATACTACAGCCTCGCCGCGTACTACCGGTTTTTCATCGAGACCGCTTTTCCGCAGTACGACAAGGCCATCTATCTTGACAGCGACGTGATCCTTTTGAACGATATCGCGAAGCTGTACGAGACGGACGTCACCGGCAATCTCGTCGCCGCGGTGTACGAGCAGAACACAGACCGCAGTCCGGAATTTACAAACTACGTCGAGGAGATCATCGGCATCCCTCACAACACATACTTTAACTCCGGCGTGATGGTCATGAACCTCGCGGAATTCCGGAAGAACAAGGTTCAGGAGAAATTCCTGTGGATGCTGACCGAGTACAATTTCGACAGTCTGGCGCCCGATCAGGAATACCTCAACGTAATCTGCCACGGCAAGGTCAAATATCTTCCGACCGGTTGGAACAAGCACAGCTTCCCCGAGCCGCCGCAGGGTGAGCTCAACCTGTGCCACTACGCTCTCTCCAACAAGCCCTGGCACTATGCGGAAGCGATCAACGGCGAATACTTTTGGGAGTACGCCAAGGGCAGCGAGTTCTACCCTTCGCTGGTCGACTCCCTCAACAACTACTCCGACCTCGACCGTCAGCGCGACCGCGAGTCCTTTACGGAATTGATGGGCGCGATCGAGGGTATCAAGAGAAGCAATCGGACGTTCCGAAAATTATGGTTTAAGCGCGAGGTGTGCCATGGCTAGAGAAGACCGGCTCAAAGTTCTGGCCCGTATCGAGGAATACGAGGCACAGGGACGCTTCAATGACGACGTCGAGGAGGACGATCCCGCGATTCCGATTCAGCCGGGAGACGTCGATTACACGATCAAAAAGTTCTCGAGCAAATGCAAGACGAGGGTCGCCAACTTCCTCGGCAAGGCATTTTTCGAAAACATGATCCGAAAGAACAAGCTGATCATCAAAGAGGTGACCGGTTTGGAAAATGCCACGGCCGTGACGGGCGGAGCGATCGTTACGAGCAATCATTTTCACCTGAGTGACAACTACGCGGTGTACCGGACCATCAAGCCCGCACTCAAAAAAGACCATTACCTTTACAAGGTGATCAAGGAGAGCAACTACACCAACTTCAAGGGCCCCGTGCGGATCATGATGCGCCACGCAAACACCCTGCCCCTAAGCTCCAGCCACGCGACGATGCGGGAGTTTTTCAAGGGGATGCGCGTGCTTCTGGACCGCGGCGAAAAGATATTGATCTACCCCGAGCAGGCCATGTGGTTTAATTACAGAAAGCCCCGGCCGCTCAAGCCCGGAGCGTTCAAATTTGCCGCCAAATTCGGCGTTCCCGTGATTCCTGTCTTCATCTGCATGAAGGACTCCGACGTGATGGATGACGACGGCTTCCCCGTTCAGGAGCTGTACATCCACTACCTGCCCGCGATCTATCCGGACAGCGGGCTTTCGGTAAATGACAATGCGCAGCGGATGATGGACCGAAACTACGCAATGTGGGTGGACGTCTACGAAAACTTTTACCGGACAAAATTAGAGCGGTGACTCACGTCATCGCTCTTTTTGTATGGCTTTTTGTTTATTACCGAAGTCCGTTTGCAAACACCCACGAATAAAACAACTCCTTCGGCGGCTTCTCATACTCGTACTCAGTCTCCGGGATCGTCGTATCAATCAGCTCGATCGCCTCTTTCAGCACTTCCTCTGCCGATTTGCCGGCCACATCGATCACAACTTCGTTGACCAGCGGAGCCCGGTTGACATTTTTCGTATTCATCTTCTCCTGAAGCTCGTAGTCGATCAATCCGTTGTTCGGCCGGTTTTTCATCTGCTCCCGGATCTGCGCGAGGTCGCTTGACACAAGCTTGATTGTGATGAACTTTGTCCCCCTGAACACGATCGGAATGTCCGCGGTCCGCAGGTCGTCGATGTCAGAGGCGATAATGTTTTTGTACCCGAGCTTATGAAAGCACGTTAGCATCGCGACGAGATTCTCCCACAATGTCAGCTCCTCGAGCTCGCCCGTCATCGGCTCGCTGCCGTCTCTTGATATAAACTCCGGCACCATATGCTGCTCGATGCACGTTGTCTTATAGTGCTGCAGCAGGCTGTTCGCCAGCGTGGTCTTGCCGATGCCGCTGGCGCCCGTGATAAAGATAAAATCCTTCTGTTCCATTTTCTATTCTCCCCGTGTTTCTTTCGCGGAAACACCCGCATGAAATCCCGCCCGGGCGTTTATTCCGTTCAGCGTGCGGTTCAGCGCGCGGCGTTCAGAAACTCTGCGATGCGCCTTACTCCGTCCACCGCCTGCTCGTCCTGCACGGCCGGCACGACGTTTGTATTAAAGCTGCACACGACCTTGTGAATGTCGCGGCAGTTCATGTGGTGCATCAGCGTGCAGGCGGTCTCGTACGGCTTTTCGATCCTTCCGTCCCCGCCGCCGACAAGGATCACCGCGCCCCTCTTGGGCTTGATGTTCAGCGCTTCCTTGCGGAAAAACATGCCGCAGAAATAGGTCTGCAGCCGACTCCCCACGTCGAGCATTTTCCCGGTCAGCTCCGAAAAATAAATCGGCGACGCGATCACCACGTTGTCGCACTCCTCGATGTAGCGGTAGACGTCCTGCATGCCGTCGTTGATCGCGCATCCCGGATTCTTCCAGCAATACCGGCAGTCCAGACAGGCCGAAATGTCGCATCGGTAGGCGTCGACCACCTTGAATTCGCCGTCCAGATGCTCCGTCAGCAGTCCGATCAGGCTCGCGGTGTCTCCCGCAGGTCTGGGCGACCCGTTAAAAATCAATGTCTTCAAAATCTTACCCTCTTAGTTTTCTTTCGTAAAATGAGCCTTTCCGCGGCTCGTCGTCGCACCGGCCATCCTGCCATGACGTCACCGCTTCATCAGCGCTCAGATATGGCGGTTCCACGCGTACTCGACCTCGTCGATGCAGCCCGCTCCGGCTCTGACCGCCTTGACTTCCTCGATGCACTTGCTCAGGCACATCGCGATGCAGTCGTCCGCCATCTCCCGCGTAAAGAAGAAACATTCGCCGTCGACTTCCTTGTCGAAGTACGAGCGATAGCCCTGCAGAAATCCTGCGAGGTCGAAATCCTCGTCCGCAAAAAGAGCCTCGTTCTCGATGCCCTCCGGAAGCTCGAGATCGGGCGTAAGCCCGTATTTTCCGATGATGTAGCTGTTGGTGATCGCATAGTCATTGTGAAGCCGGCCCGGGTTGCCCTCCGGGCGCGGATCCCAGTGATGGATCCGGTAGACAAAGACACGGAACACCAGATCCTGCACCAGATGAAGATAATACCCCAGGTACAGCGGATCCGTCTTCAGCTGCTCCGCAAACTGCGCGCGGAAGCCCGGAAGATCGTACGTCTTCTTTGTCTCCTCGCATACGTTGATCTTTCGGTGCCCGTTGCCGGGGCCGGCCGCATCGGGAAACATCGATCCGAGCAGAAACCGGTTCCGCTCGATCTCCGGATACTCCCGCAAAATGCCTTCCGAAATTGCCACATGCATGATACTTGATGCCATAAAGTAACCTCCCCAATACAAGTTTTAACTTTTACCGCAGAATCAAAACTCCTTTTTGTACTTGCGGCTCTCGAACGTGACGCTTCCGTCAAGCTTCGTGTACTGACCGTCCTTCCAGTACGTCATTCCGAGCTTTTCCATCACGCGTCTGCTCTTTGAATTATCTTTTGCAAACTCACCCACCAGAGTTTTGATTCCCTTTTCCTTCGCAACGCAATCGATGATCGCGCGCATTGCCTCGGGCACCAGGCCCTGTCCCCAGTACTCGCGCCGCAGGTTGTATCCGACGGACCACGCGTCGAGGTCCTCGTGGTAGAACAATCCGCCCTGTCCGATCAGTTCCCCGGTCTCCTTCAGCACGAATCCGAGGTCATATTCATCCTTCCCGTCGATGTCCCGCGACCGCAGCCACTCTCTCGTCGACTCGACGTTCGGATGCGGCGCGTAGATCATATACCGGTTCACTTCAAGATCCGAAGCCCACTTAAAAACGGCTTCCGCGTCATCCTCCGTGACTGTGCGCAGCACAAGTCTTTCCGTTTCCAACTCTCGATACATATCGACCAAACCTCCTTCGTTTGTCACGACTTTTGTATTCCGCCGATCCCCCAGTTTTCCGTCGGCGGCTCATGGATCACGATGAACACATCTTCCTTCGGGATTCCCAGAAGGTCATGCAGTTTCCCCGTGATACACTCGATCGCAGCACGCTTCTGCTCCTTCGTCCTGCCCGGGAACAGCGTGAGCTCTATGACCGTAAAGCAATCGGTTTTGCCGGGCGCTGTCTCAAAGTTCTCCCGGTCAATCTCGACAATCCTCTGAAAACGGTCCCAGTCCTCGATTCCCAGAGCTTCCGTAAGTCCGCTGTGGACGCAGTCGAGCAGAGTTTTCCGGTACTCCGCGCTCTTTCCCCTGATGATCTCTATTCTTACCAATGGCATCGCTTTTCTCCTTCACACCCCGCTCTTAAGCAGTTCCGCAAGCTCCTCGAAAGTGTTGACGATCAGACCGTCGTACTCCTCCCCGTCGCGGTTGAACAGAATCGGCTTGATCCCGAACTCCTCCGCCACCTTGAGATTGCTCACGCTGTTGTCGATGAAAATGCATTCCTCCGGAAATTTTCCGGCTTCCGCAAGGGCGATCTCGTATATCTTCCGATCCGGCTTGCGGCATTTTACGTCGCCGCTCACGATCTTCTTCCGGAAGAAGCGGTCCAGCCCGTAGTGCTCCGTGATGTATGCGCTCCACTCGGACACGTCGTTTGAGAGCAGCACGAAATCATATTCGGAAGCATATTGTTCCGCAAACGGAACAAATCCCTGATCGAGCGTCAGAAAATTCTCCAGGTAGTTCACCATGTGAAAATGCGGGTTTTGGAACCCAAGCTGCGTCAGAAACTCATCCGAAGTCAGCAGGCCGTCGGAGGCTTTGGTGAACAGTTTCTCCTCCCGGAACTGCCTCGTGAGCCGCTCATACTCCGACGGGCTGAAATTCCCGAACGTGTAAGGTATGAAGTTTCCCTTGCTCTCGCAGAGGATCACCCCGTACATATCAAACAATATCGTCTTTCTTTCCATAGCATTCCCCTCCACTTATTATTTCGCGGAAAATGACTCACTCCGCGATCGTGATCCAGTACCGCTTCATCACTGTCCCGTCGACCTCGATCGTGTTCTCAAACACGCCGCCGTTTGCGAGGATCGTCTTCTCGCTTGCAAAGTTGTCGGAATCACAGGTTACGAGCATTTTCCGGATTCCGAGTTTCCGGGCGTTCCCGATGTTCAGCCGGAGCATTTCCGCTGCGTATCCCTTTCCGCGCTCGGAAGGCCGCACGGAGTAGCCGCAGTGACCTCCCCACGTGCCCAGGATCGGGTGGTCGATATGATGCCGAAGGTCGATGATACCGACGATGCGGTTGTCGCTCTGCCGTACTGCCAGATACGTGTTCGACGGAACCTTCACACCGGTTTCCTCGCAGGTGTCGTTTTTGCTGCGCAGGATGCAGAGCCGGATCCACTCCTCCGCGGAGCCGCATTTGTCCATCGAAAGGCAGCCGGCAAATTGATTTTCGTTGTCGGCATCCCGCTCCAGTATCTCTTTTCGAAACGCCCAGATATCCTCTGCATAGCCGGGATCCGGCGTTACCAGTCTTATCGTTTCCACCGTGCACTCCTCACCGCTGCGGCATTGTTCAATTGGTTCTACTTGTGTAGAATCGTCTCGTTTTACGTCCCGCTGCGTCTTTTTGAAAAAGGTTTATTTCTGCCTATTCTATCACACCGAAAGGAAATCGTCTACAAAAAAAGAGAGAGCACATGGTTCAATGTCATTAAGTTAAGATGACAGCATCTGGAGTTCTGTATCAGAGATGGTACGGAACTCTTTTTTTCGGTTTTTTGCTTAAAACTGTTGACAAACGGTACAAGATGTGCGGCCGCTTTCGCTACTGAATCGATTTATG
>JAFZAZ010000002.1 GCA_017561985.1 Lachnospiraceae bacterium
TCGAAGATCGTCAGCTCGCCGCGCGGCGCATAATGCCGGTAACGCATGCCCGGCGCTCTCGCAACTATCGTGTCGTCCTTCACCTTCCGGATCACCGCGGGATCGTACTCCGTCGTCAGAAGCACGCTGCGGATCTCGTCTATCGTGATGAAACCGGGCCGCAGGATCAGCGGCACCTCGCCCGTCAGGTCAACGATCGTCGATTCCAGTCCGATGGGGACCGGTCCGCCGTCGATGATCATCGGGATGCGACCGCGAAGATCCTCGTAAACGTGCTCTGCGCGGGTCGGACTCGGCCGTCCGCTCGCATTTGCCGAAGGAGCGGCGATATAAACGCCGCTGTCGCGGATCAGCATTGCCGCAACGGGGTCGCTCGGCATGCGGATCGCCACCGTAGGCAGCCCGCCCGTCGTCGCGTCCGGAACCGTCGGCTGTTTCGGCAGGATCATCGTGAGAGGACCCGGCCAGAACCGCTCGGCCAGCTTCCACGCTCCCTCCGGAACTTCCCTTGCAAGCACCGGCAGAGCGTCCGTATCCGCAATGTGAACGATCAGAGGATTGTCCGAAGGACGCCCCTTCGCCTCGTAGATGCGTCTCGCCGCATCCGGCCGCAGCGCGTCACCTCCGAGTCCGTACACCGTCTCGGTCGGAAACGCAACCAGCTCGCCCGCGCGCAGCAAATCCGCCGCCTCCGCAGGCATCGTCTCCCGCAAGTGTTCCCGATCCACGGAAACCAACCGCGTCTCCATCCGAACCGCCTCCTAATGCCAAGTTATTCGCATCCTCATTGTTAGATGCGTATATTACGGTTATTGTACTCCCCTTGCCGACAATAGTCAAATGTCAAATGGAGTTTCGGCAAATAGGGCTGGACTATCCTCGCGGGACATGCTATACTGTGGCAAATATCTGACGGGGAAGTATTTCTCTGACCCGCAAGAAAGGACAACCAAATATGGCAAACTATAACCCTAATTCCATGGTCGCGGAGGAATTCATCAACGATGAGGAGATCCGCGATACTCTTCGCTATGCAGAGGAACACAAGCGTGACCTTCCTCTGATCGAAAGCATTCTTGAAAAGGCAAGACCGAAGAAAACCGCAAAAGGCTGCACCTGTGCAGGCCTGACTCACCGCGAAGCCTCGGTCCTTCTCGCCTGTGACCTCCCCGGGATCAACGAGCGGATCAACGAGATCGCCGAGGAGATCAAACTCGCATTTTACGGAAACCGAATCGTCATCTTTGCGCCGTTGTACCTCTCGAACTACTGTGTCAACGGCTGCGTCTACTGCCCGTATCACCTGAAAAACAAGCACATCCCTCGCAAAAAGCTCACGCAGGACGAAGTGCGCGCCGAGGTCATCGCGCTTCAGGACATGGGCCACAAGAGGCTTGCCATCGAGTCCGGCGAGGACCCTGTGAACAACCCGATCGAATACATCCTCGAGTGCATCAAAACCATTTACAGCGTGCACCACAAAAACGGCGACATCCGCCGCGTGAACGTCAATATCGCGGCGACGACCGTGGAAAATTACCGCAAGCTCAAGGAAGCGGGCATCGGAACGTACATACTCTTCCAGGAGACCTACCATAAAGAGAGCTACGAGAAGCTGCATCCGACCGGACCGAAGCACAACTACGCGTACCACACCGAGGCGATGGACCGCGCCATGGAGGGCGGCATCGACGATGTCGGACTCGGAGTTTTGTTCGGACTGGAGCTGTACAAGTATGAATTTGCCGGCCTCATCATGCATGCAGAGCACCTCGAGGCCGTACACGGCGTAGGTCCGCACACGATCAGCGTGCCCAGAGTCAAGCGCGCCGACGACATTGATCCCGACGTGTTCGACAACGGAATCGACGACGACACCTTCGCCAAGATCACGGCGTGCATCCGCCTCGCCGTGCCTTACACCGGAATGATCATCTCGACCCGCGAGACCGAGCAGGTCCGCTCGAAGCTGCTTCGCCTCGGCGTATCCCAGGTGAGCGGCGGCTCCCGCACCTCGGTCGGCGGCTACGCCGGCTACACACCCGACGTGCGCCCGCACGACACCGAGCAGTTCGACGTGTCCGACCAGCGCTCGCTCGACGAAGTCGTCCACTGGCTGATGCAGAGCGGCCACATCCCGTCCTTCTGCACCGCCTGCTACCGCGAAGGCCGCACCGGCGACCGCTTCATGAGCCTCTGCAAGACCGGCCAGATCCTCAACTGCTGCCACCCGAATGCCCTCATGACACTCGCCGAGTACCTCGTCGACTACGCGTCGCCCGCGACAAAAGAAACCGGCTTCAAGATGATCGAGGAGGAACTCTCCAAGATCCCGAACGAAAAAGTCCGCAGCATCGCCGCGCAAAGTATCGAGGACATCAAGAACTCGAACCGCAGGGATTTCAGGTTCTGATCATTATAACCCGGAGACGGAGAGCCCGCCAAAAGGCTCTCCGGTTTCCGCACACGGAGGACAACATGAGTTTACAGGAAACCGTATCGGCCGAACGTATCCACATCGCATGGTTCGGAATGCGAAATGCCGGCAAATCCTCCCTTGTCAACGCAGTGACCGGCCAGGACGTCAGCATCGTCTCGGACGTACCGGGTACGACGACGGACCCGGTCCGAAAGGCGATGGAGCTGTTGCCGTTAGGGCCCGTGCTGATTCTGGACACGCCCGGTCTCGACGACGAGGGCGAGCTCGGCGCGCTTCGCGTCGCTCGCACGGGGAAAATACTGGCACAGACCGACATCGCTGTCCTCGCGGTAGACGCAGCAGCCGGATGGCGTGAGCAAAACCGCGAGCTCCTCACGGAAGTCGCGTCGCGAGGGATTCCATTTGTCGTAGCATACACCAAATCCGACCTCGCGGACGAGGCCGTAAGAGCATCGAGACGAAGCGAGGCGCAAAGCCATCCGTACGTGTTCACGAGCGCAGCGACCGGCGAGGGCATCCATGAGCTCAAGGAACTGCTCGGCACATTTGCCCCGAAAGTTGCGAAGGAGAAGCGTATCCTGACCGACCTGGTCGCGCCCGGAAGCACCGTGGTGATGGTGACCCCGATCGACGCATCGGCGCCCAAGGGAAGACTGATCCTCCCGCAGCAGCTGGTGCTCCGCGAACTGCTGGACGCGCACTGCCGTGCGCTAGTCTGTCAACCCGAGGAACTCGCGGGGACACTCGCATCGCTCCGCGACGCACCGGCATTGGTCGTGACGGACTCGCAGGCATTTGCCAAAGTACAGGCCGACGTGCCGAAGGAGGTACCGCTCACCTCATTTTCCATATTGTTTGCACGCTACAAAGGCAACCTCTGGACGCTCATAGACGGCGCGGAAGCCATCGACCGGCTGAAGCCCGGCGGGAAAGTGCTGATCGCCGAGGGCTGCACGCACCACAGACAATGCGAGGACATCGGAACCGTCAAACTGCCCGGCTGGCTCGAAAAGCGCCTGGGCTTCCGCCCGGAGTTCACGTTCACCTCGGGCGGGGATTGGCCGGACGACCTCACCGAATACGCGCTGATCATCCACTGCGGCGGCTGTACGCTGCCGGAGCGCGAAGTGGCCCGCCGCCTTGCGGCCGCCGAAACCGCCGGCATCCCGATGACCAACTACGGCATCGCAATCGCATACATGAACGGAATCCTGAAAAGAAGCACCGCGATCTTCCAGTGATCGCGGTGTTTAATTTATTGTCTGATTTTTCTTTTCTGCATCCCCATTCAGACACTAAGCCCCGTCATCTCAGCCCGCGCAAAAAGCAATCGGCCCGTCTGAGAAGACGGGCCGGTCACCTTTGTGATTAACACTTCCTGGGGGTTATTGATTATCCTGTTTAGCGTTTCTAAACCGCGTCAGCTGCACGCTCTCCACCGCCACCACGATGCTCAGCACGGCGATCAGCGCGACCATCCAGATTGGAGCTCTCATGCCGCCGCTCTGGTAAGCGCCGCTGCTCGAGGTACTGTTCTGCATCGCGATCTCGGACTGCTGAAGGTCCGCGATCTCGAATGAATTCGTATTTTGGGCATCGGTTTCAGCTGCTGCCACGGAGACCATACTCAGACCGAGGATGACCAAAACGAGCAACAGACTTATCGTTTTCTTTCCTATCGATTTCTTCATATTTTCCTCAACACTCCTATCCGTCATACGAACTATCCACAGTATACCCTATGATTTCCGCGATTCACGTTTTCTTACAAAAATGTAAGCGACTACTGTTTTTTGTGTTTTCTCTCAATACTTCTGCGCACGATCATCGTGATGATCACTCCCGCGGCAAATGCTGCTACCGCAGTAAGCACGTATCCTCCCACACTGTCGGAAAGCATCGAAGCTCCGGTGAAAAGGTTCTCGTCAAAGCTCACCTCTCCGCCGCTCAGTCGGGTCGCAATTCCGACCACCACCGCCAGCAGTACCATGCTGATTCCTCCCCACAGGTACATTGACCGGCGGGTCTTCTCTCTCTCGATCTCCCGCGCCCTCTGATGAAGGCGGGCGATCCGCTCCTGATCTGTTCTCACTTGTTTCATCCCTTCTTTTTCCAAAGAACGCCTCTGCGGTTAACCCGACCGCATAGCGCCGCCACTAACACGTTTCACTTTATAAGATACAAAAAAAAATGATTCTCCCAGGGGGGAAAATCATTTTTTACGTTTTATTTACCCTATTTTCTTTGTAAGCGCAAGAAAACACCCTTAAGCCAAATGTGACGGCCTCTCTTAATATATAACGCGCCTTACAAATAAAAAGGAACTGCCGCAAATGTGACAGTTCCTTTCTTCTGATGAATTGGCTATAGTGCTTCGAACGCCTAGCGGAGCGAAATCTCCGTTCCGTTAATGCTGATGGCTGTGATCTCCTCAAACGGGAGTACGCGGATGTCCCCGGTTCCCCTCTGCATAAACTCGCCGATCAAACCGTAGTTCCAGTAATAGTATAACTTTTCGCCGTCGCCGTAACATCCGGCCCTGACCGCCTTCACAAGCGGCCCGCTATTCTCAAGATGCTCCCAAACGCTTCCGTCTTCCAGTTTTACATATTCAAGAGTCAGCATATCACGCACTAAGCCGTCGTTCATATCCTCCGACTCCCCGTAAACGGTGATTCTGGTTGTGGATAAATCAACATGCGTTAACGTATAATCATCGTACTTCTTACTGACGGGTACGGTCTTCTTTCTGGAAGCATAGTCATTGGTCCACTCAAACGGATACGTGTCAGTACTGCCGGCACCGTCCGTAACCGTGACCGTAACCTGCATCGGTACGTCATTGATTTTCACATCCTGATTCGTGCCCGAGTAATCAATGCTGTAAAGGTACCAGAGTCTGCCGTCTCTGCAGAAAGAAGCGCTTCCTGCGCCATAGGTGGGCTCACTCGCCAGAATTCCGACCAGCGTTTCTGTATGTGTCCATCTTTCTTCCGGAATCAGTGCCTTACCGGAGAAGTCAAACGTATAGCCGAGTTCTGTGTCTTTGATCCAGCCGTCCGGACAACCGGGTAACAGAATATCCGTACTGAATTCACAGTAAAGAACTTCATCATCGCCGATAACGCTCTCGAGGGTAACCGTCACCGGACCTTCGTGGACGATTTCCATCGGAATATAGGCTTCGCCGAGTTCTTTCGGCGCGTTTTCTTTGGAAATCAGGCCTAAGAAATCCATTTTCAATACTCCGCTTGCTGCCACAACCGTTCCCGCAAGCAAAACTACAAGGCAGGCCGCAATCAATGCTACGCGGAATACTCTTCTTCTGCTCTTCCCGGTACCGGGTTCCGCCTTCAAAGAGGATTTCGTTCCGCAGGGATCGGCTTCCTCGATGAAGCGCTCGTCAATGTCGGTCATCGCTTTATTTAAATCAAATCCTGTCATAAAATCATCCCTTTCTCTTAAGGTGCTTTCTCAGCTTTTTCTTTAAACTGTAAAGATGATTGCTGATGTACTTTTCGTCTTTCCCAATCTGCTCCGCAATCTCAGCTACCGAATACGAGTACCAGAATCTCCGCAGGAAAATCGTCCGCTTTTCCGCGGACAGTCCGTCAAGGAAATCTTCCAGTTGCTTCCTCAGTCCTTCTTCGTCGGCAGGCTCAGTCGTGCGGTTGTCCGGAATACACTCGGCCAGCTCCTCGTAGGATGTCATTGTAACATCTCCCCCGCGCTTCTTCGCCCGGTTGCTTCTGAGCCTCTCGAAAGAAAGATTACGTATGCTTCGCATCAGGTATGCTTTCAGGTTGTCGGGTTTCGCCAGCGGAACGGACTTCCACACATGGAGAAGCGCGTCATTCACACATTCCTCCGCGTCTCTTTCGTCCGTGAGAATGTTCCGTGCAAGACGAAGCATTTGCGTGCCGTATTTCTTCTGGACCGCTTCAACGGCCTCATCCGAACCGCTTGAGAACAGCTCAACGATTTGGGTGTCTTCTGTCATTATTTCCATGGCACGTCTTCCTCCTTTCCGGAATCTTAATCTGCCGGCTCAATTCCTTCTCACCTATATAGAAGCATTTTTTGACAGGATATCTAAAGTTTTTTAATTTTTCTTCGGAATTTTTTACGTTTTTTCTATATTGTTTCGCTTTTTTCGGGCTCTTCCGGCGGCAAATTCCGCTTCCGGCACTCCCCGAGTCTGCCCCGCCGCTCACTGATGATCAGGATGATCGCCATCGTGACAACCGGGATAAAAAACCCGACGGTTGCGACATAGCCCTTCTGCGAGACGAACACATTGTAGATACCGTGGAACGAGATTGCCATCGCGAGAAGGCCGAACGTCCCGGCGATCCGCAGCCACTCGCGGTCCCACACATGCAGGAACCCCGCTACGATGATGCTCGCACACACGACGTGCATGGCGCCCGTGCCGAATCCGCGGATCAACAGATGCGTAAGCTTAGCCGCACCGTTTTGCGTCATGAAGCATACATTTTCAAAGGTTGCGAAGCCGATCGCGGTCATCATGATGCCGTCGACCGCATTGTCCGTATCGGGCTCAAACACTACAAGGTAAAAGAGCGCAGGCAGGAATTTCATGATCTCCTCGACTACCGGCGTAAGTTCCATCGATGCCGTCACCGTGTCGACTTCGAGCCCTCCCGCAAGAAATGTGCTGATGTACGAAGACAGCAGGCAGGTCGTCATGCCTCCCAACAGAAACAAAAGCGTACGGCGCGCCTTTCCGTGCATGCGGAGCACGGCAATCGTCAGAGGCGCTGCGAGGCAAATGAACACATTTTCCACGTAATTCATCGGTCCACCGCCTTTCTCATTGCCGGCATGAACAGGAACAGGCTTACCGACAGAAGCAGGTCACACCAGAAGTACATGTTGTCGATCGTGTCGCCGTCCCAGATGCAGGACGCCGTCCACAGCGCGTACTCCGCAAAGCAGAAAAACAGCACTGCCGCGTAAAATGCGCGAAGCTTCGCCTCCTCGCCACGCTTCCCGCGGATCGACAGAAGGCCGTCGCTGCCGCGCCAGATGAGGACCGTCATAATGAATGCCAGAATGGTGTTGCTGACATAGGATCCCCAACGCATGTAGTACGCAGCCATGCCGAACGTAAAAATCGGGACGACCCACAACCACCGATGCTTCGGCCGGAACGAGCGCTCGCCCTGCAGCTCCTCAAAAAGAAGCAGCAGGAACAACACCATCGCGTACCAGTCCAGCGACGAAACATAATCAAGCTGCGGGGAATCCCGGTAAAAGATCAGAAACAGCTGCCAATACAGATCACCCAGGAAGCATGCGCCGAGGAACAAACCCAGCAAAAGCCATGCGCGTTTGCGTGTTTTGAACGCACGAAAAAAAGCGACCGACGCACAGACCCCGGTCACGACAACCTGAACAGCATTGACAGCGCTTTCAATCATTTTTCGTCCTCTTTCCGCGACATTTCAATTTCACGCCATTTACGGAGTCGGAGACAAAAGATCGTCACCGCGATTCCGAGAAGAAATGCCACGCCGCCGACAACCAGAAAGCTGAGAATCCCGGCCTCTGCGAAAGCATTCTCGCTCAATACGGCTACCGCCCGTTCAACTACCGGCACTTGTGATTCCCTCCTTTTCCAGTTCCCGTCTCATATGCTCCTTCGCCCGGGCAAGCAAGTGGTCCACTCGCTTTACCTTGACCCCGAGAACCGCCGCTGCCTCCGCGTAGCTCATGTTCTCGATGTACACCAGCTGAAGAACCTCCCGAAGCTCCGGCTCGATTCTTCCCAGGCAAATGTGAAGCGTTCTTTGTTTATCCTCATCCAAAAGAGCGTCGTCCGGCCTCAGACCGTCCGTGAGCTCCTCCATATCGTCGATTGATTCCTCAACGCTGCGTGACCGGTTGTAATGGAACCGGGCCGCCATATTTCGTGCCGTCTTGTACAGATACGCCCGGAAACCGTCCTTGCGGATGTTCGGCTTCTTGACCATCAGCCGGGCAAACGTCTCGATCATCATGTCTTCCGCATCTTCCCTGTTACGCAGATATCCGTACAGGAACAAAACGAGACCGCTGCCGTGACGGATCATCAATTCGTCATATGCAGCGGTGTCGCCGGCAAGAAACCGTTCGTACAACTCGTCATCATTTTCCATCACACTTTCCTCCCGTGCCGCTTCGAAACAACTGCCCCCGGACTGCGCAATGCAGCCCTTCACAGTTTTCGTCATACGCGGTCCAGAAGATATCCCTCGTTCGCGTTGTACACCACGGTGTAGGGCGTCTCATGCTCCTCGAGCTTGCGGTTCAGGCGGGAAATGGCCGTGTAGATCGCGCTGTTGTTGGTCGCAAACGGAGAGTTCCACACGTTGCGGTACAAATCCTCCTTCTCGATCGGCTGCCCGCCGCTCGTCACGAGCATCAGCAGCAGGGAAAATTCTTTCTTCGTCAGAAGAAGGTCCTCGTTCCGGTAGCTCGCCACGCCGGACACGGTGTCAAGCTTCATCTCCTCGTACCACACGCAGCGGTTGCCCGTGTTCACGCCGCGGAGTCTCGCCTCCACGCGCGCCACAAAAACACCCAGGTCATAGGGCTTGGTCATATAGTCGTCGCCGCCGGCGCGAAGCGCCTTGATGATATCCGCATTTTCCCCGAGAGCCGAGAGGAACAGGATCGGAACATCATACTCCTCACGGATCGTATGGCACAGCGTGACTCCGTCGCTGTCCGGAAGCATGACGTCGAGAACCACAAGGTCCACGTCCTCGGACGCAAGCTGCTCCAGGCAGCTCTTTCCGTCATATGCCCGGAGGACATTGTAATCCTCCATCACCAGCGCCTCGTAATTGATTTCCATGATGTGCGGATTATCTTCCACAAGCAACACGGTGTAACTCATTGTTCTTTCTCCTTAGGTATCGTAAATCGGAAAGTGGTCCCCCCCGGACCGGTGCTTACCAGCTCCATCTCCCCATCATGCATCGCAACGGTCTCCTTGCAGATCGACAGACCGAGCCCGTTGCCGCCGTCCGTCGTGTACCCCCGCTCAAATATATGTTCAACGCTCTCTGTGGGAATTCCGTCTCCGGTGTCGGACAGCGTGAACTCCGCCGCGTTGGATTTCTCAATCAAAGCAAGCGTGATCGTGCCCTGCTCGGTATGCCGGCTCGCATTGACGATCAGGTTGATCAAAACCTGCAAAAGCAACTCGAAATTGCCGTGCACCACGCCGCCGTTTCCTGTCACGACCAGCTTGTTGCCGCGCTTCTCGCACACCGGCTTCGTAACCGCAGCCGCACTCTTCGCAAGGTCCGACGTGTCCACCGGGCCGAGCTCGGCGTCCTTGGGCCTTCCGTACGTGTACGCCATCAGGTTCGAAACCATCTCGCCAAGGCGGTCTGCCTCCGAGCGGATCGTCGTCAGACGTTCCGAAGTCTGCTCGGACATTTTCCCCTTCTGGATCTGCATGTCGATCAGCTGTGCATAGCCGGAGATAACCGCGAGCGGCGTCTTCAGCTCGTGCGCCACCGTCTGCAGGAAGTCGCGGTTCATGTCGTTGACGCGCTGCAGAACTTCGTTGCGGCCTTTCTCCTCCTCGAGTCTGACGGTCTGCTGCTGAATCTTATAGTTGATGATCACGGCAAGGATCAGAATACACGTGAGCATTCCGAACGGCGTGACGCCGTAGTGAGCGACCAGCGAGTTGCTGCCGGTGCCCATGCCTTCCTGGTACATCGTGTAGATCAGGAACAGCAAGGCCGCTATCGTACCGATATCCGCAAAATCGGGCCTGCCGTGCTTTCGGTACCACAGCACAAAACGAATAACCATCAGAACCGCGATGACAAGGCAGTAGTAATAACAAATATGGCAGAGCAGCACGAGGTCATGCGTATCCATCGTAAAATGAAGGATCGCCAGCACCGCGTAGATGCCCGTAAACACGATCTTATCCCTGCGAAGCAGCACCTTCGGGAAGAATACTGCCGGAAGAAGGTAGCCGACCGCGGGAATCAACGATGCAACCAGAACGGACAGCCGGTACCGAAGCAGGAAGTCAATCTCCGGAAGGAACATCTCGAAAGCAAAGAACTGATTGCGGAACGCGATCAAAACACAGCACAGCGCCAGAATACCGTAGCCGCGGTTGCGCAGATGCGCCGCGCTGATCAGAAAAAACATCGCAAGGAACAAAAGGCCGCACGAAGTGAACAGCGAGTACATCGTGATGCCCCGCACGAACTTGGTGATATTTTCCGGGGTGGAGATCGTGGTGGACTGGATGAAGCCGCCTTCGTTGTGCATGTAGTTGCAATACTGATAGATCAACTCGACCTCGCCGGTTTCTCCGGTGTAGAACGGAAACGTCATAAAACGACCGCCGTGAACCGCCTTCGCGGGATCGTCGGAAACATAACCGATATTCAGTTCCTCACGTCCGTTCACGAACACGCGCGTCGCATAGTCGATACCGTAGCTGGCGATTTCCAGGTACTGGTTCGGCTTTGTCTTCAGGATTACGCGGTACGTTCCGAGGTTGTAGTCCCAGACGTCCTTGCCGCTCTTCGAGTTGACGACCGCCTCGTCCTTGAAATCCTCGGGTCCGTACAGATGCCCCGCATAGTAGTCCCAGCTGTTCACCATGTGATAAACGCTCTTCGAAAAATCGACGTCCCTCGCATCCACGACGCCGTTCTCCGGGTGAACCTGCGGCATTTCCGGCTGCAGCCGGCCGTTTACATACAAGTAAAGAAGCCCGATGCCGGCAATGACAAGCGCGGGAAGAATCCAACCCAGTATTCGATTGTACGCTCGAGCCTTTCTCATTCGTTCTCCTCTGATCTTGCCGATTATCCTCTTCTCTCCGGTGTCCGCCACCGCGCAAATATCCATTTTCGTTGTACACGCAGTATACAACCTTTCACGCGCAAAATCCACGTTCTTGCTTTTTTGTAAGCCGATCCGGGCCGTTTTGAACGAAAAATTCCTCTAAATTTGACTAATCAGACGAAAAAAGCCCCGTAATCATACAATTACAGGGCTTCTCGATGGAAACAATGGGGCTCGAACCCATGACCTCCCGCGCGTCAGGCGGACGCTCTCCCGGCTGAGCTATATTTCCAGAAAATGGGGGCGACGGGGCTCGAACCCGTGACCTCTCGCGTGTGAGGCGAACGCTCTCCCGGCTGAGCTACACTCCCATCTATGAACGAACCGCTCGAGGTTGCCCTCTCCCGGCTGATTCCTATGCTGTTGTTGAAGCGACGCGCGTCACTCCGTCGGCCGATCCTCCATCGCCTCATAGTCGCGATGCGATCCGACATACTTGTACGCCGGGCGAATGATCTTGCCGTTGTTGATGATCTCTTCCATCCGGTGAGCCGCCCAGCCGCTGATTCGCGAGATCGCGAAGATCGGCGTGTAAAGCTCCTCCGGGATACCTAACATATCATACACGAAACCGCTGTAAAAATCAACATTTGCGCACAAAGGTTTGAACAAATGACGATTTTCCGCAATGACTTCCTTCGCGATGCGCTCCACCGTGAAGTAAAGCTCCAACTCGTCCGTGCGTCCCTTCTCCTCAGCGAGGCGAATCGCATAGTCGCGCAGGATGACCTGACGGGGATCGGAGATCGTGTAAACCGCGTGGCCGATACCGTACACAAGACCGGTGCGGTCGAACGCTTCCTTGCGGACAAGGCGGGTGAGGTACTCGCGGATCGCGCCCTCATCCTTCCAGTCATACACATTGTCCTTGAGATCGGCGATCATCTGTCGAACCTTGAGGTTCGCACCGCCATGGCGGTAACCCTTCAAAGAAGCGATTGCCGCTGCCGTCGCCGAGTACGTATCCGTTCCCGAGGACGTGACAACATGTGTGGTAAATGTCGAGTTGTTGCCGCCGCCGTGCTCCGCGTGGATCACGAGGCAGATGTCGAGAACCTTCGCCTCAAGCGCTGTGAAGCGACCGTCCGGACGAAGCATCGAGAGGATGTTCTCGGCCGTCGAATACTCCGGCTTGGGATTCCGGATGATCAGACTCTCGTCCATCCGGAAATGAAGGTACGACCAGTATGCATAAATCGAGATGACCGGCAGCTTCGCGATCAGGTTGATCGACTGGCGAAGCACGTTCTCCACCGAGAGATCCTCGGCGTTGTCATCGTACGAATAGAGGGTCAGGATACTCTTCTGAAGGCTGTTCATGATGTTTCCGCTGACCGCCTTCATGATGACATCGCGGATGAACTTGTTCGAAAGCGTCTGGAACGTCGTGATCAACTCGATGAAATCCTTGAGCTGCGTCTCGTTCGGAAGCTCGCCGAACAGCAGGAGGTACGTGGTCTCCTCGAACGCATAGCGGCGCTCGGCAAACCCCTTCACCATCTCCTGAACATCATATCCCTGATAATACAGCTTGCCGTCCGCCGGAACCTTCGTTCCGCCGATCAGCTTGTATGCGGTCACATCGGAGATCTCCGTGAGGCCGGTCAAAACGCCTGCACCGTTGCTGTCGCGAAGGCCGCGCTTAACGTCATATTCCGCATAAAGATTCTGGTCGATCACACCTGCCTTACGGCATTCGTTGACGAGAAACTCAAAATCCCTCTCGCCCTTCTCGTCCAGTTTCATCATTGACGAATCACTCATAGCCTAACCCTCGCAGCTCCTGCGGCACACGCGAACATGCCTGTTTTTCTAACGTTACGCGCTTTATTATACCACAGCGGCGCGTTTCGTCAACCTTATTTTACGAGCTCTCACTCCTCGCCGACGCGGCTCTTCTGGCCCATGCCGACGATGCGCGCCGTCATGCGGCGGGAGAGGAATCTCGTCCCGAAAATGCCGGCCTTGACTCCGGCTCCGGGCACAATGATCGTCTTGCCCTTCTCCATCTTTCGAATCGCGTACTCCACGATCTCCTCCGGCGTCTTGGCGCTCGCCCATTCCTTGCCGTGCGCCTGCTTCGTGAACTCGGTGTACACCGGTCCGGGGCAGAGTGCACCGACATAGATGGCGCTTCCCATGTCCTTAAGCTCCGCCGCAAGCCCCTGTGTAAAGCTTGCCACGTACGCCTTGGTCGCGTAGTACGTGTTCAGGTACGGCCCCGCGGGAAGCAGGCCCGCAGCGGACGCAACATTCAAAATAGCTCCGGTCCCCTCCTCCTTGCGAAGGTCCAGGAACCGTCTTGTCAGAATATGAACCGCGCGGATGTTGAGATCGATCATGTTCAACTCTTCCGCAAGCGACTGCTCCACGGTCGGTCCGAGCAGACCGAAGCCCGCACAGTTGATCAATACCGAAGCGCCCTGACCCCGGATCGTCTCAATAATCCGGTTGCACTCCTCCTCGCGGGACAGATCCGCCGCAAGCACTTCGCAGGGCACGCCGAGCTCGCCCGCAAGCGCCCGCATCCGGTCTTCCCGGCGAGCTACCAGTATCAGTCGGCATCCTTTCGCGGCAAATGCTTTCGCAAACTCACGCCCAATCCCGGAACTTGCGCCCGTGATAACCACGGTCGCACCGGTGAGATCCAACTTCATTTTCCACCTCTTCTATCGCACAAGATATCGCCGCCCCAAACCGGGCAACGATCACGCGTTCTTCTCTTTTTTCTCTTTCTTCGGCTTCTTAACCTTGTCGATCTTATCGAAAACGATCTGCTCCGGAGGCGTCAGAAGAAGCTCAGGATGCATGATGTACGTGCGGATCTTGCGAAACGCAACTGCATACGCAAAACCGTCCGCCGCTCTCTCATCGACAACGAACTGCAGCTTCAGCCGAACGCTGCGCTTCACCGAACCGTCCGCCTGCGTCTCATAGCAGATGCGCTTGCGTCCGATCGCGCCGAATACCGACAACGTGCCGAACTCATAGATGTGATGGTACACGGCATCAAGACCGATCGAGCCCATGTTCGTCAGGAAGAAGCTCGTGTGGAACGGGCTCAGGTTGATCAGCTTCATAGGAAGAAGACCGTAGCGGTCAAGGATCTTAATGAAGCCGATGGCGAGCGACAGGATAAAGTCGGGCAGGATGCTGAAGCTGGTCTCCAGAAGGTCGAAGGCGCTCTTGTTCTCATCCTCCTCAACGCTCACATTCGTATCGATGCTGTCCGTCTCCGCCTCGATGCGTCTCACCACATCGTAGAGCGTATCCTCACACTCGAACTGCGGCATGATCATGGTGCGGTCGCTCTCGCGCGACATGCCCTTCATCACGGTCATAGCGGCCTTGATGTAGTTGCGCGAAAACAGGCGGGAATGCTTGACAAAACGGTTAATCTCCGGAACATCGACGAACGTTCTCTCGATGGCGGCAAATACCACCTCGTAAAGAGAAAGTCTCGGCAGATCGCCCTGACGCATCTGGCGCACAAACGCCTCGGTCTCGGTGATATCGACCTCGTCCTCAAACAAAACCCATCCGTCCAGCTTCTTGGGCATAATATACGGTTCCAAACGTGTCATCGGATCAACATTACGAACACGAAAACCGTCCTTCCGGTCTCCCCAACGTCTTTTTCTTCCCTCATGAGGTTTCATATGACTCCGTTCCCGCGTAAAGTCTTACACCGCGTATAAATTTTCCTCCGGCGGACACCGTCGGACGTCCTTCCGCCGCAGCGGATCCCGCCCGGACAGAACCGTCTTTCTGCAGTCCATACCAACACGCCTGTATTGTATAATATGCTCTCCGCTCTGTCAACAAAAAACTCCCCCCTCCGCACGCCTGAAAAAATGATCTGCAAGAATGATTTTTCTGTGTTTTGTTTGACATGGAATCCGGATTCGAATACAATGAAACCATTAGCAAACCGAGGTCTTCCACGGGGAGGGTTTACACATGAAACGACGCTTAACGCTCCTGTTCGTGCTGCTCGCAGTTCTGGCACTGACCGGCTGCACGGAGCAGGAGGAGAAAAAGATAACATTCAGCGACACCGGCATCCGCTCGGATGTCATCGGAGTCGCTACGGAAGGAACGACGCTCACGATCAAGGTTGCGGGCACCTACATCCTGACGGGCTCCTGCAATGAGGGCAACATCATCGTCGACGCGCCCGGCGGCAAGCCGGTCACGCTCGTCTTCGACGGCCTGAAGCTCACGAGCTCCACCGTCTCGCCGATCTACGTCAAGAATTGTCCGATGGTCATTCTTGAGATCCGCGAGAAGACGCAAAATATCATCGCCGACCATCGCCCCGCTCCCGAGGAAAACGAGGACGAGAACGCTGCTGAATCCACCGCGACCACGCTTCCCGTTGCCGCCATCGAATCAAAGAGTCCTCTTTTGATCCGCGGCCAGTCCGAGGGCCAGCTCGTTGTAGACGCGGCGTGCCGCAACGGTATTACGTCGAACGACACACTCACCATCGAGGGCGGCGTTGTCAACGTAACGGCGAAAAATCACGCTCTCCGCGGAAGGGACTATGTCCTCATCTCCGGCGGCGTCATCACGCTCAAGGCTGACAATGACGGAATCCGTGCTACCAACATCGACCGTCCGTCTCTCGGCTACGTGCTGATCAAGGGCGGCGTCATCAACATCACTGCAGACGACGAAGGCATATACGCACCGCGCTCGATCAACTTCGAGGACGGTACCATCTCCATCAAGTCCAAGAACAACGGCATCAAGGCGGGAATCAAGGACGAGAACGGACTGCTGTCCGGCGGAACCGTCAACTTCAACGCCGGCATCATCACAGTCACGGCCAATGACAACGCAGTCATCGCCGCCGACCAGAACCGCCGCGACGAAGCTCTCGTGACGCTCAACGGAAAAGTGATGGAATAGTTTCCGCAAGTTGAAAGAGAAAATCGAATCAAAAAAACAAGGCGGCACGGAATACTCCGGGCCGCCTTTCTTATGTCTTTCGAAACAGTTTCGATGAATGTCAATCAAAAGTTTCAATCAAGGTTCTTGACTACCGCGTACAGGATATCCACGCAGCCCTCAAGGCCGCACGTGCTCGAATTGAGCGTGATATCGTAGTTCTGTGCCTTGCCCCACTCCGCGTCGGTGTAGTAACGATAGTGGTTGGCACGCGCCTTGTCCTTCTTGCGAAGGCTCTTCTCAACGCCCTCCGGATCGAAGCCGTAGTCCTTCACGGCACGCTCCATCTTGTCCTCCGCGTTCGCGTGGATGAACACATGGATCGCATCCGTGCGATCCTTCAGAATGTAGTCCGCGCAGCGACCTACGATGACACATTCCTCCTTCTCGGCGATCTCTTTGATGATATCGCTCTGAACCACATACAGCTGGTCCTGAAGAGGAAGCATATGTCCGCCGAAGACCTGTCCGGCATACGTCATATTGCTGGCAATGTTGAACAGAAGGCTGCCCGTAATGTGCTCGCCCTGCTCCTCGATAAATTCCTTCGCCAGACCGCTCTCTTTCGCAACGCGATCGATCAATTCCTTGTCATAAAATGCATAACCCAATTTTTCCGCAAGCATGCGGCCAATCGTGCGACCGCCGCTGCCGCATTCGCGGCTGATCGTAATAATTCTCTTCATAAGCGTTTCGTTGCGAGCCACACCCCATTTCCAATGACTTACGCAACAACCTCCTTCCCCTTTTGGGTACTTCTATTGTACCGCAAGGAAGGCTCGGCTGTCAACGAAAACGTATTAGCGCATCGCCCACAAGACTGCCGCAATGAGGCACGTCACCACCGATAATCCGGCGAGAAAAGAACCCCACGTAATACGGCCGGATCCGCGTGCGATCACATCCCCGTTCGGATAATTTCCCGACGAGTTCTCCTCGACCGCAGTGCAAATCGCCTGCACATCCGCTGACACCTCCCGCTGCATCCCTTCCGGCGAAGGGAGTCCCGGCACCGCTACGCCGCAAAATACAGAAACCATCCGCTGCATCGGATTGCCCGTTTCATGGCTCATGACGTGAAACGCATAGCCGTTGTACACGGCTTCCGCATCCTGTGCGTCCAGATATTCCAGGAGCCAGTCCGAGAGGCGACGCAGCTGTTCCGCAAGCGGACACTCGTATTCCGGACAATATACCAGCTCCGTGTCCCCGGTGTCGTTGCGCACAAACACGCACTCCGGCGTAAGCACAAAACTCTCCTCCCGCAGCAGATACTTTCGTCCCTGCGCAATACCGGAAAACAGCGACGACATCAGCATGCGGAACTCCTCCCCGGAAAGCTTCTGCCCGCGCAGACTTTCCGCCAGAGAACAACAGCCGTCCGTGCGATATCTCCGCTGCTTTTCACCGGCGACACGGACCGTTTCCATGCGAAGCACCCCGGGAATCTCGTTGTGCTGAAGCATCTCCTCCTCAAAATGATCACCCTCCGGAAGTCCTTTTAATACCAACACACACTCTTCCAAAGTGCCTTGTATCTCCGCCTGAATCTCATACATTTTACACTCACCAACCTCTCCGCCTCACATTACCGGATGCCAGCTCATTGTCCCAATCGGTTCACAAGCTGGCTGAGTTTTTCCAAAACCGTGCTGACGCCTTTAATCTGACTTCCCGTCTCCATGATCGCCGAATAAATGCGCGTTCGCTGGCGCGTGTTTCGGCAGGAAATCTTTCTTGTAATATTGTCGTCAAACCATTGCTCCGTCATACGGCCGAACATCGGCAGGATCGAATTTCCTGCGATCTTCATGTGAACGCAGACCTCATCTCCGCCGACCGAAACATACGCATCCTGTACCTTGCAGATCCAGAATCGTCCCTCTGCCTGATCGCGCAGACGCTGCGTCATCTCCTTCGCATCCTCCGCATCCGACCCGGCAAACCATCGTGCAAAAATCGATCTTTGAAACTTCCGCTCATACCGGATTTTCCCAAGTTCCGGATCTTCATCGTTCAGCACAAGAGCTCTCGTCTCCTCCGCAATGCGGTCCGCGAGCGCCTCTGCCGCCCCCAGATCCCGAAGATACATCGTCATGTCGATCATAAGGACAACCAGCATCGTGATAAACGGCACGACAAAGACTGCCTCCACCGTATAAGATGCGCAGCACTTCGCGCAAAAGACATTTCTCTGCCTTCTGCCATCGTTTCTCTTATGTTCGGTCATCTGCTTTCTTCCCATCATCAGCCTCTCCCCTGTTATCGTTTCGTCCTCGCCGCAATCTCTGCGGCAGATTCACCACCACAAACTTTCGCAAGCAGCTTCACCACAACAATCCCGCGATCAACATCGCACACCCGGCGGCAGCAAAAGGATAAAACGGAATGGTATCCCTGCGCGACCGGTGAAGTGCCGTCAGGAAGAATATTGCCGCCGGCAGCAGGCACAAAAAACTCAGCATCAGGAAAATGCACAACAGCCGAAAGCCGATGCCCCAGCCATATAAAAGTACAAGCGCAGCATCACCTACACCAATCATTTTCTTCCAAAAGCTAATTCCTATCATCACTGCCCCGGGGATCAATCCGACTGCACGCTGCCACCAGGTCACCTCATGCGGAAGCAGCAATGCAACAATCAACGCCACCGCCCCGACCAGCAGAAGCCGCAGCGGAACCGTCTTCGAGCGGATATCCCAGACCGCTCCGGCTGTCGTTATCCCCCATAGAATCGCAATTGAAACCCAATCGCCTGAGCCCATAACTCTCCCTCCGGACATAATTCTCATATCTTCTCTGCAACGGTGGTTTCACCCCGACCACACTGCTCCACACTACTGCGAACCGTCTCCGTTGCCCGCCGTGGTCTTCCCGCATTTGCTGCACGCCCGCAGGCCCTGGGCGGTCGCCTCGGAGATTGTCATCGTCCGATACGAACGCTTCAGCTCGCTGCACGAGATTGTTGTGTGGTACCGGTTTCCGTAGTCGGTAATATAGACCGTATCCCCCACCGGCGTATGGTCGCAGTATGTACAGGGACGGTATTTTTCACCGTTTTTGTTTCGCTCACTGCCGACGTCAGCGTAAGACACCTGATAGATCGTCAGCTTAAGATACGTGCAGGTCGCGGAGCAATGATAAACTCTTCCCCGGTCCGCAACGAACACTTTCTCTTCGTCCGGCTCGTCGTCTCCCTGTGCATCGCCTGCTTTCACCTCGCGATTTCGCCCGAACAAACTGCGCGCGTCAACGCGCTGTACCACAGGAACCGTGCCGAAGGAGAACAAACCTCCTGTCGCCGCAAAACGATAGGAAACAACCAAACACAGTTCGCCGTTTTTCTCAAACATCGAACTTCCCGAAGTGCTCACGCCCGCCGCGCCTCCGCGGATCCACCCGAGCCATCGCTTGTCGCGAATCTCTTCGCGCAGCAGATATCCCATGTATGCCTGCGACGTGTATCGCCCAATCGCCGTATCCGCCCCGATTTTATGTATGAAATCATCCGCCTCGTCTGCGCTCATCGAAGACAGCTGAGAATATACGGTTCCGTATTCGGAAAGTTTTCTCACCACCGAGTTCATGGCCCGCTGCATATCCGCCTGGATTCGCAAAAACAAAAACAACTGTAAAAACGCATATATCGCGAAAAACACTGCCGGCACGGCAAAGGATGCCTCCACCGTCAATGACGCGCTGCATACTCTTGTCTTCTCACGACCGATCATTCCTCTCCTCCCCGCATCATGCCTGACAATCGCACAGTATGTACGAAGACCCCCTTTGACAGCTATCCCAGTGAAAATCCCCCGGAGAAAGTATGGTTTTTGTTTGAGTTTAGGAATAGCTGTCAGAGAGGGACGCTGCCCTAGTACGAAACAGCGCACTTCTCCGTTATTTCAAATCCGTTTATCATTCCCTCGGGATCTTCCCCGAAGAACACATCGGTGTACAGCGACGGTATCGTCGCCGTCACCTCTGCTTCAAACCCATATATGCAGTCACGTATCCGAAAATGATCATCGTACTTCATCCGGATGTTTGCCTGGATGAGATCCAGCGCACGGAGTGTCGACGTATCGGAGTTTCGGAACAACAGAAACAGCAAAAGATAATGCTTGTACTTAAGCCCGATTCCCGCCGGTGACACATATTCCTGCGCCTTTTCGATCCGTTTTGCCCGTGTCATCATAACCGCATCGGAGAGCGACAGCTGAAAATTCCCTGAGTTTACAACCAAAGGTACAGCTTTTCCCTGAATCAACTCGGCCGTCTCCAGATACGCATTCTGTATCGCCCAAACCGCCATGATCAGATACTGTGCGATCTTAATCAGAAACGGCAACGGCAGCAGCGAGAGAAGCTCGGCCGCAATCACAAGTGCCTCCGCACGTTTCGCGGAATTCGTAAACACGTGCACCAGATTCATCACAACGCGCAGACCCAGTATGCTCCGTGTGGCGGCCTTCTGATTGTCGGAGTCCTTATTCTTGCCGTATAAAAGATACTCAAGTTCGTAGTCGAGAACACTGTCCGATTCCAAATCGCCATCCGCGAAACTTCTCATATGTGTGTTGAAGTACGTGACCAGCAGAAGTTTTTCCGACAGCGCAACCACGCCGTCAGCCAGGCTGTCCAGAAGCGTTCTGAAGAAGTTTCCCTCCAGGATGCGCTTCAGAAAATCAGCGCTGAGTCTGCCTTCGGTCGGAAGCGCCGGAACCAGATACAGGCTTTCAATCTCTCCATACGTCTGTGCCGACGGTCGATCCGTCTCCCACCGAAGCGAGCTGCTTGAAAGCGAAATATCCTTCGGATACACTCCACCGGTGATTCCGTTTGCAACGACATCCTTGACAGCGGTCCAGAACGAAGAGTTCCCGGCGGAAATCTTCACCGAAGAATAATCCAGTTCCAAAGCGGTCAGACGATACTCCCGAAAAACTTCTGGCAGTGTCCGATAAAGCTCCTTCCATTCCTGAAAAGTCCTCGGAATCCGAAGAAGCTTCTCCTTTGCAGTCTTCAAAATGACAAGATTACTCTCAAGCGTCTCCTTCATCCTGCGAAACGGGTACTCCGTCCCGTCACCGGTATCTCCGAGATACCGCTTCATCGTTTTGATGCTCGACTGCAATGCCTGATATGTATCGTTGTTCAACATGGATCTCACGGATTCCACATAACTCTCAAAATCCTTCACAAGCGGACGATATTTGTCCTGCATCGCAATCAGATCATCCACAAGTTTGATTGCAGACTCTGTCGGTTCGCATGCGTCCGTCACCGCAGTGATCAATTTCATGTGTCCGATCGAAACCGTATCATTCACCTCGGCCCCCGTGATCCTTTCCAATTCCGCCCGCACGGCTTCCGCAGTCTCCGCCAGCGCCGTATAATGCGGCTGTAGCAGCCCGTAAAATGTCTCGTTGTTCATGTGAACGGCCTTGGCACTCACCGGTCCTCTGACCGCCCGTTTGACGAACTTTTTCTCGGGCGTAAACGTCCCGTCTTTCGACAGTTTCACGCCGGCGGAATCCGTCGGAACACCATCAAGATACTTCATCAGTGCCAGGAGCTTTTCGTCAAACTTCGCCAGTTCGAGTTCAAGCTTCTGCTCCCGTTCCATGGCCGTCAGCGACGCTTCCGAATCCTTCAGAAGATGCACTGCCTTAAGCAGCATCTCCGCAAGTTCCTGAACTCCGCTCACAGCGCCCTCTTCGATCATCTGGTTTTTGCATATGGCAGCCCCGCCCTGCAACAGTCCGACGGACTTCGTGAGTGCGACATCCGCAATCTCGTACGCATAACTGTAATAAGACCTGCTCTCGCCGGAATAACCGGTTGGCTTCCCATCGCTCGGTTGTGCCGATGCTTCTGCGCATTTGGCAAGCTCCTCGCGGATGTCTACGTCATACAGTCCGTAAATCCCGTAATCATCAAAAAGCGGCGCATAATACGACCCCAGCACGGATTCCGACGCCGTTTGTACATTCATTCTCACCATCGCAACCGCCCCCTGCTGCCTGGCGGACTCAAGCCCGACCAGTACAAGCGAAACAATCAGGAGAAACACTACCGTCATCATGATCGTGACGGCTCCGTCCACTCTCCCGGGCCGTGCGATATCCCTTTCCCGCAAATCACTGCGCGGGATCATTTTACAATCGCCTCGGAATTGAGTTTGATAGAACTGAATGCCGAACTTACGATGGACGTGATTTCGTTTTTAAAGATCAGCACCAGACCGATCAGGATCACGAATAAATACACAACACCCCTCGAAAGCATATTGTTTTCTGGTCTTCCAACACAAAACACATTGCATTCTTTGTGTTTTTCAAGTGACAACAAGTAAACATAATGATATAATTTTCTTCACAAATGTCACACACAA
>JAFZAZ010000008.1 GCA_017561985.1 Lachnospiraceae bacterium
AAAGGGTCTGCGGCGTTTTTTGTGCGATAAGCGAGAGCCGTGTTGCCGCCGTAAGGCGAAGGATTGCCCTTCTGTCTCACGGAAACAAAGTTTCCAGTGAGGCGGAAGGGCAATCCTGGAGCGGACGAAGTCCGCAGCAATACGGCCGAGCGAACGGTCACCGAGTGAGTTTACTCACGAGGTTCCCGTAAAATCAAGGGCGTGGCACGCGGCCACGCCCCTGCAGTTTTCTCAGGATGAATGATTACATCTCGATCACGATCTCATTTTCCGCCTGAAGAATATCGTCGCGGATGAGGAGCCCGGTGATCTTCGCGCCGTTCACGGTCACGCTCTTGACGCCGTGCTCGGAGCCGTTCGGATTGTTGACGGTCACATTGAGAACCTTGCCGCGGAAGACTTTGCGCATCGTGTAGCTCTTCCACTCCGAAGGGATGGACGGGTCGATGACAATGCCGTCGGCCTCGGGGTTGAGTCCGAGGATACCCTCGGTCGTTCCGACCATGACGGTCGATGCGGTACCGGTGAGCCAATGCACATGCGCGCGGCCTGCGAACGGGCTGTCCTTGCCCTCCACGAACTGGCCGAATACGTACGGCTCAAGCTCACGGTGATCGGCGTCGTCATTGTACGTCGCGGGCGCCGCCTCGGTCCAGTACTTATACGCGCGGTTGCCGTGCCCGAGCTTAGCCTCCGCAAGAATCAACCAGCCCTGCGGCTGCGAGAAGATACCCGCATTTTCCTTGACACACTTGTTGAAGCATACCATCAATGCGCCGTCAAATGCATGATTCTCGTATGCGGGATACATAACCATCGCGCCGTACGGCGTGTTGAGCTCGCGCTCGACGGAATCCATGGCCTTCTCCTGCTGCTCCTTCGTGCCGAAGTCGGCGATGACCGACCACGACTGCGGGTTGAGCCACATGGGAGCCTCGGGATCGGTGCGCTGACCGATGATCTCGCCGTCCTCCTTGTAGCCGCGAATGTAGCGGTCCTCGTTCCAGCATGCCTTGAGGATCTCTTCCATCTTCGCGTTGATGCCGTCGAGGTACTCGATGTAAGCGGTATCGTTCTTGATCACCGCATATTTGCGAAGGATCTTCACTGCGTACACAAGCTGGAATGCAACGAACGTGGACTCGCCCTTCTTGCCGAGGCGAACGCAGTCGTTCCAGTCCGCATGCAGACCGGCCGGCATTCCGTGGTTGCCGAGGTTGTTCATCGAAAAAACGATCGCGCGCTTTAAGTGGTCATAGACCGTGCCCTTCTGCATGTCGTTCGCGTAGTAGATCTCCTCGTCGAGGAACGCGATGTTGCCGCTCTCGGAAATGTACTTGTATACGGTCGGGAACAGCCACAGCGCATCGTCAGCACGGTACGAGGGATGTCCGGTCTCCTTCACGTAGGAAGCGTCGTCCGGCGTGTCCTCGTGGCCCGGATTGTGCGTGTACTTCACAAGCGGAAGGCCCGCGCCGTTGGTCACCTGTGCCGAAAGCATGAAGCGAATCTGGTCCGCTGCCATCTCCGGTGCAAGGTGGATGATACCCTGGATATCCTGCACGGTGTCGCGGTAGCCGAAACCGTTGCGGAGTCCGCAGTACTGGAAGGATGCCGCGCGGGACCACGTGAAGGTGATGAAGCAGTTATATGCATTCCAGACGTTCACCATGTTGTTGAAGTTCTCGTCCGGCGTGTTTACCTGCAGGTTGTTGATCTTTGCATGCCAGTATTCCTTAAGCTCCGCAAGCTCCTTCTCGCAGACGCCGTCCTGCTCGTAGCGGGCGATGATCTTCTCCGCCACCGCTGCGGGCTTCTGTCCGAGGATGTACGTAAGTCTCTTGCTCTCGCCGGGTGCAAGTACGATCTCGCTCTCCAGCGCACCGCAGGAGTTTCCGCAATAGTTGAGCTCGCCCTTCAGGCCTTCCGCCACACCGAGCGGGTTCGCGTAGCTTCTGTAGTTGCCGACAAAACGGTCGCGGTCGCCGCAGTAGCGGTCAACCTTCGCGCCTGCAAGGCCAAGGAAGCGCTCCTTGTTCGGGTCGTGGTAATTCTCATTTTCCGTCTGAAGAACGTAGTTGCCCTTGAAATATGTCTGGGTGATAAACAGGGTGTACTGAAGGTTTACCTGGTCCTGCTCATAGTTGTTGTCGTTTACGAACTCGCAGTAACCGGTCACGGAGAGCTTGCGCGGCTTCGTATCGTTGTTCGTGATGACAGCGTTCCACACCTCGTAGGTGGCGTCCTTCGGAACATAGTAAGCCGTCTCCGCCTTGATTCCCCGGTACTCCGAGGAGATGATCGTGTAGGCCGTACCGTGGCGGCACTCGCTCTTGTAGCTCTCGAGCGGCTTGCACACCGGCGCCCACGACGCGGACCAGTAGTCCCCGTCCTCAAGATCGCGGATATAAATGTAGCGTCCCGGCTGGTCCATCGCAACCGAGTTGAAACGGTAGCGGATCACACGACCGTTCGCACCGGACTTCACAAAGCTGTAACCGCCGGCATTGTTCGAAATGATCGCGCCGTACTCCGGCGAGCCAAGATAGTTCGCCCACGCCGAAGGCGTGTCGGGTCTGGTGATCACATATTCTTTTGCCTTCTCGTTGAAATACCCGTATTTCATCGTCTGCATACCCCTTTTTCGTGTTTTTTCCGGTTTCATGTTCTGATTCCGTTTGTCCCATTATACCCCAGCCAAAAAGCCGCCGTCAAGAATCGCTTCGCCACGAAGATGAAATCACACATCGCGGGATGGAGTTTCATGCCGGTCATTTTCCGGGGCTGTTCAATCCCCGAGAAGAAGCTTCCCGACCTCCGCCAGCGACCGCACCGTGTACGTAGCATCGCCGCTCTGCCCGTCGTCCCTGGTGTGCACCCACAGCGTGTCGGCGCCGATCGCACGGCCGAACGCGATGTCCGACGAGAGCGAATCGCCGACCACGAGGTACCTGCTCACGTCGCTGTCGCCCGTGATCGCCTTGACTCCTTCGAAAAATGCGGGGTCCGGCTTGCTGCAGCCCACCTCGTCCGAGATGACAACGCCGGTGAACACGTCGGCAAATGACGTCCCGGAAAGTCGCCCTCTCTGCACCCAGTCCGTGCCGTTGGTGATCAGGATCAGCTTATATTTCGCGGCAAGACCACGGCACAGGCTCTGCGCGTCCGGGAACTCCACGACAACGTGACTCTGATACTGCATATAGAAGCGGTTCACCTCGTCCACGAGCTCATCCTCTGCAGGAATGCCCAGTGCCTTAAAGAAGTCCAGAAAACGGATCCTCTTCAGCTCGTCCTTCGTGACCTCCTTCTTTTCATAACGTTTCCAGACGCCCGCGTTGATGACATTGTAGCACCGCACTTCCTCCGGCGTGAGCTCCCTGCCGACGACCTCTCTCATCGTAGCCCGAAGTCCGATCTCCTCGGTCTTGTGCCAGTCGAGAAGCGTGTCGTCGAGGTCCAGCAAAATGTATTGATAGTTTCTCATATTGTGTTCCTTTCGGGCATATTGCCCTTTTGCAGGGGTATCGTACCATATTTTGTGTCGTATGTCACACTTTTATGCGTATTTTTACATAATATGGACACAATTTTCCGATATTCTAAAAACAAGAAAAGCGGACACACCCTGGTCCGCTGTGACGAAGACTTTATGACACACTCTCCTCAAATAAAAATGATACCTTATGACAACGGACCGGTCTATTCGACCGGTCCTTTGCCATTGCCCACACACTGCTGCGTTCTGTTATCGTCTCCAGGAGCGGATCCGCTCCAGTCCCTCCACATCTGTTTCCTCGACAACGACCTCGATTGAGTCGCCCTCTCGGATGAGCACAAGACTCTCGTCCGTGTTCAGCGTTCCCTTGTATACCGTTCCGTCCTCGGCCGTGATGTACACCGTCGCGTTTCCTTCGAATTCGATCAGACGGACTTTCTCAACCGTAATTCTCCTGCTGACCTCATCCTCGCCGACGCCGGTGTCAATGCCGTTGCGCTGAAGAAGCTTGCGGTATGCCGCGATCGCGTCCGCCTGCGTTGCGCCGGTAGCCACGATGCTGTAATTTTCCACATTGACCAACGCGTAGAGCTTCACCAGTCCGCCGGTGTCCTTGAGCACCATGATGTACGTCGCCTGTCCGGCGATGTTCACCAGCGACGGGAACGAAGCCTGATAGCCTTTCTCCTGAACTTCGCCCTCCGCGGCTCCCATTGCCGAGTACTCCTCGGCGCCGCCGACCTCGTAGAAGCGGTACTCTCCCGTTCTCGCGTTCGAGATGATGAAACCGATGTTGCTCTCATCGCTCGTCACGCTGGTAACGCCCGTGAAATACCATACGTCGTCCTCGATCACGATATAGCCGTAATCGTCGGTCGTCATTTTACAATTCTTATTGCCGAACACACTGTTCCAGAAACCTCCGGAGAGATTGCCGTACCAGTTGTATTTTTCGCTGGCGAGATCGCCGTTGAAGACGATGTCAACCCAGCTCGGAACATCCTTTACCCCGTAGATCTGCGAGCTTCCGTCGCAGGGGTTGAACAGAATGACCTCCGACACGTCCATCGCGCCGAACAGCCCCGCGCCCGGCGACATGCAGGACACAATGTAGTAAGGATTGCCCTCGTCGTCGATCTCAAAATACTTGCTTCCGAAGATCTTCGTGGGATACGAGAACCGGAGCTTGCGGTCGAGATCGTCACCGAAGCGTCCGCTCTCCGCGTACTGCAGAGGCTTCGCGAGCTCCACATAGTTTGCGGTGTTGTTCACCGGGTCCACCATGACGTAGCCGGGAATACCGTTCTTGCGGTTCTCTGCCCATTTGAAGAAATCCGCATATTCGAGAACCGCCACTTTCTTCGGCCGGTTCTGATAATTGATCTGACTGTATTGATCGTTGACCTTGTACTGCGACACGACCTGCGAGAGCGAGCCGAGCGTGCGGTTTCCGATGATCCTTGCAGACTCGGTGTCCATCAGCGCGATGTTGGTCACGCTCGTGGTCTCCGGCATGTCCTTCTCAAACTCCGCGGGAATCACCTGGATGATCCCTGCGTACGTCTTTGCATGGAACAACTTGGCCGACGAGATTCCGCCCACGATCAGCGCAAGGAGCGAAACTCCCGCGACGATCAGTCCGTATTTTGCGCCGGAAAATGCAGCCTTGTCTCCGGCCACCGTCACATCGTGCTTGCAAAAGATCTCATAATTGATCCCGTACGATACTGCGGAGATCACGCCGAGTATCATCAGCGCCGCCCAGAATCCCGGGCTGTGAATATTGATCGGCGGCAGGAACAGATACCAGATCAGCAGCGCCGCAACCAGCGTCACAGCGACTGTCACGCCGATACACAGCCATCTCTCCTTCTTATATGTTTTTCCTTTTGCCATAACATTTTCCCCTTTCCGCGAAGCGCTCCGCGCAAGAATAAAGCGCCCCCGAAATGCATTTCCCACAGTAAACCACATTTCTTTCAATATGTCAATACGATTTACACATATTTAACAATTATATGAAAACAGCCTTCCGCTGCGCTGCGAAAGGCTGTCATTTTTCATTCTGAAAATGCTGTTACGGCTCGCCGGGGTCTTCCTGCCCGGGCATATCGGCCGGCTTCGACAGTTCCGGCGTGACTTGATTGTCCGGCGGCGGCGACAATTCCGGTGTCACCTGAATGTCCGGCGGACCCGACGGGTCGGGCGAGATCGTCGTCTCCGGCAGCCCGGTAAGCTCCGGTGTAACCGACAATTCCGGCGGTTTCGACAATTCGGGTGTGACCTGCCCTTCCGGAGGTTTCGACAACTCCGGTGTCACCGAAGTGTCCGGAATCTCCGTAAGCTTTGGCGTTGCTGATGTTCCGGCCGGGTCGTCCGGGATCTGCGAAACAACCGGCGTCGTTCCCGGGGAGGGCGACGGTGCTGCGGGAGGTTCCGCGATCGGGGATACCGAGGGCTGTCCGGACGGCGTCACACTTCTCGACGGTTCCGCAGACGGCGCAGCGGATGGTGCCGCTGACGGAGCTGCTGACGGTGCCGCACTCGGCTCTGCCTTCTGCGTCGGCTCTGCGGAAGGCTTCGGCGTGGGAGTTCCCGGAGTCTCTTTCAACTTCAGCTGCAGGAATGCGGCGATACCGCGCGCATCGGCCTGTCCGAGAAGCATTAATTTGTCGCTTGAACTGCAGAATTGATTGAAATCGCTCTTGTTGTCGATATGGGCGTGCTCGATGATGCAGCTCACGATCCCGCTCTCCGCGCTGAGACGGTTGATCAGATAACCGTCCATTCTCTCACCGTTCGGATAACTGTACTGGGACCGCTCGCTCTCGCGCGTCCACAGTCCGAGGCTGGTGACGCCGAGCTTGCCGAGCTCGTTGAGAATGTACGAGCCGAGGCATCTCGCGCGGCGGTTCACCGAGGCTTTTCTCGGAACGATGGCCTCTCCGCCCGACGTTCTTCCGTCGTACGCATCAAAATGCATGCTCACGAGAATGTCCGCGCCCTTGCTGTTCGCATACTGCACACGGTACTCGAGGTCGTCCACATCGCTGTAGCTGTCAAAGACGTAATCGCTGGTTCGCGTCAAATATACGACGACATTTTCATAATTGTATTCAAGATAGCGCTTGCACTCTTTCGCCACGGCAAGATTCGCATTTTTCTCCATCACTCCGCTGTGCGTCGCACCGGAGTACGGTCCGCCGTGTCCGGGGTCGAGCACGACGACATAGATCCCGTCGCCGTTCCGGTCATTGCCGTAATGAAGCGACATGTCGAGTGTCTTGTCCTTGATGAGCGGGGACTTGACAGGCGCCGCCTTCGGCTTCGTTCCGAAGTCAACCGCGGAGGCCTGAACGTAGCCGTACAATTTTCCGCCGTTGATCATCACGGCGATGCGGTACCATGTCTCGTTGTACTGCGAGACGCTGGTTCCCAACACCTTAATCAGCGAGCCGCGTTTTAAGGAAAACAGGCGAAGCTTTGTGCGGCCCGGCTCCGTCCGGAAATAATCTTCATTGTTGATGCAGGCTTCGATCCCCTCGTCGTCCGCATATGTCGACGACGTGTAAGCCACCAGGCGCCCCTTCGTGTTCAGCGCGGGCGTCGGCGTGATCGATCCGGTCGAACCGTTGTCACGTCCCGCAGGCGTCGGCGCGGCTTTCTTCGTCGGCGTCGGAGTCGCTTTCTTCGGTGTCGGCGTCGGAGTCTTCTTCGGCGTGGGCGTCGGTTTCTTCGGCGTCGGAGTGGGCGTTTTCTTCGGTGTCGGAGTGGGTGAACTCATCGGCGTGATCGTTGCGGAAGGCTCCGGCGACGGCACTTGTGTCGGTGCGATCGTAGGCTCCTCCGTGACCGAAGGCTCGCTCGTCGGCGTTGCGGAAGGCTCGCCCGCAGGCGTCGCAGTCGCAGCGGGCTCCGTCACGCCCGGGTCCTGCTGCATGCCGTTGATTCCCGCGTCGGTCGCATTCCTGCGGACCTGCGTGCAGGAACTAAGCAGCATCGCCGTACAGAGCAGCAAAGCCAGTCCAATTCTCCTCTTTCTGTCGATCGTCATCAATACACCCCTCTCGGAGCTTACGCTCGGCTCCGAACCCTGTTGCTGATCAGTCCTCCACACATTTTCAGAATACCACGATTTCGGCCGTACCGCAACCCGGAGCCCCTCATTTTACGCAAAATGCTGCTATCCGACAAAACAAAAAGACCGCAGTTTCATCTGCGGTCAGAGCTGGGCTACAAGGATTCGAACCTTGAAAATGACGGAGTCAGAGTCCGTTGCCTTACCATTTGGCGATAGCCCAATAAGGTTGATTTGTTCAACAGACGCTATTATATACTAATGATCTGCACTTTGCAAGCATTTTTACGGAAAATTTTACACAAATTTCAATGTTTGAACTTTCCGCGAAACCTTGCCGTTTTCTCTTTCCTTTTTTGTTCATTTTCGCTATAATATAGCCATAAACCGAGCTCCGCACGGGAGACGGATGCGCATATTTTGCGCCGGAAAGGAGAAGAAACTATGAGAAAGTTTACAAAATTCGCACTTTTTTCCGCAGCTGTAGCAGGCGGAATCTATCTTTTCAAGCAGATTGAAAAGCAGAAGCAGCTCGCAGAGGGCGAGACCTATGATGACGACGATCTCTTCGACGACGACATCGAGGATATCGCTGAGGATGCTGCTGAGGCGGATGCCGAGGCTGACGGGGAAGCCGAGGAGGCTCCCAGCCGTTTTGAGAATGTGAAGACGAAGGCAACCGAGGTTGCTCAGAAGGCAAAGGACAAGGCGGTTGAGATCTCCGCTGTCGTTTCCGAGAAAGCCGGCAAGCTCGGCCAGGCGACCAAGGAGAAGGCTGCCGAAGTTAAGGAATACATCGCAGGCAAGTTCGGCGGTTCCGACGCCGAGGAGATTGCCGAGGATATCGCCGAGGGTGCTGAGGACGCTGCTGATGCGGCTGCCGATGCTGCCGAGGACTGGACCGGCAAGCTTGAGGATGCTGCTGAGAAGGTTGAGGATATTGCGGCTGACGCTGTTGATCCCGAATAATTGAAATCCGGTTTTACGGAACGGTTCCACCCCGCACTCCCGATGAAACCGACACTACGAAGTCAAAGCAGGAAAAACGCGATTTTGGATATCTTCCAAAATCGCGTTTGTTTATGTCATGATTTCTTCCGCGGCAAATATGTATTCTCGTAGTCCGTCTGCACCGTCTGCCCGTCGGCACGCCGGTACACGCTCTTGACAATGTTTCCGTATCCGTCGTACTCGTTCTCCGTGACCGAGATTTCTTTGATCCCGTCGCCGGTCTTCACCGCGGTTCTCTCGCGCAGCAGAACTCTGTCCCCGGAAGTGCTGTTGTATGTGCTCTCGACGATCTGCTCCCGCTCTTCGCCGGCGATGAGACTCACCGATATGTGTTCGGTCACCGTCAAGCCGTTCGGTGTGTACTCCCACGTCTTCTTAGACAGAAGCGCTCCCTTCTCGTCGTACGTGACCTCCGAGACCGGCCTTCCTTCCCCGTCTGCGCTTCTTTCAAGCGCGACGTACCATTCGCCGCTCACTGGGTTGCGAAGCTTCACCTGAAGGCTTCCCGGGCCCTTCGGAGTCGTCTCCTCGCGCCCGCTCTTCGGCTTTCTCCACGTTCTCAGGCCGTAATCGGCGCCGACCAGGGTCTGAAGCGTGCTGTTCTCATAGATCAGAACGATCTCCTCCGGCTCGCCCTCCTTCGCGTCCGTAACGCGGTAACGAACCGTATAGCCGTCGTCCGTAACTTTTCTGTTCTCTTCGGTTTCGACGATCGTTAGCACATGTTCCTCATGCTCCCACGACGTCATCACCTGCCGGTATTGTTTCGTCTCCGAACCGGAATCCGCGGGATACACCTCGGTCACATCGACGACCACAAACCTCGTCTGCGTCCCGGCAGCGCCGCGATACGCCGCGACCCACTGCCCGCTTCGGCCGACAACCGTGCGCCTGCAGCCATTTTCCGCACTGTAATACCGGCATACTTCCGCCGCGCCCTCGCGAAGGAACCGCTCTGCACTGCTGCGCTCGAGCACGCCGTCTTCGCTCCATTCCTCGCTCCGGGTCTCGACAACCGTCCCTTCCGCGTCCGTGACTTCCGTGTTCTCGCGAAGCTTCCGCCCGTTCGCGTCGTAATAGACATAGCGCCGCTCCGTAAGGCCGTCCGCCGCTTCCCACACGTGCTCCTCGAGCGTCACAACGCCCTTTTGGTAGTACGCGGTCACGAGCGTCTCTGCACCGTTCTCAAGACTGCGCAGCGTCTTCTGTGTCATTTCCCAGGAATCCTCGCCGCCGTCCTGCGCCTTCTGCCGGGTCGTGCGGGACACAAGCAGTCCGTCCGCATTGTACTCCGTCACTTCCTGCACTGTCACACCGTCCGCCGTGCGCGTCGCGGTCTGCGATGCAAGGTACATGTTCGGGTCCGGTGTCGGTGTCATTGTCGCCGCCGGCGATACGCTCGCGTCGGGCGTCACCGTTGTATCCGGGGAGTCATCGCCCTTGCGGCTCTCGGTATCCGAGCCGCAGGCAGCAAGGACCAGGCACACAAGCATCAGTGCGCCCAGAACAGCCTTGCGAATTCTCCCTTTTTTCTTCATGTTTACTCCGTAAAATGCTTCATCAGCCGGTAGCCTTCGGGGAACTTGAGCCCTGCAGCCGCCGCGCTCTCCTCCGTGTACTCCGAAGGTCCGCTCACCGTTTTCGTACTGTCGTAGAGGAGGTACGGGATCGGGTCGCTCGTGTGCGTGCGAAGCGCAACCGGCGTAGGATGATCCGGAAGAACAAGGATGCGGTACGCCTCGCCCGAGGCGTCCATCGCCTGCCGCACTACGGCCACAATGTTCTCGTCAATCTTCTCGATCGCCTGAACCTTGCGTTCCGCGCTTCCCTGGTGCCCCATCTCATCGGGCGCCTCTACGTGAATATACGCAAAATCGGCTCCCTCCGAGAGCAGCGCATTCACTGCCGCCTCGGCTTTGCCGCGATAGTTCGTGTGAAGGCTTCCGTCCGCTCCCGGCACCTCGATATTGCGCATGCCGGCACCGACCGCAATTCCCTTGAGAAGGTCCACCGCGGAGATCATCACGCCGTTCAGGCCGCTCTCCTCGCGGAACAAAGTGAGCGCAGGACGCGTGCCCGCACCCCAGAACCACACGGAGTTGGCCTTGTTGAGGCCCTTCTTTGCGCGCTCGACGTTGATCGGATGATTGTTGAGGATCTCATAGCTTCTCCTCTGCATCTCGCGCAGCACCGGATCCTCCGGGAGATACTCTCCGACGACCTTCGTGAGAATGTCGTGCGGCGGTGTCAACGGTACAACGCGGCCGCGGTTCCAGATCAGAAGGTGGCGATAGCTCGTACCGACATAGAAATGGTATCCCTCCCACTCGAGCTGCTTGCGAACTGCCGTGAGCAGTTCCGCAGCGTCCGCAGTGGAGATCTCCGACGAGCTGTGATCGATGATCGTCTTCTGCTCGTACGGAAGCGAGTCGTCGCTGAGAGTCACGATATTGCAGCGGATCGCAACGTCCGTCGACGCCATGTCAACGCCAATGGACAGCGCCTCGAGGGGCGAGCGTCCGGTGTAGTACTTCTTCGGGTCATAGCCCATGACCGCAAGGTTCGCGGTGTCGCTGCCGGGCTTCATTCCGGCAGGGATCATACTCGCAAGACCGACCTCCGAGATCGGTGCAAGCGCGTCCATCGCAGGAGTCTTCGCGTATGCGAGCGGAGTTTTGCCGCCGAGCGACGCAATCGGAAGATCGGCCATGCCGTCGGCAAGAACAACAACGTATTTCATATGGTTCACCGAAAATCACGCAGAAGTCTCCCTCTGCGTGATCCTTTCATTTTTATTCGTATCTCACAAAATGAATGACGGAAAGCTTTGCGCACGCATCCTCAAATGCTTTCTCGCTCATGGTCTTCGTAACAAAGGCAAATTCCCCGGGAGCCTCGTCGATCGAAACGGTCTTGTGGAGGTCGAAGAGCTCTCTCGCCTTGTCCTCATCGGCTTTTGCGACACGCACGAAGAATCTCGTCTCCATGTCGTCCTTTGCGCCGAGTGCAAGCTTGTCGGTGCTCCACAAAATGGGGATGTTGACGAAGCGATGCTTCGCAGCGTCGATCACGTCGGAGACAACCGCGCTCGCGGTCGGAAGCTTGCCCGCTCCCATGCCGTAGAACATAATCTCTCCGAGCATGTTCCCGCGCACCATGATCGCGTTGAACACGCCGTTTACAGGGTACAGCGGGTTCTTCTTGCGGATCATCATCGGCGAAACCATCGCGTAGACGCTGCCGTCCTTCTGATAGCTGCGGGCGATCAGCTTGATGCCGCGCTTCATGGATTTTGCATATGCTACATCCGCCTCGGAGATCTTCGTGATTCCCTCGGTGTAAATGTCCTGATAATCAACCTGCTGGCCGTATGCAAGCGAGGTGAGGATCGCAATCTTGCGGCAGGCGTCAAAGCCCTCAACATCCGCTGCGGGATTTCTCTCCGCAAAGCCGTTGGCCTGTGCATCCGCAAGCGCTTCGTCAAATGAGATGCCGTCCTCGCGCATGCGCGTCATCATATAGTTGGTCGTTCCGTTCAGGATACCGCTCACTTCCTCGACCTCGTCCGCCGTAACGGAACGCATCAGCTGGCGAATGACCGGGATACCGCCGCCGACACTCGCCTCGAAGAGGAAGTTGATGCTGCGGTCCTTCGCAATTGCGATCAGTTCTGCTCCATGCGCCGCAACAAGCTCCTTGTTCGACGTGCAGACGCTTCTTCCCGAGAGGAGCGCTTCCTTAACGAAGTCATACGCCGGCTTCAGGCCGCCCATAACCTCGACGATGATGTCGATCTCCGGATCCTCGATGATCTGACGGAAATCATGAACCAGATACGGCTCCACCGGATCGCCCGGGAATTCGCGAAGATCCAACACGTACTTGATCTCGATCGGCGCACCCACGCGCTTCTCGATGATCGCATTGTTCTCGCGGATTACACTGAACACGCCCGAACCGACCGTGCCGTATCCCAAAATTGCTATCTTCATATTCGCTGTCCTCCTGCGATTTATTCCGTATTTTTCCTGCGAAGTTTTCGCTCCCCCGGTGTTTTTGTTCTCCCGAAGTTTCGCCCACCAAAGCCTGTTTCTCCGGTGATTTCGCTAACTCGTGTCCGCCGTCAGCCGACGCCGAGAACCTGCAGACGCTGCACGCCGGAAAGCGCGCGGATGCGCTCCGCAATCTCCTCCAGCTCCGCCGTCTCCGGCAGTATCTCAAATCCGAGCGCAACCGACGCCATACCGCCGATCGGAATGCTCTGCTGGATCGTAAGAACATTTGCCCGACAATGTGCGATCTCCGTGAGTATCGCCGAGAGGATTCCCGGCTCGTCGCTCACCTGAAGCAGCACGTTCACGGTCTTGCCCCGCGATGTCTCGCGGAACGGCTGCACATCGTCCTTGTATTTGTAGTACGAACTGCGGCTCAGTCCCACGGCATCCGTCGCTTCCTGCACGGTCATCCCGCGGTTCTTCGCCAGCATCCGGTTAACTTCCGCCACTTTGATCAGCACTCCGGGGAGTGCCCGTTTGCTCACCAGATAGACTTCGTCATTGGCCATAGAAGCTCCTTTCCGCGACCGTACCGACGCCTTTCGTGTATGCCCACCGCAAACATTTGTCCGTAGATATGGGCAATTGTACCACACGAATACGGAAAATGCAATCCAAAAAAGTGACGATTTGTTCGCCAAATCGCCACTTTATTTCGTCGTATTTTCGATGTGTTACTGACCGATCTTTTCCATCAGCGCATCGACCGCCGCCTTGAGCTGATTGTCCTTGTCGTGAGGGATCGTCGACAGCTTTTTAAGCTCGTCGTCAAGCTCCACGAGAATGTCCGGAGTAAGGCCGGTCTTGTGGATGTTGCGGCCGTTCGGCGTGTAATATGCCGAGACGGTCAGCTTGATGCCGGTACCGTCGCCAAGCGGATACAGAGTCTGCACGATTCCCTTTCCGAAACTCTGCGTTCCCACGAGAATTGCCTTGCCGTAATCCTGAAGACAGCCCGCGAACACCTCGGAGGCACTCGCGCTGTAGCCGTTCATCAGCACCGCGATCGGAACGTCCACCGTCTTCGTGCTGTCGGAGGTGTGCTCCTCGCGTCTTCCGTTCTTGTCCTCCATGTAAACCAGCATCTTGCCCTTCTCGACAATGCGGCTGAGCATGGACTTCACGGTCGAGAGAAGTCCGCCGGGGTTGCCGCGAAGATCAACGACCAGCGCCTTCATTTTCTGCTTCGTAAGGTCGTTCACAGCTTCGGTGAACTGCTGTGCGGTTACTTCGTCAAATTCAAGCACGCTGATGTAACCGATGTTGTTCTCGAGCATCTCGTACGAAACCGTGGGGATCTCAACGATGTCGCGGATTACCGTAAACGTGATGTAATCCGGCTCACCCTCGCGGTAAACTACCACTTCTACGGTCGATCCGACCTCGCCGCGCATTTTCGTGACAAGGATGTCGGTGTCCACGCCGTACGTCGACTCTCCGTCAACCTCTACGACATAGTCGCCGGTGCGGATTCCCGCCTTGTACGCGGGACCGTTCTCAAACACCTGCGTGAGCAGCGGATAACCGTTGTCGCCGATCGTGACACGCGAGCCGAAGCCTGCGTATTTTCCGTCCGAGGACTCCTGGAATGCCGCGAATTCCTTCGCGTTGTAATACGTTGTGTACGGATCGCCGACGCCGTTCACCATTCCGTGGTAAATGCCGTCAGCAATATCATTGTAATCAATGTCCTGATAGTAATAGTAATCCAGCACCGACGCCAGACGTTCGACCTTCAGCTGATAATTGGTCTCCTCAAGCGACTTTGCGGGCGGCAGCGTCACATCGGGCGCCGTCGTCGGGGTAACTTCCTTCTTCGTCAGGCGATTTTCCGAATCGTCGGCTCCGCACGCGATCGCCGCAGCGATGAGCAGGCAGCATATAACGCCTGCGAAAAATCCCTTCCAACTGTCTTTATTCACTTACTTTTTCCTCTTTTCTAGTAACGCACATAATGGAGCGGGTCAACGGAAACGCCGTCGATCACGACGCTGAAATGCAGGTGGGGTGCGGTGGAAACGCCGGTCGAGCCGACCAGCCCGATCACCTGGCCCTGCAGCACCTTATCACCCTTGGAAACCAGCAGCTTCGAGCAGTGCAGATAACGGGTCACATAGCCGTTGCCGTGGTCGATCTCAATGTAGTTGCCGGCACTGCTGTTGTATGCCGCCGTGCGAACCGTTCCGGCCAGCGCCGCTACAATCTCCGCACCGAATTTACCGCCGATGTCAACGCCCTTATGGAACGTGCTCGCGCCCTTCGTCGGCGCGCGTCTCGGACCGAATCCGGATCCCGTGTAGGAATCGCCCGGGAGCGGCCAGATCATCTTCGCGGGATCGGTGACGTTCAACTTCGGGATCTGCGCTGCGCTCGCATAACCGGTCTTCGGAACGTCGGAATACTTCATATTCTGCTGTTGCTTGGCTAACTCGGCCGCCTTTCTGGCTGCCTCCTCCGCCTCTCTCGCGCGCTGCTTCTCCAGCTCCTTGTTGATGCGGTTGACGTCGGCGTTCGCTTTGTCAAGCTCTGCCATGTACTCCTCGAGGACTTCCTCGTTGGTTCCGATCTTCTCCGCAAAATCGTCGAGCGCAGCCTGCTTTTTGGTGATGACTTCCTGCGCATACGCGTAGTCCTGCTCGTACAATTCCTTGCTGGAATCCAGAAGCTCGATCTGCGCCTCCAGCTTGTTCTTTACCAGCTGAACCTCTTCCTTCGCCGCGGAATACCGCAGGGCAAGCTGGTAGTCGTACGAACGGATGTCCATCGTGTATTCGTCATAGTTCAAAATGTCGGAAATGTTGCGGGAGCCCATCAATATCTCAAGCTCCGTGATATTGCCGTGCTCGTACAGATACTGGAAGCGGCGCTTCATGTTCTCGTACTGCTGGTCGGCAACCTCCGTGGCAACTTCAAGCTGCTGGTTCGTGATCACAAGCTCGGCGTTGAGCGCCTCCAGCTCATTTTCCAACTCCGCGATCTGGAGCATGATCTCGTTCTGCTTGAGGTCCATCTCCTCGACATATTTTTCGATGCTCGAGTACTCGCTCTTCAGCGCATCCTGCTGTCTCTTGAGTTCAGCCTGACGCTGCGCAACCTCGTCGCGTTTTTTCTTCGCTTCCTTGAGCTGAGTCTCATAATCCTCCCTGAGGACGATCGTGTGACCGACCGAAGGATTCACAACCGCACTCTGCTCTTCCGTAGCCGCCACCGACGAAGACGGCGAAAATGCTGCCGTGACAGTCGCGACCAAAAGCATGGTGACCAGTCTTTTACTGCGAATCTTCATGATTCTCCTTTCCCAAACACCGCCGCTTACGCGGCACCCATCACATCTTGCGGAACTTGCGAAGCTCCTTGTTCAGCGTAAAACTGCTGCCGAAGAAACCGATGCCGACACCGATGCACAACGAAATCGGCACCAGGACACGGAACACTTCGTTGACGTCAACAAAGTTGATGACACGCAGCGTGCTGAAATTCTCCGAGATCAATGCGACAAGCTTGTAGTATGCCGCATACAGGATCGAAAGGGGGATCACCGCGCCGAAGAGTCCGATTAGCACACCCTCCACCAGGAACGGTGCGCGGATGAACAGGTCGGTCGCTCCGATCAGGCTCTGAATCTGGATCTCTCTCGCACGGACCGAAATACCGATGGAGACCGTCGTGCTGATCAAAAACGCTGCGATCGCAAGCAGCAGAACGATCAATACACCGGCACCGATGTTCAATCCACGGTTCATCGACGTGAGCGAGGAAACCAGATCCTCCGCATTGTTGACATAGCGCACGCCGTACTCGGACATCGCACGGATCTCTTCGATCGCCGGCAATTGCTTCTCAGCTGACGAAAAATAAACCTCAAACGATGCACTGTTCTCGAGCGGGTTGTCATCGCCGAACGATGCCAAAAGTGCGGAATCCTTGTCCTTAAAATGCGTCTCTTTAAAGTTCTTCCAGGCCATTTCGGCGGAAACGTACGTAATCTGACGAACGCCGTCGACCTCGTAGATCTTATTTTTCAAAGCTACCAGCTCGTCGTTCGTGATGCCCTCCTTGAAGAACACCGTCGCGCCGACGCCCTTCTCCATCTCCGAGAGGCTGTAACGAACATTGGCGAGCACAAAATACATGATACCGAACAGGAAGATACACACGGTCATCGTCGCAATGGAGGCGATGGAGAACAGACGGTTCCGGCGTATGTTCTTGATACCCTGTCCCAGGCAGTAAAAGAAACTATCCACGGTCGTATCCTCCCTTCTTGTCGCCTACGACGACACCTTCCTGAAGCGTGATAACGCGCTTCTGCATGGAGTCCACGATCTCGTGGTTGTGCGTAACGACAACTACGGTCGTTCCGCGCTGGTTAATCTCATCCAACAGCGTCATGATCTCCGTCGTGTTCGCGGGATCCAGGTTACCGGTAGGCTCGTCCGCAAGCAGGATCAACGGGTTGTTGATCAACGCGCGCGCCAGCGCGACACGCTGCTGCTCACCGCCGGAGAGCTTGTTCGGATAGCTGCGGTATTTGTTCGGAATTCCGACGATGCCGAGCATTTTGGAAACGTTGCGCGCGATCTTCCGCGACGGAGCGCCGACGACCTTCTGTGCAAACGCGATATTCTCGTACACCGTACGGTCCTCGAGAAGACGGAAGTCCTGGAACACGATGCCGATGCTGCGGCGGTATTTGCAGACCTGGCGATTCCGAAGCTTTGAAAGGCTCTTGCCCGCAATGTAGATATTTCCTTCGGTGGGACTGATCTCGCGCATGAGCAGGCGGATCAGCGTGGACTTACCGGAACCGCTGGGACCGACGATAAACACGAACTCGCCCTTGTTGATCTTGAAGGATACATCCTTCAGGGCCGCGTGGTCCTCGTCCTCCGGACCGTCCTCATATTCCTTTGTAACATGGTCGAACACAATGACCGGAGCCTGCGGCATCACACCCTTCAGGATCGACCCCTTGCGCACCGAGATCGTTGCGTCGGGAAGCATTCCCTCAATCTCCGCGCGGTCCAGCTCCTCGGCCTCCGCCTCCGTGAGTTCCGGCTCGTCCTCGTACTTTCTCACCGGCATGCGGATGCTGTCGTCGTATTCCTCATAGTCATCTTCCTCGTAGTCGTCATCCTCGGGATACTCCCCGGCAAGCGCCGACTCGGGAATGCCTTTTTTCTTTGCCTCCGCTGCGCGGATCATCGCAGCGACAACGCGCTCCGCCTCACGCTTCTCGTCCTCGGCGGATTTTGCCGGCTCTACGGATTTCGCCGTCTCCCCGGACTTTGCTTCTTCGGTTTTCGTTTCGTTCTCTTCCGCAGACGTCCCGGTTCCGTTCTTCACCGTTTCGTCCGCAGCTTCCGCGGCTGTTTCCTTCGCGTCTTCCTTCAATGCTTCGGACTCGTTCGCAGCGTCCTTCGCAGCTTCAGCGACCGACTCTGCCGCATCCGCAGCAGCCTCAACAGCCTTTGCGATTTCCCCTGTTGCCGTGATCGGCTCGTCCTGCCCTTCAGGGCGGTTAATCACATCACTCATTCGTCCTGTCTTTCCTCATAAAGCCTTGTTTGACTTGCAAACAAGGCTTCTTTCAAGTTATTTCGGATCCGCTCCCACAGCGATCCGATTCGGTTTTAATACTCGGAATTCTCCATGTACTTCATGTACTTTGCTACCATGAGCGCAATTTTGAACGTGATGGCGTCGTCAAATACGCGCAGGTCGAGGTTCGTGCTCTTTTCGAGCTTGTCGAGGCGGTATACAAGAGTATTCCGATGGATGTACAGATCCTTCGAGGTCGCCGAAACGTTCAGGCTCTTCTCGAAGAATTTGTTGATGGTGGTCAATGTCTCCTCACCGAAATCATCCGGCGACATACCGTCGAAGATCTCGCGGATAAACATCTTGCACAGAGGCATCGGGAGCTGGTAGATCAGACGGCCGATACCGAGGTTGTTGTACGCAACAACCTTGCGCTCGCTGTAGAAGATCTTTCCGACGTCGAGCGCCATCTTCGCCTCCTTGTAGGAGCGCGAAATGTCCTTAATCTCGTTGACGATCGTACCGTACGAAACGTGTACCTTGCTCATCGCCTCGGTGTTGAGCATGTCAACGATCACCTTTGCGGTGTTCATCAAAGTCTCGTAGTTCTCATTGGTCTTGAGCTCCTTGACGATGATGATGTTCTTCTCATCAACCGCCGTGATGAAGTCCTTCGGCTTGCCGGCAAACAGCGTGCGTACGGTCTCAAGCGCGTTCGTGTCCTTCTCGGTCTTCGTCTCAATGATGTACACAACGCGGCGCGCTTCCACCTCGATGTGGAGTTTCTTCGCGCGGTTGTAGATATCTACGAGAAGCAGGTTGTCAAGGAGAAGGTTCTTGATGAAGTTATCCTTGTCGAAACGCTCCTTGTACGCAACCAGTAATCCCTGGATCTGGAATGCAGCCATCTTGCCGACCATGTAGACGTCATCCGTGTCGCCCTTTGCGAGCAGAATGTACTCAAGCTGATGGTCGTCGTATACCTTAAAGAACTGGAACCCCTGGATCACCTGACTGTCTGCAGGTGATTCGGCAAATGCAGATGCGAGACCGTCATACGTCTCCGTGCTGCTCATCGTGGACGCGAGGGTTTTTCCCTCCATATCCATGACGCACAAATCCACGCGCGTAATCCCTTTCATGCCGTCAATCGTGTTCTGCAGAATCTGATTTGAAATCATGTTTTGCCCAATCCTTTCCGCACGTTTCCATGCACCCCATAATCAGAGACATTGTACCACTTTTTCCTGCATTTTTCAAGTGGAATCCATGTGAACGAAAGAAAGCCCTGCGCGTTTGCGCAGGGCTTTCGAAGTTGCAATTATATCGATCAGTGAGTGATGATCTGCTCGGTCTCCTTGTCGAAGATGTGCATCTTCGAAAGGTCCATAGCGATTGTGATCGTGTCGCCCGGTCTTGCCGTCGTGTGAGGATCAACGCGAGCGGTGATATCGTAGTCATCCACAGCGAAGTACAGGAATACTTCGGCACCGAGGAGCTCGTATACACGAACGGTAGCTGCGAAGGAAGACTCCGGATGAGCGGTGATGAAAGCTTCCTCATCCTTGATATCCTCAGGACGGATACCGAGAACAACTTCCTTGTCAACATAGCCGCCCTCAACAAGCTTCTTTGCTCTCGCCTCGGGAACGCGGATCTTGTTGTTGCCGAATACAAGGTATACATTGTTGCCGTTTACGGTAACGATGGAATCCAGGAAGTTCATCTGCGGCGAACCCATGAAACCTGCAACGAACAGGTTGTTCGGCTTGTCGTAGAGGTTCTGAGGAGTATCAACCTGCTGGATGACACCGTCCTTCATAACGACGATACGGGTACCGAGCGTCATAGCCTCGGTCTGGTCATGGGTAACGTAGATGATCGTTGCCTCAAGTCTCTGGTGAATCTTGGAGATCTCGATACGCATCTGTACACGGAGCTTCGCATCCAGGTTGGAAAGAGGCTCGTCCATAAGGAATACCTTAGGGTTACGAACGATTGCACGACCCATGGCAACACGCTGTCTCTGACCACCGGACAGAGCCTTCGGTCTACGGTCGAGCAGCTGCTCGATACCAAGAATCTTAGCAGCCTCGTTTACGAGCTTCTCGATCTGATCCTTCGGAACCTTGCGGAGCTTAAGACCAAATGCCATGTTATCATAAACAGACATATGCGGATACAGAGCGTAGTTCTGGAATACCATCGCGATATCGCGGTCCTTAGGCTCAACGTCGTTCATCAGCTTGTCGCCGATGTAAAGCTCACCGCCCGTGATCTCCTCAAGACCGGCAATCATACGAAGAGTCGTAGACTTACCGCATCCGGAAGGACCTACGAAGATGATAAACTCTTTGTCCTTGATATCCAGATTAAAGTCCTTAACAGCGACGAATCCGTTCGGATATGTCTTGTTAATGTTGATAAGTTTCAAACCAGCCATTACAAAAGCCTCCTAAATGTTTGTTAGCTAGACACACCAACCACACCCGCCGGTGCGGTGTCTACAGCGTATGATACACTACGAGCCCTCAAAATTCTATGTTGCAAATACACAAATTCGGTTTTCTACTTTTGTCTAATTTGCATAACAATCCGAAAGAACGCAAAAATCATATGCTTTTTCACTAAATCGAAGTTGCAAAAACCGCGCTCCGATTGCATTTTTTGTCATTCTTTGCTAAAATTTGTGAAAAATAAAGAAACTCTCCAAAAGGAGGTATTTGGCTTATGGAAACGATCGTCGTAACCGGAGCAAGCGGGGATATCGGATCTGCCGTCGCCCTTCAGCTGGCGCGCCGCGGAGTGCGGCTGGCGCTGATCGGACACACCAACACGGAGGCTCTGCAGAAGACCGCGGAGGAGGCAACGGCACTCGGCGCCTACTGCCGCACGTACGCCGGAGATCTCGGCAGCGAAGCCTTTGTGAAGAACACCATGGAGACCGTGCTGGACACGTTCCACCGCATCGACGGTCTCGTCCATGTCGCCGGAGCCTCCCAGGTGGGACTTCTCAGCGAACTCACCATCGAGGAGTGGAACAACCTTGTATCCGCGAACCTGACATCCGCTTATCTGTGTATCAAGCACGTGACGCCGGCGATGCTCCACACGCACTCCGGCCGGATCCTGATGATCTCCTCCGTATGGGGAACGCGCGGCGCCTCGTTCGAGGCGGCGTACTCGGCGACCAAGGGCGGCCTGGATTCGCTGACCAAGGCGATGGCAAAGGAGCTCGCTCCGAGCGGCATCGCGGTCAACGCTCTCGCGCCGGGAATGGTCGACACCAAGATGAACTCCCATCTGAACCGTGAGGATCTCGAGGAGCTTCTCTCGGAGATTCCCGCAGGGCGGATCGCGTCTCCCGCGGAGGTTGCGGAGATGGTCGACCTGCTGATGCGGGCGCCCTCCTATCTCACCGGCGAGATCATCGGTTTCAACGGCGGATGGTTCTGACATTTTCCGGAAAATGAAGACACAAAAAACGAGCGGCCCGCATCCGCTCGTTTTTTATTCCTTTTTCCTCGATCACACAAATCCGGATTTCCGGTATTTACTTGCTGTAATAGTTCGTCAGGAAATCCATGATGCCCATCGCCTCCTGCGCGGAGAGCTCGGACATCGCCTCGTCGGTGGCGATGTGCTGCGCGTCGGTCTCAATGTCCATGTAGCAGCTCTCGAGAATTACCGAGATCAGGTTGTTGCTCGCACCGTGGCGCACGATCGCATAGTAATCAAGCGGCACTCCGTTGTCGTCCGTCATGTCCGTGCTGTCGCGCTTGTACGGTCCCCTGTTGCGGATGCCGAGCGTCGACAGATGCTCGAGAATGCAGTTCGCGAGCTGCGCCGACTTGTCGGTGATATTCTGCTGTTTGGAGATGCACACCATCGCGCCCGCGGCATCGTGGTACTCCGTTGCGTTCAGATGCATGCTGATCAGGATGTCCGCCTTCTTCTTCACGCCGAACTCCACGCGCATGCGCAGATCGTCCGACAGCGAGTCGGAAAATGTGGTGTCGTCGCTTCTCGTCAGATACACCTCAACATTGCTGTAATGCGATTCCAGGTAATCCTTCAGCATGATCGCATGCTTCAGGTTCAGGTCTTTCTCCCTGCGGCCGGAATACACCGCGCCGTCCCATTTTCCGCCGTGTCCGGGGTCAAGAACGACTATGAACTTCGGTTCCGCCGGAGTCGGAGTAGCTTCCTTCTGTCCGCCGGGCGTCAGTTCGGCGCCGGGCAGGTCCTTGCCTGTCGCAACATAAAGTCCTTCGGTCGGTTCCGCGTACTCCCCGACTCTCTTGTAGTAATCAATGTCATCATCAGTAGGCTTATTGCCGCACGCCGTGAGCACCACCATGAGTGCTGCCAGAAGCGCGGCAATACGCCGGATTTTTTTGCTTATTTGCATGTCTTTTTCTCCCCTAAAGAAATAGTCTGAATCACTCGTCGTCATCCCTGACGCCGGTGACTGTACATTTTAAGAAATTCATGGCTTCCTCAGTGAAGCCGAAAGGAATTCCCGAGGCCGAAGCCAGATGGAAATTCATGGTCGACATCTCGAACTGACCTCTTCCGAGGCGTTCCGCAGAGCCGACTCCGATCACGGACGAGCCCTCGCCGCGAAGATTGAGCGTAGAGCCGATGATACGCACAGATGCCGTGCCGGTACGGGTTCCGATGCCGACGCAGCGTTTTGCCTTCATCTCCGTCTGGAACTCACAGTCGAGAAGGCGGACTGTGGTCGCGTCGTGCAGAAGCGTTCCCACGCCGACCTGCGTGTCGCCCGAGGCAATGCATGCAACCCGTGCGTTCCGAAGGTCAACGCGCGCATCGCCGGACACGGAGCCGATACCGACGCCGCGGTCCGAATTCACGCGCGAAATAATGCGGGTATTTTGCGCGCTGATCAACGCCTGACTGCTCGACGAGCCGATGCCGACGATCTGCTCACCGGTCATCGTAAGGTAAATATTCTTGCACTTCTCTATGCGGATTCCCGTGTCGCGAAGGTATCCGCCGCCGATGCCGACACACTCACGGCCGTCGCCGTGGATGGTCAGCTCACCGTCCATATTGAGTACGATCCTGCCGACCGACTGGTTGCAGTCGCCGCCGATGGCGTAACTGCGGTCCGCACTCACGTTGATAAAGAGTTTGCCCTTGCCCTCGATGGTGAGCGACGAACTCTCGGGAACGCGGATACCCGCGTCCTGCATCGTCACGTTGCCCTCGATGACCAGCGTCACATCGCTGCGGTTGCCGATCTCGATACAGGGGCGTCTCTGATATGACTCCAGCTCGAGGCTGCGCAGGTGAATGCGCGTGATGGTGTTGTCCGGAACGTGAACCACGATGTCCGCGGTGTGTCTCGGATTGCCGACCAGAACACAGTCCTGGCGCGGCACGACGACCTCCGTGTAGCCGTCCATCACGAGCGGGATGATCTGTACTTCGTTTTCGTTTCCGACGATATACGTCTTCTTCTGCCGCGTGTCGATGTTGCGAAGGTTCATGCGGACGATCTCGTCACACATCTCCTTCGGGATCTCGGCGACAAATGTCTCCTGCGGACGCATCGTGTAATAGCCCTGCACCAGATCGATGCCGAGCCGGATGACCGTATTGAGCTCCTCGCGCGTCTCAACGCCCTCGGCAAGCGCAAGAAAACCGTTCTCATGCGCAAACTCGACGGTGTTGGAGACAAAATACTGCTTCTTATTGTCCTCATCCACGCCGGAGATCAGACTCCGGTCGATCTTTACGTAATCGGGTGCGTAGTTGAGCAGGTTGGAAATATTTGAGTAGCCTGTGCCGTAGTCGTCGACAGCAAGCTGCATTCCATTTTCCGCGCAGCGCTTTTTGATCAGCGCCACCTGCTCTCCCGTCGCTTCGGTCTGCTCGGTGAACTCGATGACGATGCCCGAGAGGATATCGCCGTAGGCGCTCACCAGCTTGCCGTAGTCCTTGTCGTTGATGATAACGCTCGGAATACTGTTGATAAACAGTTTGCGTCCCTTCAGTTCGTCCTGATGATTGCGCACGATCTCAAGCGAGTTGAAGAACGTGTGGCGCTCGACGTCGTAGAGACGGTCGAGAGCCTCCGCGTGGCGAAGTACGGTATCGGGCGTCAGCGACTGTTCGGGCATGCGCATGAGTGCCTCGTACGCATAGATATCGCCGGTCTTCGCATTGATGATCGGCTGAAAATGGTACGCAAAGAGGTTATCGTCGAGAACGCGCGTTACTTCCCTGCGCTCCTCCTCGTTGTAGATGTCGGGTCCGCCGGCATTGCGGCGCTTATTTTCCTTATAGGCTTTTTTGTCCGCAAGGACGTCCGCCGTAATCTGCGCGAGGCTGTTCTCATCGACCACATCTTCGCAGCTCTTCGCATACGCAAGGTCGACACTGTAGGATTTGCGGTTGAAGTTGTTGTAGTTCTGCACGCGGGCAAGCAGGTTCGTGAGAAGACCCTGCGCGTCGTTGTGCGTCTCGTAAAATCCGGCGATGACGAACTCGTCGTTGCCGAACCGGGCACAGATGTCTCGGTCGTTCATCGTGTTTTGAATGATCTTCGTAAGAGCGAGCAAAACCTCGTTTCCCTCCTCGCGCCCGTAGGCGTCGTTGATGGTCGAGAAACGCTCGATATCGAGTGCGATCACACGAAGCTTGACCGGTTTTCCTCCGAGATGCCGGTACATATCCTGCAGCGCGCCGATGTAACCCTTGTAGTTGAACAGACCGGTCATCGCGTCACGGACCTGATTCTGCACGGTCATATCGTCATACATATACCAGCGGCGCTGCGTTTCCAGGCAGTGGGCAAGTTTGCGCGTCCATCCGCGCAGGCACGGCGAGAACACTTCCGGGCTGTTGCCGTACGTGATCACTTCGTAGCCGAGCACGCGCTCCATAAAATGAAGAGGCGCCACATAAAAGACACGGGGAACATCGCTCTCCCGGTACAGGGCAGGAATCATAAACTCCCGCGAGAACATACGTCCGTCGCCGAAGGAACACGATTCCTTTTCATGGCTGATCGCCATCTCCATCTTGTCCGTGAGATTGCGGCTTTCCTCGCGCTCATGCAGCGCGTTTTCGTTCAGACACAGGTAAAAAGCCTCGTAGTTTCCGAGGTATTCGGTAAATCGGTCGACCGTGCGCAGACATTCCCTGATGTCCGTGACGTTGGTGACCTCTTCGCTCATGAAATTGAACTCGGAAGGGAAGCGTTCCGTCTGGTCCCGCAGCGTCTCCAGCCAGAGGTTGGAATACGCGCCGCTCGAATTGCGGCTGCACCCGCACGAACCGCCCGGTATCAGGCGGCAGCATCCGCCGGAGTGCTGCAGGAGAAACTGCTCCCTGCCATCCATCTGTGCAAACAACATACGCACTGCGTTGCGCGACATCTCAGCGGGATCGCGGTACACGGAGAGATACTCGCCTCCCGGCTTGTCGCTGTCCGAACCGTACCCTGCCACGATGACGTCCTCGGGGACGCGCACGCCGCGTGTCTCAAACGCACTGACCAAAGCGGCCGCGCACTCGTCCGAAACACAGACGACCGCATCCGGAAGACCTTCCTCCGAAGCACACAATGCATCCGCGATCTCCTCACCCGAATGAATCCAGAAACCGCCTTCAAAAAACTCCCCCTCATCCGCGGCAAGCCCGTTCTTCTCCATGGCCCGCAGGAAATCCTCCTGGAGCGCACGGTCGTAAGGAACTTCCGGATTGCGGCTTCCGGCAACAAACCGGATGCGCTGCGCACCGTGCCGCGTAACAAGATGACCGATCAACAGTTCCATTCCGTTCTCGCGACCGAACGGAACCGTCGGAAAACCATATTCATTCTCGTGCTCAAGGCATACGACCGGCTTGTCGAAATCACGCCGGATCTGCTCGAGCACCTCTTTCTGACGCTCCATATAGAACGTCGTCGGATAGATGATCAAACCGTCCAGTTCATGAAGGTTCATCACTTCGTATACCGAGCACTCCGCATCGGAGTAACTGCGGTCCATGCCCGCACGGCACAGCGTCGTAAACGTCACGACATCCGCATCGTTGCGAAGAAGCTCCTTCTGGACGTAGTACAAGCATTGTTTAAAAAACGAGTGGTGCGCGTCCGAGATCAACACGCCGACAATTCTTCTCCTCTTAGCCACGGGTAGCCTCCCATCCGGTTACGGCCGCTTGTAGTACTGTACTCCGAGAGGCGCTTCTCCGAGCAACTCGGAAACAGTGACAAATTCATAACCCATACTGCTCAACTTCTCTAATAATATACAAAATGCTTCATACGAATTTTCGTAAATCTCGTGCATGAGGACAATCCTGCCGCGGCCGGACTGGTTCATGACGTTGCTTACGATCTGGTTGACGTTGTTCTGTCGCTCCTCCTCCGTGCTTCTGCCCTTGAGCTTCCAGTCCTCGGAATCTACGGACCAGTTGATGACATACAGCGGGCTCTCCGCAATCCTTGCCTTCGTGATGCGGCCGCCCGGTGCGCGGAGCATCTTCGGCGGAACGCCGGTGTACTCCATGATCTTGTCGAAGGTCTTGTCTACCTCTTCATGATACTCCGCATCGGAGACTTTGTCAAAATACTTGGAGTGCGTCCACGCGTGGATCTCGATCTCCATGCCCGCTTCCGCTGCTTCCCTGAGCTGCGGTCCCGTCTTCTCGTTGATGCGGTTTCCGACGACAAACCAGGTCGCCTTGCCGTTGTATTCCTTGAGCTTCTCGACGAAGAGAGGCGTCAGACCCGAGTGCGGTCCGTCATCGAAAGTAAACGCAATCAGAAGCCGGTTGTCGACGGGCGTCGGAGTCGGCGTTCCGGGTCCGACCGTCGGCCCCGGTATCGGGCTCGGCGTCGGCGTCGCCGTAGGAAGCGGCGTGGGCGACGGTGTCGGCGACAGCGTCGGCGTCGGTGTTGCCGACGGCGTAGACGTTGCGACCGGTGTCGGCGTTGCCGCAGGCGTTCCTGCCGGTTTTGCGGGATTTCGGAACAGCGCAAAATAAAGCACGGCTCCGAGAGACCCCAGAAGAACTATGGTGACCAGTGTAAGCGTTGCTTTCTCAACTCTCTTGATATGACGGATCCTTTCCCTCTGCTCCTCCGTCAATTTCTTGCGACGTTTGCCGCTTTTTGCCATAAAATCCACCTCTATTATATTCGCAAAATACTTGCATTTTCCGCGTGAATACGCTATACTGTTAACGACGTGCAGATATAGTACATCGGTAGTATATCAGCTTCCCAAGCTGAGGAGGCGGGTTCGATTCCCGTTATCTGCTCTCCCATGCCTTCCCATTTTCCGGGAGGGCATTTTTCACACTTAAACACGCAAGAAGTATACTGCATTTGGCCTTTCTTTGCAATATTTTTTCTTGTACCATTTACTTTTTTAGCCGGAATCGCTATAATGATTTCGGTGTGTTCCGGCTTCGGAACACGGCTTTCGTGCGGCCCGTCCGCGCGGGGCAAGCTCACGATTCGGAGGTTACCATGGGCGAATATTCCACATCCACCGGTTCGACCGTCGGCGAGAACGGGATCAAGCGGATTCCGATGAATTCCGTATGGACGGCTGTCGAGAACTGTATGGCCAAGAAAGACTACGCGACCGCGAAGGCGGTGCTTGCGGAGGCAGGGCGCGAAGCCGCTTCCTACGGCGATCTCTCCGGTCAGCTGCAGGTGCTCCACGAGCGCATCGCAATGGCACGCCGCCTCGGCGAATTCACGGAGTGCGACGAGCTGTGCAACCACGCGATCGAGGTGCTGACGCAGCTGAACATGCAGCAGACGCCTGCCGCAGCTTCCCTGTTCATCAACATCGCGGACACGCTGATCGCGGAGGAACGCTACCGCGACGCGCTGCGTTATCTCGAGCCGGCATGCGACATCCTTTCGGAGAGCAAGGTTGCCGACCGCGATCTTCTGCTTGCGAACGCGTACAACAGCTCCGGCGTTGCCCTGACGGCGATCGGCCGGTACGAAAAGGCTTCAAAGCGCTATGAGGAGGCTCTCGCGATCCTTCTTGCGAACCCCGAGAGCGTCATCGACCTCGCTTCGGTCCACATCAACGTGGCTCATCTCACCAGCGTTTGGACGAACGACGAGGAGGAGGTCAACAAGCACCTCATCAACGCGTACAAGCTGCTCGACGGCAAGGAACTTGCGCACGACTACCGGTACGCCGACGCCTGCCTGCGCTTCGCGGACAGCTTCGAGTACTTCGGATTTTTCCTTTACAAGAACCAACTCCGGCAGAAAGCCGCTGCCGTATACGGCGAGAATGAATAACGAAACCCATGCGGCGGACCGCTTTGTCGGTCTGCCGCATTTTGCGAAAGAGGACGAATAATATGAAAATCACACTGGATCATGTCACCAAGCGTTTTCCCAACCGCAACAAAAAAATCCGTGAGGATGTCATCGCCGTGAACGATTTCACGTTCGAGATCCCCGACGGAAAGCTGATCGGACTCCTCGGCCCATCCGGCTGCGGAAAGAGCACGACGCTCAATCTGATCAGCGGCCTTGAGATGCCCACGACCGGCCGGATCTACTTCGGCGACACGGATGTCACCGATGTGCCCGCCGAGCACCGCGGCGTCGGTCTGGTGTTTCAGAACTACGCGCTCTACCCTCACCTGACCGTTCTCGACAACATCATGTTCCCTCTGGGAAATCTGCGCGGCAGCGAGAAGCTCACAAAGGAGCAGATGCGCGCCAAGGCGATGGAGGTCGCAAAGCTTGTTCAGATCGACGAGCTGACCGAGCGCCGTCCGAAGGAGCTCTCCGGCGGCCAGCAGCAGCGCGTTGCCATCGCTCGTGCGCTCGTGAAAATGCCGTCCGTTCTTCTCCTCGACGAGCCGCTCTCCAACCTCGACGCCCGCCTTCGTCTGCAGACGCGCGAGGAGCTTGCGCGCATCCAGCACGAGACCGGCATCACCACCGTCTTCGTCACGCACGACCAGGAGGAGGCGATGAGCATCTCCGACCAGATCGTCGTCATGAAGGACGGCCTGTTCCAGCAGATGGGCAAGCCGCAGGACGTATACGACAAGCCGAACAACCTCTTCGTCGCCAAATTCCTCGGCACCCCGCCGATCAACGTCTTCGAGGGCACGGTCCGCGACGGCAGACTTTACATCGGCGACGAGGCTGTACTTTCGATTGCGCTCGACACTCCCGCCGCTTCCTGGGGTGACGACAAGTCCTCCGCTCCTTCCGCGGAAAATGCCGCTGACGGCCGCAAGGTATTCGTCGGCATCCGTCCCGAAGGATTCATCCCGAACGAAAACGGTGCATTTTCCGTGAACCTCAAGAAGATCGAGGTCATGGGACGCGACACGTCGGTGGTCGCAACGCACGAGGCGGCGCAGGCGGCTTCGATCCGCGCCATCATCGCTTCGGACGCACCGGTAAACGCGAAGGACGGCGTCGTGCGGTTCGACATCAAGCCGGCGAAGCTTCACCTCTTCGACTCGGCCGACGAAACCCGCATTGATTTTCATGTGATCTGACGGAGGTTCCCATGAAACAGAAACTTCGACAATACAAGGCGTGGCTCTATCTTCTGCCCGCCATCCTCTTCCTCGGCATCTTCATGGTGTACCCGCTCATTGACGTCATCGTGTACTCCTTCGAGGAAGGCTTCAACTTCGTGACGCGCTCCTCGCAGGGCACGGGATTGTTCAACTATTCCTACGTTCTCCACGACCCGTATTTTGTGCAGGCGCTGAAGAACACGTTTCTCATCGTGATCATCACGGTGCCGGTCTCGACGGGCTTTGCGCTTCTGCTCTCGCTCGCGCTGACGTCGATCAAACCGCTCCGCAATCTCTACCAGACGGTATACTTCCTGCCGTACGTGACCAACACCCTCGCGGTCGGTCTCGTGTTCATGGTCCTCTTTAAGAAGACCGCGTACACCGACGGCATGGTAAACCTTCTGCTGAACGCATTCGGCGCGCCCTCCGTGGACTTCATCGACGGACCGTACTGGGCGAAGATGCTCGTCATGTGCATCTACACCGTCTGGGTCGTGCTTCCGTTCAAGGTGCTGATCCTCACGAGCGCCCTCGCGTCGGTCAACCCCGACTACTACAAGGCAGCGCGCGTGGACGGCACGCGGCCCTCGCGCATCTTCTTTAAGATTACCCTTCCGATGATCTCCCCGATGGTATTCTACCTCGTGATCACCGGTTTTATCGGCGCGTTCAAAGCCTACAGCGATGAGGTCGCCCTGTTCGGAACCGACCTTAACGCAGCCGGCATGAACACGATGGTCGGCTACGTGTACGACATGCTCTACGGCGCATCGGGAGGCTATCCTTCGTACGCCTCGGCCGCAGCGCTTTTACTGTTCCTCATCGTCCTCACGATCACTTGTATCAACCTGATGGTGAGCCGGCGAAGCGTTCATTACTAGGAAGGGAGGGATTCGTATGGCTACTGAAAATGCAACATTTTCCGGAACAGCGACGACTGATTTCACCGGCGCCGTAAAGCGCAGGCGCATCGTCCGCTCCGTGTTTTTGTATCTCTTCCTCACGGTCTGGGCGGTCGCGGTATTGTTCCCGTTCTACTGGATGCTCCTCACGTCCTTCAAGTCGCAGGGCGCGTACAACAGCGAGCAGCGGCCGAAATTCTATGTCTCGGAGCCCACAACGGGAAATTACTCCGAAGCCTTCACCGCGGTTCCGCTCGCGCGCTATTTTGCGAACACGCTCGTATTCACGGTTGTCACCACCGTCCTCATGATGGTCGTCATCCTTCTCGCGGCGTTCGCTTTCGCGCGGCTTGAATTCCGGGGCAAAAATCTTTTGTTTACACTGTTCCTGAGTTTGATGATGATACCGGGCGAACTCGTGATCATCACCAACTACGTGACGATCACGGAGTGGAATCTGCGAAACTCCTTCCCCGGCCTGATCCTGCCGTCGATCACGTCCGTCTTCTACATCTACCTTCTGAAGGAGACGTTCGAGCAGATCCCCGACGAGCTCTACAAGGCTGCGAAGGTTGACGGCACGTCGGACTTCAAATACCTGCGGCGCGTCATGATTCCGATCGCGCGCCCGACGCTTGTTACCATCGCGATTCTCAAGGTCATCGAGTGCTGGAACTCGTACGTGTGGCCGCGCCTGATCACCGACAAGCCCGAGTATTTCCTGGTTTCCAACGGCATCCAGGAGATCCGCGAGCACGGTTTCGGCCGCGACAACATCCCCGCCATGATGGCGGCGGTCGTCGTAATCTCCATCCCGCTGATCGTACTTTTCCTTGTCTTCCGCAACAAGATCATGGAAGGCGTTTCGAGAGGAGGTACGAAGGCGTAAAATGAAACGACTGCTTTCTCTTTTACTGACGACCACACTGCTCGCGCTGCTGCTCTGCAGCTGCCACGGCGAGAACTCCAAGGATGCATTTGCCATCCCCGAGTACGTCGACCTCACGAAGGAGTACAACATCTCCTTCTGGGCAAAAAACGACAACAACCAGAGGCAGGCCGAGATCTACAAACAGGCGATCAAAAACTTCGAGGCGATCTACCCGAACATCCACGTTACGATGAAGACGTACATGGACTATCCGTCGCTGTACCGCGATGTCATCACGAACATCTCGACCGACACGACGCCGAACGTGTGCATCACGTACCCCGACCACATCGCAACGTACATGCAGGGCACCAACATCGTCGTGAAGCTGGATGACCTTCTGCACGACCCTCATTACGGGCTCGGCGGAAGCGAGATCCGCTTCGACGGTCCCACGCAAAACGAGATCGTCGCCAAATTCCTCGAGGAGTGCCGCATCGGCGACGGCCAGTATGCACTGCCGTTCATGCGCTCCACCGAGGCTCTGTACATCAACAAGACCGTCCTTGAGGCAACCGGCTACACGCTGCCCGACAAGATCACCTGGGACTACATCTGGGAAGTCTCCGAGGCGGCTCTTGCGAAAAATGCGGACGGCACGTACAAGGCGAACGGCCAGACCACGCTCATCCCGTTCATCTACAAATCGACCGACAACATGATGATCTCGATGCTCCGCCAGAAGAACATCGATTACACGGACGCCTACGGCAATCTCCTGCTGTTTAACGACGGCACCGCAGAGATTCTCAAGGTGATCGCGGAACACGGAAAGAGCCGCGCATTTTCCACATTCGGAATCTCGAGCTATCCGGGCAACTACTTAAACGCCAACCAGTGCATCTTCGCGGTCGACTCGACCGCGGGCGCGACGTGGATGGGCAAGGATGCTCCGAACCTCGACATTCACAGTGAGGACGTTGCGGACTTTGAGATTGTCGTGACCGAGATCCCGCAGTTTGACACCGCGAACCCGAAGATGATCTCGCAGGGACCGTCCCTGTGCCTTTTCAACAAGAGCGACCGCGGCGAGGTCGTGGCATCCTGGATCTTCCTGCAGTATCTCCTCACGAACGAGGTTCAGAACGCTTACTCGCAGACCGAGGGCTACATCCCGGTGACGACGAAGGCTCACGAATCCGCCGAATATCAGGAGTACCTTGCCGGCGAAGGCACGGACAACGACCTCCACTACTCCGTCAAGATCCAGGCGGCAAAACTTCTGCTCAAGAACATCGACAACAGCTTCGTGACACCGGTTTTCGCAGGCTCCGCCTCCGTGCGTGAAGCTGCCGGCGAATTGATTGAAAATGTCACCAAGTCCGGCCGGCGCCGCATCACCGTGGACGACGCATACATCCGCCAGCTCTACAGCGACGTGTCGGCTCTCAAGCATCTCGACCAGATCACGCCGGTCGATCCTTCGGCCGATGCGGGCGACGCGAAAGCCTCCGCGAAGGTCACCTCGAAGGACCTCGGAAAGCTTCCGGGAGCGAGTCTTGCGCTTCTCATCGCACTGCCCGTGGTATGGGTCGGATTGGTTGTAATTATGCTTCTGGAGAAGAAAAAGCGACAAAAAACAGCCGGAAAAGCATAAAATCTTGAGAGTTTTTTCTATTGTCATTTTTCGTAATAACGATATAATAAGGGTGGTTGCAGCGGTTCGGGCCGAAAGTACCGCGCCGGTTGCAACGCGCAGACATACAGTTTTTCACATTAATGAAGGAGTATTACCATGAAGAAATTACTTGTATTGGTTACGGTGATGGCTATGGTTGTTGCAATGCTTACCGCTTGCGGTGACAAGAAGAACAACACCACGCCTGCTGCCGAGCCTACTGCTACGACGGCTCCCACCCCTACGGAGGAGGCAACTCCTACGCCTACCCCTACGGAGGCTCCCGTAAACAATGTTATGAGCCATGCGGATTACATCGCTGCTTCCCTTGACGACGCTGTTATCATTGAGGCTTATGTCATGGATACGCAGAGCTGGTGGAACGACAAGATCACCATCTACGCAGCTGACAAGGACGGCGGTTACTTCATCTATGAGGCTGCCTGCTCCAAGGAAGATTCCGCTCTCCTCACCCCCGGCAAGAAGATCCATGTAGAGGGCTTCAAGTCCGAGTGGGCCGGCGAGGTTGAGATCACCGATGCGAAGCTCACCTTCATCGAGGGCGACGAGTTTATGCCGGAAGCATTCGACGCTACCGCACTGGTTGGCACGGATGACCTTGTTAAGCATCAGAACGAGCGCGTTGTATTCAAGGGCGTAACGATCACCGCACAGGATGACGGCGCTGCTTTCAAGTACAAGAACGCTGAGGACAAGACGGACGACCTTTACTTCAAGGGCACGGTAGACGGCAAGGAAGTAAGCTTCTGCGTTGAGTTCTATCTCCGCGGACAGGACACCGACGTTTACAAGGCTGTTGAGGGTCTCAAGGTCGGCGATGTTGTTGACGTAGAGTGCTACCTCTACTGGTACAACGGAGCTAACCCGCACGTGATCGCTGTTACGAAGTAATTCTCGTATTGGTGTAAAATCAGTCAAATGAACGCAAAAACGGGAGGAACCGGATTTCCAATGTCATTAAGTTAAGATGACAGCATCTGGAGTTCTGTATCAGAGATGGTACGGAACTCTTTTTTTCGGTTTTTTGCTTAAAACTGTTGACAAACGGTACAAGATGTGCGGCCGCTTTCGCTACTGAATCGATTTATGA
>JAFZAZ010000009.1 GCA_017561985.1 Lachnospiraceae bacterium
ATCTAGTGACTTCTTCATCTGCTGCCCAATTATTATACATCGCTGCAGCATCTTCATTCACATATCTTCTTAAAACCAGTCTATCTGTCTCTAGCTTTTGCGTTCCACAATGTTTCATAAGTTTGTCCTTCCTTGTCGAATTCCGATTTGTTGTTTTAAATTATACATCTACTAGCACGGAATATCTACCATTTTCAAAAGAATTTCCTGAACCTTTCCTAGAAATAAAATATATTAGGATACTGTATTGCATAAGCTCCCGCTTTTTCTCTTCAATTCTGCAACTACTGTACCATAATAAAATACCATTCATTCTAGGCACTCTGTTCATTTTTCTTAGCATGATACGCTTCACGTCTCTTAGCCAAGGTCTTTTCATATCTCTCTTTTGCAATAGGATCTCCGTTTAATGCATCGTCACGCATTTTTCGGTAACTCTTGACTGTGGCTCTGACCTGATACTGTTTATGCTCTGCAAGCTGGCTCTGTGCTTCCCAATCTCCGGCTTCTGCCCTAGCTTTCAAAGCTTCTAACTGCTCTTTTCTCCTTGTGGTATGACGTCTGTTGTATTCCGCATTTTTCTCTTCTAAATATTTCGCATATTCAGGATCAATTTTGGCTCTCTGTTTACGCTTTTCTGCTGATTTTCTTGACCGCTCCCTAGCAATAACCCTACGCTCTTCAAGCTCTCTGATTGCTTCCTGATTGCCTTTTTCTGCTTGCTCCTTTAATTCTGCCAAAGCAACCTTTTTCTTCCTTGTAGCACGTTCCTGACGCTTCTTTTCCCTTTCCAAAGCTAAGCGTTCTTTCTCTTCCATCTTTGCCCGATATTCAGGGTCAGCCATTCTCAATTTACGCATTTTCTCTGCTTGCTTACGATTGTTCTGCCTACCCTTTTCAAGAATTGCTTCATATTCTGCCATAGCTTCAGGATCTCCGGCTTCTGCTTTTGCCTTGATTTCCGCACGCTTCTGATTTCTTTTCTTTGTAGATTTCTTAGAAGAATTTCTCTTTCTTTCTGCAACCTCTTCCTCTCTGCGTGCTTCCTCTAACTGCAAGGCTTCCACTTCGTCCTCACTAAGTGGAAGAACGAAATTTCCAATAAAATTGAAGTAAATATCCACTTGCTGAGTGCGGTCTTTTGTTCTTCCACCCACAGCTTCATGAATTACAACCTTTTCAATAAAATCATTAAGCATAGGTGTTGTCAGTTCCTCAAAATCTCGGTATTTCTTGACCAGTCGCACAAATTTGTCAATCTGCACTTCCTTAGTGGATATACGTTCTGTAGCAGTTTCAAGTTCTGAAATTCTCTGCTCTAGGTTGCTTTGCTCGGTGTCATATTCTGTCATAAGGCGGTTAAACTGTCTCTCCGGCAATCGTCCTAAAGTGAAATTCTCATACAATCCCTTTATCAGATCATCTAAATCCATCATGCGACGCTTAGCTTCCAATAACTCTTTTTTATCATTGGTATTATCCTTTTCACACTGTATTTCATACTGTACCTTCAACTGTTCCACAAATTCCTTTTCATCATTCAGGACATACTGAGAAACACGCTTAGTTGCCTGATAAATCAGCATTTCTACTGTACTTGCCTTAATATAATGACCAGTACATGAATGATATTTATTGTGATACCGGCTACATCGGAATGCCTGATTACTGTCATAGGTCTTTCCGTCTTTCGACTGAGAATTGATAAATGCCAGTCTGCTTCCACAATCCGCACAATAAAGCAATCCTGACAATCTATGCGTAGGCTTTTCACTGTTTCTCCTTGGAGAAGCCCTTTTTCTCATTTTCTGTGCCTTATCATAAGTTTCCTGATCTATGATAGCTTCATGGGTATTATAGAAAATAAGCAACTCGTCCTCATTCACAACTCTTTTTCGTTTCGTCTTAAAACTGTCCTTTGCTGTCTTGCCAAGAATGGTATGTCCCAAATACTCACGTCTGCTCAGAATATAGCCGACTGTTGTTGCATTCCATGTATAAGGATCATGGTAACTCGTACACTGGCAATCCTCAGGGTGGTTCTGTCTCGCATAAGCTGACGGAATAAGCACTTTATCCTCTGACAAGGTATCTGCTATTGCAGTTGCTCCCATTCCCTCGCAAGCAAGCTGAAAAATGCGTCTGACAACCGAAGCAGATACTTCATCAACATACAAAGTCTGCTTATCCTCAGGCTTTCTGTAATATCCATAAGGCACAGCACCGCTGACACGTTTTCCGTCTCGCATTCTAGCTTTAAATACTGCCTTGATTTTCTTACTCGTGTCCTTTGCATACCATTCATTCATAATATTTAAGAATGGAGTAAAGTCATTATCTGTCGGATTGGCACTATCAACTCCGTTATTAACTGCAATAAATCGGACACCTTTCTTTGGAAACATCATTTCAGTATAAAAACCTACTTGCAGATAGTTTCTACCAAATCTCGACATATCCTTGACAATCACTGTTCCAACTCTTCCGGCTTCGATCTCTGCCAATAGTGCATTGAACGCCGGTCTGTTGAAATTTGTTCCTGAATATCCATCATCGCTGAAATGTCGGATATTCTCGAAACCATTTTGTACCGCATAATCTTCAAGATACTGCTTCTGATTTGTTATAGAGTTCGATTCTCCTTGAATCTCATCATCACGAGACAGACGCTCGTAAAGTGCTGTTATTCTGTTGTCTTTAGCCATTTTCTCAGCTCCTTTCATAATGCTAAAAAATAAGAACACACAGAAAACACTTCATTTTTTAATGACATATTTTCTCTGTATTCTTAAAATGTAACCCTTCCGGGATTTCTCACGGAAGGGTGGCTTTTGCATATGCAATCTTTAGTATTGCGATCGTATGCGATTAATTCGGAAAATCTGTTGCAATCACGCCATCGCTCTTCTCACAACCGCCGAGGTGACTCTCGAGCGGCGCACGAGGATTGCCAGAAGCACGAACACTGCGACAAATCCGGCCTCGATGCCGAGCGCAAGTGCAACCTCGCCTGCGTCATAAGGAAGCGCGCCGCTCAGCATGCGGATGATGCGGACATACCAGTATGCGGGAAGGAACCGTCCCACAGCCGCCACACCGCTTCCGAGGAGCCCCTGGTCAACGAACACGCCGCACAGGAAGCACATTCCGAGGGACACGAGCTGCGTAAAGAGGCTGACCACAGTATCTCCGGGCGAGAATTCCGAGACAAAGAGCGCCAGCACCGCCGCAAAGAGTGCGAACACAAAGCTGTTAGCGACAACGATCCACAACCGTCCGGAGTACATCGTACCGCTCAAAAGCACTCCGGCGAGCGCGAACAGAATCCAGATTGCTCCGACGTACACTACGCTCGCGCCGAAGAGCTGCAGCGTGTACGAATGCGGGCGGATGCCCGAGCAGTCGGTGCGGTAGCGGATGTCCTTTTTGTTCATCGCGATCAGCGCCGGACACAGCGAATTCAGGATCACGCAGAGGAAAATGTAAGGCATGTAGCGGAAGAACGACAGGATGTGCTCCTTCGCAGCGTCCTTGGCCTCATCCTCGGTTACGATCGTTACCTCAACCTCGTCCGCGAGCGCCTCGGAAGCCTCCTTCGACGCCTCCAGAGTGTCTCTGCCGAGTGCGAGGTACGCCTCGACGGAGCTTATGTATTTTTCGACGAGCATGCGGATGTTTGCGACCGCGTAGCTCTCGTGGATGTGACGATGCGTGATGAGATCCTCGACGTCGCCGGACTTGAGACGTTCCGCGTACCCTGCGGGGATCGTCAGCTCACAGTCCACTCTCCCGTAGTACATTGCGTCCGTCAGGTCGTCCTCGTTGTCAAACTCATGGACACGCTTGTTGCCCTTCAGGATAAAATCGGTCAAAAGCCGGCTCTCCTCGGTGTTGTCCAGATCGCGGACCACCATTGCCATCTGTGTCTTTTCCCAGACATTTTCCGCCTTGTCCGAATGCGACATGAATGCTCCCACCAGGAAGAACAGCACGATATAAATGATCGAGGCTCCGAACTTGCTCTTGAGCACCCGCAAAAAAGCTTTAAATACTTGCATACTTTCTCCTCCTCGAGAACAGCACTCCGAGTGTCATGAAGACCGCGGTGTAGATCAGAATTCCGATGATCTTCGAAATGAAACGCTTGTAATCACTGTACATATTCAGGCAGTAGAAGCTGTCCGATATGATCGCCACGGGGTTCACACGGTTGACCCACGGCGCATGCTCCGCCAGAATGCCCTTCATGTTTCCGACCATCAGGCCGCTCATGAAGCAGCACAGCATCGACGTCGTCATCATGATCGCTTCCTTCACATCCTCCTTCATGCGGCCGATGGATCCTACGAAAAATCCTATCGTCACGCCGAGGCAGCCGCTCAGGATCGCCGCCAGATACAAAAGACCCAGGTTGCCTCCGAAATTGATCTGCAGAACAAATCGAAGGAACGTTACACACAGGATCATGCAGAACGACTGTGCGATCCAGCTTCCGACAAGTCCCGCCGTAAGGTTTATGCTCTTCGGCGTCGCGGAGCAGTTCTTGCGCGCGCCGATCGCCGACTGGTTCGCCTGACTGCCCGTCGCAATGTGCAGGCCCGTCATGTTGCCGCAGATTGCAACCATCGCGATCAGGTTGTAGAAATATTGTACGTAAACATCGGTATTTTCCGCGCTGGAGGACACCTCCCGGCACACCTTCACCTCCGCGGAAAGCTCTTTGATCGCCGTCTCGACCAACAGCGGATCGGTCGCGATCGCATCGCGGATCACTGTCTCGTACATCTCGCAGCGCGAGACGATCTCCTGCAGAACGGTCTGCGACATTCCCTTGCCGGCCACGCTCAGCTCCACTTTCTCTCCGACGTAGATGATGCCGTTCACTTCGCCGTCGAGCAGCATTTTCCGGGCGGCTTCAGCGTCCGTGACCGTCACCTTCAGCGCCGGCTCCTCGCCCTGCGTCAGGGTGTCGATCATGCCGGAGAAAACTTCATTTTTCGAATTCTCAACAACCGCCACGGGGATCGTGTTGAACATCTCCTGGCTCGCGTAGATCGATCCGAACGCGACCTTGAACAGTGTTCCGAGGAAAATGGGGAACAGCATCAGCCAGAGGATGAAGTCCTTCGCGCGCATGACCATCTTCAGTTCATACTTCAGGTTGTGTAAAAACATATGCTCTCCCTCTCACTCCTTCGAGTCGCGAAGCGCCGTTCCGGTGATCTCAAGGAACACGTCGTTCAGCGTCGGCAGCTCCGAATACACACGTCCGAAACCGAGCTCCGCCTCCTGCAAAACCGCAAGAATGCGGATCAGGTTGTGGCGGCCGCCGCTGCAGCGCACAAACAGCTTCGTTCCGTCGTAGTCCGTCTCATACACATGCGGCAGGGTCGCGATCTTCTCGCGGATCTCCTCCGGAAGGTCCAGGATCTCGATCGACACGGTCTCGCTGTTGCGGATCATACCCTTGAGCTCGTCCTTCGTTCCCTCCGCGATCTTGCGGCCTTTGTCCATGATCGCGATGCGCGTGCAGATCTGCTCGACCTCCTCCATGTAATGCGAGGTATAGATGATCGTCGCTCCCTCGCGGTTCAGCTCCTGAATTCCCTCGAGGATCCGGTTGCGGCTCTGAGGGTCGACCGCAACCGTAGGCTCGTCAAGGATGATCAGCTTCGGTTTGTGTGCGATACCGCACGCGATGTTCAATCTCCGAAGAAGACCGCCGGACAATTTCTGCGGGCGGAAGTTCACGAAATCTTCCATACCTACAAATTTAATTGCATCCTCCACACAAGCTTTGCGCTTCGCCTTGTCCGTGATATACAATCCGCAGAAATAGTCAATGTTTTCGCGCACCGTAAGCTCGTCGATCACCGCCACATTCTGCATGATCACACCGATCTCACTCTTGATGTCATAGCTCGTCGGCTTCATCTCTCTGCCGAACACTTCGATCTCTCCCTTGTCGTACGAAAGAAGCGACAATAGGCAGTTGATCGTCGTCGTCTTGCCGGAGCCGTTCGGTCCGAGCAGTCCGAAGATTTCCCCCTCCTTGATCTCCAGCGAAAAATGGTCGAGCGCCACAAGCTCGCCGTACCGTTTCACCAGACTGTCAATCTTTACTACCGTAGGTTTCATATGATTCCTCGCTTTCCGCATTTTTCCGTTTCGTTTCACCGGCCTCCCCCCAAACCCGGTCGGCCATCTTATGACATAAGAATAGCGCGGGAGAGCTCCCGCGCCAAGTGTGCTGTGTCATGATTGCAATGTGACAAATGTCATTTCTTTCGATCATTTGCCGAAAAGTCCGTAAAATTCTCCGAACGGATTGTCGTGTCCCGGCCAATGGTAAAACGTGTACTCGTACGAGACTTTCTCACCGCTTCGGAAGCGGAACCCGACGATCGCCGGGATCGTTTTCCCTCACATTTTTCAGCGAATGATCTCGTCGATCGTCGAGATCGTCGTGAACGCGCCGCCGCTCTTCGCGATGATCTCCTTCATCTTCGGAATCTCAAAATAGTTGACAAAGCAGATCAGCGTCTTGTTGTTTCCGGAGATCATGCCGTACGAGTCTATGATCGTGCACGTCTTGTTGAGCTCCTCGCGGATCGAGTTTGCGAGCGCCTCCGCATCTTTCGTGATGATCCTGACCTGCTTGACGGCCTCGAAATGGTCCGTAAAATGGTTGATCACCGCGGACGCCACAACATACACGAGAAGGCTCATGAGCGCCGCATTCCGGTTGATGAGCAAAAACACCGCGAGGTACACGCACGCGTTGAAACCGATCAGAATGTACGTCATGCTGAAGCTTCGTCCCGTCTTCTCCGAAAGTTTTCGAACGACGATGTTCGCAAAGATCTCCGAGCCGTCGATACAGCCGCCGCACCGCAAAATGAGCGACAGTCCGGCGCCGAGTATCGCGCCGCCGAACACAACTGCGAGGAAGTGCTCCGTGTTCAGCTCAAACGGCACCCATTTGAAGAGCTCGAGGCCCGCCGTATACACCGCGGAGCCCCATACTGCATGCATTCCGAAGCGTCTGCCGAGGATCACGAAACCGAGCACGAGGAACGGCAGGAACACCGCTGCCACGCAGGCGGAGAGGTTCCATCCGGACAGTTTGCTGATGAGGATCGCGATGCCCGCGGTACCGTAGTCGATCGCGTCGTTCGGGATCAGCACGCAGACGACCGAGAAGCTCGCCATCAGCGCTCCGATCGTGATTCCGAGCCACGCGAAATATTTTCCGATCCTCTTGTCCATGCCGTGTCCTCCCGCTGTATCATCGCCCCGTCCCGGGTTTTACATCTTCCAACCGCCGTTCCGTTCCCACCGCACGCTCACAGTATACCACAACTGCGGGTTCTTTTTCCATCGCATCTTGTGTTTTCCGGCGGATCGGGTATAATCAGAATATGAATCGATTATCGGACAAACTGGCAATCCTTCTTCTGTGCCTGCCGGGCTTTCTTCTGGCAGGTTCTCCGACTATGCCCGTAATCGCTCTGCTGCTCGCGATCATACTGTCCGCTGCGGCTCAGCTTTTTGCGGGAAAGAAGGCCGCCTGTGCAATCCTTCTGATCGGTTCCTCGCTGTGCGGTTTCCTGCCGCTTCTTCTGTGCGCGATACCGCTTCTTCTGTACGACGCTCTCAACGAGCGCAAATGGTGGCTCATACTGCCGGCTCTCACGGTGTCCCTCAACATACGGGAGCTGAGCGTGACGCAGATCCTCTGCGCGCTCACCGCAGCTCTTGCGACCTTTCTGTGGCAGAGCCGCGTCGCTTCCCTGGAGCATTCGGTGAACCATCTGACGACGCTTCGCGACGGCATCACCGAGGAGAACCTTGAACTCTCCGCACAGAACCGGAAGCTCTTCGAGGTACAGGACAGCGAGATCCACATCGCGACACTCCGCGAGCGCAACCGCATCGCACGCGAGATCCATGATAACGTCGGACACATGCTCACGCGCTCCATCCTGCAGACCGGCGCCATGCAGATCATCAACACGCAGGATGCGCTGCGGGAACCTCTTAGCGACCTCAAGAACACTCTCGACGGCGCCATGACGAGCATCCGCGAGAGCGTACACGACCTGCACGACGACTCGATCGACCTGCAGCGCGTGCTCCGCGAGATGGTGGAGGCCGTCGACACCCGCTTTGAAGCCAGACTTCAATACGAGGCCGGCGAGCACATTCCCGGCGAGCTCAAGCTCTGCGTGGCGGGCATCGTCCGCGAGGGTATCTCGAACGCGGTCAAGCACTCGACAGGCGACCGCATCGACGTCATTTTCCGCGAACATCCCGCGTTCTTCCAGCTTCTCGTGGAGGACAACGGCGTCAATAAAAACTCCGCGTCGCCCGAGACGTCCGCGCGCGGCATCGGTCTTCGCAATATGCGCGAACGCGCCGAAAGCATCGGAGGCCACATCAATTTCACCGCATCGGAGCGCGGTTTCCGCATCTTTATGACTGCTCCCAAAAAAGCGTAACGCGCCTTCGGGCCGACACATAAATCTTCCATCCACACGTAAGAGGTACCACATGAACATCGTAGTGATTGACGACGACCGCCTTGTGGCGATGTCTTTAAAAACGATTCTGGAAAATACGGGCCGCATCAGCGTGGTCGCAACCGGCAGCAGCGGCTCCGACGCAATCGCATTGTACGATCGGCACACGCCCGACGTGATCCTCATGGACATCCGCATGGACGGCATGACCGGGATCGAAGCGGGCGCCGCGATACTGAAAGCACACCCGGATGCAAAGATCCTGTATCTCACGACATTTTCCGACGACGAATACATCGTAAACGCGCTCAACATGGGCGCGAAGGGCTATCTGCTCAAGCAGGACTACGAGGGCATCGCGCCGTCGCTCGAGGCGGTGATGCGCGGTCAGACCGTGTTCGGCGACAAGATCATCGGCAAACTCCCCGAGCTCATGAAGCCGCAGGAGCCGTACGACTACGAGGCGCACGGCATCACCGACAAGGAGCGCGAGATCCTCGAGCTCGTCGCCGCCGGAAGATCCAACCGCGAGATCGCCTCGGAGCTGTTCCTCAGCGAGGGAACGGTCCGCAACTACTTAAGCTCCCTGCTCGAGAAGCTTCAACTGCGCGACCGCACACAACTTGCGGTCTATTATCACACCGAGATCAAGCGATAACGAAATCAGGCGATAACGAAAGAAACCGAAAAAGGCGGCCGAAGCCGCCTTTCTTAATTGTTGTCTCACCGGATGATGCCGCCGCCGATCACGCAGTCGTCGTCATCGTAAAATACAGCTGACTGCCCGGGCGCCGCCGCGCGCACCGCCTCGTCAAAAACAAGCTTCACACTGTCCTCTCCGACCGGCACGATCTGCGCCGTCTGCGCCTCATGGTGGTAGCGCACCTTCGCGCGCCCGAGGATCGTCTCGCCGTCCGCGGGGGGCGCAACGCTCAGCCAGTTCACGTCGCCGCACACGACCTCGCGCGTGAAGAGATCGTCGTCGGTTCCGAGGACGACTTCATTTTGCGCGGGACGAATCTGCGTGACGTACGCGGGAAATCCGAGCGCGATGCCGAGTCCCTTGCGCTGTCCGACCGTGTAGTGCGTGATGCCGCGGTGTCTCCCGAGGATCCGTCCTTCGGAATCGACGAAGTTGCCCGCACCGGGAATCTCCGTCTCTGCGTTGTCGGCAACGAAATCCGAATAATGGCCGTCCGTCACAAAGCAGATCTCCTGCGAGTCCGGCTTGTCCGCAACGGGGATCGAGAGTTCCTCCGCGATGCGGCGCACCTCCTGCTTTGTATATCCTCCGAGAGGCATCAGCGTCGCCGCGAGCTGCTCCTGCGAAAGACGGTAAAGCATATATGTCTGGTCCTTCTCCGCATGGAGCGCCTTTTTTACGGTATAACGGCCGTTCGGCAGACGCACGACCGACGCGTAATGTCCCGTCGCCACGTAATCCGCCTGCAGCACCTTCGCATGGTAGAGCATGCGCTCCCACTTGATGCAGCGGTTGCAGATGACGCAGGGGTTCGGCGTCCTTCCGCAGACATAGTCGCGCACAAACGGCATCACGACCTTCTCGCGGAACTCCGAAACGCAGTTGAACGCGTAAAATGGGATCCCGATCGTCTCGGCGACCGCCCTCGCGTCGTCGATCTCGCAGCATCGGCTCTCCGTCCCGTCCTCCGAAGCCTCCCACGTGCGGAGCGTAACGCCGACCACGTCGTAGCCCTCCTGCTTCAGCAGGCAGGCGGCGACCGCGCTGTCCACTCCTCCCGATAATCCGATAATCACTCGTGCCATCCGAACAACCTCATTTTCCGAAACAATACTGTTATGCTCTCGCGCCGCCCGTGAGTTCGTTGACGATCTCACCGGCGATGATCAGCCCGACAACCGAGGGCACAAACGCCGTGGAACCGGGCGTGCTCCGTCTCGCGCTGTCCGCGGGCGGTGCGGCTTCCGGGCCCTCCGGCCGGATCGGCTCCTCCTTCGAGTATACTACCTTGAGCGAGCGGATCCCGCGCTTTTTGCACTCCCGCCGCATCACTTTTGCGAGCGGGCAGACCGATGTCTTGTAGATGTCCGCCACCTCGAACGCCGCGGGGTTCGTCTTGTTGCCCGCGCCCATGGCGGAGATCACGGGAACTCCCGCCTCCTTCGCTCTCTCCACGATGGCGAGCTTGCCGGTCACCGTGTCGATCGCATCGACAACATAGTCGTACTCGCGGAAATCAAACTGCTCCTGCGTCTCGGGCAGGAAAAATGTGCGGTACGTCCTCACAACGCAGTCCGGCGCGATATCGTGCACGCGCTCCTTCGCCGCATCGACCTTGTACTGTCCGATTGTCTTCTCCGTCGCGATGATCTGGCGGTTGAGGTTCGAAGGACACACGACGTCATTGTCGATCAGGTCGAGCGCACCGACGCCCGAGCGGGCGAGCGCCTCAACGACGTAACCGCCGACCCCGCCGATCCCGAACACGGCAACGCGGGCGGCGGCAAGACGTTTCATTGCCTCCTCCCCGTACAAAAGACGGATTCTCGAAAAGCGGTCTTCCATCCGAACTCTCCTCCTTCATTTTCCGAAACAGCGTCCGCTCTCAATTCGTATCGAACGTTATGTCAACCGGATCGTAATACTTGTCTCTCTCCCCCACGGCAGTGCCCGGGATCGTCAGCTCCGCATACTCGAAGTCGTGAACAAATTTATATCCGCTGTCCCCGTCCGCTGTCTGCGTAATCCTGATGCAGTTTCCGTTCTCGTCGTACTCGTATGTATTCACGGTATTGTAACTGAATTCTTTTACCAGCTGTCCCTTTTCATTGTACGTAAGCTCGGTAAACACCGTCTCGACGTCGTCGGCGATCCTCTTGTACAAAACGATTTCGTCCTGCTTGTTATACTTCTCCACGAGGGTGTTGATCAGCTTCCCTTCCGCGTTGTAGTACAGGCTCTCCTCCGTTCTTCCGTCATCGGTCGCGTACGATTTGATCGTGACATACTCGTAAGCGTCCCCGCCGTCGGTGCACCAGCGGTATCCTGTCAGGCGTCCGTCACTGTCAAATTCCTGCACATACGTCGTGGTTTCGATATACCGGGTCTCCGTGCGCGCCCCGTCCGCCGCATAGTCAATCACCATGTTCAGCGTTTCTTCCCCGTTTTCGATGTCGAATACCTTTCTGACTCTGCCCTCTTCGTCGAGCTCGCCGCGCCGGAACTGTTCCCACTGGCCGTATGCCGCCAGCTCCGGCGACAGATACTTCTCCAGTATCGTATAGCCGTTAGCATCATATTCACATATGTGTGAGGCGTGCACCCTGCCGTCAGTGTCGTAGATCGTCATATTCAACAGCAGGCCTTTCTCGCTGTACTCGTTAACCTCGTACAGATAGTACTCGTTCTCGCTTTTCTTTCGATAATCCTCGAGCTTTCGCATTGTTCCGTTCGCATCATAGAGCTTCTCGGTCCTGCGTACCTCTCCTTCGTAGAGCACCGTGTCCGGACTCAGCTCCAGCACGGTGTGCGCCTCTTCGTCATATTGATACCGGGTCGACAATCCGTTGCTCACGATCTCGACGCACCTTCCGAGTCCGTCGTAACGGCAGGCCCGATACTCTTTTCTCTCCTCATTGCCGTACGTAAAATAATCCTTCGAGACCACCCAGATCTTCGCGTCCTGAGCAGGCGTCACGGTCGGCGACGCTGTGGGCGCCGGCGTCACCGAGGGCGTCGGCGTTTTTTTCGGCTCGTCCCGGAAAATGATTGCCATCAGCACGATCCAGCCCGCAAGCGCCGCAGCACATGCGCCCAGGATCAAATATTTCATCGTTCTTTTTTTCTTCACAGAAATTCCTCCGTCTCACAGGCACCGGTCATCCGGCCGTCACAGCCGGCGTCTCGCTGTTACCGCACCGGCACATAGTATTTTGCGCGCTCCCGCGCCTGCTCCTCCGTAAGCTCGATAGCCGTGTATGTGTATATACGTGTACAGGGCAGTCCGTATTGCGTCTCGGTCCCCTCAACGCAGTTTCCGTTTTCATCGAACCGGTAATTAAATTCTTCGCCGAAATACGTGATCCTCAGCGAGCGGCCCTGTTCGTCATACTCCGCAAAGACTCCATTCGCAATGTCTTCATCCAACACTTCGAAGTAGTAAAATTTTCCGTTGAGCGCAAAATCCACATTCACTTCATTGCGATGACTGGTGGCGCCGAAATCACCCTGAAGGTAGTCCTGCGAAATCAGTTTCACTTCGGTGCTGTCCGCGAGAGTGTAATACTTGAACTCCTCCCTCACCCAAACGACTCCTCCGGCATAACTCTCAGCCCGCACTTCATTGCCGCCGGCATCATACTCTTTGACGTACGACACATTTTTCTCATCATACGCAGTCTCGGTCCGTGTGCCGTCTTCCCGGTAGACGATCTCCATCTCCAGAGTAGAGTAAGACGCATACGCTTCTCTCCTGCAAACTCTTACCACTCTTCCCTCGTCATCAAGCTCTCCGTATTCGCACACCGGCCACTCCTGTTCGGGCTGGCCAATGTATAAGGCTTCTTTTTTCTCGATCACATAACCATTTTTGTCATATTCACATATCCAACCGCTGCTGCTGACTGCTCCGCTGTCGTCCGTCACGTACTCCAGAGTCAGAATCGGTCTCTCGGCGGAATCGAACGAAACCTTTTCCCGGAGATCCCATTCTCCCTGATCGTTTCTCATATAATCGAATCTTTCCCGCACAAGGCCGGTTTTATCATACACAGTAACTCCTTTGGCGAGAAGTTCCTTGCCGTCGATTTCAACGTGCGGATAATACTGCACATAGAGTGTTTTCCCGTCCGTGTATTCGTACGTGGAGTTTGGAACATTTCTATCATCCGTATGATCGATGACCTCGATCGGTCTTCCGAGTTCATCATATTTGTACTCGCACACGACATCCGTGACGCACCCGTAAGCGTACCCCTCCTCCTTGGTTTTGCACCATACGATGCCGGGGCCGACCGTAGGCGTCGCCGACGGTTTGGATTTTTCTCCGGAGCCGCTTTTTTCCGAATCTCCCGTGAAGATGATCACCATCAAGGCGACCCACAGGACGATCACAGCCGCACCACCGATGAGCGCGTATTTTCTTGCTTTGTTACTCATGTTACGAATCCCCCGTTTTTTTCACATGCGCGTTACGCCAGATATTTCAAGACATCCGCAGGACAGTCCGCCTGCTCATATTCCGGCAGCCTTCCGCAAGGCTGGTCCTCCCCGGGAACGAGATACCATGCGGCCTGGAGCGGGTGCATCCCGACTTCCGTCGCGACCTCCAACTCTAAAGATCCGCCGTCCCCGACATAAAGGCATTCGTCCGCGCCGACGCCGAGTTTTGCAAGGCACCTCCGGTATATCTCCGGGTCCGGCTTGCACACGCCCTGTTCGCACGAGAGCATCGCGACGTCAACGCACCGGAAAATGCTGCTCTCCCGGATCGCCGCTGCCTCCTCGTCGTAGCAGTTGCTGATCAGCGCGACCTTCACGCCCCGCTTCCGAAGCTCCCGCAGCATCGGAAGCACGCCCGGGTCTACAAACTCTTCGGAAAATACGCGTTTCTTCGCAGCAACGCGCCTGCGCATCATCTCCTCCAGAAGCTCGTCCGAGTATTTTCCGAGCTTTCGCAGAGCGATGGTAATTCCCTCCTTCGTGGTGATCGCGCCGACGCTACGGTCGTGCTCGCTCGGTCTCCACGCACGCTGGTACTCCGGGATCGGAACGCCGACGTGCTCCGCCATGCTCTCGCTTCCGTAGTGGTTGCTTCCCACAAGCGTGACCAGCGTCTCAAACATATCAAAGATTACTGCTCTGATCAAATTTCATCCCCCTGAATATCATAATCATCCAACCCGTAATTCAGCAGCTCATTGTATTTGGAGTTGGCCTCCTCGGCCTCCTTCTTGCGGCGCCACGCGTCGATCTCGCTCCGGATTGCCAGCGCCTCGTCCACGACCTCCTCGATGCTCCTCGGCTTCGCGTGCCGCAAATACGCGCACATCCGCCGGATTGCCTTCGGTCCGCCGAGCTGCTTTGCCAGAAGCTCCGCAAAGCCCTCCGGAAGACGAAGCATCTTCAGGTCGTCGGCAAGCTCATTTTTCGCACAGATCCACTCCGTCCGACCGTCCGTCGTTCCCATGGGTCCTCCTCATTTGTCTTCGCCAAGCGCGATCCACTCGTCGAGCGTGAGCGGCGTGTAATCGGAGCGCATGCAGAAGCAGTTGATCATCTGGCAGGGGATGGGCGTCGCCTCCGTCTCCCCACGCACCACGCGGCGGCTCTCGCGCGTCTCGCGCACGAATCGCCGGATCAGCTCCTCGTCGTACGTCCCGTGCACATGGCCGTACAGCATATACGTCCGCGGCTTACCCTCCTTCGTGACGCGGTACTGCCCGTTGTAGCACATCACCGGGTAGTGGCACAGCACGACCTTGCGGCCGTTGTCGCTCATCTCCTTGTACGAATGGATCCAGCCGAACAGGCTCGTGTCGAAGCGGCTGCTCTGCGCAAACCGGTCATGGTTGCCCGCGATCAGGAATTTGCGGCCCGCAAGCCGCTTGAGGACCTCGGTCGTCTGCTCCGGCGTCCCCACCGAAAAATCCCCCAGGATGACGACCTCATCCTTCTTTTTCACGCGCGCATTCCAGCGCTCGATCATGTATTCGTTCATGCTCTCCGCGTCCGCAAAACCGCGACGGTCCATCGCCGTGTTCAGCGTTCCGTGGAAAAAATGTAAGTCGGAAATATAGTATCGCATGTCACTCCCTCAAAAACGCAAACCCCACTCATTTTCCGTGCTTCCACGACGGCCCCTGTCCCAACATGGCAGCGGCGCCGGACAACGTGTTGCACACCGCGACGGTGAGCCACAGAAGCATCAAAACCAGGTTCATCGTGCCTCCCCTGCCCTCGTTCGAGATGTATGTGATGCCGTAGCCGGCCGCAAGCGCAAGGTTGAGCGCCGTCGCGAAAAGGGTGAGCGCAGAGGAGATCCTGCGTTCCTTCTCTGCCTTGCCGGCCCTTCCGAAGTCAAAGAAGAAGCGGATGCCCTGCTGACTGCCGGCGACTCCGTCCTGCCCGACCTCCTCGCTGTCGTTGTACGCGCCGAAACGCGCGTCATGCGCGCGCAGTATTCCCGCGCAGATCGCAAGACCCATGCCGCCGGTCTGCGACTGTTCGCTGCGGCGGTCGGTCTGGAACATCGGCTCCCAGAGCTCGCGAAGTTCCCTCCTGCTGAACGGTTCCGTCCGGTTCCACACGGAAAATCTCTCGTCCTCCGTGCCGATCACGATGGTGCTTCCCTCGTCGCCGTAGCGGACGGCGTTGGACACGAGATTGTCGATCACCATCTCCATCAAAGCGGCGTCGCACGAGATCACGCACGAACCGCCGCTGTACCGCACCGTCATTCCCCTCGCGGCAATCGTATCCGCGTACGTTGCGAGCGTTCTCTCCGTGATCTCCTTAAGGTCGACATTTTCCCGGTGAAGCGTCACCTTCTCATCGATGACGCGCGTGTACGTGAGCATGCGGTTCAAAAGCTCGTTCACGTTGCCGCTCTCACGCGAAAGCACTTCGAGATAATGAGCCTGTTTCTCGGGCTTGCAGCCCGTCGCAAGGTACTCGGCAGTGCTGTTCATCACCGCCACCGGCGTCTTCAGCTCATGCGCCATCGCGTTGATGAACGTGTTCCGAAGGCGTCTGACCTCCCCGCTTCTGCGCCTGTTCGCAAGCCACAGAACCGCCGTCATGATCGCAAGCGCCTGACCGAACGCAAACAGGACGATGACCGGCCGCTTCGTCCGTTTCCACGCGATCGCACCGCCGTCGAAGAGCACGAAAAATGTGCCTTTCGCGCTGTCCGCATACCTGCTTACAAGAGCGCGCTCGCTGACCGCCAGGCGGTCATTTTCCGAATCACCGGACGGGAGAAAACCGCAGGGCTTCTCGGAGCCGAATTCAATCATCGCGTCCTCGTACCGCGCATCCTTCCCGAGCGAACCCCAGTCGTCGATCATCGCACACAGTTTTTCATTTTGCACAAAGGAAATCAGCCACGTCTCGTCGTCAACCCGCGTGATCCGCTCTCCGTCACTGCCGATCTCGCTGTATTCCCCGGGCGTTTCCTTCGGCCAGTTCCACACATAATTGTCGTCCTCCCGGAAGTCCGCCGCCCGCAGGATGAGCGTTTTGTTGTCCTCGCGCCCGTTCCGCGAATCCGCCGGGACGAACAGCGACACCTCGGTCAGCGTGACAAGACCGTTTCCGTCAATCCGCCCGCGGAAGCCGTTGACCGTCGGCCCGAATTCGATCTCCGCCAGCACTTTCGGGTTCACGCACTCGAAAAGCTCGCGCAGACCGTCCTCCTGCATGTATCTCGTGAGATCCCAGACGGTGCTTCGGTAATTGAGCGCGGACACGTCCAGGCAGACGCGGTTGTACATGACCGCCACGTTGCCGTTCAGGAAAATGCGCGCGCCGCCGTCCTCGCTGTACATGGCGACCGCAAAGGAGTCCCTGAAATCAGGGTCCCTCACCAGGCCCCACCGCCACAAATCCAGCTCGTCCAGGTAAGAGGCGATGTCGCGGAACACGCCGGAGCTGACCTCTCTGCCGTTAACACTCGCCCGGAGCTCGGCAGTGTATTTTTCGATCTCCGTGTGAACCGCACTTCTGCGGGTGCGGTACAGCGCATACGACAGAAGCGCCACGATTGCAAGCATGACAAGCTCGATGATGACGCAGGTTCTGACAACCGCTCTCTTGTGATTTTTCTTGCTCAAAATAATCCCCACCTTCGCTGCGTAGTTACGGGACGAAACGATACCCTTCCTTGATCACGGTCTCGATATGGCGGCCCTGCTCACCGAGCGCTCTGCGAAGCTTCTTGACGTGTGTGTCAACCACGCGGTCGCTGCCCTCGTAGTCCATGCCCCAGATGCGGTCAAGAATCTGCTCTCGCGAGAGAATCCTCCCGCGGTTCGCCAGAAAATACCGAAGCAGCCGGTAGTCAAGCGCCGGAAGCTCCACCTCCGCACCGTCCGCCGTGACCTTGCCGGTCACGGAGTTGACGCTCAGCCCGTCCACGGAAATCACCGCGTCCGTCATTGCGCGCCCGGCAGCTCTCTCCAGAACAGCCCTGCATTTGGCGACCAGAACCGGCAGCGAAAACGGCTTGACGATATACTCGTCCGCGCCGAGTGCATACCCCTGCAGCTGGTCCTCCTCCTGCACCCTCGCCGTCAGAAACAGGATCGGCACATCCTCCCTCGCCCGGATCCGCCTGCACACCTCGAAGCCGTTCAACCCCGGCATCATCACGTCAAGCAGCACCAGCCGAAACGAAGATTCGCAAAATGCCTCCCACGCCCTCTGACCGTCCGCCGCCGCAACAACCTCAAACCCGTTGTCACTCAGGTAGTCCGTCATGACTTCCCGCAGATTATCATTGTCTTCCGCCAGCAAAATACGGCACATCGGGCATCTCCTTTCCGGGTCGTTCATCATCCGTACAACCACACAATACCAGTGGGATGTGTACTCTGTATGTCGGCACAACCTTTGCCCTAACAGTTTATCACACTACTCGCATACTTTCAATCACTGCAGGGCCCCCAGTGTCTCTGTGGACGGTAATCAAGAAAGTGCGCGAGTATAGCTCATTTCCCCAAAAAACAACCACACTCCCGCAGTTTATCGACAATACGAACGTTCTTGCACTGTTTGCAATAGTGCTTTGCGCGGGTGGCTCGGACCGTGCGTCGCTGCTAGGTGCGCTCTAAAGTCAGGCGCTTCGTGCCCGTGGCAAAGGCGCTGCTGCGAGACTCGCTTCGCTCAAACACGTTCTCGCAGCGCCTTACGGGCCCTCCCGCCTGACAAGAGCGCTCTCGCACGTTCCGCAGGTCTCGAGCCTCCCGCGCAAAGCGTTGTTGCAGTCAGAGAAGTGCAAGAACGTTCGCGCAAAGTCCCCCCAAACAAAAAATGCGCTTGGCAAAAGCCAAGCGCGTTTTTTTACTGGGTTGCAACTACCTTGATCCAAAGTTCGCTCATCTTCTTCCGCATCACTTCGTTGTCGTGGAAGATCTCGTCCTTGTCGTAGGTGCGGGGCAGATAAGCCTCGTTGTCGGCGTATTCGCCCTTGCTCATCTCATCAAGAACTTTCTTGTTCGGCGAAGCGTAACCGACGGTCTCGGTTCCGTCCATGCACTGGTCGTAGTTCAGCATGAAGTTGATGAACTTGTTGGCGAGGTCAACATTCTCGGCATCCTTCGGAATTACCATCGAGTCGAACCAGAGGTTCGTTCCGCAGGAAGGGGTGTAATAGCCCATGTTCTCATTTTCCGAAAGAATGTCAACGGCGTCGCCGGAGTATACGAGCGCGAGGTCCTTGCGCTCATTTTTCATGTTGTCGATAACCTCATCGGTTACGTAAACGGGCTTGGTGGTTTTGTTCATGTTGATCAGCCACTGGTAAGCCTCCTCAATCTGAGCCTCGTCCTCCGTGTTGCAGGAGTAACCGAGCTGCTTGAGGGCGATCATGAAACCGTCGCGTGCGGAGTCATACATGTACGCGCGGCCTGCGTATTTTTCGCTGGCGAAGATGCCAAAGCCGAGCTCCTCAAGATCCGAGAGCGGCACGTTGTTCTTGTTGTAAACGATGCCGACCGTTCCCCAGAAGTAGGGGATCGAGTAGTCGTTGTCAGGGTCGAAGGAAAGGTTCTTCACCTGATCGGCAAGGTTGTCGATGTTGGTCATGGCGCTCTTGTCGAGCTTCTGGAGCATGTTCTCCTTCAGGAGACGCTCGATCATGTAGTCGGAAGGAATCAGGACATCGTATTTGCTGCCGCCCTGAAGCTTCGTGTACATTGCCTCGTTGGAATCGAAGTTGTCGATGATCACTTCGCAGTCATATTCATCCTCGAAATCTGCGATGACATTCTCACCGAGATACTCTCCGGGAAGGAAGAGCTTCAGCTTTTCCTTCTTGCCGCCGCAGCCGGTCAGGGCTGTAAGGCAGAGAACGACGATCACAACCGATAAAATCACTTTCTTCATTACTTTCTTACCTCCGGTAATTCTATTCGCACGGGCATGCCCGGCTGTTTCATATGGGGTTCGCGCAGCGCGTCACTGCGCAGATTCCGCTGCAGCTGCCTCCTCGCGGCGTCTGCGGCGTCTCGTTCCGATGGCGGAAGCGATGTTGTAAAGGATAAGTCCCGCGGTGATCAGAACGATGACGAGCGTCGAGAGCGCATTGATCGAAGGGTTCACGCGCTTGCGCATCGTGTACACGGCGATGGAGATGTTGTTCACGCCGTTTCCGGTCGAAAAATACGAGATGACGAAGTCGTCGAAAGACATCGTGAACGCGATCAGCGCACCCGAGATAATGCCGGGCAGCACCTGCGGAATGATGACCTTGACAAGTGCCTGCATCGGCGTCGCACCGAGGTCCATCGCGGCTTCCGCGAGGTTCGGATCGAGCGTACGCAGCTTCGGCATGATACTCAGTATCACGTACGGGATACAGAACATTATGTGCGCAAGCAAAAGTGTGATAAAGCCCTTGTCCACGTGCAGCGCACTGAAGAACATCAAAAGTCCGATGGCCGTCACGATATCGGGGTTCATCATCGGAAGTTCGTTGACCTGCTCTACCGCAAAGCGCAGCAGGCGTCCGGACTTCGAAAGACCGATAGCCGTGAGGGTTCCCACGATCGTCGAGACGAGCGTCGCGATCACGGCGATCACCACCGTGTATACGATGGCGTTCATCATCGTGCGGTCATTGAACATCTTCTCATACCAGCGCGTCGAGAATCCCGCGAACTTCGTGAGCGACTTGCTGTCGTTGAACGAGAAGATCACTGTATATACGATCGGCGAATAAAGGAAGAGAACCAAAAGCATCATTCCGATCGTGCCGAGATAACGTTTCTTCGGTTTCATGCGTTTGCCTCTCCTTTCTCGGTGGTATCCACCTTTCTGGTGATGTACATGGAGAGGATGATGATCAACGCCATGATCAGGGAGATCGCGCTGCCGAAGTTCCAGTCTCCCGCGCCGAGGAAGTACTGCTCGATCACATTACCTACGAGCATGTACTGTCCGCCTCCGAGCATGTTCGGAATTGCGAAACTCGACACCGCGGGCAGGAACACAAGCGTGATTCCGCTGATGATACCCGGAAGCGAGAGCGGAAGCGTCACGCGCAGGAAACTCTGCACGCGGTTCGCACCGAGGTCGCTGGCTGCCTCTAAGAGGCTTCGATCCATCTTCGTGAGCGATGTGTATATCTGCAGTATCATGAACGGCATGAAGTTGTAAACCATACCGAGGATGACGGCAAATTCCGTGTACATCATTTTGTACGGTCCGAGCCCGATCAAACCGAGCAGGTTGTTCACGATTCCCTTGTCATCCAGGATTCCGATCCACGCGTAGGTGCGGACAAGAAGGTTGATCCACGTCGGGAACGTGATGATCAGCACCCAGCGCATCTTGAAGCGCTCGCTCGTCGTGGCGATGTAATACGCCGGAAAATATCCGAGCACAAGGCAGATGACTGTCGTGATCGCCGCTACGCGGATCGAGCGGAACAATATCTTCGCGAACAGCTTGTCGCTGAAAAACCTCGCAAAATTATCGATTGTAAACCTCGTCGTGACGACGTCGTTTCCCTGTGTCGTGAACGCGTAAAGAACGATCAGAAGCATCGGCGCCACGATCAGAATGAGCGCCCACACGATGTAGGGATAGGTCATTCTTCGAAACTGTTTCATGGTTTCCTTTCCGGCCGGAGAACCGGCCCAGTACGGTGTTCTTCAAAGCTTCGGCGCACGCCTCGCTTTGTCAGAAGTTTTTGGACTTCTCCATGATGTGCAGATCGTCGCGGTCGAAATCAAGTCCGACGGCCATGCCGACCTTGCACTCTTTCGTCGTGTCGACACGGTACTCGTAACCGCGCGTTTTGAACGTTACGGGGTAGGTTCCCGGAGTGATCTCCGCAGGGTTGAAATCGTAAACCACATCCACGATCTCCACCGGATCCTCGCTCTCGAGGTCGAACGCCTGCGCGTTGGCCCAGATCTTTAAGTCGGTTCCGAGAGCAACGCTCTCGCCGATCTCGTCTGCTTTCTTAAAGAAGTTCACGGCGTAGATGACTTCTCCGTGCTCCTCGTCGATATAACGGTTCGGCTCCTGAACGATCGCCGTCGCGGTCACTTTCGTCCCCGCCGCCGTGTAAAATGTCACAGGGTACCGGCCGTTCTCCTCGCTGATCTCGTACTCGAGCTTCGTGATGGAGATTCGCTCGTCCGTATCCGGATTCCACGCCTGCGCGTCCGCACGATCGACGATGAACGCATCCGCATTTGCCGGATTCTCGTTCATCTGCTGTACGTCGTCGGCGTCGAGATAGAAGTCGTTCGCACTCATCTTCTCATTTGCCGCCTCGTTGTACACGGGCTTGTCCTCGGACACAACCATGTCAACGGTGATCGTGGTGCCGGCCTTCGTCTCAACGACCGTCTCGTAGTGAACGCCCTTGAACAGCACGGAGCGCACGATACCGCGCAGCTTGCCCTTGCCCGCAGGCACGATGTCGAGGTCCTCGGGACGGATGACCACATCGACGCGCTCATTTTCCGAGAAACCCGCATCCTCGCAGTCGAACTGCTTGTCCTCGAACATGACGCGGTAATCCTTGATCATCACGCCGTCGACGATGTTGCTCTCGCCGATGAAGTTCGCGACATAGCGGTTGACGGGCTCGTTATAAATATCGGTCGGCGATCCGATCTGCTGGATGTTGCCGTCCTTCATGATGACGATCTTGTCGGACATCGTCAGCGCCTCTTCCTGATCGTGCGTGACGAAGATGAACGTGATTCCGACTTCTTTCTGAATCTTCTTGAGCTCGCGCTGCATTCCCTTGCGAAGCTTCGCGTCCAATGCACCGAGAGGCTCGTCCAGAAGGAGTACCTTCGGCTCGTTGACAAGCGCACGCGCGATCGCGACTCGCTGCTGCTGACCGCCGGACATCTCGAATACGGCTTTCTTGCTGTACTCCTCGAGGCCGACCAGCTTGAGCATACGCATGACCTTCTGGTAAATGATATCCTTCGGCTCCTTCTTGATCTTCAGGCCGAAAGCTACGTTGTCAAACACATTCATGTGCGGGAAGAGCGCGTACTTCTGGAAGACCGTGTTGAGGTCTCTCTTGTACGGCGGAAGGTTCGTGATGTCCTCGCCGTCGAAGATCACGCTTCCCTCGTCGGGCATCAGGAAGCCGCCGAGGATACGCAGCAGAGTCGTCTTGCCGCAGCCGGACGGGCCGAGCAGCGTCACAAACTCGTTCTCGTAAATGTCCAGATTGATTCCCTTGAGGATCAGCTGGCCGTCAAATTTCTTAACAATGTTGGTGAACTGGATCAGTTTCTTCGGTCCGCTCTTGCGGGAAATGACCTCGTCGCGTCCGTTCGTTTGCTCACTCATGTTTTTTCCTCCTGACGATTCCTTTTAAAAGACCGGCGGCGTGGATACCCAAAGCACCTTCGCCGGTTTCTTCGAAGCATTGACCAACCGATGCTCCTCGCGCCCTCTTACGTAAAATGTCTCACCCTTGCGCAGCGTGTGTTTCGCGTCTCCGACGTACAAAACAACCGTGCCCTCGAGACAGTATCCGAACTCCTCACCGTTGTGCGGCTCCACCGCGAACGACTCGCTCCCCGCGGGAATCTCTAAAAGGATCGGTTCCATCTCGTTGCGCTGTGCGTTCGGGACGATCCAGCGGACCGTATAGTCCTCGCGCTCGTCCTCAAAGAAGTCGTTGCGCCGGAACACAATGTTCTCCGGCTCCTCCTCGCGGAAGAACTCGCCGAGCGAGCTTCCGAGCGCCTCGAGAATGTCGTGCAGCGTCGCAATCGACGGCGACGTGAGGTTCCGTTCCACCTGGGAGAGGAAGCCCTTCGTCAACTCGCTGCGGGAGGCTAACTCCTCCAGCGTCAGGTCCTGTCTGACCCTCATCTGTTTCAAGCGATGTCCGATGTCCATATCGTCCTCCGCGTTTCGGTATACTAAACAAAAAGATTATTGTTACTAAACTTTTTCGCAAACTGATACCATTATACATACTTTGTACGGAAAAGCAATAGTATTTTCCGCGGAAAATGAAAAAATCCCGGGAGACGCGGCCGCTGCCGTCCTCCCGGGACCGAAATCCTTATTTTACGAGCTTTTCACAGTGTCAGATGCGTGCGAGAAGCTCCTCTTTCTTGCGGTTGTAATCCTCCTCGGTGATGGCGCCCTTGTCGCGAAGCCCCGCGAGCTTCTCGATCAATGCAAACACCTCGTCGGTCGTCATCTTCTCCTCTGCAGGTTTCTCCTCCGCCTTCTCCTCAGCGGAAGAAACCGGAATCTCCTCCTCCTTCGCGGGCGCCTCGCCGTCGATGCTGACCGGGATCGCCGTGCCGCCGTCCTCCGCAGGCTTCTCGGGCGCTGCAGTCTTCACGGTTTCTCCCGTCTCCGGGTTCATCGCTCCCCAGCTCTCGTCCGCCTCCTTCGGCTCGTCCATCTGCTCGGCCGCAGCCTTCTCGCTGATGTCATCGAGCGTCACAAAATCCTTCATCGCATAGCTGTCGCTGTAGCGGAAGCTCGTCTCGTTCAGAACGGAAGCAAGCTTCTGACCCATCGGACGCATCGAGAGGAACGTAAGTCCGCCCGAGAACAATCCGCCGACGATCGGGAATATCTTCGCAAAGCCCTTCGAAGCCGTGTCCGTCGTGAGGCGAACCGCCAGCTCCTTGCTGATGCGTTTCACGATCGGCTCCCAGAACGCTTTCGTCGTCGCCTTCGCAGGCGTCCCTCCGGTCGCGCGCAGTGCAAGATGCGACGAGAGAAGACGCGTGCCCGCTGCCGCACCCTCGATGCCGTACATCGCACCGAGCGAGCAGATCAGCTGATAACGCGCAAACGTGGTGTCATCGCCCTCCGTACCGAAGAAATCCTTTGCGCCGTACAGATACGCAAGCTCCTGTGCCATGCGAAGCGACATTGCGAAGAACTGCAGCGTGTCTGCCGGGATCGTCGCCGCCATCGCAAGCCCTCCGGGGATTCCTGCGGCAAATGACATCGCCGAGGATTCCGAGGTGCGGCGCAGGATCAGTCTCTCCGCGATCACGTCGAGCTCGATCTCCGAAAAATCACAGGCCACCGGGCCCTCTGCGATAATCTGGCGAAGCAGGATGCCCTGTCCCGTAAACGTCGACGTGAGGAACTCCTCGCGGTTGACTTTTACTCCCGGGATCTTGAGCGCCTGCTCAATGATATTTTCCAAAGTCATATTGGTAATGCTGACTCCCATTTTCCTTCCCTTTCCTCCTTAATTCTTCTTTGCAAGGATGTGCGACATATCCGGCTCGACCTTTCCTTCCACCGTCTCTTCGGGGACGGTGTCCAGGCTGCTGTCGTATTTATAGACCACGGACTGTACCACCCTGCCGTTTTCGTCATAGATGTAGAAGACTTCCGTGCGTGGTTCGTCCTCCCATTTCCATTCCCATTCCATTCCGAGCAGCAGATTATCGTCGTTATACCGGTACGTCACATAACCGATCGGCTCCGTATAGCTGACGTGGGTGAGGTAAAACTTTGATTCCACAATGTTCGAGTATACATGCACAGTCCGAACCTCGCGAAGTCCTTTGAGAAAATACTGCTCATCCAAATAAGTGCGTTCCCACGTGGTCTCTCCCTCTTCCGTTCGTATCGTCTCTCTCCAGAGCTCCTCTCCCGAAGGAAGCAGCGCATGGGCGTCGATCAATCTGGCGGTCAACTCGTAGCTTTCATATAAAAGCTCCGGAGCGTCCGTCGCGTAATCGTCGTAAATCATCTTTGTGGAGATCAGATAGTCCGGATCGGGAATCATGTCCGTGAACGAAAGGTGCAGTTTTTCATTTTCAATGTGAATGTTTCTGCATCTGACCGTGGTCTTGGAAACATAGGTTCCCTGCTGGTTTATTGAATCATAGCCGCGGTACACGGTCTCCATCGTACGCTTGCCGTATTCATCGTCCGCGATCACTGTCGTCTGCGTGGCTTCCTTCCACGCGATCCCGATGAAAGGGCGATCGCGATACGCCTCCTTTTCCTTCGACAACAGCTGATATTTCGGATCGGCAAGACGGATCATCTCATCCGGGTACGAGTTGTGCTCGGCGCGGTACAAAACGACCTTCTGCTCCGGGACATCGCCCTCCGCGTGCACTGCCATCTCCAGATAATACACATGTTCATCGTTGTAATAGCGGTACAGCGTCCACTCCGGCAAATGCGTGAAACGGTTCGTGCAGGAGATGATCTCCTCGCTCTCCTCTCGGACATACTCATCGAGTGCATCGCCGTCACAGAAGTAAACGTAGCGAAGCTCGCTGTCCCATCCCGAAGCCGAGGGGATTCTTACGGTGACTTCTCCGTCGACGACGTTGACCTCGACAACCGTCAATGCCCCGTAGCTGTAGCAGATACCGTCGCGTCTCTTGCGGATCGTGATCTCCGCCGAGTCACTGGTCTTCAGCTCGGAGATTACGGGGCCCTTCTCGCTGAACGCCTGAACGCCGTTGAGGTAATAGCGATACTGAAGGACTCCATCCTTCAGCGTCGATTTGATCTCCAGGATCGTCGTTGAGCTGAGACGCACACGGAACTCTCTGCAGGGCGAAGGCATGCGGTACGACGAAGCCCAGGTTCCGGGCTGGAAGCCCTCCTCGCGACAGTCCGCAAGGCTGCGGTACGCCGCGACAAATTCCATATCCACGACAACCGGCAGCTCGCCTTCCCCGCGCAGCAGGTCAAACGTCTCGCGGGTGACGCGCTCATTCTGCGGCTCATCCGGCGTAGGCGTCGGCTCGCCGGTCACTTCCGGCAGCGTCGGCGTCGGTTCCTCCGTAGGTGTTCTCACGATCTGCGTAACCGGTCCCGGAAGCGCATGCGTCGGCGTGGGCGACAGCCCGCTGTCCGCAGCCGGCGTCGAGTCCCAAAATGCGAGCAGCGCAAACACACCGATCAGGATCATGACCGCACCGATTCCCCATGTGATTCGACTTCCGCTTCCCATACTCTCACCCCGCCGCATCGGATCTGCAGTTACTTGTTGAATCTCGTGATATTATCTTCATTCAACGTAAAATCATAATAGTTCAGGTCCTTTCGAAACGTCCAGCCGGCGCCCTTCCAGAAATGGTTTCCGAGGGTGTTCGTCTTGAACGCGATCAGATTGACCTTGTTGATGTGCTCCTTGCGAAGCGCTATCATACAAGCGACCGCCATCGTCTTTCCGATGCCGCGCTTGCGGTAGCCCTCCTTCACACACACGTGATAAAAACATCCGCGGCGGCCGTCATGGCCGCACAGGATTGCCCCCACGATCTGCCCGTTTACAAGCGCGACAACGCTCGTCGTCGGGTTCCGTTTCAAAAACCGCTCGATACCCTCGCGGGAATCGTCGATGGACCGGATACCGAAGCCGTGGATCGTGCTCCACAGCCGATACACCTCGTCGTAATCGTCCATCGTCATCACGCGGATTTCGCATTCATCTGCCATAATTTCAGTTACTGTTCCTTCCAAACATTTTCCGGCTTATCGCCGTATGATCTCAAGCCCTCCTGCACCGCATTGCGCACCCATGGTGTCCGGACGCTTACGCGTCCTGACCGGGGTCCGCATTTTCCCGGCGAACCGCCTCGATGTCGACATCGAGCTGTTTCTTTCCCTGATTGTAGAGTTTCAGGATGTGATCCTTATTTTCCAGATTCTTCGCAAGGAAGTTGTGGAATTCCTGCTTCGTGCGGCAGGTCTCGATACCTCTGCGAAGGATCTCAGCCTCGTCCTGCTCCGCAGCCTGCGGCTTGACCTGCTCGGTCGAGCGTACGGTCTTCACGCGTGCAACCGTCTTCGTGCCCTGCGTGCGGCCCTGCGCGCTCGAAGGTCTGCGTCCGCTGCCGCGGCTTGCACCGGAAGTCGCCCGG
>JAFZAZ010000010.1 GCA_017561985.1 Lachnospiraceae bacterium
CGGGCTCGCCGATCAGCACAGGGTTATTTTTCGTCTTTCGGGAGAGGATCCGCACGACGTTGCGGATCTCCGAATCACGGCCGATGACCGGGTCAAGCTTCTGTGCCTTCGCGCGCTCCACGAGGTCGTAGCCGTATTTGCCGAGGCTGTCGTACGTCGCCTCGGGGTTGTCGGTCGTAACGGCCTTGTTGCCGCGGACTTCCGCGAGCACCGCAAGAAAACGGTCACGATCGATGCCGAAGCTTCGAAGCACGCCCGCCAGGTCACGCCCGCTGTTTTTCAAAATACTAAGGAAGAGATGCTCGACGCTCACATACGCATCGCCCATCGCCTTCGCCTCATCCTCGGCGTACATGAGCGCCTTATTGAGATCCTGCGAAACCGCGAGGTTTGCGCCCTGCACCTTCGGCATGCGCTCGATGAGCCCGCGCACCTGCGCCTCAAACACTTCCGTCACGATCCCCATCTTCTCGAGAAGCTTCGGGATCAGTCCCTCGCCGTCCGCGACCATCGCGTACAGAAGATGCTCAGGCCGAAGCTCGGGATTGCCGTATTCATATGCCGATTTCTCCGCCGCCTGAACGGCTTCCATCGACTTCTGCGTAAATTTGTTGATGTTCATACATTGCCTCCGTTCCGGCGCCCCGCTTTCCTCCGGGCGCCCTTTCTTCTCCTCTTTTTCTGTTTGTCTGTTCTATTACATCTATAACAATATCACAACATTTCGGAAAATGCAAGCATTTTTCGCGGTCCTCCCGCAATTTCTGTTCCCGCGGAAAATGTAATACAAATGTAACCTTTTGGGCACTAGCTATGTAACATTTCTGTGGTATACTTCCCCCATAAGAATAAGCGAAGACTTCTTCGCGGGATCATATGGGGGATTCTTATATGAAAAAAATGCGACTTATCATTTCCGTGCCGGTTCTGGTAGCGCTTCTTTGTGCATTCACGCTCACGGCGCTGACCGGCTGCGATTCCGGATCCGATTCTCCGAAAAATGACTCGAAAGCTCCGACCGCAACCGCCGTACCGACCGGGCACATCACCGCGACGGAACCGCCGACCGCCGCTGTCACGCCGACCGAAGCAGCAACGCCGACCGCGGCGCCGACGGACTCCGTGACTCCTACGGTGACTCCCGTCGTCTCGGACCGGATCGACTACGGCGATCTCACACAATACCTCGGAATGAAGGCCTCGACGCTGATCGAAAAGATCGGCTGCGACTATGAGTATGTCTACAGGGGAGACAGCTCTCTGTACGAGACATCCGGCTCGATCCACTTCGACGATTTCGCCGAATTCCTGTATCCGGACTGCACCGAAACATTTGACACGTCCCTGGAGACCATGATTGTGCGCGTGAAGCCGAACAAGAACCGCGAGATCAAAATGTCGATCGGAAACGGGCTCGACACCTTCATGACCTATTCGCAGCTCCGCACTGCTCTCGGCAGCGCAATAATCGGCGAGCCGGAATACAGCTCCGAGTACGGCGCATACATATTCTCCTGCGGCAAGGGCGGCTACCGCTATGTGTTCCGCTGGATGCAGACTGCGCCGGGTGCCGACGAGCGACCGACCGCGATCGAGATCTCCGAGAGCGGCCTGAACTGGGTTTTTGAAGATATGCTTGCGTCCCGCATGGCACGTTTCCGTGAAGGTTTCACCGACTCCCTGCAGGAACACCGCGACAATATGCTGAACAGTCTTCGCGATGCGTATGAATCCGCTCCGGTGGCAAGCTGCTCGTTTCTGGCATATATCAGGTTTGATGACCTCACGCTTGTGACCGTGTATGAGGCCGGTGTCTACGGCCGCCCGCTGACGATCGACGAGAAGACTTTCAAATGCGGTCTTCCCGATCCGACGGTCGAATGCTTCCAGTACGCACTGGTCGCACAGTACACCGACAAAAACGGAAAGATCGTTGAAAGCGTCTACCCGATAACGACGATGATCACCGGCGATGACACGCAGAGAACTCACGTAACCTTCAGCACCGTAACCCCGGATACGCCCCTGGATGACTGGCCGAACCCGGACATCCGTGAACTGTGCAAGATCGACAATGGCAGCAAAGGCCCCAACGAAAGAATTCTGGTCGCTCATATTTACCGCGATTCGGAAAATGACAGCTACCGCTACGGAAACGTCTCCTATTTTACGGAGTACGGTCAGCCGATCCTCGACAAAACATATATCGAGCTGACCACCAACAGCGGCGGCTACAGCCAGATGGACTGCACATTTGCCGACAAAACGATGCTCGGCGAGAACGGCTATCCCGTGGTCGACAAGGGAAAGACCAAAAACAACGATTGTTCCATCTCCTGGGAGAAACAGCAGGTGTCCGATTTCACATACAGTATATCCCTCTCGGGCAGCGTCACCACGTCGGATACGCAGTACGATTATATCTACCTTGTCTACAAAGGCTGTGTCATAGTCGTCTACTCGGAATTCTATTATTAAAAGGGCTCCGGTCCCGCAGTAACAACACAGATAACACCCGAAGCAGCAATGGTTCGGGTGTTTTTTCGTTGCAAAACGGATGCGCTTAAGAGTATAATATCACCAGCAACCGCCCTTACGGCAGAAAGGACGCACGAATGTATTACCAGATCAGAAACACGCTGACCGAGTGCAGCGCCGAAGATATCGGAAACCGCAAGGTCCCGTACGTAGCCAACATCACGCTGGAGGAGTTTGAGGCCAGGAAGGACCTCTTCGACATGGGAATCGACCTCGATCTCGAGGCGGAGGGCGACGACATCACGGACATTCAGGTGAACTACGACTCTCTGACCGGATGCTTCGCGATTCCGAACCTCACAAGCATCGAGAGCCCGCCGCACACCTTCCTCTTCGCAATCGACGAGCGCGGCATCGTATTCCTCGACGATGACGGAACGGCGCAGGCGATTCTCGACCGGATCCAGGCGAGCAAACGTTGGAAATTCCCTTCGCTGGAGCGCTTCATCTACGACTTCCTCGAGGGCATCCTCGCCGGCGACCTCCTCTCTCTCGAAAAATACGAAAAAGAGATGGTGGCGATGGAGGACCGCATTCTCGAAGGCGACCTCGACGATGTCATGGAGCGACTTGTGGACATCCGCAGCGAGCTTCTCGACCTGCGCACGCACTACGAGCAGCTGGTCGACCTCGGCCAGGAGCTTGAGGAAAATGAGAACGCCTTCTTCTCCTCGAAGAACCTTCGCTTCTTCCGCCTCTTCATCGAGCGCACGGAGCGTCTGCAGTCGAACGTGACGGCTCTGCGTGAGCACACGATGCAGATCCGCGATCTGTATCACTCGCAGCTCGAGCTTCGGCAGAACCGCAATATGACCTTCCTCACGATCATCGCGACGATCTTCATGCCGTTAACACTGATCACCGGCTGGTACGGAATGAATTTTACGCATATGCCCGAGCTGGATTCGCCGTACGCGTACCCGATCGTCGCAGGCGTGTGCCTTTTGATCGTCACGACATGCCTGATCATTCTCAAGAAGAAAAAATGGTTTTAGAACATTGACCTTTCGGGCGCAGGGATTCCACCTGCGCCCTTTTGTGCATTTTCCGAACGATGCGAAACTTTATTTTTCTTTTTTTCGGAAAATGCAACCTCCGCAAAACGGATGTCGAATGATAGTGTGAGGGAAGAAAATAACTTACGGAGGCAATGTATGACTGACGCAGAGATTGTTGAGCTGTATTTTCAGCGGGATGAGCGGGCGATCCGGGAGACAATGAATCGGTACCACCGGTACCTGACGAAGGTCGCCATGCAGATTTTGGGGGATGAACAGGATGCGGAGGAATGCGTGAACGACGCGTACCTATCCGCCTGGAATTCCATGCCGGACTACCGGCCGGAAGTCCTGTCCGCCTACCTCATCAAAATTACACGGCAGAAGGCAATCGATAAGCTGCGCTATCGGCAGCGGCAGAAGCGTCAGGGTTCGGAATACGCGGTTTCCTTTGAAGAACTCGGCGATGTCATCGAAGATACGACGTCCGCGATCGCGGAGCCGGATGACAACAGTCTGAATGAGGCGATTGCCCGGTTTCTTAAGGATCTGTCACCGGACGCCAGACATCTGTTTCTCGGAAGATATTTCTATTTCGACTCTCTCAAAGATACGGCGTCGTACTGCGGCATGAGCGAATCGAAGGCCAAGAGTATGCTTCACCGCACGCGCCGGAAACTGAAGAAGTTTCTGAAGAAGGAGGGCTTATTATGAATAGAGAGCAATTCTTTAACGCCATCGGCAACACCGATGAGACTATGCTGAAAGAGACCGAGCAGCTTCGGATGAACGCCGCAAAGCAGGATTCGCCCAAGGTGCTCACGTTGGTTAAATCGAACTCCCGCGCCCGCAGAAGGCTGCTGGTGGTTCTTGCCGCCTGCCTGATCCTCGGACTGGGAACGCTTGCCGCGTATGCAGCCGGACTGATCGGCCGAAGCGGCAATGTCACCACCGGAACCGACGGCGAGGGCCGCGCTAACATGATTTTCGAGACGACTGTCGACATGCGCATCCCGCTTTCGGAGATCAAGGGTGACGTCAAGGATTCCACGCAGAACATGCTTGAGTACTGGCGCCGCGACAACCACACACAGGAGTTTACGACTCCCGATCCGCGCGCGTCGCAGGACGGCTTTTATCTGCCGATCACCACGTCCGATCCCGGTTCTCACGCTCAGGCATTCTCCACTCTGGCTGACGCCGCAGCGTACATCGGATACGACAAACTCACTCTTCCGCAGTTCAGCGCATCTCCGATCGCACTGTACGTATGGTCTTCCGGTATTAACAAAAACCCCGACGAGACCACTGAGCCGGATTACCGCCTCGGAAGAGTCACTCTCCGCGCTACGTTCAAGATCAACGGCGTATACGCCTACAGCAGCGCAACCCTTACCACTGACGAGCTGCTTGGCTCCACCAACATCACCGAGTCCAGAATCACCAACGGCGACGGCACTGACTATGCATTCGTCTCCGATACGGTGGTCGCAAACGGACGTGAGTTCTGGGTTGTAACGACGATCGACCGCAACAACCCCGACTCCACGCACAACGCGAAGGAAGTCATCTGGGTTGAGGATCAGGTGGAATACCGCCTTCAGCTCTACTATGAATCGAGTGATCAGGCTGTTGCCGACCAGATCATGCAGGACTGGATGAACAGTTTCGGCAATTGATCACGAGCACTTCCCCTATCATAGTGAAAGAGGGTATCGTTTCGATACCCTCTTCTTTTTTTGTCGGTGAATTATACTTTCAAGTGCAACACCTAAATAAAATAGAAGTTCATACGAATCTCGTGTAGAATGAAGTTACCACACAACAAAAAACACGGGAGAATCGTATGAACTACAAGCATCTTAGCATAGAAGAACGAAG
>JAFZAZ010000011.1 GCA_017561985.1 Lachnospiraceae bacterium
CAAATACCGCATTGAAAGTCGTGTCTTCGGTGAGCTCTTTTAATTCCTTATCCCAGCCAATGAAGGTAAAGTCATACTCGGGAATGGATTCCTTTTCCGGTTTTTCTCCCTTGTATTCCGGAATGTCTCCCTCATAATATGTGTCTGTTCCGATTAGATTATCATCGGAATACCAGCTGACTTCGATCTCCTTGCGCTTCTCCCAGACGCCGGCCAATGTTGCATTTCCGTACGTACCATAAATATTTGTATTCGCATCATATTTTTCGTTAAGCTTCCATGTACCGCCACCACTGGTTACAATCCAGTACTTAAAGATATATCCTTCCCTCTCAGGCGGCGTAAGCCTGAACTGCGCAGTTGTTTTATAACCGATTCTTCTGTAGAGCGGACTGCCTGCAAAGGTATCCAGATTAATAGTCAATTCAAACTGCTTAGCCTCCCACATGGCATAAACAACCGCGTCATTCGTAATAAAGTAGGGGTCGTCCGCTTTATAAGTTGAGCCTATGCCGCGCGGATCCGTATTCCAGCTCAGAAGTGTATAGGCTTCCTGATTGTAAGGATCGCCGCCGAGTGTGACCGTACTGCGGTTGTCACCGGTTACCACCGCTTGATCGATTCCTGGCAGAATGGTATTCGGATGCAGTCTGATCCGCGGCTTACGTACATCCTTATCAGGATCTTTGTAAAGCAGGAAAAATTCCGAAAGCTGGAAAGTGTTTCCCTCTTTTACACCGGTAAATGTGAGTCTGAACTCACAATACATATATGTATTGTTCAGTTCCTGGTAGCCCCGTGCCTGGTTCTTATCCGGCAATGTGTCGTCATCCGTCACTTCATCCAGCACTTCCCAGACTCCGTCCGGGCTTTTTCCTTCCAGTTTCCAGCTCTTCGGATTACGTCCGGAATAATCTTCCGTATCATCCGCGGTAACCATGCAATATCCGCTGACTCTTATGTAATCCTTTGTGGCAAATTGTATGGTCCATGATGTCCTGTTGTGGACATCAACACACCACTTTGTATCGACATCTCCGTCAAGAAGCATGTCATAAGTCTGCCCGGGAGTACCTTCATCCGCCTCATTGTCCGGCTCAAGCGGAACGTAACCATGATATTCATATCCATCACGCCACTGCGCATAGAGCGTGGTCTGAGCGGGAACCTCATCACCAAACGCATAGGATACTCCGCTTCCGTCCGGTTTATCGTTCCATCCGTTAAAGAGATGTCCTTCTTTGGTAAGCTCGATATCTCCGAGAACCATGTCTCCCCGCATCATCCAGACGGTCTTACTGCTTCCGGTTTCGTCGTTGTAGGAAAAAGTGATATAATCGCTCATGCTGCGAGGCAACGGGTAATCCGCGCCCATGACCCAGTGATGATCGGCATCATAACTGACGTCCCACCCACTGAAACTTTCCGGACTGCGGAAGCTTTCCGCATCAAGCATCCCACAGGAATCTGTACCGCTCTGACTGCTGTCCCAGTTGCGGCCGACAAATCTTTCCGCGCTTCCGAGCGACGTATAACATTCGGTTATACCTCTCGAATTCCGGCTCTCACCGGCGATCGTTCCGGTATATCCGCTCGGACATTCAATATAGTCCGCCGGACTATAGTGGAAACAATGATATATTTCGGAATACCTGTCATTAAGTGTACCCAAAATACCACCGGCACAGCCCTTCAATGCGCTTACATAACCAACATGTCCGCTATCGGTGATCATGCCGTGTCCGGACAGAAGCCCTGCCACACCGCCGACATAGCCGTCATAACCATGAGTACAAAATACATTGCCAAAGAAGAAACAATTATCAATAATGCCGGCACAGCTTCCCACAATACCGCCGACATAACGGTTGGAACTGCTGACTGTACCATATACAGCCAGATCCCTGATGCTTCCGCCGCGACATCTGCCAAACAGGCCACCGTATTCGGACGTGCTGACCAAAAGTCCCTTAATGATATGATTTCCGCCGTAAAAATTTCCATCAAACGAATTGCCTTCGGTGCCGATCGGTTCCCAGTACAGGTTACTGTCAGCACTAAGATCCAGATCTACACAAAGATACACGTTCTCATTCGGATAATTATATCCGCTGTTAACGGCATCACGGAACGCCTTGAAATCCTCAAGGCTGTAAATTCTGTCAAGATAAGTCGCCTGATAACCGGTTCCGCCTATTTCGCTGTTCTCTTCATTTGCCCCCCTGCCGCCGGCGGGTGAAATATCATAAGTGTTTCGAAGAACCGGAACATTCCCGTAAATGACCCATACCTCGTGAAAGTCCCAATTTCTGAAATTGGACTCCTCGTCGAACATGGCTTCTATACGAAGATCCCCATATCCTTCTCCCGAAGAATCGACTGCATCCGTTCTATTGCTTCCCAGTGCTCTGTTTGCGCAATGAGACCACCAGTAACAATCCTCGAATTCCACATACGATGCAACTAAGAGTGTTCCATAGAAGCCTCCCACATTACCGTTTTCTCTCTCGCAGGTAATTCCATCTTTCGGTGCTTTGACATAACATCTTGTCAGATAGTTATCCTCGACAAATATGCCGACAAGACCTCCGACACGATCTTCTCCATAGATGGTTCCTCGGTTGTAGCTGTCCGAGATCTCTGTCTCCATGGCGTATCCTGCAATTCCTCCGACTCCCTTATCCTCGGATATAACACGACCTGTATTACCACATTTCTTGATAGTCACCTTCAAGCCAAAGCCCATAATACCGCCGCTTTTATCGTCTCCGGCCGAAATGGTTTGTGTATTCTCGCACTCCAGAATACCGATATAGGCAGCCCTTCCGATAATACCACCCGTGTTCGATCCGCTGTTGCTGACCTCACCCTCGTTCCTGCACTGTTTGATCTCGCCCTGATTTATGTCTCCGGGTACGGTATTAAGTCCAATGATTCCACCGACATTTTTCGATGTTCCTTCTACGCAGCCCTCATTCCGGCATTTTCTGATATATACAGCGCCGCCGCTTCCTACGATACCACCGACGTTCTGGTCACCCTCGACGTCGCCCATGTTCACGCAGTTTTCGACGCAGTTCTTTTCATCCCGCATAACGCCGACCATGCCGCCGACGTCTTCCTGCCCGGAGATTATGCCCTTGTTGACACATCCGAGCACATTGGCCGAGCATGAGCCGCTGATACCGCCGATCTGATTGATACCGGTTATCTTACCCTCGTTTGTACAGTCGGCAATATTGTTGATCTTATAACTGGAATCCTGATTTTTTACTGACAAGATCACCACGCCGACAATACCGCCGTTCATGGTTTCACCCGATATCACACCGTCATTAAAGCAGGTTTTAATGTCACCGGAGTTGTCTGTAAATCCCACAATACCACCAGTGACCATAGTTCCTGTTACCGCGCCATGATTGCTGGCATGGGTGAGACTCACGAAATTCTTGAATTGACCTGCAATGCCGCCCACATAACCGGAACCGGCAACAGCGCCTCTGTTGATGCATTCCGTCAACGTGCAATATACAGCGTCACCGACGATTCCGCCGACGTAGTTATTTACTCCGCTAACCTTACCGTTGTTTACACAATTGAAAAAGTTTCTCTCATCGCCGTCGGCTGTTCCTTTGAATTCACCGACAATACCGCCCGTTTTATCCTTGCCGCCGCTGATATCGCCTTCATTGACACAGGACGAAATCTCTGCTTCATTGAACAAACCTGCAATACCGCCGGCTCCGTTCGCTACGGTCGATATATTCGATTTGTTCGTACATTTTTCGATTGAGGCACTTGCACTGCCTGCAATACCGCCGGCATAGCTGCCTGTAGCCTCAACGATACATCCGGAGTCATTGAGACACTCCTGAATACTCGCCTTAGAATCACCGACAATTCCGCCGACGGATTCATCACCGCTGATATTGCCCGCATTTGTACAGAAAGAAACAAAACGCAAGGCCGTACCGGCAATACCGCCGACATGGTCTTTACCGGTAACACTGCCTCCGTTAAAGCAGTTGCTGATCTGTCCGTCACTGTAGCCGGCGATTCCGCCGACGTTATCATTACCCGATACCGTTACTTTCGAGCTGCATCCGTAAATTATGCCCTCGTTCTTACCAACGATACCGCCAACAAGATTCTGACCGGAGACGGAACCACTCACGGTAAGTCTTTCAATCTTACCGTCACTGACACCGAACAGACCGATGGTTTCTCCGCCATTGATATACAGCCCGCTGATTTCTTTCAATCCGCCGGAAAAATACCCCTCGAAATGGCAGCTCTCATTACCGATGGGCTCCCAGCTTCCGATGTTTTCCCCGCAAATCTCCGAAAGATCCAGGTTCGTTGTAAGCAGGAAATACTTCTGACTGCAGGAATCGCCCCCGTTCACGCAGGTCTGCAACGCCAGAAAATCTTTTAGATCCTCGATCAGATACGGATCCGATTCCGTTCCTTGTCCTTTCCACGCACCGTCTTTTGCCTGCGCATGCATAACCAGCATACATCCGATCAGAACAAGCACCGGCAGCAGCCGCAGTCTCCTCAGAAATGAACCCTTAAAACTCATAAAATCTTCCTCCCGGAAAAATAGCCCTATATATGTATAGATACAAAAAAAGGGAAAGTTCCCACCCCTTCAGACAAAAACAATTTATTATCTCACAAATTTAGTGAAATGGCAACAAAAAAAGGGGGCACAAGCACTGTGTCCCCTTTATGTTCGGAACGATTTTATCTTGTGAACTGCGAGATGAACTTCCACGCGTTCTCGTTCGTGTGACGGCGACACTCATGAATCTGGTTGTCGATGCTCGCCAGAGCCGTGCGGCACACACCATCCTCCGAGTTGTAGTAACGGATCGTCAGAATACTGCCGCGGGATTCGTCCGGAACCTTCTCGATGCGGTCAGGCTCTTCGCCGTAGCACTGGTCGGCCCAGTTCTCCTTGTCCTCAAAAGGAACTTTGAACTTCTTCACGACTTTGTTTACATCCGCAAGATATTGAATGCGGTCAAGACCGGACTCCGCCTGGAACGGAAGCTCCGGAAGATGCGACTTCTCGCCGCCCGAGTAAAATACCGGCACCGGAATATCCTTGTTCATGCGGGGATCGTCGATGGACAGCCCAAACGGATTGTTGCGAACCGGGAACAGCGCGCTTGCGGGCGCAAGGCCGGCAAAAATCTGCGGATACTCCTGGAACATATCCCATGTCTTTCCGCTTCCCATCGAAAAGCCCGTCGCATAGATGCGATGCTCGTCCACATTGTACTTTTTCCTGATGTCCTCGATGACTGCGACAACCTCGGTCGCGGTCACATCCTGATGGTTCTCAAGCGACACAAAGAGGAAACCATACTTGTGAGCGACCTCCCACCAGCCTGCGACAAACGTGAGATACATCGACGTGTCTCCGCCGCCGTGGAAGCCCATCATCAAAGGCGCGGGACCGTTGTCAAACGCATTGTTGTTATAGTACGCAAAATAACCTACCTTGTGCTCCGGCTGATCCTTGTAACGTCCGCGATTGTCCGGCGAAGTCTTCACCAGCGTGTAACCGACGTCCTCGGTCATGCCGAGCTCCTCGAAATCGGGCTCGATCTCAATCTTGCCGCACCACATTTTGAACTTCTTTACGAAGGACGCGAAATCGGCGCGGTAATCCGCCTCGGCCTTCACGAGAAGATTCTCGCATCCGCCGAAAGCCGCATTGACTTCCGCAGAGTTGCCGACGCTCAGGATCGCGATGTCCCTGCGCTCCACGTTCGGAACAACCGAAAGTCCCTGCATTGAGCACATTGCCGGCGTGATCTCGCCGGGGCCCCAGAGGTACTCGCCCTGAAGCGTCTTGAGAAGGTGCGTTGCAACGTAGTCCGCCGAAGCGCCGAAGCTGTAGATGTCAGCGCGGAAAATGGCTCCGCGCACAAAATATCCCTGGAACTCCCGCGTGAAGAAATTCGTGATCTCAACGATACCGTCCTCATAGAACGGATTTATCTTCACTTCCGCGATCAGCGCCGCGTACAACTCCTCCGTCGCATTTGCCCATCCACCCTCGCAGGTCGGATAGACAAACAAAACACAGGAGTCAACCGCCGAAGCGATGTCGGCGAGTCCGCTCGTTTTGGCGAAACTGATTGCCGCCTCCATCGACTGCGGGTTCTCCTCAAACACCGTGAGCATCGGTGCGCGGAATGTGTAATTGTTCACCGTACCGTCGATCGTCGTTGCGGGAATATATACTTTCAGCTGAAACAGCTCGTATGTATGCTCCCAACATTTGCCCCCGTCCGCCAGTTTGGTAACCGACGGTCTTTCCATCATAGCCATGCTACTCCTCCTTTGTATTACAACATTTATCGCAGCGGCTCACGCCGCAGTACGAACTTAACCCCGGAGCGCCTCGTCGATTGCCTTCGCGGCAACCTTGCCCGCTCCCATCGCCGAGATGACCGTCGCAGCGCCCGTGACCGCATCGCCGCCCGCGTAAACCCCTGCGCGGGACGTAAGTCCGTTCTCGTCGATAATGATACCGCCCTTGCGGTTGACCTCAAGCCCCTCGGTCGTCGATTTGATGAGGGGATTCGGGCTCGTGCCGATCGCCATGATGACCGTGTCGACATCCAGCGTAAAGTCGCTTCCCTCGATGACTACGGGACGGCGTCTTCCGCCCGCATCGGGCTCGCCGAGTTCCATGCGGACACAGCGGATGCCCGTCACAAAACCGTTGCGCGGGTCTCGCGGATCGTCCGCGTTCTGATAGCCGAGGATCTCGGTCGGATTGCAGAGAAGGCGGAACTCGATGCCCTCCTCCTGCGCGTGCTCAACCTCCTCGCGGCGCGCCGGAAGCTCCTCCATCGAGCGACGATAGACGATGTAAACCTTGTCTGCGCCGAGGCGAAGAGCCGTTCTCGCGGCGTCCATCGCAACGTTTCCGCCGCCGACAACCGCAACGCGGCCGCCCTTCTGAATCGGTGTGCTCGGATTGTCGCGATACGCCTTCATGAGGTTGCTTCGAGTGAGGAACTCGTTCGCGGAATACACGCCCTTGAGCGCCTCGCCCGGAATGTTCATAAAGTTCGGAAGTCCTGCGCCGGAACCGACAAAGACCGCCTCAAATCCCATTTCAAAAAGCTCGTCGATCGTCAGCGTTTTGCCGATGACGACGTTGGTTTCAAACGTTACGCCGAGCGCGCGAAGAGACTCAACCTCCTTCGCCACGATCGACTTCGGAAGACGGAACTCGGGAATGCCGTACACAAGCACGCCGCCTGCCGTGTGAAGCGCCTCGTAGACCGTCACGGCGTATCCCTTCTTCGCAAGATCCCCCGCGCAGGTCAGTCCGGACGGGCCGGAGCCGACGATCGCCACGCGGTGACCGTTGGGTGCAGGTGCACTCTCGGTCTCCGTGTCATGCTCATTGTGCCAGTCTGCGACAAATCTCTCGATGCGGCCGATACCGACCGGCTCGAAGCGGATTCCCATCGTGCAGCGGCTCTCGCACTGCGTCTCCTGCGGGCACACGCGTCCGCACACAGCCGGGAGCGAGGACGTCTCGTGAATGATGCGGTAAGCACCCTCAAAATCGCCCTGCACCGTCTTCTGAATGAAGTCCGGAATGTTGACATTGACCGGGCATCCCTCCACGCAGGGACGGTTCTTACAATTCAGGCAGCGCGCAGCTTCCGCAACGGCCATCTCCGCCGTGTACCCGAGCGCAACCTCCGAAAAATTCCGCGCGCGCACCTCGGGTGCCTGCGTCGGCATCTCATGTTTCTTAGGATTGAGCGCCATTGCCGTCACCTCCCTGCGCGTTCTTATACAGATTGCAGACTTCCTCGTGCGCTTTCCGCTCGTAGTCGAAATACATCCGACCGCGCGACATCGCCTCGTCAAAGTCCACCTCATAGCCGTTGAAGTCCGGACCGTCGACGCACGCGAACTTCGTCACGCGCTCGCCGTCGCGGTGAAGGGTCAGACGGCATCCGCCGCACATGCCCGTGCCGTCGATCATGATCGGGTTCATCGACACCGTCACCGGCACATCGTAAGGCTTTGCGGTGAGCGTCACAAACTTCATCATGATGAGCGGTCCGATCGTGATGATCTGGTCAAATCTCTCGCCCGCGTCCAACATCTCCTTGAGCGGCACGGTCACGTTGCCGTGGCGCGCGTAGGAACCGTCGTCGGTCATGACGATCAGACGGTCGCTGCATGCGCGGAACTCATCCTCGAGGATCAACAGATCTTTGTTGCGGAACCCGATGATGCTCGTCACTTCCACGCCCAGACGATGGAACTCCTCCGCAACCGGCATCGCGATCGCGCAGCCTACGCCGCCGCCCACGATACAAACCTTGCGGATCCCCTCGGTCTCCGTCGCTTTTCCGAGCGGTCCGACGAAATCCCGGATTGACTCGCCCTCTTCCTTGTGGTTCAAAAGCTCCGTCGTCGCTCCCACCACCTGGAAAATAATCTTCACGGTTCCTTCCTCCGGCTTCGTGCCCGCGACCGTCAGCGGAATGCGCTCGCCGTCCTCGTTCACACGGAGGATGATAAACTGCCCCGGTTTCGCCTTGCGCGCTACGAGAGGCGCCTCAATCTCCATCTGCGTAACCGTGGGATTCAGTGATTTCTTATGTACGATCCGATACATACCAATACCCCATTTTCCGTATTTAGCAACAACAAAAGGGCCCGCCCACGCGGACCCTTTCCGATGTGTGCATCTGCGCTCTATCATACCACAGAACGAGGCTGAATTCTATACGGAAAATGCACTTTTTTCGTTTGTTTCTATTGTCTTCGGAAGCCGTATGATCCGGGGTTACTCACCGTCGGGGATCGCTATCCGGTTCTCGTAGATCGTCTGAGCATAGCCGTCTGTCTCGAGCGAGACGATCAATACCACGGTTCCGCTCGAGTAGCCGCTGCCGCGCTCGAGCCGCATGTGAAGCGTCGCTGTGTCGCCGAGCGCCACGTCCTGAAGCTCCATCTTGTCATCGCTCATCGCCGCAAGCCACTCCGACAGAGGTCTTCCGAGGATCTCCCACTCATTTTCCGGAGTTCCCGGAGTCTCCTTGAAGAGGATCGTGCCGTTGGCGTCCGCGATCGAAGCGCCCATCGAGCGGTAGTAATCGGTTGCATCGCCCCAGGTGCTGTACATATCGAGGATACGGCGTCCGCCGATCTGGAAGTACGAGGCAAATGTGTAAGAGTCCGCATCGTAAGCGTACTCGGAGCTTGCAGAATGTCCGCGAACGATCTCCGTGCGCGTCACAAACTCCTTCGTGCTGTTCAGCATTCCGATGCCGTCCTCGTCGAAAATGTGGCGGATCGTCGCATAATTGTACTCGCGGCCGGTGATCTCCTCCGTGGAGCTGTCGTAAGTGAAGAGTACGCCCTCCGTCAGAAGCTCGCCGGGCATCAGCAGGTAGTAAAGCACCTCGTAGTGGTAGAGCGTGCCGTCGCCGGACTGCTTCGGAACCGCGCCGTACACTGCGTTCTCATACACAAGGATCGTCGCCGCGCTGCCGAAATCGTGGCGGCACAGAAGCTTCTCGGTCATCGCGATGCGTCCGCCGTCCGTGCCGGGTGATTTCCTGTACTCCTCGGCAAGTTTCGTTTCGTAATCCTCCGCGTGCTTCGTAAACATCGCGCGGTTGTCATTCAGGAATTGCTGCGAATTGAATTCGCCGGCGTACTCGCGGTCCTCCTTGTAATAGCGCGCATACAGAACGCTCTCTCGGAAACCTTCCGGCGTGTCCGTGATCTCTCCGGAGTACGAAGAGATGTCCAGAGAATTGCCGTCGTCCAGATAATACCGGACGAGAGTCGAAACGCTCGCCTCGTCGAGGTTCACACGAACGCCCGCGTACTCGAGATACATCCGGACCTTGACATTGTCCGGCGCAAGGCTTCCGTCCACCGACGAAACCATCACGGCGTCGTTTCCGATGTTGACTCTCTCGGAAAATATCTCGTTCTCGCCAACGCGTCTGTCAAATCCCGCAATCACCGTTGTTTTTTTGTTTCTACGGTCGTAGAATGACTCTGCTATGTCGGACAGACGATACGTCAGGATCTGCCAGTTGTTGGTATTTTTCTGATACAGCACATTGCCGCGCGCATCGGTGATCTTGCCGCCGAGCGAAACCGGCCAGTCGGTCTCAATCTCGTACGCATCCATCTGCGTGATGATCATCGTGCCGTAGCCGTTTTTGTCGATTCCGGAGTAGAACGTCGAGTTGTCGTAGTAACGCGCGTTCGACTCGTCACCGTCGATGTCGCGGAACGTGAGCGTCGTAAAACCGACGCTTGCCTGCGTGAGCGGATGAACCGTGCGGTTCTCGTCATAGCGTCTGTCCTCGTCGCCGAGCGACGAAGCGCCGTTGCTGTAGAACGGCTCCACGTGGATGTACTGCGTTCCCCACCACTGGTCCGGCGAATCCGTATTCGACGACTCGTACAAAATACCGTAACGGACCGAAAGATCCGAACCGACAAGCCAGTAATCCACACGGTAGCTCGCACGCGGGTTGTCCGTCACGAAACCGTTGTAGTCGCCGACAACCACGTGCTCGTAAATATCGATCCGCCCGTTTCTTCCGAAGCTGATCGATTCCGTAAGAGTTTCCCGAAGCGCGACCTCCCCCTTGCCGGCGAGATACAACTTACGGACCTCCGCGATCGCCGATTCCGCCTTCTTTTCCCAGGCAGCAAGGTGCTCATCGCGGTAATCATACGAGGAAAACACGACTTCCTCGTCATCCTTGACCTCGCGATACCGAACCGTCATCGAAGTTACCTGACGCGGATCGAAAGGTCTTCCGACTTTATTCCATTCCTCGGTAGAAACATCTACGTTAAACTCGTACGATTTCTCCTCGGGCAAGGCAGGAGTCGGCGTACCGGACGGTTCCGCGGGCGTAACGGAGGGTGTCTCCGTAACCTGTGCCGCAGGAGTGGCTGTCGCGGTCGGCTGTAACGGCTCCCCCGAGACAATCGCGTCGGTAGGCGGATTCGCGCTGCCGTCGTTTTTGTCCGAAGCCCCGCATGCGGAAAGCAACAGAAGCAGTCCGAGCAATGCAATTGTAAAACATCTCTTCATAAGTTTCCTCCGCATGTCCGCGCTCCCGTCCGAGCGCCAAAAAATCTCCCCCACGTACACAGAATAACACAGAAATGTTACATTGCAATTGCGGAGATGTTACATTTTGCTTACGTTTTTCGAAAAATACAATAAAGACGCAACAAAGCGCCAAATCAACGATTCGGCGCCTTGTTATTTCGGTACTAATTTTGTAGAAGGAGCAATTTACGTACAAGACCTCGAAAGCGTTTCCGCCTTCGGTATATCGGTATTGTATAATTCTCCCTCATGAAAGTCAAGGACGGAGCGAGAATATTTTGACAATTCATGCTGGTGACAAAAAAACTGTCGCATCCGTCGAATTTTATTCACTTCTCCGCGGTGTTTGCTCTTGATTTTGCAAGAAACTCGCGTACCTGGTCCAATGTTCGCATTCCAACCTCGCGTCCATGGTTATAGACACGCATCAGCTCGGACTCCTCGCGCTCGAGGTTTTTGATCGCCAGAGGCGCATCCGGCCGGATGACAAAAGCCGTCCCCTCGGCCTCGCGCTTCGCCACGTACGCGGTCTCCCGGTTGTACATGACGTGGCGGTTCTCCATCGCCTCGATCGCCTTCGGATACTTGCGGAGCGCGACCTTCACAAGCGGAAGCATCGAATTTTTCTCCTTGACGTACCCCTCTGGCTGCGTGAGGATCACGACGTTTCGCTCAAACCCGCGCCCCTCCATAAAATGCAACGGAATGGAGTCCGCGATGCCGCCGTCCAGAAGCTTGTATTGCCCGATGCGGACGATCCGCGACACGATCGGAAGCGAGGCCGAAGCCCGAATCCACTGCATGTCGCTCTCACCGCCGTCGTGCAGGAGCTTGTAGCGCGCACGCCCGGTCTCCAGATCCGTCACTGCCGCATAAAACTCCATCGGATTTGCGGAAAATGCCTCCGTGTCGAACACGTCCAGCTCTCGCGGAAGCGTGTCGTAGCAGAATTTGGCGCCAAAAAGGTCGCCGCTCACCAGCAGGGACCGAAAGCTCTTGTAGCGCCAGTCCTTTGCGTATTTTACGTTGTAGCGGATGCCGCGACCTGCCTGACGCGATTTGAAATTGCATCCGAAGGCCGCTCCCGCGGACACGCCGACGGCACCGTCGAAATCGATACCTCCCTGCTCAAGCCACACGTCGAGCACACCCATCGAGAACAGACCGCGCATGCCGCCGCCCTCGAGAACAAGTCCGGTTTTCATTCTCTCATTTCTCCCTTATTTTGCAATTACAGCCAAGCGGTTCCGATCGCCCAGACCGTCTCGCTTGGCTGTTTTGTCTCCGGAATTACTGCGTGCGAAGCTCGGCTCCGAGTCTCTTGGAAAGCTGCTTCATAACGCTGCCCGCAGCATTTTCAATCTCCTCACTCGTGAGCGTCTTCTCGTTCGAGCCGATGGTCAGACGGATCGTCACGGACTTCCTGCCCGCAGGAATCTGCTTTCCGCGGTACTCGTCAACGAAGTCGACCTTCTTCACCGGGCCGCTCTCCTTGACAGCGATCACGCTGCTGATCTCCTCCCAGGTCGTCGCCGAGTCGAACAGCATCGAAACGTCGTAGTCGGTCGAAGGATACTCGGCAAGGTGCGTAAATTTGTTCGTGCGGGAGATCAACGGAACGAGGAGCGTCGTGTCGATCTCGAACACAAGCACCGAGAGGTTCTTGATGCCGCAGTCCATCGTAACTTTCTTTGCCACAAGACCGATGTCACCGATTTTAACATCGCCGCGGTAAATGTTCTGCCATACCACATTGTCCGCCCAAACCGGCTTCGTCTCCTTGCGGAACGAGAAGCTCTCCATGTGCGTGTAGCGCGGCATGAACTCGAGCGCACCCTTGACCTCGCGGAAGAGCTCGTTCACACTCTTCGTTGCGCTTGCGACCGCTGCCGCGATGTTGCGGCGTTGCTTCGGAAGGCTCTCCGTCGCGTCGTAAGGCGAAGTGTATTCGGCGTCTGCAAATACCTGAGCCTCCTCAAAGATGGAGAACTCCGTAAAATAGCGCTCATTTTTCACAACAGCCTCGCAGAGGTTCGGAAGCAGGGACGAGCGAAGGTAGCTCAGATCCGGAGCCGGCGGCGTCGAGAGACGCAGGCAGCCGTCCGTGTTCTGCAGCACCGCGTTGACGAACACATCGTTCATCCACGGGTACGTGTAGATCTCCTGCATACCGCAGCGAAGCGCAAGGTATTCCTTGATATTGCGAACGAGGTCGATCGACTTCTGGTTGATCGCACCCGTGAAGCTCGTCTCGAACGGCGTGGCCTCAAAATGGTCGTAGCCGTACATTCTCGCAACTTCCTCCATCACGTCGTCCTTGATGGAGATGTCGCCCGTGGAACGCCACGTAGGCGCGATCACGTGCATGTTGTCGCCGTCGATGGCAACGTCGAAGCCGAGGATCTCAAGCTTTGCACGGATGTCATCGTTGGTCAGGTGCTTGCCGAGGCGGCGTGCGAGCCAGTCGAGGTTGACATCGATCTCCGCGCGCTCGAGTTTTTTCTCGTAGCGGTCGCAGTAGCCGGTCACCTGAAGCTCGGGATAGAACTCGCGGAAGTACTGAAGCGACAGCGCCAAAGCCTGGTCGCAGCGCTCGGGGTCAACCGCCTTCTCGTAGCGGGACGAAGCCTCGGTACGGTTGTCATAGCGAAGCGCGGTCCGACGGATACCGGTCGACTCGAAGTTGGCAACCTCGAGGATGACGCGCGTCGTCTTCGGAAGGATGGAATCCTTCGCACCGCCCATGACGCCTGCGAGAGCTACCGGGCCCTCTGCGTCGGTGATCACAAGGTCGTCGCTGCAGAGCGCAAGCTCTTTGCCGTTGAGGAGCAGAAGGTTCTCGCCCTCCTCCGCGCGGCGAACCACGATGTGTTCTTTGATATTGTCCGCGTCAAATGCATGCGTCGGATTTCCGGTCGCAAGCATGACGTAGTTGGTGATGTCAACGAGCGCGTTGATCGGGCGCATGCCTACGCGCCAGATACGGCTCTGCATCGAGAACGGGGACGGCTTGACCGAAACACCGTTCATCTCCACGCCGATGTAGCGCGGGCAACGGTCGATGTCCTTGATCTCCACTTTGAAATCGGACGGAGCATCGATTTTCGCAGGCTCGATCTTCTTCATCGGAAGCTTGTAAAGAGCTGCGATCTCGCGCGCGATACCGTAGTGACCCCAGAGGTCGGGACGGTTCGTCATCGACTTATTGTCAATCTCAAGCAGAACGTCGTTCAGGTCGAGAGCGTCCGCGATCGGGGTTCCCGCCGCAACGTCCCATGCGGAGAGGTCGAGGATCTCAGCCTCCTCGTGCGACGGAAGAAGGTCTCCGAGACCGATCTCTTCGGAAGCGCAGATCATACCGTAGGATTCCACGCCGCGAAGCTTCGACTTCTTGATCTCAACCGGTTCGCCCTCGCCGTGCCAGCGAACGATCGCGCCGGGAACGGCAACCGCAACCTTCATGCCTACTGCAAGATTGATGCCGCCGCACACGATCTCCTTGGTCTCCTCGCCGAGGTTGACCGTGCAGACGCGAAGCTTGTCCGCGTTCGGATGAGGATTGACAGCCTCGATCACACCGACAACCATGTTGTCAAAACGGCGTGCGAGATATTCCACATCCTCCACCTCCACAGTGTCCATCGTCAGGTCGTAAGCCAGCTGCTTCAGGTCCGCGTCCTCGGGAAGCTCTACATAGTCTTTAATCCAGGACAATGATAATTTCATGTTGTGTTACCTCCCTATCTTCTTAGCGGAACTGGCGCAGGAAGCGCAGGTCGGCGCTGTGGAACAGACGAACGTCGTCCACGCCGTAGCGCATCATGACCAGACGGTCCAAACCGATGTTGACATAGAAGCCCGTGTACTCGTCAGGGTCAAGACCCGCTGCGCGAAGTACGTTCGGATGCGGCGAACCGCCGGGCATAACCTCGATCCAGCCGACATGCTTGCACACGCTGCAGCCCTTGCCGCCGCACACCTGGCACTGCATATCGATCTCAAAGCCGGGCTCGACGAACGGGAAGAAACCGGAGCGCATGCGAACCGGAACATCCGTGCCGAACACCTTGCTCAAAATACTCTTGATCAAAACCTTACCGGACGTGAACGTGATATCCTTATCAACGATCAGCGCCTCGTACTGGAAGAACGCGCGCTCGTGATGTGCGTCCGTCGTCTCGTTGCGGTACACACGGCCCGGATACACGAAGCGGTACGGAGGCTTGTGTGTCTGCATGTAGCGAACGCTGCCGCCGGTCAGATGCGGACGAAGGCAGAGCTTTTCATTCGTCGGACCGCTGTCATGACCTTCCAGCCAGTACGTATCCATGCTCTCTCTCGCAGGATGATTCTGCGGAAAATTCAATTTGTCGAACGCGTACATCTCGCTTGTGATGTCGTCCTCCTGGAACACTTCAAATCCCATCGAGCGGAACGCATCGTTCAGGTCGTAGCACATCTGTGTGATCGGATGGAGTCCTCCGTTCATCGGCATAACGCCGGGAACCGAGCAGTCGAAATCCGGAGACACCTCGGACGCCTTCAGCTTGAGTTCGGTCCGTTTCGAATCGATCATCTCCGTGACTTCATTTTTCGCGAGGTTGAGCAGCTTGCCCATCTCCGGTCTCTCGGAAGCATCCACCTTCGGAAGCTCCTTCAAAAGAAGCGTGAGTGAGCCTTGCTTACCGACGATCTCGCTTCTCACCTTCTGCAGTTCATTTTCGTCGGGTGCCTGCGCGATGCGCTCTTTTGCTTCCGACAAAATGCTCTCGATCTTAGCTTTCATAATGACTCCTTTCCTTATCCTGCCACCGCCGCCTCCGGCGGTGAGCGCAACCTCGCGAATTTCATTCGCTCGGTGTACGTGCGCTCGGCACTTACACGCGGACTTCGTCCGCTCACGGTCTCGTCCTTACGTCTCGCCGGGA
>JAFZAZ010000012.1 GCA_017561985.1 Lachnospiraceae bacterium
CGGCGACGTGATCGCATACTCGAAAAACGGTGCCGCAGGTCCGTTGCTCTCTTCGTGATCATAAACCTGCGTCATCAACTTCCACACCAGGTCGATGTCGGTCAATATCTGAAATTGTTTTGTCGTGATCATACTGCCTCCTTTTCCCATGTCCCGTCGGAACTTGAATCGATTGACGCTTTGCGTCAATCGCCGCCGAATGCGCGCCCGCGAAGCGGGCATTCCGCTGCGCATTCGTGCGATCCGCCGGAGGCTCTAAGAAACGCTGATTAATTCAGCGTTTTCTTAGAAGCGTCCCGCACGGTTGTCCATGAAGTACACAAGGTTGATCCGCACTTCGCGCCGTTCGATGTCACGGTTCGTGTAGCAGCAGGTGTCAAAGCCCATCAATTGAAAGCCCTGGCTCTTGTAGAACGCGATCGCTCTCACGTTGCAGTTTTGCGTCTCCAGAATGACCGCCCGACGCCCCTGCGCTTTTGCGATCTCCTTCGCCTTGTTCATCAGAGCCGTGCCGATGCCCTGACGGTGCAGGGAATCGTCCACCCATAGCTCCGTCACCATCAGACGATTGCTCCATTCCTCGGGGCATACCTCGATGCACGCCAGAAGCCTCCGCTCGCCGTTCTCCTCGGAGTACATGCCGTACGCCTCGGCCTTCTCCCAGTGGTCCTGATACAGCCCATCCGGAAAATCATACTCCTCCGGCGTGTGCGTCACCGGCGTTTCAAACTTCTTCTTGACCAGCTTCGCCTCGTAAGCGTCCGAAGTCTCCGTGATCTCCACGTCGAAATACTCCTCCGTGGTGTACCGAAGCGGAATCGGAACTCCCTTCCACTCCTCCTTCGGCAATGCTACAATGTTATGTTCTCTTTTCATGCTTCTACCTCAAATGCTTCTTCAATGCTGACTAAGTACGCGAAGGCTTCCCACACGTCCTCGTTGTAGTAGCGGTACGTGGTCTCTCCGGTCATATAGTCGTTGTCAAATGTGGAATTGCAGCCCTCGGGCACGATCACGCCGAAGTCGCGGTCAAATGCGGACTTGATCGACGCGTCGATGCAGTAGTTGGTCTGAAGTCCGGCGATGATCACCGTCTCCTCGCCCTTCTCCTCGAGATACTTGCAAAGCTCCTTGTTGCTGAAACAGCTGTTTACGGTCTTCACGAACACCTTCTCGCCGGGCAACGGCGCGAGCTCTTCGTAAAATTCAAAATCCTCGTCGCCCTCGCTCATGCCGCTTCCCTCGCCTGCGTCGTGCCGCACGTAGATGACCTCCACGCCGCGCGCTCTCGCCTCCGCGAGAAGCTTCTTCATGTTCGCAACAAACCCTTCAAAGTTATAAAGATCTTCAACAACCAGCCCTTTCTGAAGATCGATTGCCAGTAATACCATAGTGTTGTTCCTCCTATTATTCGGGGAACACAGACCGTGTCGGTATCCCCCGCCTGATCAAGTCATTGATCACTCAAACAATGCCTTCACGATCTGCTCCGCGCACTCCGCCGGAGTGTTCACGCTCGTATCGACGCGCATCGTGTATTTGATGTCCTTGCTCATCAGCTCCGCCTGCTCGTCCGACTGACTCTCAAAGCGGTCGCCGCGCTCGATGTTACGCTGTCTGCACACATCAAGCGGGCAGTACACCTCCACGATGTCGAGCGGGCTGTCCTTCATAATCTCCATGAGCTTCTCGTAGTGCGGCTTGATCTCGTCGCGCTCGACCAGAATGCCGTCGATCAGCACATTTTTCCCAAGATCCGAGTACAGCTTTGCGGTGTGGTACATGAGGATGATCACTTCCGAAAGATACTTCCAGTAGTTCTCTTCCAAGTACTGCTCGCCGACCATCTCCGCGAACAGGTCGTTCGCAACAACATAGAAAAATTGATCCCTGCGCTCCTGAAGCGCCTCTACGATCGAAGTCTTTCCCGAACTGGTCACCCCGTTGAGGAAAATAATCTTACCCTTATCCATGGTTTCTCCTTATTCAGCTCTGTGCACAAACGTAAGTCCGTCGTATTTTTCGCCGCGCACCTCGCGGAAGTCCTTCTTCCTGCAGATCTCGCGGAACCCAAGCTTCTCGGCCAAAGCGATCATTCGCGTGTTGCCGGACCATGTCTGTGTGTAAATTTCCTTCATGCCCTTCGAGGCCAGATACTCGATCGCTGCCTTGAACGCCTCGTATCCGTAGCCCTTTCCGCGGCACGACTGCGGCGGGATATCGATGCCGAACGCAAACAACGCATCGTCATCCGTGTACTCGTAGTTGTCATCGATGCAATAGCAGCTGATCCAACCGATGTACTCGCCGGTCTCCTTAACAACAATCTGAAAACCAAAGCGCATATCTTCAGGCTTCTTGTCCGCTGTCATGTCGGCGAACTCCTCGAGTCCCTGTACCATCTCCTCGACGGGGAGGTCATTTTCCCTCTCCCACGGAGCATCCCAGTCGAGCCACTCGCGGTCGACGGTCTCCCACTCGATTCGTTTTTCGATATCCGCTCTCGTAAAATCGCGCAACACTAAGCGCTCTGTCTCACAAATAACCATATGTTAATCCCCCGTTCCTAACAAACTGCCTAAATCCGCTTGAGGAAGAAATACTCGGAATAGCCGTCCTCCTCGCAGGTGTACTGTCCCGCAAGCTCGTACCCCATCGCGAGATAGAAGTCCTTACCCTGCCAGTCAAACGTGTCGACGCGGATGAGGTTTACGCCCATCTCCTTCGCACGCCGCTCCAGCTCGGTGATCAGCTGCTTCCCGAGGCCCGCTCTGCGGTACCCGTCCTGCACGAAAAGCGTCTCGATGTACAGGATCCTAAAGCACGTCACATACGCGTTCACGCCGGCGATCAGCTCGCCGTCCTTCTGCATTCCGAGGCAAATGCTGCCCTCCATGCGGTATGTAATATACTCGGTATCGAACTCCTCCAAAGCCTCGTTGAGCTCTTCCGATTGCTCCTCCGTAAGTTCAATAATATCAAACATGTTACATAACTCCTTCAATTTTTCATCCGTGATCGGCCCGATCACACCATTGTCAACCAGGTACATTTCGCCGACCTTCCACACGTCGTCGCCCTTCACAAAGATCGCGCTCAAGTCCTCCATCGCAACGATCGGATGTGTCTTGGACATCTCGAGAAGTCTCGGGACGAACCATTCGCCCTCCTCGTAGTGCGACTTGATCGTAATGTTCGTGAGCCCTAACGCCTCGTAAAAATACGGGTCATCCCAGATGTACGCTACCGTGCGTCCGAGATTCATCGAACCGGCGCTCACACCGAGGATCACCGCCTTGCTCTCACGAATCTCCGTATCGAGTCCGAGGTCGCGGATCAACTGTAACTGCCGCGTCGATTCGCCGCCCATGAGCCAGATGCAGTCCGCCTCGCGAACGAGCTTCACTGCCTCCGCCGCATCGGTGCGACGGTCGATCACATGCCTTTCGGCAAATTCCAACCCACGCTCGGCGAACATCTCGTGCATGCCGTCGCGGTCATCATCATTTTGCGCAGAATTCTCAGGGTCGGCACTGATAAACACAATGCTGTCCCGCTTCGGAAGATTTTCCCGAAGGACCTCCACGTGCGCATCCGTAAAATGATGCTCCGGGAAGCCGCTGAACAGCCCGATCATTCGCGCGTTTCTAACTGTATTCATTTCGGTAACTCCTTAATTATTCTTGATAATCGCGGAGCATGTCGTCTACCGTGCGTCTCCGGTCACATAATCCGCCAGAGCGAGCGCGATGTCAAAATGGCCGACATCATGCTGCCCGCCGCTTGAGTATTTCTTTCCCCGATCGTCCCATTCGGGCGCGTCCAGCAGATCGCCGCTTGTGAAAAACACGTAGAGCTGCAGACCCCGGAACGTGCACATTGCCTGCACGCCGGCGCTCTCCATCTCCACGGAAATACATCCGTCTGCCTTCCGCTTTTCGAAGTTGTTCCGCGTCTCGCGATAGAACGAGTCCGTGGTCCACGTCTTTCCGAGCACGTGCGGGAGTCCGAATTCCTTCATAAACTCCGCCACCACGGGTGCGTTCGGCATATCCACATAGTCCGATGCGGGCATGTAGTGGTACGACGTTCCCTCGTCGCGGTACGCCGCCGTCGGCACCATGACCTTGCCGTGCGCAATCTCCTTGTCGAGGCAGCCTGCGCCGCCGAAGAGGATGTATTTGCCGCACTTAAGCTCGACCGTGGAATCTTCGATCAGCCCGGTTGTGATCGGGGCTCCTACGTACGTCTTGAAAAAAGCAAAACGCTTTCCGTTTCTCTCAATCAGATAAACCGGTGTCTTGCCTGTAGCACACCAAAGCGCCGCAATCTCGCCGCTCGCGTAATTCTCTGCGACGAACTTCTCAATCTCATGGGAAAATGTGACGATGCACGCATCGACTTCTATTGCATCTTCCTTGACGCCCGGATTGATGATTGCCGGTGAAAGATTGTCAAATGTGTCTGTGATCATTGTTCTGTCCTTCCTTCTTTGCTCCGGTGTTTGTTCTGCCTGTCCTCCGAAATCCGCATCGCGTGCTCTTTACACGCGGGAGTCATGCTCTCCTACTCGTTCTGCGGTTGCATAGTATTTCTGATCAGACGAAGCATATAGTTTGCGTAGTCTCTCGCCACGCGTATATCGTACTCCGGTTTTTCGCTGCGGTATTCCGCAAGCGCGTTCCGAAGATGCGCATGGTAAATCTCCGGCAGCCTCGCAAGTGCCCACTCGCCGCCTTCCTGTTTGGAGAGAACTCGTCCCTCCTGCTGAAACGCAAGGACTCTGGCAAGGTTCAGCGTCAGATACATCGTATCCTCCGCGATCTCCTCCGCTGCCTCCGCGATGTCGTACCAGAGCGAGTCCATATAGTCCTGCTTTGACACCTCACCGAAAATCTCCGGGATCGGCGCGCCGAACAGGCACCGGCCTCTCGCCCGGATCACGGTACAGTGTGCCGCCAGGTCCTTGTCGGTGCCGTTCATCTTCCGGATGTAATTCTCCGGATCGTCCCGGTACCACCCGAGGTGCATCGCCGAAAAATGCAGTTCAAACGGCGTCGGGTACGCGAACGGTTTGCATACCTCCCGCCTCACGATGCTCATCTCGATGCCCTTGGCGGGAGCCTCATCGTTCAGCTGTATAACCATATCCATGAACTCACGCTTGACCTCATCGGTCATGGCATGTTCCACCACGACGAGAAGATCGAGGTCGCTCTTCGCGGGATGGAAGCATTCCATGACTGCGGAGCCGTGCAGATAGACGCCGACAAGATTGTCGTCGAGGATCCGCGCGGTTTCCTGCGTAAAGCGTTCGATCAGCAGACCGTTTCTGTTGTCAATACCGTGTATATCCATGGTTCCCTGTCTTTTCAACGTTTCCGTAAACTGTTTAAAAATGTTCGCTGACGAAGATGTTCTTCGGGATGAAGACGCGTCTGAGCATCTCCTCCTTCGCGTTCACGGCCACGTCCGTGCGTAGCATCGCCTCGTCCATGTTCAAAGCGCCGACCGCAAGCTGTCCGAGGGCTCGAACATTGACCTCCAGGTCCGCCTTCGGCGCAGCATCCGCGGCACTTTCTTCGTCCGCTGCGAAGCGTTCGCCGACCACCTCAACGCGGTCGGAAAGGACGCGGTAGGTGCGGTTATTTTCCGAGATCATCTCGTCCGTGATCTTAATTGTAAAGTCGCAGTCCACGGGCTTTTTGATCGTCTCAAGAAGCCTCTTTGCGTTGATGACGCGCACCATGAAGTTCGGGAACACCGTCTCCTTAATCTCGTACGCATTCGGCGTCACGACGATGCGCTGCAGGTCGATTCCCGCGGGAAGACGCAACTCGATCGTGCCGTAGTCCGCCTCAAATCTCGCTAAAAAACCGAGCACCGCGCGGAAGCCGTCGCGGCACGTCCACGCGCACTCCTCCACCTTGAGAATTGCGGCGGGGTCATGCCGGACATCCGTGAAGATCACGTAGCCGATCGGCTCGCCACCCTGCTTGAGCACGTACGAAAACTTGCGGTCCATGTACGGCTTGTCAACGTGCACGTGCTCCTCCATCTTCTCTTCCGTGCGCGCGTACGCCATATTAAACTGCGGCGCAAACACGTTGTAGACGGTCATGAAATCGGTGACCGGGTCGCCCGGGTTCCATTTTACGACTTCGCCGTCGAAGCGGTAGCGGCACAGAAGCTCCGGCGTAAGGCTGTACTGACTCCAGCCGATGACCGTCTCGTAGCCGAATTTGCGGTAAAACTCATGCTTGAACGGATAGAGCGCCGAGATCACCTCGCCGTTTGCGTACGCCTCCGGCAGCAAATCCCTAAAGATTGCCCGGATTGCGCCCGAGTTGCGGTACTCCGGCAATGTCGCAACAGCGCCGATGCCGCCGGCCTTCACGGCCGTCCCGTCCACATAGAAATTAAAGTGATTGTTGATGACGCGGGCCATCAGCGTATTGTTGTCGTCAAATGCACCCCAGTCCTCAATCGTGACGTTCAACTGGTGCTCATGCCTCGCTTCCACGTCCTCCACGCGCGAGTGAAAGCAGTACACCGCCGTCAGATATGCGGCATATCGCTCTTCCCCTGCCAACTTTCGTACTTCCATATATTCTCCTTTGCGATATCGTTTCTCATGCGGAATAATCCTGAAAATCCCCCGGCACAAGCTCGTAATCGACCGACGACTGCAGCTCGCCGAGCTGGTTCCGCCAGGAATCAATATTCACCCTTATCTTTCGAAATCCCAGCATCTCGTACACGTGCTGTGCACGCTCATTTTTCAGATTCGTGTCGAGCACGATCTTTGTGTAGCCTCTCGCGAACAGCTCCGCGATCAGCATGCTCAGAATCGTCCGCCCGAGGCCCTTCTCCTGATAGTCCGTGTTGCAGATCTTAATCCCGATCTCCGCAACGTTTCCACCCAGGTTGCCGTAGCTCATCTCGCCGATCGACACGCCCTTATACTCAATGATCAAGCGGCGATCCGTGTCGTCGGTATCGCCCTCGATCTCCTCGCGGATATGCTCCGGCGTCGTGCCGAGCCCGTTCGGAAACCCGGCGTGCGCCATAATCTTACCGTCATTCCACCACGCGGCCAGCTTTTCACAGTCGGCAGGACCGGCGTTGCGGATGCGGATATCCTTGTTCATAATATCCATTCTTTATCCTTATCCCCGCGGAACATCGTCCGCGAGGCCCTTTCTCACAATTTGTACTGCATGAAGTTTCCGTTGTGCGTAAATCCATAGGCGGTATACAGCTTCACGCCCATGTTCGATGCCGTGATCTGCACCGCTCCGCAGCCGTAAGCTCTCGCCTCCTCCACCACGCGGCGAAGAAGCTCCTTAGCGATGCCCATGCGGCGATACGCAGGGTCTGTGTACATGCTTGAAAGAAGCCCGAGCCGCCCCGTCGGGCAGCTGAAATACGGCGGCTTCTCGACAAATGACATGCCGCTTGTTCCGACGATCTTCTCACCGTCCAGCGCAAGCCACGAGACGAACGTCCCGTCCGCCATGTGTCGGTGATAAAAGTCCCAAAGCGCTGACTCGAGGTCAACTTCCGGCGGAACCTTGCCCTCCGAAGTGTACTCCTCGCGAAGCTGCGTAAGCCGCATCTTGATAAACGTTCCGAGCTCCGCCTCCGTCATCTTTTTAAATGTGATTGCCATTTGTGTGTCCCCCCCCTTCATGCATTTTCCGAAGTCGCCGGTGTCTCAGAACAGCTCGTCCAGCAGGATGTAATACCGGATCCTGTCCCAATCCGGCTCGATCCCGAGCTTATCGAACAGCTCGTCCGGATTGACACCCTCGTAGAGCTTTCCGTACGTGCCGTCGGCGTTGTGCTTGAGGCTCCGGTAGCCAAGAGCGATATCGTACCAACGGTCCGCAATTCCGGCGTCCCCGAGATCGATGAAGCCGCTCACCTTGCCGTCCTCGAAAAGGACGTTCGGCAGGCAGAAATCGCCGTGCGCAAACACCGGGTCGGGTTTCGGCTGATTCTCATACAGCCACTGCCAAAGCTCCTCAGGATCCCTGAAGCCGCCCTCGCCGAATGTCTCCGGCTCGACGTCATCCATGTCAACCAGATTGTTCTCGATGCGGTGCTTTGCCTCAGCAAGCTCGGCCGCAAGGTCAAACGTCTTCGGGCAGTCCGAGATGTCGACGCTCCAGAGCATTTTGAGCGCCTCCGCAAGCAATGTCGTAAGTTCCTCCGGGCGGTTCATGTAGTACTCGTCGCACGCCATGCGGCCCTTCACCCTGCTCATCACAAGGTACCGGTAGCCGTCCTTCACCTCGGTCGCAAGAACCTTCGGTGCCGGCAGCTTGCCGTCGAGCCAACGCATGACCTCGACCATCTGCGCAAGCTTCGGACACTCCTTCTCAATCTTCAGCACGCAATCGTCATAGATCAGCACCTCTGAGCCCGACTTGCCCATGTCGTCGGTCTCATATGGCTTGCCCTCAACCATTTTTCGAATCTGTTCCGGAAAATTATCCATGCTCATTTACACCGACACCTTTCCGGCCAGAATGTTGTTGTAATCCTCATAATTCTTTCGAAGCAGTTCCGGGATGTTCAACTCGTACGGACATCTGGACAGGCACGCGCCGCAGTGGATGCAGTCGGCAATCCGCGCCATCTCGGTCTTCCAGTAATCCGTAAGCCATGCCTTTGAAGGCGCTCGCCGGATCATCTGTGACATCCGGGCGCATTGATTGATGACAATTCCGACCGTACACGGCGCGCAATACCCGCAGCCGCGGCAGAATTCTCCCATCAATTGTTTCCGGTCATTCTCAATGAATTCCCGGATTTCATCCGAATACGTGACATCCTTTTCAAAGAACGAAAGCCACTGCTCAAGCTCCGACATCCGCTGAATCCCCCAGATCGGAAGCGCCTCAAACTGCGACATAAATGCCATACATGCTTCCGCGTTGGTGAGCAGTCCGCCGGACAGGCCCTTCATGGCGATATATCCCATGCCGGCCTCCTCGCAGGACCTTACAAGCGCGATATCCCGGTCGCTCGCAAGATAGGAAAACGGGAACTGCAGCGTCTCATAAAGCCCGCTTTTTACAATCTCCTCGGCGATGCCGATCTTGTGCGCGGTAATTCCGATATGGCGGATCTTACCTGCCTTCTTTGCCTCTTCCATCGCTTCGTACATGCCGGTTCCGTCGCCCGGTCTGTAGCACTGCTTTACACAGTGAAACTGGAAGATATCGAGATAATCCGTCTTCAGATTCCGAAGCGTTGTGTCAATATCCTCACGAAGTTTCTCCGGCGTCTCCGCCATCGTTTTGGACGCGATGTAAATCTTGTCCCGCAGCCCTTCAAATGCCAGTCCCAGCTTGATCTCACTGTCCGAGTAAGCCCTCGCGGTATCGAAAAATACAATGCCGCCTTCATACGCTGTCCGAAGTATCCGCACCGCTTCTTCCGTTTCCACGCGCTGGATTGGAAGCGCCCCGAATGCATTTTGCGGGGTCACGATTCCCGTTTTGCCGAGTTTGATCGTCTTCATCGCATTTTCCTCAATTCATTGCTTTGGTTTATTTGGCACGCGCCCGGTCATAGCAGTCCCAGATCGCGAAGAAATCCTCGCTGTTATCGCGGAACTCCGGATAAAATTCCTTCGCCAGACGGTCGTACGTAAGCGCCGCCGCGTACAGCCGATCCGCGATCCGGTCAAACGTCGCATCGTCTCCTGCATACGGCACTTTCCCCAGGTCCTTCACATACTCCGACTCCTCCGCATACCCGTAGCGATGGTGGTTGGTCCCGTACTTAATGTCCCTAAGCACCATCTGCATCACCAGAGTCTCGTTGCAGTTCATGTTCGCAAGGTGCGCACCGATCAGGTAGTCCCTGCGGTACAGCTTGGCAAGCGCCTGTATCTGTACAAACCAGAACCGCCGGATATTCTCAAGCGGCCAGTTTGCATTTTCCGCATACGCCTGCGCCGTTCCCAAGTCTACGGTCACGCCGTCCTCGAAGCAGAACTCAAACCCGAAATCATAGCGCATGCCGCTTCGGAAAATGATCCGATACATCGCATTTTCCGGCACAAACATCCATCCGAGCGCCGTCTTGTCCGTCACGCCGAAGCGGTCAATCCGCCGCATATACTCTTCCGGTGTAACGGAACCGTCCGCCGGAAGGCAGACACGGATTCCCATGTCAATGTCGCTGAAGCAGTCGTGATAGCCGATCGCTGCAGCCTCCTTCGCGGTTTCACGCAGATCCTCGCGCCGAACTGTCACGCTCCTCGCCTTAATACTCTCAATCTCGGGAAGGCGAAACAACTCTTCGCAAAATGAAGCAAACTCTGCTTCCGTCTGTTGTCTTGTCAAAGAAATCATACTCTTATAAATCCACTCCTATGCCCGCATAGGGAATGTGCTCGGTAAGACACGTCACATAGTCCTCAATGTCCTCCGGATCCACGTCCTCCCCTTCTCTCGCGGCGCATTCAAACTCATCCACGATGCCTTCGATCAGCACCATGTCGATGAAGAGCGGCAGTTTCGCAAGCAGCTCCTCCGAGACTCCGGTTTCGCTCCGGTAGCCTTCAAGGATCGTCGCAAAATACACGTCCTTCATATACCGGAGGCGGTCCTCTCCGTTCGGCATCCACTGGCACCAGCCGACACCATGCGTCCACAGATGCGCAAGGTCAAACATATACCAGCAGTTGATGCAGTTGTCGAAGTCAAATGTGACGATGTCTCCGCTTTCCATATCAACGTGATAATTCCCGTCGCTGAAGTCAAAATGCACGAGGCCGTAGCTTTCCGAATCCTTCGGAAGCCCGGCAAACTCCGTAAGTCTCTCGGCGATTGCCGCCTTCAACTCCGCATACTCCTCAGGGATCAGCGCATCGATATAGTCCGTATTGTACTTGTCAAAGTACTCCGCTCTGCGGTGCTCCGGCCGGTAAACTTTCGAAAGCCGGTGGATCGCGCCGATCGTCTTTCCCATGTTGAAAAACAGCTCGGTCAGCGGCGCTCCCTCGCGGTAGCGATAACCGTTGTCCGAGAGAAGCATTCCCTTCGCGTACTCAAAGAGGCTTACAAAGCAACCGTCCACGCTCTCCACAAGCATTCCGTTCTTCGAAGGGATCACATCCGCTACGGAAGCTCCGTTTGCCGCAAGATAATGCACAAATTCGGTCTCCGCGAGGTATTCCTCCTCCGTGCGGTCGCCCGTCGCCGAGATGCGGAGCACGCACTTTCTTCCGTCGTCCGCAGTACAGATGTAAACCACGTTGCGGCCGCCCTCGTGGCCGGCAACCTCCTGTAATTCATAACCGTTCAGTTCGTATAAATCCTGTGCTTTATTAATAGTATTCGTTTTGGTATCCTCCATGTTGCGCGGCCGGAGTCACATTTGCCCCAAAACCGCATCAATATCATATGCTTTTGATGTAAGTATCACCGCCTGCTCCGGAAAAACTTCCGCCAGGATCCGCTTTTCCACTGCCATGCGGTGTTCCAGATGCTTCACCAGCCCGTCAAAGCCGCGAAGCCCGTGGCGCGCGCCGTGCGGACTCTCCTCGAGAAATCCGACCATCAGCAGGAACCACATTTCGACGCCGTTAGCGTCCACCCGTTCCTTACGGATGATCCGAAGAGATTCGGCAATGACCTTTGCCTCCAGATACACGATCCGGAAGTCCCGCCCAGCGAGAACGGCTTTGAGCCGCCGGTAGAAATCCACAATCTCTTCGTCTGTCATCTCGTAAAATAAGATTTGATTTTCCACAATGTTCTGGAAGATCGAACACTCCAGAATCTGATCGTCCCCGCTCCGGCGCGCAAAGCGTCGGAAAATGATATCCTCGAACTCCGCCTTCCCCACACGGCCATTGTAAATCTCGTACCGCTCCAGGTCCTTGTGGAACCCCGGAACGTCCGTGATGATCCTTGTGTAAGTGACGATCCTGCGATCGCCTTCCACATGCGTGTTCGCGATGATCTCCTCGCGAAGACTCTCGTATTTTGTAAGCACCGCAGCGTACTGCGGCTCCGTCATGTAAGCGCACCAGGCAAGCTCCACCGGGTTGTAATCACCCTCGCGAAACACCCTGTAACCGGGCAGTTTCACTGCAAGCGCATTCACCAGCGTGCTCTTTCCGGCACCCTGAACGCCTTCCACAAATATATCCATTTTGTCACCTGATCATTGTGAAAATCAACTCTTTTTGTAGCGGTTCTGCACACTGTTCTACTTGCGTAGAATCATTGTTTCAAGCCGTTTACAACATTTTCACATACAAGCGGTCGGTACCTCCGCCGTAATTGACGATGTCCCTTACGTACGTGTAGCCGTACCGCTCGTACAGCCCCGTGTACTCCGTCGGAATGTATGTTTTCGTGAAGCCCTGCGCCTTCGCGTACCGGTTGGCCGCGTCGATCAGCTGTCCGCTGATGCGCTCTCCGCGGTACTTTTCTTCCACGAACACACACGACACCCACGGAAAAATTTCCGGAAGCGGGTAATAGTCCGTCTTCAGAAGCGACGCCATGCCGACGATCTTACCGTCTCTGACCGCCGCAAACATTGTCTCCCATTCCGTGAACTCCCAGTTGCGGATCAGTCCCGCGATGTGATCGCGAACCTCCGTCCAGGAGCAGTTCTCCACGAAGTGAAGGAACTCCGATGCGAACGGCGTGTCCCTGTCAACCTTGACGATCGTGACGTCCTCCGCTGCCGCTGCCTTGCAATCTGCAGCGTCTTGCGTCGTTCCCTGCAGCAGCCGATCAAACCCGAAGTGCTTTGCCGTCAGCGCCACATTTTCATCGACGCTTCGACCGTCAGCGCGGTCGAGCCAGAAATACTCGCTCGCCTTCACGTCCTCATAGTATTTTGCGTTGAGCGAGAGGAGCGTCTCGTTGCAGGTCGCCTTGGCCTTCTCGAAGTCCGACGCGCTGTGGATAAAATCGCTGAAGCCCTGATGGTCGGGGCGGTTGCAATACTCGTCCACAAGATTGACCGGCTTCTTGATCATGAACGCCACATGCGCGGGGTCCGTGAATTGTCTCGCCTGCTCGAGCGTCAGATGACAATCGCACAGAACGATCCGATCCTGCGAGAGCCGCATCAGATCGAAAAGCACAAAATCAAGCTGCTCCCTCGTGTTCTGAAGTAGCCACGCCTTGTACTCCTCAACGGAGCGTCCGAAAAATTCGTCGGCGTCGCGGAACTCCCTGTTCATCGCCGGCTGCGACTCCGGATCGGACATTGCCTGATGATCCGGAAACCGCTCGTCGATGTCGTAAACCAAAATCCCGTATTTCTTTGCGAGCGCCCGCGATACGGTCGTCTTGCCGCCGCAGGGCGTGCCCGCCACAAAGTACACATTTTTCAAATATTGTTTGATAATATTATCCTGGAATATCATGATAGTTCTCCTTTTTGATTCAATAGTTTCGCAAGTTGTTTCCAAGCGTGAAACCATCGATCAAGGTCTCACGCGATCAGATATTCCGAAGTCTTAAAAACATTACCATGTCAATCACCCTTTCTTATACTGCGCGGACTGCCGCGCCGCGGAACCGAATCAAACGGTCCGGAATGTTACTGTGCCAGCTCCAGCTTTCCGGTCTGCCCTTCCTTGAAGCTGTTCAGATGCCGCGCATCCACGGCGTACTCAAGGATGGGCATCGAGAGTGCTCCCGGTCTGCGGTCAAACCGAAGACTCGTGATGCACGTGTGCGGAATGTGCCCGAGCATCATGCAAAGATGCGTAAAAGGAATGTTGAAGATCCTCGACAAAAGTGCTGTCGAAGAACCTCCGTGGCTGAAGAGAACGAACGTCTTCTTCTCATCGGTCTCATTCGTGCAGCGGTAATAAAGCCCTTCGCGCTTGTAGCCGAGTGTCGCCAGCCACTCGTCCGCCGCAGCCATCACCTTGTCGATATCGACCGTCGCGGTGTTGTTCACAAAATCAGGAAACTCCCGCCAGTTCGGATCCTGCAGATCCGCTCCCTCATGCATCAATGCGCTTGCGCACATCCACGGATTTCCCTCACGATACAGATTCTCCAGACTGCCGAAGCGGATCTCACGCATGAATTCAAGCGTCTCAATCTCGCCGAGCCCCGAAAGCTCCGCAAACGGTTTCGCAGTCTGCTGCGCACGCCCCTGAGGCGAGCAGTAGATCTTCTGGATCCCCTCCTCCATCAGCCGCTGCGCGACCACCTTCGCCTGTCTGTGTCCGAGTTCCGTCAGGCAGTCCAGTTCATAGTTCGGATCGCCGTGACGCACCAAAATCAATCTCATCGCATTCCCCTCGCATTCCGTTTATAGTTTCATCCGAGATTCTTTCGAAACCGGAATGATGTCTTTTTGTAACCGACGCACTCGTAAAATCTGTGCGCCTCAATCGGCCGGATAATTACTTCCATCAAAGCCTCCCTTGACAAATCCCTTGCCGTTCCACCGGAGAATCGTCTTGTATCCGAGGATTCCGTACCACTGCGGCTCGTAGGTGTAATGGATGAGGCTGTAGTCGTAAAATTCGTCCCGAAGCATGCTCGTCACGTTCCGGATCATCGAAAGTCCGATCCCGCGGTTGCGAAACTCCGGAAGCGTGCCGACGCATCCCGGTCCGGCGACCCTGCATTTTACGCCGTTTACATCGTGCTCGCCGAAATCCTCGATCAGGCAGAAGCTCGCAACCTTTCCGTCGACGTAACCGCAGTAGATGCGGCTGTCCTCCGTGAAGTACTGCGGCCAATGCCCGACCACGGTCGCCACGTCTTTGCGCAGCTCCTCGAGGTCACCGTCGTAAAAACCGAAGGTCACATTTTCCGGAAAATACTTCTCGTAGCAATTCGGGTCGAACTCCTGAAGCCGCAGGATCTGCTCCGACACGATCTCGTCCTCCGGAATGTTCCGGATGTACTCCCGCTCAAAGAAATCCGGGTAGATTTCGCCAAAGAGCTTCTCGTAATGCTCCTCTGTGATGCGGTCGCTGCGAAGCACCGAGTAGTACGCTGTGTCGTGATTGCCGTGGCGGTTTCTCTTGGAACCGCGAAGCATACCGTCGTAATGCATGCCCGCCTTCTGCATGACGCGCCCGGACTTCGGGTTGCGAAGATCGTGCGCTGCATAGACCCGCTGCAGGTCATCCTCGCCCTCGAAGAGGTAGTCGATCACGGCCTTAAGAGCCTCCGCCATGATGCCCTGTCCCCAGTACGCTTTGCCGAGGCAGTAGCCGATCTCGTACGAACACGTCCGCTCGTCGCGACTGACAACCGCGATGTTTCCGAAGACATGGTCCTCGCCCTTCAGGGTTATTCCCCAGTTGTGTGTCTTGCCTTCCTCATAGCGCGAGACCCAGTCCGTCACAAGTTCTCTCGTCGTCTCGACGCTTGTGTGCGTCGGCCATGAGAGAAACTTCGTGACTTCCGGATCGGACGTCCAGTTTTTGAACATGTCCTCCGCGTCCTCAACGCGAAATCTTCGCAAAATGAGTCGTTCCGTCTCAATGGTTTTGGTTCCGATCGTGTTCATTTTTCTCTCCTATCTGCCCGATTACTTAGCGGTCACTTCGACCAACACGCCGTTCCGGTCGGGGGATACAACATTTTCCGACGAGACATCCGTGCGTGTCCAGTTGCGTACATTCAGATACTCATCCGGAGTGTTTGCCGTGATGACCAACTCCCAGCCGTCCCGGCCGGTTAAAACTCTGTGATAAAGTCCGTTCGCTCCGCGCAGGTATCCGACGCAGGAAAACGATATGGAAAAGCCGTCACTGTGGAACGCCTCTTCCCTCTTTGCGATGTCGCGAAGCCCCGCCAGGAACGCATTGACCTTCGCAATCTGCTTCTCCGAAGCCGACTCATCGACTGCCAGCGTGAACGCCGAGAGACAGTCAAACTGCGGCGAATACACCACAACCCTGAGTCCGCTGTCCTCCATGAGCTTTTCGATCTCCGCTTTATACAGGTTGCAGACACCTTCCTCATAGTCGTCGGCAATCCCGTAGTCGCTCGTGTAACACACGTGGCTGCCGTCGATCTGAATGTCCTTGTCGAACGTCCACACGTCGAATTCCACGCCTCGCTCCGTCGTAAAATGCAGCCTTCGTTCGCCGATCTTCTCTGCAAACTTCGCTGTTTCACCGTGCGTCACGCCTGCCGCATACTCCTTCATCTGCTCGTCCGTCGCGTAATTCGGTCCGCATCCGGTCGTGAAGACTGATGCAAAAAGGATCGCCGCCGTCAACAGCAGTGCCCTGCCGTGCAATACACGACTCCCTGCTTTTCTCATCTTTCCTCCTCGCCGAAGGCTCCCGTTCCGTGTTACTCCCGGGGCTCCTTTGTAAGTCCGTCCGCGCTCATGCGATAAATGGTGTCGCAAACTTCCGAAAGGTACTTTCGGTCGTGCGAAACGCTGATGATCGCGCCCGGAAAATCCTTGAGCATCCGCCGGATCACCGGTCCCGAAAGCGGCGAAAAATTCCGCGTCGGCTCGTCGAGTATGAGCACATTTGCCCCCGACATGCTGAGCTTCAGAAGCAGTACCTTCGCCTTCTGTCCGCCCGAGAGCTCGCGGATCGGATGGTCCATCTCGTCCGCCGTGTACTTAAGTGACCCTAAGTACGTGCGGATCCTGGTCCTCTCCTCCTTGTCCCCGGTCGTATCAAGGTAGTCCACCGGCGTCACGTCGAGATCCAGAAGTTCCTCGTAGTTCTGCGGCATGTACTGCGCCCGCAGGTCCGATCTCACCAGCAATTCCTCCGCGATTCTCGCGATCAATGTCGTCTTGCCGCAGCCGTTGTAGCCGATGATGCCGATCTTCTCGGAACCGCGGACCTTGAGGGTGACATTTTCCGCCAGAACACGGCTGCCGTCCACCGTCGTAAGCGCCGGGATGTCGCACTGTACAACCCACTTGCCCGACGGGATTGCACTGTTTTCGTCGCCGAGCTTAAAGAAGATTGCCTCCTCCTGCTCCGGCATCTCGGTCATGTTCTCGTCCTCGCGCTCGAAGCGGTGCTCGAGCGACTTGACGTTCTTCATCTTCTTCTTGAGAATCCGCCCGAGCGAATCATGGAACGAAAAATGCGCGTTGCTTAGCTGTGCGTTCACCGCCTGCTCCTGCTTGCGGATCTTCTCGTCGCGGATACGCTTTTCGCGCCGCTCGCACAAAGCGATCTGCTCCTGCTTTTCGAACGCGTGCAGACGCTCCTCGACGTACTGCCGGTACGGCACATTGGCCACCGTGTGGCGGCACATCGTCTTTCTGCGGATCTGCTCAAAATGGATCACGCGGTTTGCGGTCCGCTCAATTAACGTCTCGTCGTGCGAGATGAACAAAACCGCATGCGGCCAGCTGTTAATCAGCTCCTCCATCCACGCGAGCGTCTCGATGTCGATGTCGTTCGACGGCTCGTCCAGAAGAAGGATCGTCGGATCCTCCGCGAGGATTCGCATCATCTGCGCCTTCACCCGCTCGCCGCCCGAGAGCGTGCACATCTCCTGCTCGCGGTAGAAGAAATCCGCCTCGACATGGCAGTCCGCCGCGAGCTTCGAGCGCTCCTTCGGCGTCCGGTCAAGAAACTCCGTGCTCTCGCAGAAGTACTCGCAGACCGTCTTGTGCTTCTCGTCCTCCGGCAACTCCTGCGGCAGATACGCAAGCCGTTCGCCGCTCATGACCTTCTCTCCCTTGTACTCGATGTAATCCTCAACGAGCTCCGGGTTGTAAATCCACTTCATCAATGTGGACTTTCCGTTTCCCTCCTCACCGATCAAAACGGCGCGGTCGCCGTCGTTTAGGGTGAGCGAGAAATCCTTCAGGATCGTATGCAGATCCTTGGTATGTGTTAATGTGACGTTCTTTATCTGGAACATATTGAATTGAGACACCTCCGTTCCTTCGCTGCAGGTTGCCTCCCGGGGCGGATGTAAGCTGAGTATGCGCGCCATTCGCAAACTTCGCTGCGCTTGTTTGCTCATGTACGCGCGCTCGGCTCTCGCACGCGGACTTCGTCCGCTCCCGTGATTGGAAACGCAACTCGCCGAAAACTATGTTTTCGCGAGGTCGCGTTTTCAATCGCGGCGGCGCAGCCGGTGCGAGAGCTCTCGCTTACCGCGCAAAAAAGCCCCGGCACCTTCCGGTGTCGGGGCATAATAATCGCATAATAATCCTATGCAAAATAAAGTACACGCATAGTACTATCGCTTATTCCGCGCTTCTCCGGGAGGCAACCTTAACCATATACAAATTGACTCGAGTTCGTTTATTCGACTTTATCATTTGTATACCTCCCTTTCTCGCATTTTGCGGATTTGATAGTGTGCAGCGCCTGGCGACGCTTACACGTGCAGATTATACAGGCGCTTTCGGAAAATGTCAACCCCGTTTTTTCATTTTCCCCACACCCGCGTGTACACCCCGCGATCACCAGGATGACTTCAAAAAAGGATCATCCAGACCGCAGTGCTCATTTTCCCCAAATATTTACGCAAGTTACTTCGCCCTTTCCAATGTCATCGGCTCATTTTTCCAATACTTCGATTTTACCACAAACGCCCCGTTTCTTCAACCGCGCAAGGCACCGAACGGCACATAAAAAACACCCCGGCATTGACTGCCGGGGTGTTTTGATGAATTCGGTCTCATCACACGATATAAACGTAGTTTTCCTTGCGCGGTGCGGGATCGTTCGCGGGCGAGGCAGCATAGCCGAGCGCGCAGTGTCCGATGCCCTCGTAGTTGCCCTCGATGCCGAGTTTTGCAAGAAGTTTCTTGCCGAAATCGTCCTCGAATTCCTCCTTCGCACGGTGAATCCAGATGCTCGCGATTCCGAGGCTCTCCGCCGCGTTCATGAGGTTGCCCATGACAAGCGCACCGTCGTAGACGTGCGTCACGACATCCTTGTTTGCCAGCACGATCAAAATGACCGGAGCGCCGTAGAACGGATCGTAATCACCGGGATTTCCGATGACCTTTTTGTTCGCTTCCATCACGGCATCACGCGTCTCCTTGTCGGTCACGGCGATGATGATCGGGCTCTGCTTGCCCATTCCGGTTGCAGCGTACGTTCCCGCCTTGAGGATCGCCTTCAGGTCCTCCTCGGGGATCATTTTGTCGCGCACGAAATTTCTGCAGCTGCGTCTCGTCTCCAGCACCTTCAAAACCTCATTCATACAAAATACCTCCTTTATTTTTCGTTTCTGCAAACCCCTTTTGACGAATCGGTAAGACCAGACGCGTACTACAAAACTACGGTCTCCGCGGCATCGCTCGATTCGCGAAGCGAGATCGCCGCCTTCTTCGTGCCGTCCGAAAGCTCGTAATCGCCCTTGAAGCCCGTGAGCGTCACGTATCCTGCCTCGTCCGTCGTCACCTCGCAGTCGGTCCACCACTCGCCCCTGATCAGGTCCTTGAGCATGTCATACGAAGGCTTTGCGGAACCGTCTTTGCGGAGCACGCCGCTCGGTGCTCCGAGCCATGCGCCGTCCGTAAAATCCCAGCCCGTGACAGCCTCGACAAGCGGATGGTCGAACAGAATGCGGTACATCTCCTCCATCTCCCTGCGCTGGCGCTCCTCGCCCTCGGGCGTGCTCGGCCATTCCGGCACCTGCCAGTCGTTGAGGTCCACGATATGCGCCGGCATCAGATCGCCGGAGATCAGGGTATTTTCCGTAAAATGAATCGGCAGGCCGAAGTGCTCGTAGCGCTTCAGAACCTCCTCGACTTTCTTCGCGCCCCAGTATCCCTGGTGCTGATGCGACTGAATGCCGATGGCGCTGATCGGAACGCCCGCGTTGAGGCAGCCGTCGATCAGAATCTCGTACGAGATCGACGTGTTGAAATCGTTGATCAGCAGCATCGCATCGGGATTCGCTGCCTTCGCCTGATCGAACACGCGCTTGATGAGACCGACGCGGCCGTACTTGTTGCACAGGCGCGTCACAGCGTTGTCGTATTTGTCGAAGATCGGCATGATCACAACCTCGTTGATCGCGTCCCAGATGTCAATCACGCCTTTGAAATCCGTGACTTCGCGCGAGATGCGGTTCATCTGCTTCTCATAGATCGTGTCGATGTCGTACTTGAGGAGCCAGTCCGCGCACACGGTGTGCCAGCACAAAGGATGACCCTTGACGGTAATGCCCTTCTCCTTCATGAATCTTGCGGTCTTGAGCATATTTTCCGTGTTTGGCCTGCCCTCCTCATGCTCGAACATGCCCCAGTAAAACGGCAGCGTTCCGTAGTTGTACACCGCGAGCCACTGGTCGATCTTTTTCTTCAGAAGCTCCGGATCCAAACGGAAGCGCTCAGGCCGGTTGAGCGGAACCTCGTCCGCATTCATGCTCAGCAGATACGGCATGAAGTCAAATGCGCCGCATCCGAACAAAAACTTGTGCTGCGTCTGCTTTAAACTGAGTTTCGCGTTTGCCATCGGGCGCCCCGAAGCGTCCGTGATCAACACCTTTTTCGTTGCTTTTCTGTGATCTAATGCCATCGTTGTTTCTCCTTGTTTTTCATGGTACTACAGTTGTAGTCTGCCGGTGATTCCCTCTCCTCGTCGCGCCTCGATATCACTGTTTTTCACCGGTATACGAACTCGCGGAACACTGCCGTTCCGCCGGGCCGTTTCTCCGACCACGCGCACAGCGCAAAGCGCGCCCCCGTAAAATGATCGAGCCGGAAATACATCCTGTGCGGCTCTCCGATCGTCACCGCCGCTCCGTTCCTTCGCACGAAGCATGTGACGATGTCTTTCATCTCCGCAAAATCTCCGCGGATGCCGACCGTCGCGACCGGTCCGTCCAGTTCCTCGCGGAACATCACTTCCGGCGCTTCCGTGTCATTGCAGCCGATTCCGAAGCCGGGCGTCGGCTCCTTCTTCCCGACGATCTCGAGATAATATCGCCCGTCTTCCTTCGCCACGCACACCATGCAGTAACACCCCTGCAGTGCGCACATTCCTGCCCTGTCGCCGTCCGAAAGCCCCGAGGCGTCGACCGTCACCTCTGCCTCGCAGTCGGGCCAGCGCATACGCTGCGTGAGCGTGTTGCGTGCCCACAGCGGATTCACGCATGCCGCGCCGGTCGTGATCGCAAGTCCTCCCTCCGGAAGGATGCTCCAGCGCTCGTTGTCGGGCACGTGATTCCACTGCCACTGCGGCTTGAGCGTGCGCTCTTTGCTGCCGTCCGCCTCAAACCGGTCGGACGCAAACAAAGGCTCATATACATGCTCCGGACGCGTGCTCTCAACCGGCACATCCTCCGGCAGACGCCACTGTCCGTCAACGTACTCTCCGTAGCACGGCCATCCGTCCTGCCACGTCACCGGCACCAGCACGGGAATGCGCCCGATCGCACCGGAATCACGGAACAGCACTGCGTACCACCGCCCGTCCGGCGTGTCCACAAGGCCTCCCTGGGCAATTCCCTGTCCGCAGTATCCGCCGTCGTCCCAGAACGCGTCGCGGCCGACGTATTCGCCGTCGAGCGTGTCGCTCACAAACACCGCCTCGGTGCGGCGCGACGTCGCCTTCGGCCAGTGGATCAACGTTAAAACAAATCTTCCGTCAATATTGTAAAGATGCGCGCCCTCGTACCCTAAGAACACCTTCTCGCGGTCATCGCGCACGATCACCTTGTCGACGCCGCCCTCCTTCGGGCCGGACATGTCGTCGCGAAGCTCCGTCAGCCGGATCTCCGTGTTGCCGGACACAAGGAATTTTCTCCCGTCCTCCGCAAAATAAAGCGAACAGTCGTGGAAGTATCCCTCGATCCTCCTGTGCTCCCACGGCCCCTCCACACTCCTGGCGGTGAAGAGATGCGTATTCTCCTGTCCGTGGCTCACAAAGACGACGTAGAAGGTTCCGTCGTGGCAGCGAAGCGATGCCGCCCACATGCCCTTGCCGTAGCAGTTCTGCCCGTTCTCAAGCCGCTCCGCGGGCGTCCCGTCGAGCGAGCTGAAGATGTACGACGCAATCTCCCAATGTGCGAGGTCATACGAGCGGAGAATCACGCCTCCGGGCATGAAATACATCGTCGTGCTGACCATATAGTACGCATCGCCGACGCGGATGACATCCGGGTCCGGATAGTCCATACGCGTGAGCGGATTGATCTCTCTCATGTCTGTTCTCCGACTGTTGCAAAACTATTCAAGCGCATCCAGAAGCGCCGTGAGACCGCCTTCGCGGTACACCTTCCGGTAGTACTCGACCTCGTCGCGAATGAGGTCGTCGATCATGCGCATGCCGAGCAGTTCCACCGGCGCCCGGTCGTCCGTCATGATGCGGTCGCCCGCGACATACGGCACGAGGCGCTGCTGCACCGTTCGCATCATCTCCGCAAGTTCCTCATTTTCCTCTTTCGCAATCTGCTCCGTGAGATCCGCAGGCTTCACGCAGGCGAACAGCTCCGCGTTCGTGGCGTCCGCGACATCCGCCGTCGCCACCCACGGAAACACGCTTGCGATCGTGTCCGCGAGATAGAAGTTGATCCCGTCTTCGCGGGAGCCCTTCATGTTCAGGTTGACGACCATCACGCCGCCCTCGTTCAAATGGTCCTTCACAAGCTGAAAGAACTCGACCGAGGACATCTGAAACGGGATCGTGATGTCCTGGTACGCGTCGACCATGATCACGTCGTACTTCGTGTCGACCGCGTTGAGAAACGCCCGCCCGTCGTAGGTTGTGACCTTCACCTCCGGCGACAGCGCAAAATATTTCTCGGCCAGTTCGGTGATCTTCCCGTCGATCTCCACACCCTCGACGGTGACGTTGTCAAAATACCGCAGGCACTGCGTCGCATACGTTCCCGAGCCGTTTCCGAGCACGAGGATCGACAGCTCCCCGCGGTCCCTGATCCCCGCGAGATACGGCGCCGCCATCGCATAATCGTAATACATGCCGGTGAGCCCCTTGTCCTTGCAGTAGACGGACTGTACGCCGAACAAAACGTTGGTCGAGAGGATCACCTGACGGTCGTCCTCGGACACCTGCAGATAATTGTAGATGGACTCTCCCTCGTACGTGAGGTCCTTCTGCCAGAACGCAAAACTGTTTCCGTGGCCGAACACGCAGCACACGATGAAGAGACTGAGCGCTGCAGGGAGTTTTTTCATTTTCCGAACTGCGATGCCGGAGCTTACGAAGTAAACCGCCGCGAGCACGAGCAGGATTCCCGCGAAGATCAGAAACGTCACGGACGTTCCGACCGCAGGGATGCTCACAAACGTCGGCACGAACGTTCCGATGATGCTGCCGACCGTGTTGGACGCGTTGAGGTTGCCGACGAGGCGGCCGTTGTCCTCAAGGTTGTCCGTTGCGAATTTGACGAGCGAGGGCGTCACCGTGCCGAGCAGAAACAGCGGGAACACGAAGATCACCATGCACGCCGTAAAGCCTGCGATCACAAGGAAATTGCTGCTGACCGTGAAGATGAGCAGTGCCGAGATGCCCAGGATGATGTACTTGCCGACCACCGGGATCAGTGCGATCCACACCGCCGCGATTATAACTCGTGCGTACAGCCGGTCCGGGCTCGGATTCCTGTCGGCGCTCCGTCCTCCGTAGATGTTGCCGAGCGCCATCGCGATCATGATGGTTCCGATGATAATCGTCCACACGATCTGCGACGAGCTGAAATACGGCGCCAGCAACCGGCTCGCGCCGAGCTCCACTGCCATCACGGACATGCCCGCGAAAAATTCGGTCAGATACAAAAATATGCGCCGCCTCAAAATCGGTCTGCGCTCCGCAAGAGCTGCTATTCTCTCGTTCTCCACTTCCTTCTCCACCTTTGTTTATTTTCCGGCTCAGCCGTTCTGAGCTTTCCTGTTCAATCGTTCTGCGCCGCCCGAAGCATCCACGCACACGCGTCGTTCATATCCTCCGCAACGCAGTCCGCAAGCTCACGCATCTCGTCCGTCACCGGCAGAAGGTCCGGCACCATGACGGCCTTCATGCCTGCCGCGTGCGCCGCGCGGATCCCGTTGTGCGAATCCTCCACGGCGATCGCCTGCTCTGGCGCAACACCGAGCGCCTCACAGGCCTTTAAGAAGATCTCCGGGTCGGGCTTTGAGTGCGTCACGGTGTCGCCTCCGACTACCGCCGCAAAATACTTCAATATCCCGGTCGATTCCAGATGTCTCATCACCTTCTCGCGCCTCGTTGAGGAGGCAACCGCAAGCGAAAGCCCCGCCTTCGAGAGCTCCTCCAGCGTCTCGTAAACGCCGTCCTTCACAGGCACGCCCTTCTCACGCACATACCGGTTGTACATCTCGCTCGTGCGTTTGCAGTACTCAGGATACGGAAAATCCTCCCCGTAGTGATCGTACACGATCCTCTCCGTCGCCTGCGCGTTGACGCCGATGCACAACGCGTACACATCGGGCATGTTCGGGATGCCGTCCTCCTTCGCGACCTCGTACCAGCAGTTGCGGCAGAGCCGCTCCGTGTCGAACAGCACGCCGTCCATATCAAAAACCACCGCAGTAATCATAGTTTCAACCTTCAAAGTTCGATGCGGATCGAAAAAGCCCTCCGCGGTCCATACTACTGAATTCTTCCCTCGCCGCCCATCAGCCGCGTCATCTCCTCGATGCGCTCGATCGGGAACGGCGGGTTTGTGAGCGGGCGCAGCGCGATCGACATCAGCTTCATCGGGTTGTCGTCGGCAGCCACGCGGTTCGAGCTCATCGCACCGCACACGCGGCAGCGGTGAATGATCGCCCACTCTCCGTTTTTGCGCACCCACACCGCTATCGCGTCCATGTGTCCGCCGCAGTCGCTCTCGCGATCTCCGGGCTCGATGTCCACATGAAGGCTCGTCAGACAGTTCGGGCAATGGTTTCTGTGGTCACTCCCGGCACCCGCCGGCACGACTGTTCTTCCGCACTCCTTGCACACGAACGTCTCGTCGCACGGATGCGTCTTATAATACCCCTTCTCATAGGATCTCTTCTTGTTCTCTCGGTTCATGATCAATGTCTCCTGATGGTTCATTTTCCGGCGGAAAAGCCTCCGAAAAGCCTTCGCAGACCGCGTTTCGGACGCTTCGCCCCACGCTGTCAGTTTACCACACAACGCCTTTTCGCACAAGGAAAATGCCCTGTCATATCCTTTCCACTTGTCTCTGCCCGGCAGAATGTTCCATCCGCGCGGGCGCAAAAAAAAGGCGGACACGCATTTTGCGCATCCGCCGTGAAGATCTATGCCGATCAATCTCCGTTGTCCGTCGAAGCTACCATCTCAAGCAGCAGCCACTTGGGATTGTCCTTGCCGTCATCGGTATCATCGATGTAGATGAAATAGAACGTCGAATCGATGACCTGCGTGATATCGCTGCCGCCCTTCGTCAGCTTCATATGCTTGACGTATGAGATCCGGATGGAGAAACAATCGTCCGTATACTCGGTGTACTCTCCCACCTTGAGATCCTCGAGCCGGTTGTTCGCCACGTCGTGAAGACTGATGAAGGTGATGTCGATACCGGTTGCGTACTCCTTCGCCTTGTCGTACAGAAGCGTTCCCTTCACGAGGTAGGAACGGATCTCAGCAAGTCCGTGGTTGGAGCCCTTGAGGTCGCTCGTCATGAAGTCGCCCCATTTTTTCGCCGTGTTCAGCGCAATGTCATACCGCTCCTGCGGGATGTCCTCGCTCTTCTTCGGCACATAGCTGATGTCGATGTTTCCGTCGTCGTCCTTCACGAACTCGAGAGGCTCGCCCTCTTTGTTCGTGATCACAACATCGGGATCTCTCAGGAGTCCCTCGACGCGGTACGTCACGTTCGTCGGTATTGTCGTGTAATCAACCAGAAGCGTCAGATCCTTCGGCAACTCTTCGCGCTCGATGATGTACTCGTCGGTGAGCTCTTTTCCGTTGACCGAAATCTTGCTGCCGGCTGGAACCGTATATATGTAATTCGATGTTGTCTCGTTGATGATCGGAAGGATCTCGTCGATCTTCCAGTCGCACACCTCAAGGATCGCAAGGATACGCTTGGGGTTGTAGGACGCCAGCTTCATTCTCGCAACTTCATTTCCGTCGCCGAGAATGTCATATACGGGGTTCGTGGTGCTGTAGCTCTTTTCGTTCTTGCGGCAGGTGAATTCTTTCACTCCCGCAAGCATTTTCATGTATTCTTCCTTGACGATGTCCTCACTCTCAAACTCGCCGGAGAGCTTCGGAACGTCAAGCTGTCTCGCAACGGAACCGTCGCGCACTTTCACGACAAATTCCTGAAGAAGACGGTCCACGTTATTTTCCACCTGAGACTTTTCATAGTCCTCAAGGCAACGGTCGGTGTAGCTCCAGATGTAGAACATGCCGATGATCAGCAGGATCGCCCATACAGCCAGTCCCACAAGGAACATGCGGCGTCCGCGGCGTCTCTTCTTCTCTTCCGCGCGGAGCTTAGCGCGCCAGCGCTTCGATGCTGCCGACATCTCCTCCTCGTCTCCGCCGTCGTCCGGTCCGGGGCCTGCAGGTGCGGGCACCTTCTTCGACGGTACACGCTCAGCCGAAGATCTGCGTTCGGCCGAAGATCTGCTCGGCGCAGCCGGCTTGCTGTCCTCCGCTGCGCGGCGGGGCTTCGCTGCCGGCTCGTCCTTCTCGCTCGCAACATGCGAACGGGCGGGCGCTGCAGACGTCAATTTTACGCCGGTTTTGCCGGCGAGGTCGTTCCAGAACTCGTCGTCGCCGTCCGTACTCTCATCGCGGAACGCCTCGTACATGTCGCGATAACGCTCGCCGCTGATGATTCTTTTCTTTTTCTCTTTGGTAGCCAACGGTATTTATTCCCCCTGCCTGTTATCTTGTCAAATGCATTTTGCTTCTTTCCTCATCACTGCTTCGGCGGCATAACCACCATCGCATCCGGAAGACGCCACGAACCGTTCTGGTAGTAGAACGTAACGCTGGTCATCTCATATTTGCCCTTGTATACCATCGTGGAGGAGCTTCCGCCGTCGAGGTTGGCTGCGTTGACCGCGCCGTAATCGAGCATGACTGCGATCAGGTCCGAAGCCGTCGCTCCGAGATGTCCGCCGGCACCGCGGCCGTCGGTTACAAACAGAAGGATCGCGCCGTCGGCACGCTGGCCGATCGCAGTACGGGGGTTGCTTCCGCTTCCCTGTCCCTTCATCTCACGGCCCTCGCCGTTGATGATCAGCGGAACGAAGTGGTTATTCGCGTCGGAGGTCTCCTCCTGGAACGTAACCGCATCGCGGATCCTTGCTTCCCTGATGTATTTTTCCGTATCTGCCGCATTCATTCCCGCGAGGTCCTTGATCACGAGCAGATTGTCTTCATCCATACCGATCAGATACAGTCCGCGGAACTCCTGCGGCTTGTTTCTCTGAATCTGTCCCTGCGACACAACGACACCGTAAGGATAGCCGCCGCTGTTGCCCGAGGAGTAATACAGACCGCCGTTGACACCGCCGATACCGCCGGTTTCACTGACGATCACGTCGAGGTCCTTACCTTTCTCGCCGAAAGGATACGTGGTTCCCACGATCACCTGCGAAGGGTCCTTGATGATCATCATTTTTCCGAAAAATGTACGCCCGGAAACCTTCTCGATGCGGACGCCGTTCTCATCGAAGACTTCCTCTTTCTTGCCCGGATTGGACGGATCTTTCTTCGGATCATCCTTCTTGCCGATCTGGATCAGGGACTTGTCGATCTCCGTCGACATCTCCCCCATCTTGTTGGCGTCGATGATCGCGTCGCGCTCTTCCTTCGTGCTGACCAGGCTCGCTACAAACTTCAGCTGTCCCGACTCCAGGATCGTTGTGATGAACGTCGCTTTCGCGGCCTCCGAAGATCCGTTGCAGCACTTGTAAATGATTCCGTACAGGGTTCCCGCGAGGATGACTAACGTCACGAGAAGCACCAGCAAAAAGCGAAGAAAATATCTTCCGATTCTCTTAAGCATTGAATTCTCCCTCCTGTTCCTTGTTTGCAAACACCCAGCGCTTCTGCACCTGGTAACTGATCACAAACAGGCACATATCTACACAGAATTTGACAATCGACTCCAGCACTCCCGCGCCCAGACCGAAGACCTTCTCCGCCACGAGATGGACGAGCAGGAACGAAGCTGTCATCTGGCATATCGCCAATATGTAATACCTCACAAGCGTACCGCCGACTCCCCTCGTGCTCTTGAACACGACCTTGCGGTTCAGGCAGAAGTTGACGACCGTACTCACCACGCGTGCGCCGACAGTCGCAAGCGCGATGCGCAATTTGGAATCCTCCGGGCCCATTCCCGCGCTCTCCAGTCCTCCGTTGATCAGGAAGAACAGAAGCGTGTCGATCAAAAAACACACGAGCGATGCGCTCAGGAATTTGGCGAGAACCGAGGTTCCCACATGTTTGAAAATGATCTTGTAGATCCGCCACGAATCGCGAAACGGATGAAAATGCGAGGACGCATTGTCGTCGATATATACGGTCTCGATCACGACCTCGTGGAGCGCGATCTTTTTGTCCTTCAGGATCAGCAGCTGGTTCGTCTCATACTCGTAGCGCTCACCCGCAATCTCGCACATAAGAGGGAGATATTTTGCGGGGATGGCGCGAAGGCCCGTCTGCGTGTCGCTGATGCGGATGCCGCAGAAGATGCGGAACACAGCCTTCGTGATGTTGTTGCCGTTGCGGCTCTTGAACGGAACGTCCGGCTTGCTGAAATCGCGCACGCCGAGCACAACCTTGTCCTTCTGCTCCACCATCGCCTCTGCGCAGGCGCGGATATCTTTCGGCAAATGCTGTCCGTCGCCGTCGACGGTCACAACGCCGTCCGAGTCGGGTCTGTTTTCCGCAATGTATGCAAACGCCGTCTTCATCGCGCGGCCCTTGCCCTTGTTCACCTCATGTGTCAAAACGGTCACGCCCTCCATGGCCGCCACCGTCGCAAAAGGTTCTTTGTATTCCGCTGCGCTTCCGTCGTCCACAACCACGATGTCGGTAAAGCCCTCCGCAAGGATTCCCCTGACGGTGTTTACCATCTTCTCATCGGGATTGAGCGACGGAACGATGATTGTAACGTTCACGTTGCCTCCGAAATGTGTCACAAACCGTTTTTCTCCTCTTCGGGAGACCTTCCGGTCAGCTTTGTTCTACTGTCGTAGAATCCTGTATATCCGCGGGTTTCTCATTGCAGAAGTCCGCATACCACGCAAATTTCTTATACATCGCGTTCTCGATCACGCAGCCCATAATCCCGAGGAAAATGCCGTCCAGCAAGCCCGCGAGCACGTCCGTCGGATAGTGGATTCCGATGTAAAGGCGGGAGAACGAGATTGCCAGAGCCAGGATGATCAACGGCACGGACCAGCGCTTCTTCAGGAAGCGGCACAAAGCAACCGCCGAGGCGATGCTCGCTGCCGTGTGTCCGGACGGGAACGACGGGTCCGTCGCTCTCTTGCCGATGAGCTTGAGTCCCTCGATCACTTCATACGGTCTCACGCGGCCGACGATCGGCTTGAGAATGAAGTTGTTGAGGAGGAGCGAGCCAAGCAGCGCAAACGCCGAGCAGAAAGCCGCTCTTCGCGTCTTCTTAAAGCACATCAGCACCGCCGTGAGAAGGATCCAGAAGATTCCCGCATTTCCGAGGAAAGTGATGTTCGGAAAAATCTTGTCCAGAAAACCGCTCCGGATATGCTCCTGAATATAGATCAGAATATCTGCGTCCAAGGACAGAAAAGGCATGGTAAAACTCCCCTTTATTTCGCGCTTCGGTGCCCCGCGGATAACACTCCGCAAAACACCTATTGTATTATACTCATAGAGAGTGGAAAACGCAAGGCAAAACGGCTCAGTTAACAAATTTGTAAGCTTTACAAAAAAACGGCGCCCCCGCCGGTATGCGGCCGAAGTTCCGGCCGCAGTTCCCGGCGAAGACGCCTGTCATAAGTTCATTTTCCGCAGTTACGCGCCGAATTCCTCGCAGAACTTCTCCGGCTCGAGCGCCCACGTAAGACCCGTCACAAGGTGCGTTCTCCAGAACTGGAAATCATGCACGCCCGGAGCGGTGACGAACGTCGCCGGCACGTCGATGCCGTCGAGGAACGCCTTGAAATCGCGGTTCGGCTGAATCAGAAAATCCTCGGTGCCGCACGCCATGAAGACGTCCGGGATCTCCGCGCCGCTCTCCTTGAGCCTGCGCACCAGAACCTCGGGGTTCGCGTCGGTCTGTGCCGCCGTCTTCAGGTCACCGAAGATCCATTCGTAGTACTCGTAGTTGGCCATACCGTTCGGCATATCCGGCGTCATGAACGCAAGGCCGTTCTGGATCAGCGCCGACGAAAGCGCCATTACCTTGCCGAATGTCTCAGGGAACAGAAACGCCGTGTGCAGCGCTCCGAAGCCGCCCATCGAAAGTCCGCCGATGAAGGTGTCCTCCTTCTTGTCCGAGAGGCCGAACGTCTTTCTCGTGTACTCGACAAACTCCTTGCCGACGTAGCTTGCGTATTTGCAGCCCGTCTGCGGCTGGTCGAGATAGAAGTTGTTGTCGCCGTTGGGGAGGAAAAAGTTCACGTTGAACCGGTTTGCGATCTCCCCGAGCGGTGCGTTCACAAACCAGTCGGTGTCGCAGCCGCTGTAGCCGTGCAGAAGGTAGACCGACTTCGCCGGGCGGCGGTAGTGCGGATTCTGCTCCGTGCCGAATGCGTTGTCATTGCTCAGCACAGCCGTAAAATGAACCGGCCGGCTCAGCATTTTCGAAAAGAATGTTCCCTGAAAATGTGCCATACTCTTTTTCCTCCGAATATTGTTTATCAGATGCGGAAGCAGCGCTGCATCGCCTTGTAATCGCCGAGCACGAGAAGCGTCTGCGTAGATTTTAAGACAGTGTCCGGCGTCACGGAGAGGCTCATTTTTCCGTTTGTCTTGACGGCCATGATGCTGATGCCGTACTTGCGGCGGATGTCGATCTGACCGATGGAACGGTCCTCCCAGTCCTCAGGAACCGGAACCTCATAGATGGCGTGGCCGTCGTCGAGGCGGATATAATCCAGAAGGTGGTTCGACGCGTAGCGCACAGCCGCCCACTCGGCGACCTGTCGCTCCGGGTTAATCACCTCGTCGGCGCCGTTCCGGAGCAGGAACTTCTCCTGAACCTCGCGGTCCGCGCGGGATACAACCAGTTTCGCACCAAGCTCCTTCAGAAGCGATGTTGTCTCCAGTGAGCTCTGAAAATCATTTCCGATGGCGACGATGCACACGTCGAAATTGTTGACGCCCAGGGACTGCAGGAACAGCTCGTTCGTGCTGTCGCCGATCTGCGCGTCCGTCACGTACTGAAGCACGGCATTGATGCGCGCCTCGTTCTTGTCGACCGCCATGACCTGGTGGCCGAGAGCCTGAAGCTGCTGCGCAAGCAATGTACCGAATTTGTTAAGTCCGATCAGCAAAATTGATTTCATACATTTCTCCTATCCTACAACAATTCTTTCCACCGGGTACCGGGACACTTCCGCTCCGCTGTCCGAGAGTGCCGCGTACATCAGCGTGAGTCCGCCGACGCGGCCCAAAAACATAAGCACAATGAGGATCAGATGGGACGCAAGCCCGAGCGACGAAGTGATGCCGAGCGACAATCCCGCCGTGCCGATCGCCGACGCGGTCTCAAACAGGCACTTCCCGATCGGAAGCCCCTCGTATGCACTGATGAACATTCCCGCTCCGAACGCAAGAATGAGGTACATCATCAGAAGCGTACCGGCCGTCTTCACAACGCCGTCGTCAATGCGCCGTCCGAACGCCTGCGTCGCTTTTTTTCTCCGGAAAATGGCCCCCATGTTCACGCACAAAACCGCCAGCGTCGTCGTCTTCATACCGCCGGCCGTCGATCCGGGCGAACCGCCGATGAGCATCAGCGTGATGATCAGGATCCTTCCCACGTCGGTCATCAGATTCATGTCCGCAGTGTTGAAGCCCGCCGTGCGGGGTGTGATCGACTGGAACAGCGAGAGGCACACTCTCTCCTTGAACGGGTACTCCGCAAAATCCATGAAGAACATGATCGCGGCCGGAACAACGATCAGAAGAAGCGTCGTGATGAGGATCATTTTCGTCTGCATGCGGTACCGCTTGAAATGGTGCTTGTGCGTCGCGATGTCATCCCACGTGAGGAAGCCGATTCCGCCGACGACGATCAGGATACAGATCGGCAGAACTACGCCGATCGTACCGTACAGCGAAGTCAGCGAGGAAAATTCGCCGGAGTGTCCGCCCATGATATCAAAGCCCGCGTTACAAAACGCGGAGATCGAATGGAACACTGCCATCCAGACGCCCTCCCAGCCGAAGCGGCTGCAGAACGAAGGAAGCAAAAGCACCGCACCGATCGCCTCGATTGCAAAAACCATACGGAAAATAAACCCGGTCATCTTCACGACGCCGCCGATCTGGTGCGCCGAGATGCTGTCCTGCAGCATGCTGCGCTGGAACAGCGATATTTTCCGACCGGACAAAGACGCGATGAAGGTCGCGATAGAAACGACGCCGAGACCGCCGATCTGGATCAGCATCAGGATGATCACCTGCCCGAAGCGCGACCAGTGTGTCGCCGTGTCCTGCACGACAAGTCCCGTCACGCACACCGCGGACGTCGCCGTAAAAAAAGAGTCCTCCGCGCTCGTAGCACTCCTCGACGCAGAAGAGATCGGAAGCATCAGCAAAACCGCCCCGAGAACAATGATCCCGACAAAGCCGAGGATGATGATCTGGAACGAGGAAAGTCTTCTCTTCCGAACAGCATATGCCATAAAAAAGTCCCCCTGTCCGATCGCGTACACGCAATCGAACGATATTATTATACCGTACATCCGCGCACGTGACAAGAGGGACCGGCAAAAGCCGGTCCCTCTTTTGGGGGTATCGGTGAATTATACTTTCAAGTGCAACACCTAAATAAAATAGAAGTTCATACGAATCTCGTGTAGAATGAAGTTACCACACAACAAA
>JAFZAZ010000003.1 GCA_017561985.1 Lachnospiraceae bacterium
TGCGTAAAATTTTTTGAGCAGAGGAACTGTCTCTGCTTATTAATGGTGCATAAAAAAGCAACGGGACGAAAGAAAATGACCTCTTTCGTCCCGTGTTCATAAACTCTCATTATTTCAATGTCGTTATCTTAATGACATTGACCGGATTTCCTCCCGTTTTTTTTGTGTTTACACATTTTCCGCGCGGACGTATAATGAAAAAAAGGCATTGCGGACATCTGTGGGGAGTCCGCAGGAATATGGAGAAATGTTATGATCACTACCGAAATCAGCACGATCGACGAACTGCTTCAGTTCGCCAAAGCCCTCTCGGCACGGCACGGCAGCAATGCACAGCTGTGGTACCGCGGCGAGGAAAATTCCGCGCTCACGCTCGTCCCTTCGATCCAGCGAAGCGAGCGGCGCCTCGAGATGGAGCGCTTTCTCTCGAACGATTTCTATGTCCGTGCGATGCAGATTTTCAACAATCCGCCGGCCAAGCACGACTACGCACACTGGGTTGCCCTGATGCAGCACTACGGCCTGCCGACGCGGATCCTCGACTGGTCGCGCTCTCCTCTGATCGCCGTATTTTTCGCGACGGAGACGTACCAGACCGCGCCGGACACCGACGCCTGCGTCTGGGTGCTCGTGCCGGACCGCCTGAACGAGACGGAGGGCTTCGGCCGCTGTATCTACCCGATCGACGCGGACACCGCACAAGAGATGCTTCTGCCGGCGTTTAAGCACCTGCACCACAACCCTGTGCTCGAGGATAAGATCCTCGCCTGCGCGTCGACGGACCGCAACCTGCGCATGTATTCGCAGCAGTCCTGCTTCACGGTGCACAACTCGCTGCGCCGCCTCGAGGACATCTGTGACGACCAGATGCTCTACAAGATCATCATCCCGCACGATAGCAAGAAGAGCTTCATCGAGAGCCTGAAGGCCCTCGGCATCACGCAGGGATTCATCTATCCGGACCTCGAGCACATCTGCCGCGATCTCCGCGATTTCTACGACATCTAGGTGAGGTATCTGACACGGCGAAAACACCGCAGTATCGGGCCGGATTCACCGCTTACGACACCGCTTGCAACACAAAAACAGACCGCTGCCTTCCGGTGCGGTCTGTTTCATTTTACGCATGATCACAATATGCTTTCGGACGAAGCCGCAAGCATATCAATACTTCTGAAGCATCTTTAAGATCTTGTCCGTCTCCTGCTCGTTCTTGCCCGCCGCAACGATACAGATGACACCGTTGTCATGGCAGCTGCGGAATGCGCAGTAGATTGTGTACGAAGGAATGGCCATCTTCAGGCAGATATACTCGTATCCGCCGAACATGCGGCGCTCGCTGGTGAACGTCATCTGTACGGTCGATTTGCCGCTCTGAACGCTCATAACGCCCGATCCGCCGCCGAAGGCCTCTCGCATCTCTTCTTCCACTCTCGAAAGATCCGGCTTGCCCTCTCTCATCATAACGGCGCCGAGCGACTGGTTCGATACGTTCACAAACACAAACGGAGCGTCAAATCCCTTGGGCATGGAATTCGAATAATCGTAAACCGCGTACTCGTCGGTAAGCTCGATACGAACATCCGCCCAGCGGTTCGTGTACGTCTTTCCGTCGACCTCGCCTGTCGTATACTTCTTGTTGCGCTGAATGAGCACATACGCAGTAACCGCACCGGCCACGACCACCAGCAAAATGATCAAAATGAAAACGGACGCGCCACCGCGGTTCTTACATTTTTCTCTCTGCTTCTCCATCATTTTCTACCCCTTTTTCTCTTTCTTTTCTTTTTTCTGTCGTTGTTCAGACATAATATCATCACGCAAAGCATGACCAGGATTAACAATCCGGGGATCGCAAGCATCCACCATGCAAACCCGGAGTCGTCCGCGATGCCGGCAGGGTTCTGCCCGTTCTGCCCGTTCTTCGATTCCTTCCCGTCGGAAGGCTTCGGCGTGGGTGTTCCCTCATTTCCGTCGGGAGCCTTCGTCGGCTCGTTCTCCGCCGGCGTGGGTGTCGCATCATTTTCCGCGGGAGTCGGTGTTGCCTCTTTGCTGCCCGGCGTAGGCGTAGGCGCCTCCGTCGGCACAGGCGTCGGCGACGGCTCGGGTGTCACGGAAGGCGTCGGAGTCTCCTCGACTTCCTTCGGAGTCGGCGTCGGTGTCGGTTCCCAGCCCTCGGGCGTGGGTGTCGGAGTCGGCGTGTAGCCCTCCTCCGTGAGCAGCACCAGATAGTTGTTCGAAACGTAAACTACCTGATCCTTGTAAATGATCCGGTAGTATTTGCTCTCGTTGCATTGTCCTGTGACGTCCACAATCACGTCCAGCGGCAGCGTTCCAACGATGACCGAAGGGTCCTCGCTGTATTCGGGGATCGAGCGAAGGTTGGCCATCTTTGCCGCCGTTCCCTTGCGCTCCATCTCGGTAAACGTATATGTCTTCGGCGTGGGCGACGGCGTCTCCTCCGTCGTCTGCGGATCCTCCTCGCGCATCGCGTTCACGCGTGCATCGGTCTCCGTGCCCGCCTTGGCAGCCGCGGGCAGCCACAACATTACCATCGCCGCACAGCACAGAACGCTGAGCCAACGATAAGTGCGTCGTATCATTGTAACTCTTTCCTCCAATATCCTCTTATCGCATCCCGCGGAAAATGCTTTCGCGGGACAGCGCACACAGTTATTATACCTTGAATCATGCGAAAAATCAACGTGCAATAATCCCCGGTGCGCTTGATCACACCGGGGATTTCGTATTTCGATTTTTACTTTTGTTTCCGGATCAGCAGTACCGCTCCGGCGCATACTCCGCCGATCAGGACTGCGGGAACCGCAATCATCCACCACGAAAAATCATAGTTTGGTTTGGTTCCGCCGCTCTCCGCTTCGTCTCCGCTCTCCTCCACAGGAATCGTAGGCGGTACCGGCGTCGGAGTCTCCGTGACATCTGCCTCAGGCGTCACGGAAGGGCTCTCCTGCGGTTTCCCTGTCGGCGAGGGACTCGCCTGCGGATCGGCCGTCGGCGTCGCGGACGGCGCTTCGCTCGGTTCCGGTTCGACGCTCGGCGTAGGCTCCCCGCTCACTTCCGGCGTTGCCTCAGGATCCTCCGTCGGAACAATCTCTCCCGTGGGCGTTGCCTCCGGAGTCGGAGATTCCACAGGCGTCAGTTCCGGCGTAACGGTCGGCACTATCGACGGCACGGGCGTAGGTGCTTTGGTCGGCACCGGCGTGGGTGCCTTCGTGGGTGCCTTCGTAGGAGCCTTCGTGGGTGCCTTCGTAGGTGCTTTGGTCGGCGCCTTTGTCGGAGCCTTCGTAGGCGCTTTGGTCGGCGCCTTTGTCGGAGCCTTCGTCGGAGTCTTGGTCGGCTCCGGTGTGGGTGACTTCGTCGGAGTCTTGGTCGGCTCCGGCGTTCCGTTTCCGACGATCTTAAACTTCACCGTAACCGAGCCTTTATAGTTTCCGATTCCGGTGATCGTGAAGCTCGCATTCCCGGGACGGTCATTGTTCGAATAAGTTACCGTGTAATCGACATCCTTTGTCAGGTTGTTCCCGTTAACTGTAATACTTCCGAAAGAAATTTCAACCGGCTTGCCCTGATACGTCTGGTCCGGAATGGGGCTGAACTGAAGTCCCGAGATGTCAAGTTTTTCCACATTAACGGAGATGTTGAACTCTTTGCTGACACCCTCGCACGTGACGGTCGCCTTTACTGTGGTCGTTCCGACGCCTACGGCGACGATTTTGCCGCTCTCAATCTTTGCGATCTTTGTATCCGACGAGACGTATGTGGTTTTACACTCCTTGCCGCTGTCGGGGATCCCGGGCAGCCAGCTCGGATTCTCTGCAAAGCCCACGGATACCGTGCCGCGAGGCACATCAACCGAACCGCCGTAACCGATCGTATAGCCGCTCGTCTGCAATCCGACAGTATATGTCACCAGCGAATTCTTCACCTGCACCGTGCCGGATCCGCTGCCGTCCAGAGGCGACGTATTGCCTGCGCCGCTATTACTGTAACCAAACTCCTGCACCCAGCAATGCACTCCGCCGATTACGACATGCGCGATTCCGATTGCCGCGAAACCGGTTGCCAGCATGTTGCGGCGATGTCCCTGGCCGCTGTATTTCTCATTGTCCTCACGCCATCCGACAAATGCTGCCTGCGCACTTCCGTAACCGATCGCGATATTCTCACCGTATGTTTTTATTCCGTTGTATGAAGCGGTGTTCCACGCATTTCCGTTTGGTCTTGTATGGCTCCAGCGCACCGAAATCTCCAGCGCGCGCTGCATTGCGATTTTTTCGAGGTTCGCGTCGTATGCTAACGCCTGCCCCTTGCTCACCTTTTTGGTCGTATTATCCTGCTCCCAGTACCACGCTTCGTCACTCTGCCGGAACTCATTGATCATGGAAAGCATCGAGCGGGCGTCCGTTTGCTTGTATGTTCCCGTAATGGTGTACTCCGAATACTCGTCGGCCGACGCGGAATCAGCCATGGCGGGAAGCAATAAAAAAACAACCATGACGAGCGCAACAGCCCTTGCCATATGTCGTTTCCACGCAGTTGTCTTCATCTCGCCCTCCCTCTCCCGAGGCACGCGCCGCGGGGCAGAAAAAGTATCGGAACCCTTTAGAAAAGAGTACACGATTCCACTCCGGAATGCAATCATTTTTCGCGGAAAATGTGCAAAGAAAAAGCCCGCGACCTATGCGAAGAGGACGTCTTCGGCACGGTCACGGGCGACACTATGAAGAAAAATTACAGAGAGTTGGCTTTGATATATGCAACGAGCTCATCAACCTGTGCAAAAGCGAGGGCAACCACCGTGTCCGCGGCGCCGTAATAGATGGCGATGCGGCCGGTAGCAGCGTCCTGGAGCGTTGCGCACGGGAAGCACACGTTCGGCACGTCGCCGACGCACTCGTACGTGGTTTCCGGATGGAGCAAAAACGGCTTGCAGCGGTACAGGACCTTCCACGGCTCATCCTTGTCGAGGATGGCTGCGCCGACCGAGTAGATCATGCCGTTGCAGGTGGTTCCGACGCCGTGGAACAGAAGAAGCCATCCCTCGTCCAGCTCGATCGGGATCGGACCTGCACCGATCTTCGTCCATGCCCAGTAAGCCGGGCTCATCACATGATGATGGCAGCCCCAGTGGATCATGTCCGGGCTCTCGGAGAGGAACATCTCGCCGAACGGCGTATGTCCGTTGTCGGACGGGCGCGAGAACATCATGTATTTGCCGTTGATCTTGCGCGGGAACAAAACACCGTTGCGGTTGTACGGCAGATACGCATCGGGAAGGCGGTAGAACGTCTCGAAATCATACGAGTACGCAACGCCGATGGTCGGACCGTAATGCTGCTCGAACGGGCTGCACCACGTCACATAGTAGCGGTCCTCAAGGAAGCACACGCGCGGGTCGTAACCTGCGGCAATCCCGACGAACTCGCCGGTCTTCTCGCAGTACAAGCGAAGCGGCTCATGCTCGATCTCCCAATGGAGCGCATCGGGGCTCTTGCCGAGGAAGAGCTGCTGCTCCATAGCCTTGTTGTCGCTTCGGAATACGCCGACGAACGCACCGTCCTTCGGGATTACCGCACTGTTGAAAATGCTGTTTGCGGACGGAATGTCGTGCCGTCCGATAATCGGGTTCTGATCATAACGCCAAATGACGTCCCCGCAGTTTGCAGGTTTTTCCTGCCAGGGGATATTGGGAAGGTTTTTACCGATGATCATAGGTATTCTCCTTACAATCTGCTTCTTTTTGTCCGGCAACCCCGGATTGGTTGATTTCACTATAGCATCCTGCGTATTTCTTTGCTATAATGAGAGCGGATAAAAATCGTACATATCTATTTTCATACCGCACCGTCCCTGAGGACTCCGCGGCATACGAAAGGACACCTATGTCACAGTTGTTTGAATACATCGATACTCTGCAGTCGCCTTACGAGGCGTTTCGCGTGGACAGCCGCTACATCAACGACCCTCCGCGTCCGCACTGGCACTACTACGTCGAGATCATCTATGTTGAGGACGGCGAAGTGTATGTCGAGTGTGATGAGAAGAAAGCCACCCTCTCCCGCGGCGACGTCGCCTTCTTCCACGCAAAGCGCATCCACACGGTAGTTCCCATGCCGCCCACGTACCGCTACGGCGTGATCAAATTTGACATCAGCCGCCTGAGCACGCCGGGAAGCAGCTCGCCCCGCCTGCGCGCCATCACGGAAGCTGCCAGACGCGCCGACGTCTCGTGTTTCTTCCGCGCCGGCACGCTCTCCGACGATCTTGTCTCCCGCGTCTTCTCAACCGTCATCGACGAGCTCAGGGAGAAACGTTACGGCTACGACCTCGTCGTCCACTCGGACATCTGCGAATTGATGATCGCACTCGCTCGCGTCTGGCGTGAGGAAGGCCTCGACACCTCGGGACCGTCCGCCGCAGTCACAGGCGGAAACGACATCGAGTCCGTCACCGAGTACATCGACGACCACTCCGCGGAGCCTCTGCGCGTAGCCGATCTCGCAAAAATGTGCGGCATGAGCTACTCGTATTTTGCGAAAAATTTCCGCCAGATGTACGGAAGAAGCTGCAAGGATTACATCGAGTTTGTCCGCGTGAGCAAGGCCGAGGACCTTCTTTTGTTCACCGACCACGATCTCACGCGCATCAGCATGGAGACCGGTTTTGCGGACTGCAGCCACCTGATCAAGGTGTTCCGGCGCTGGAAGGACGTAACGCCGAAGCAGTACCGCCTGCAACGGCACAGATGATACCGCATCAACCGATCCTTAGCAGCACAGATGCGGAAACGACTGCATGACACATGTGAAGCCACAAAAAACGCGCCGGCGAAAGCCGACGCGTTTTCATTTTCCGTGTGATTGTTGAGGATCACTCTTCGGTGATCTCTGCGCTGTCGTGAATGAGCTCGAGCGCACGGTCGTTGAGTGCAAGGTAGTTGAGATAATCCTTGCCGTAGGCTGCCTCGAAGTTCTCGAACGTAAGCGTCGTTCCGCTGGAAGTCATGTACTTCTCGACAGCGGCGCGATACTCTTCATCGGTCAGGACAAGATTCTCCTTCGCGACGATCGCCTGAAGAACCATGAACTGCTTAACGGAAAGCTCCGCCTGCTCGTTCACCTTCTGGCAGTACTCTGCGTACGTTCCCTCAGCGGTTCCGTACATCGTGTTGTAGATCTCCTCTTCCGTCACGCCGTAGTACGTTGCATACTGCTTGAACGGAGCGAGCGAAAGGTCTGCATAGTACTGAACGTCAGCCGGGTCGATCTCCTTGAACGTCGCATTGTTTACAGCCGCCTCGATCAGAGCGTTCCAAACCTTCTCGTCCGCCTGATCGTCAGCCTCGGCCTGAAGCTGGATCTTAACGTAGTTTCTCAGCTCCTCAACCGTTGTTGCAACGGTCGAGAGATAGCGTGCAACATACGCGTCGTCGATCTCCTTAACCTTGCCGACATAGTTGATCTTTACGGTAAATACCGCAGCCGCTCCGGCGAGATCGGGGTTTCTTTCATACGGGTCGGGGAACGTCACGTTGATGTCCACCGTCGATCCTACCGTCTTGCCGATCAGCGAGCTCTCAAAACCGTCAATGAAACGGTTGGAGCCGATCACAAGGAACGTGTCCGTTCCCGTGCCGCCTTCAAATGCAACGCCGCCTACTTTTCCCTCGAAATCGATATTGAGCGCGTCGCCGTCCTTAACCTCGGTACCGTCGCGCGAATCGTCCTTCTCATAGTTCGGGTTGCTGTCAACAAACTTCTTGATCTCAGCCTCTACATCCGCATCCGTAATGGTCTTCTTAACCTTCGTTGCTTTCAGATTCTTGTACTCCCCGAGTTCAACCGAGCCCTTGCAGGGATGATAGTACGAGCTTGTTGCTCCGCTCGGTGTAGGGGTAACTGTCGTGTTGTTGCTGCTGCCGCAGCCTGCAAGCAGAGCCGCCGTCATGACAAGCGCAACAACCATTGCCACAATTTTTCTCATGTATTTAACCTCCGGCTGTATTTCCACAGCCTCTCCATTGTATCAAATGCCCCGTTAAAAGTAAAGAAATATACGAAAAATTCCACATTTACAAAAACAGCGGCGGGATTGCTCCCGCCGCCGTCTGATTCGTTTCAATCGTACCGGTTGTTACCGCTTACGCCTCTTCTTCTCTCTTGCGTCTGGTGTACATTACCGCACCGATGAAGATGAGGAACGAGGTGAACAGGAAGAGAACTTCCGGCATCAAATCGGCCGTCTTCGGCGAATCCGGCTGTTCCGTCTCGTTCGACTTCGCAGGAAGGATCGAAACTGCTACCGTAACAGGATCGCCGTCCTCGAACTCAACCGTAAACTCGGACGTTCCTTCCGCAAGCGTATCCAGGTATTCGGGCTTCAGCTCGATGATAACGCTACCGCGCTTCTTGCCGAATGCACTTGCATCCAGCGCCTTTCCGTTGAACGTAATTCTGACGAACTTATCGAACGTGATCTCGTCATTTTCCGTTCTCTTGAAACGCAGCGCCAGAATCTTTCCGGATCCCTTCGTGTAGGAGCCGTCACCCTCCTTGATGTACTGATAAATACCGCGCGTCGGCTTCGGATCTTCCTTCGGCTTAGCGACAGCCTCGTACGTTGCCTTGTAGGTTACATTGTACTCAACCTTGGAAATCTCGGGCGTCCATGCCTTGAAGGTGTACGTGTAATCGGCATTCTCAGCCTTGGCAGGTGCCTCGGGAACCGCAATCTTAGCTACTTCCGTTCCGTAAGGATATTCCTTCTCGGAGAGAACCTTACCGTTCTCATCCGTGAACGTCACCTTGTAGCTGCGGGTCGTGTCGCTGTATACAGCCGTGTAAACAGCATCTCCCTCAACCATCGGGATCTCCGTTGCCTTGTAAATCTTGTCGCCGTTCTTCCATCCGACAAATGCAAAGTCGCTTGCCGCCGTGCTCTCCTTCTTCGGAGCCTCAGGAACCGCCATGTCCTTCGCCTCGGTGCCGTACTCATAGAATGTCTTTGCGAGAACGCTCTTACCATCTTCTGCGAAGAATACAATTTCGTACTCGTTCAGAATTGATTCGTATTCTACAGTGTATTCGGCATCTCCGGTCACATCCGCGATCTTCGGAGTCCAGCCGCTAAAGTAATACGAATACTTAGGGGTGCTCTTCTTTTCCGGAACCGTCTTCGGAGTCTCGATGTTTTCTGCCTTGGTTCCGTACTTGTACTTCTTCTCGGCGATCGGCAGATTCTCATCATCCAGGAAAGTGATCGTGAATGTCTTGAGCTCAAGATTGATGGTTCCAGTGAGCGTGCTGAGCGAATTGTCTGTCGAGAATTCCATCTCTCCAACGACTGTTTCTCCGCTAAGGCTCTTCAGCATCGTGTCTGCTTCACCATCGTCCGTTACTGCATGCTCTGCCGATACAACAAACACGAACGGATCTACCTCAGCAGTTCCTTCCGGAAGCGAAACCGAAGTCAATACATATTCGCCGTCATCAATTCCGTGGAATACGCATTCGGACTCGCCGTTCACCACAACATTGCCAATCAAAACGGTATTGCCGGACTCCACCTTCTCCAGCTTGAACTCTGCACCTTCAAGCGCTTTGCCATCCTCGCAGAGCGCCTTCAGCTCGAAGTCGTACGTAAATACGCTTACCGAACTCTTCTCGGTTCTTGCGTATTCCTCGATCGGTTTACCGTCTTCAGTCAGGTTCGGGTTGCAGCTGTAATCCAGCGAGAAGAAGCTGCCATTGCCTTTTGCTCCTGCAATTGCATCATCCTCAAGCTTTGCTGCATAGAAGACTTCAACGGTTGCCAGGTTCAGCTCTTCATCCGAAATCTTCTCGTTGTTGACGCCGTTCCAGATAATCGCAAGATCGAAGCTGTGCTCAGCAGACGTCAGCGTATACTCGGAGACGTTCAAAGCCTGGCAGTTTACAGTCACCTTCTCGATCTGGTTGTTAAACGTCAAACCTTTATCCATTTCAACATGGAAAATAACCTTGTAACTCGTGTAATCAGTCACATTGTCAGCAAGTTTAGCCGTTGCCTTGAATTTCACTTCATCACCGATATCGTAATCGGCGCTAACCTGCCAACCGCTTTCTACACCGGTTGTGTCGTTGACGTCCTTCACCTTGAGTTCGGATACAGGCTCCGTACATTTTTCGTTCGTAAGGAGCAGTGTAGTGACATCCACACTGACACCCGTTCCTCCGATCGTAACCTTACCGCTCTCGTCAACGCTGAACGCTACGTCCTTTACAAACTTGCGTCCTTCCGGAACCATTGTCTCACTCAGAGTGTAAACCTCGTCGATCTGAAGCCCCTTGACAATATATGCTTCCGTCTCGGAAACCCACTCGTCGATAACTGTGCCTTCTTTGTCAACAACCCGAAGATGTGCTCCCTTCAGACCTTCGCCGTCTTCATCAACCTTCTGAACCTTTACAACAATATTGGTAAACGTGATATCCGGATTGAGCGCATCGGGATCTACTAAAATACTGCCTTCCTGATTGTCTTCCACCGTAATATCAATGCTATACTCACCAGCGTCATAAATCACGCCCGTCGTGTCTTCGGGAGAAACTTCTCGAATATAATAACGGAACGTTCTCTCCTCAAGGATACTGTCTTCCTGAACCATATCGTCTTCGGAGTAATAAATTGGAGCGAACTTAACCGTACCGTCCTCTTCACAGGTTGTAGTTTGAATGACATTCTTACCCTCGTCCAACAGTTCGAAGCTGAACTGTTTGTCCGCAAGTTTCTCTCCTATCAGCTCCGTCTTAACGGCAATTACAATTTCATCGGAATCCGAGTGATACTCATTTGTTACGGAGACATATCCTCCGTCGGTTACCTCATAAGGTTCAATGTACAACGAACCTAAGCCATCATCGCGGACAATAACCGTGATCTTCCTCGGAACGATATCGTATTCGATTCCGGGGATGTTCCCCTTCGTCTCGGTAATCGTAAACTTGTACGTTCCGTAAGCGGTAAATACAATCTCTTCGTAATTCCATGTGCTGCTATTCCGATCAACCGTACCAACTGTCTGACTCGGAAGAACAGCTCCCTCCTGATTGCACGGATCAGCCTCAAGAGTAAATTCGAAGAAATCGGTATCCAACCAGTAACGGTTAGCAATAATTGCCTGTGCATGAAGCGCCAGCTCGACCTGATTAACGCGGTACGTAAGCGTTTTTGCTGTGGTGGTTCCGGTTGTGAGTTCCGACTGATAAAAGCCGGAAGGAACCTCATTTAAACTCCAACTGTACGTAATCGTCTGACCGTGATCTTTGTACTTCGGAAGATTCTCTACCGTCGCCTTCCAGTTCGTTGCAGCGCTCAGAGTCACTTCCTTACCATCGGATAAAACTGCCGTAATGCTCTCCGGAAGAGTCTTGTCTTGCTTCGCATCCACATTCCATGCGACCTCAATCGTAGCACTCGTCTTCTCGGTCTCATGGATGTTCTTGACAGTGTACGCAAACGAATTGTCAGCCTTCGAGATATCGATCGTGTATCCGCTAAAACTATCTTCCGTCACTTTATACTCGATGTTAAGGCCGTTGGCTTTCTTGTCAAGGTCTTTCCAGGTATAACTCCAAGAGTCATCCGCATTCAGTTCACAGCTCTTTACGAGCGAACTGCCTACCAGAACATTAACCGTAACCATATCCGGACGGCAGCCATCCTGGTCTTCATTGTCATCCCAGATAATGGTTACCGATACATCGGTTTTTTCCGTCGTATGGCTGTTGGTAATCGTATAGTCGAATCCGCCCTCCGCCTTCTTGGTTGCGGTCGTGTACTCATCAATCTGACCTACGCTCACCGTGTATACGATGTCGGAACCGCCTGCCTTCTTGGCAAGGCCATTCCAGGTATACGTCCAATTGTTCGGACCAAGCTCAATCGACTTTCCGGCATCTTCACCATCTGCGAGCAACGTCACGGTCAAAGATTCCGGGCGATAACCGTCCTGATCATCAGTGTCGTCCCAGACAACGGTAACTCCTGCATTCGTCTCTTCCGGCTTGTGAGTGTACTTCAGCGTATACGTAAACGAACCTTCTGCCTTCGTGGTTGTGATCTCATAATCTTCGTTCAGATCTACTTTCACCGTGTAAGCGAGGTCAGACCCGGCATCTTTCTTGTCGAGATTCTTCCAGGTATACGTCCAGCCATTTTCCGGATTAAGCTTATAAGAAAGTCCCGTATCGGTATCGCCGATATACAGTTTTACATCTACCTCATTCGGACGGTAGCCATCCTGATTGTTCTCATCATCCCAGGCAATGCTGACAGCTACGTCAACTTTTTCCACCTCATGGATATACTTGATGTTAATCTGTACATCGCCCGTTTCTTTATCAACAATCGGCTCAGCCAGTTCCAGATTATAGTAATTCGAAACATCTGTGATAAAGCTCAGCGCGTAATCATACTCCACGCCTTCATGTTTTCTGTCCAAATTTGCGACAGTATCTTTCCAGCCATTGGCAGCGTTAAGTTCGATCGGCTTAACTTCTTCCTCGTCACGCATCAGGATCAAATCAACTTTGTCAGGTCTGTAACCGTCCTGATCCTCTGCATCGTCCCACTCCAGCGAAATGGTAACTTTGACTTTTTCTATCGCATGGGTATTCGTCAACGTATAGTTGAACGAGCCGTCTTGCGCCTTCGTGATCAAAGTATCATATTCTTCTATGGTTCCGGTGGATACCGTATAATCGATAACTTCGCCCTGAGCTTTCTTGGCAAGCTCTGTCCACGTGTACGTCCAATCGTTACCGCGAACTTCGACGGTCTCAATAACCTGACCATCCTTCAAGAGGTTGACGCCGACCTTTTCCGGACGATAACCATCCTGATTGTTTGCATCATCCCAGTCAACAACAACTGTCACAGTCGTTATTTCAGGAGTGTGTACATATTTGAATCCGCCTTCGACGGTCTCCAATTGATACTGATCAACTTCCGGCATTTTCGGAACGTACTGAATCTCTCTTCCGCTAACCTTCTTCGGAAGGTTTTCCCATGTGTATGTCCAGTCCGGTGCGCTGAGTGTAACATCTGCCTGTGCATCGTTACCGTCCATCAACCATACAGTAATATCATCCGGACGATAACCATCCTGATCATCCGCATCATCCCATTCCACGCTGACTGTTACGTCAACCGTTTCCAGGGTATTCATTATCTGCGTTCCGTTGATCTCCGTTGTAAAGCCATCAACATAGACTTCTTCAACAGTATATCTGATCTCCGTCTTTCCGTCAGCACGATACTTCGGAAGTTCCCTCGACGTGAACGTCCAGCTATCTTCCATGGTAACGTCAAACGCATCGGCAACGTCCTCACCATCCATGATGTAAACCAAAACGGATTCGGGAATCAGCGATTCGTTACCCTTCACATCCCAGCTTACAGTGCCGCTTACAGTAACAACCTCCGGTATGTAAGTGTTGGTGATCAGCGTTCCGTTAACGTCCTTGTCGAAGCCCGCGGGCACTTCCTCGTCTACCGTATAGGTAATCTCGGTCTTGCCGTCACTCTCGTACCTCGGCAGATCCCTGGATTCAAACTTCCATTCACCATCGTCGTCAGCGGTGAGAGTAATCGTATCAACTGTTTCGTTTCCGGAACGTACATAGACCGTAATCTCAGTCGGCATCAGCGACTCATCGTAGCCCTGCATATCCCAGATCTTTTCACCGGAAATCTTAACCGTAATCAGCGTGTTGGTAATTCCGGTTCCATTGATCGTTGTCTCAAATCCGGCTACCGTAGTGTCAAGTGTATAAACAATCTCAGTCGTGCCGTCTTCTCTGTATTTCGGAAGTTCTTTCGATTCAAACGTCCAGTTTCCGTCCTCGTCAGCGGTCACATCCAATACGTCTACAACCGTTGTATCGTCGTAAACAGACACGCTTGTAGAATCGGGAATCAAATCAACGCTATTTCCTTTAAGATTCCATACCACTTCACCTGCAACAGTTGTCATAACAGGCTTATACGTAAAGGTTATGTCCGGATAGATTACGCTGGACGAGAAACCGCCCGGTACGGACTCTAATCCGATTCTATATTCGGCATACTCGCCGTTGCTCTGGTATTTCGGGAGCTCATTCGACGTAAATGTCCACGAAGCACCTTCACCCGTAGCCGTGATTGTGTCAACGACATCGTCACCGCTCCAAACCTTAATGGTTACCTGATTGGGAATCAGATTTTCGCTGTAACCATTCATCTTCCAAGTCACAGTGCCACTGACCGTTGTCGTTTCCAGTTCGTTCGCAATTGTTGTTACTCCTCTGCCTACAGCAATGCCGGTCTGGGAATAACCTTCTACATTTTCCTCTCGCCAGTAGTACTGAATCGCAACACCGTGGCTCTTATATACGGGAAGCCCATCTACTGTCGCCGTCCAACCGGATTCAGCCTTGAGCGTAACCGTCTCAACTGTTCCGCTACCGTCGTTCAGGTAAACCACTAATTTATCAGGTCGGGTTCGGTACAAATTATCAAAATCGAACCATGCCTTCTTAACCGTCAAACTCGTCGTTTTCGGCGCATGATAGTCCGTGATGGTGATAAAATAATCCGACTCACCGTTCATCTCAACACTGGTCGTATAATCGGAGATCGAACCATGGCTCGCCGTATATTCAATCGGATTGCCTTTTACATCATTTTTCGGAAGGTTCCAAAATACACCCCAACTATTATTCTCGCTCAATGTTGCGCTTTTCAGGGTCTCTTCTCCTGCGATGAGTTCAATCACAACGGATTCCGGACGAACTCCATCCTGATCATCGTTGTCATTCCAGAATATCGCCACATTTACATTAATGTACTCTCTCGCGCTCGTTGTATACTGTGCCTTATATACAACATCACCGGTAACCTCCGAAATCGTGGGATTCCATCCGTTGAAAGCATATACCCAATCGGCATCCGCATCTTTGAACGGACCTTCCGGCACTTCAATATCGGACACAGGCGTACCGTACTCATACACTTTGGACGAAATCACGGTCTCATTTGCATCATCCTTGACGAATTTCACCGTGTACTGATTCTTCGTACTGCTGTAGAAAGCAGTGTACGTCATTGCGCCGTTAACTTCCGGAAGATCGGCATCCTTCGCATAGAAGTTGCCGTTCGAATCCTCCCATCCGATAAACGTGAAAGAGTTCTCCTGGGTCTTCGGGTGCACCGGCGTCGAACCGGTATAGCTCGGTCGCTGACCGAAAGCTACGGTAGGTGTCTGAAGCTCCGCGCCGTCAAAGTTGACAAAGCAAATGGTATACTCGTTCGTCGTGTTCGTGAATACAACTGTGTACGTTGCGTCTCCGTTTACTTCAGGAAGCAAAGAAGTCTTGCTGTACTGACTTCCATTCTCTGCCTGCCAACCGAAAAATGTATAGGTGTACTGGGCCGTAGCTTCTTTGGTCGGCTCTTCACCGGAAAATGTCGGATTGGTGCCGTATTCAAACGTATTGCTGTAAAGCTCCGAACCGCCTTCGCCAACAAACTTAATGGTATACTTTCTTTTTACCGCCCGGAATGTTGCCTGGTAGACGACATTTTCCGTAACTTCAGAAAGCTGAGGCGACCAGCCTGCAAATTCAAAATCATACTCATCAGTACTACGCTTGGTCGGATCCTCCGGCTTCAGGATATTCGCCACCGGCGTTCCATAATCGTACTCTTTCGTATCAAGAAGAACCGGCGTTCCGTTCTCACCGACGAACTTAACCGTATACTTATTAACGACACTGCTGTACTGTGCCGTATACGTCATCGAAGCTGTAGCTTCAGGAAGCGTTGCTCCTGCACTGTAGAAACGATCAGCCTCGTCTTTCCAACCGGTAAATGTGAACGTATACTCCGCCGTAGCAGACTTCGTCGGCGTACCGTTGTAAGACGGAACTGCACCCGGTGCAACTTCGCTCGTCTGCAGAATCGTATGATCCGCATCATCGTTGACGAACTTGATCGTGAACGTGGTCCCCTTCACAAGTTTCTTGCCATTGATCGTGTTAAGGTATGTAACACGACCAGCCGCAATGTCTCTGTTCGGATTGCTCGTTACGTCCTTAACCGCGGTAACAAGATTGACGCCTCCTCTATAGCTGGACGCCTGAACAAATGCACTCGCATCGGTGATGCTGATAGAAACATTGACCGTCGTGCTGGAATGGGACTCATAACCATAACCATTACCAATACCTACACCATCGTTTGCTGTAGCAGTGATTGCTCCGCCTGTGATGGTTACGTTCGCTCCGCCTTCCTCCTGAACAGCACCGATTGCGGTTCCGTTGTAACGCGCAGTGGCGTTTACGGTGCCTCCGCTAATAGTAATGCTGTCACCGGAAACAAATGATCCACCGATCGCTGCAGGACAATCATAATATGTATATCCCATCCAATTGCTTCCGCTTCGCGATCCGTAAGTACCAGCAGTTGCAGTTACACTGCCGCCGCTAATGCTTATCGTACCGCAGTGAGTCTGATAATATCCGCTACCGATACCCGCTGCTCCTTTTCCGCCGGTTGCGGTTACACTACCTTTTTTGATGATGATTTTCTGCGTAGTATCTGTGGTGTTTCCCTCGGAATATCCGCCACCGATACCGGCGCCATTATTTCCACCAGTAGCAGTCACGCTGCCACCGTCAATTATAATATTTCCACCGTAGCCGTGATAGCCGCCGCCGATACCTGCACCTTGGCTGCCACCCTGCGCTGTTACCGTACCGCCGGTAATGGTAATGCTTCCGCCGTTACCATAATTACCTCCACCGATACCCGCACCGTAGCGACCACCATTTGCAGTTACCTTGCCGCCGCCAATGATAACGGTCCCGCCCCTACCGGACGAACCATCTCCGATACCTGCTGCATCACTACCGCCCGTTGCGGTAATAGTACCGCCGTAAATCCGGATAGTTCCGCAAGTTTCAGCATTGATATAATTACGATTACCGCCAATTCCGGCATTATACTGATTTCCGCTTGCAGTAAGCGAGCATCCACCATTCGGTCCGCCGTAGATGGTGAGCGATGCTCCGTCCGGTACATTAATACCGCTCTGCAGATTAATGCCGTACGTGTATCTGCTATCGCCTGTGATATCCGGCAAGATCAAAACCACATCGCCGGCAACGGTAATTCTACTACTGGTTCCATAGGTAACCCGTTTATCATTATTCCTGCTCCGCTGATTAACACCGACAACATAGTACGTCTTTTTCCCTGCCTCGCCCCATGTTGTAGGCATGTTAAGATGCCCGGGACGCTCTGTCGTTCCAAGCGCTTCGATTATCTCGTACTGTGCGCCGGTGAGCGTCTTTGTCTCACCGGTCTCATCAACGTACTTCACATCCGGGCCGCCCTCATCAGCCTTCGCCGTCTTCACCGGGCTTACATACTCGGGAAGACACAGAACGACCATCGCGAACGCAAGAAATACGCTTACGATTGAACGCCATCTTTTTTTCATACAGTTACCTCCGAAAACTTTTCGTCGAAACGCGCTGTAAAATTTGTCAATAAGTGCATTTTACGCATAGTTCGACACCTCATCACGGTAAATTATACTATTTTAGTGCAAATTTACCCACTACAATTTGAGTAAAAAAAGTACAGTTTGAGTAATCTTCCCGAAAATGACGAAAAAACGGAAAAATGCAAAAAACGGCGACAGGTTTTACCCTGCCGCCGCTTGATTTTTAGTTGTTCTGCTTCGAGTTATGCCTCTTCTCTTCTGCGCTTAGTGTACAAAACAACACCAATGAAGAGAATCAGCGAAGCAAACAGGAAGGTCATCTCCGGCATCAGATCCGCCGTCTTCGGCGATTCATGCTGCTCCGTTCCATTTTCCTCTGTCTCGTTCTGCTTTGCAGGAAGAATCTCAACCGTGAACGTTACCGGGTCGCCATCCTTGAACTTGATGGTGTACTCGTGCTTACCCTCGGCAAGCGTGTCGAGATACTCCGGCTTCAATTCGATGATCGCACTACCCTGGGTTTCGGTGTAAACGTCTTTCGAAACTTCCTTACCGGCATATTCCATTCCATCGAACATGTCGTGCGTCTTCTCATCGTTCTTCGTTCTCTTGGCTGTTACCTTCGCGGAAGTGCCGGACTTCAGCTCATGCGAAACGCTCTTCTCGCCTACAATGTAATACTCACCGCGCTCCTCAACCTGCTTCTCCGTTGCTTCGAACGTTGCCTTGTAGGTCACGTCAAACTGAACTGCAGAGATCTCCGGCGTCCAACCCTTGAAGGTGTAAGTGTATTTCTCATCTTCAGCCTTGGTCGGATCTGCAGGTTTCTCGATCTTCGACGCTTCTGTTCCGTAAGGATATTCCTTCTCCGAGAGAACCTTGTCGTTCTCGTCGGTGAACGTCACCTTATAGCTGCGGCTCGTATCGCTGTACGCTGCCTTGTATGTCACATCTCCCGTTACCTTCGGAAGATCCGACGCTTTGTACGTCGTCGTTCCGTCGTTCCAGCCGACATGCTCATATGTGGCCGCCTCGGTATTTTCTTTCTTCGGAGCTTCCGGAACCGTGATATCCTTCGCCTCCGTACCGTAATCGTACTTCTTCTCCGCAAGAACCGTCTTGCCGTCTTCCGTAACGAACGTTACCGTATACCGGTTGACTGTCGACTCAAAATATGCCGTGAACGTCATCGCACCGTTCAGCTCGGGAAGTGCTTCGCCGTCCGGATACTCTTTGCCTTCGGAATCCTTCCATCCGGCATAGGTGTACGTATACTGTGCATCCGCCTGCTGCGTCGGCTTTGTATCTCCGTCGTACACCGGCTCATCGCCCAGGAAGAAATCCTTCTCCCAAAGCGTCTCTTCGCCGTTCTTGAATACAACATGGCAGATCAGCTGAATGGATACTACGTTCGCAACTACCGGTTCCTCTTCCGCCATATCAAGGACTGTCTTGTTAACAAGTGCCGTTTCAGGACCTGTACTGTCGTCGTCCTCCATATCAAGCAGCACGATAGTAACACGATAATCCTCATCGTCCTCGGGCACTTCACCGATTTCCGCATTTTCCGGAACTTTGAATCCGTGCGTTTCCGGATACGAAATGCTCTGTGCAAGAATTGCGGCTCCGCCTTCAGGCGTCGTAATTACCCAGCTGCCCGTCTCGGAAGCAAATGTAACACTGTCAACAACCTCAATACCGACGAAATACCCATCGTCAACTTCGCTCGCATCCTCAGGCAGGGAAATCGTAATCTCAAGATCACCATTGAAAGTAACTTTTTCCGCATGAATACCGGTGCCGCCGGCATAACTAAGCTCATTTTCAGTCCTAAAAACATCCGAGGTTACATTCAGAACCAGGTTTCCTTCAATGGTCAACGCACCGCTTGAGTAGATAGCGTTCCCCACATTTTCTGCGTTCAATGTCAGACCATCTTCCGGCGTCACAATCTTATAATCTGCAATTTCTAAGAGTCCAATCAGGAAAGGTGTCACAGCTCCGCCCGTCAGCATAGTCGGCTGCTCGTTGAACGTAATCGTCCACGTGTTGTTGTCCTCATCGTACTCACACTTGACGCTTCCGTCTCCGAAAACATCTCCCTTGTTGAGATCCGTCACAATCTCCGTGCCGATATTAATCAAGTATACACGATAAAATGCAGCGTTTATCGTAACTTTGCTTTCAGGCATCGTAAATGCGTAGTCGTCACCCTCACCGCTGGTCGTCACTGCTCCCCCGTCGGCTTTTGTAACCTTGACTGATTCCGTATCAAGTTTGTACTCAGTACTATCAAAATGGAAGGGGCGACAGATAAACGTAACTTCTTCACCTGCCTTAACCCAGGTTTCATTGGTCGCATTGTCCGTCTGATCGCACGCGATTTTTCCGAAGTCGCATTCCGAAATCTCAACATAATAGTATGTATCGAATTCGGCAGTATACGTCACTTCACCCACTACTGCAGGCAGGGAAGCGTCCGGTCCGATCAGAGTCTCACCGGATCTCCATCCGATGAACTCATACCGAACAACCTTGTCCTCGCCTTCTTTCTCAACGGTTTTTCCGTAACTGGGAACTTTATTGTATTCCCATTCATCCGTCTGCGAACTACCGTCCACCACAAAGGTAACATTGTACTTTCTGGGTACAGACGTAAAATCAGCATAATAATTTGCGTCTGCTTTCGCAGCAGGAAGACCGTTTGTTAATGCATTTCCTTCCTCATCCATCCAGCAGTTAAAATCATAAGAGTACTGATCGCTGCTAGTCTTCTGAGGCGGGTTCGGATTGCCTTCAAATACCGGAACAGTATCGTAATCACACTCACACGAGTACAACACGGTTGCATTTTCCGATTGCTCGTTATAGAAAGTGATGGTGAACGTCTGCGTAGTCTCCAAATACTCTGCTGTATAAGTAACATCTCCGTTCTCAGCAGTGTGTTTATTCCATTTATCAAAGGTGAATACCTTACCTTCTACATGGACGTGAGACGGCGTATCATAAGGGTACGTTATTTCATCATTGGTCGCTTGAGCGAATGTAGCTTCGCTTGTGCTGTACAGCGTTTGCCCGTTATGATTGACGAACGTAACTGTATAGAGTCTATCCTGCGTAGTATACTTTGCCTTGTAAACTGCAGTGTTCAGTACGGCCGTAATATCCGACTCCCATCCGTCAAACGTATAGATTGTATCATCGGTGCGTATAACCGGAACGTCAGGCACATCAATTTCATCGGCTGCCGTTCCGTACGGGTAACTCTTCTCCGCAAGCGTCTTATTGTCTTTATCAACAAACGTTACTGTGTACCATTTCTTAGTTTCGGTGTAATCCGCACGGTATGTTACATCGCCGGTTACGTCCTTTATACCCTCTTCTCCTGTTTCTTTGTTCACCCAACATCTGAACTCGAACGTGAATTCAGGAGTCTCCGTCTTCGTCGGATTGGAAGGCACTTCAATATCCCCGGCAGGCGTTCCGTAATCGTACACTTCTCCTTCTTTGAGGACCGACTCATCATTATCATCATCAATAAACGTTACCGTGTACTGATTGGTAATATTGTCAAAGTCTGCCTTGTACGTTGCATTGCCGGTCACTTTCGAAACGCCCTCATCCGTATCTACGTTCTTCCAGCCGATGAAATTATATGTAAACTGGGCGGTTGCTTCTTTCGTGGGTTCCTGAGGCAGAACAATATTGTTCGCAGGTGTTCCCTCGTTGTAGTATTCCGAGCTGACTACTTCGTCCGTATCTTCGCCCTCTACAACGAAAGTAATCAAGTATCTGTCGATCCGTGTAAAGCCTTCATATTCCGCACCGTCAAGGCTGGCAGTATCGGAAATCGACGCCGTGAATTCGTCGTACGGAGAATCTGTATCATCATGAGGTACCTCACTGATGCTTTCAGTAACATCAATAAATTGAACGTGCGAAGAAACCCTCTGGCATACGTACTTCGCTTCAACTTTCGAAATACCGCCTTCACCGTCTTTTGTCCAGACGAATTCCGTAAATTTCCACTGATGTCCTCCCTTGATGATCCAGCTGTTCTCATCGATTGTGCCTGTTGCATTGGAATTGCCGAAGAATTTTCCGCAGCGCTCGCACTCCCAATATTCTGAATTACCATCGTCAAAGCAGGTCTCTTCATTGGCCTCATGGTGCTTCAGCGGAAAACTATGTCCGTCTGCCACTACGCCCGCCTCAACATACTTCGGGATTGTCGCCTCGGTCTCCTCGAAGAAATATACGTTTGCGGGAGCACTCTCCGAATTGGACACCTTGCTCAAAAGCTCCCAAGGGCTCGGGTTGCCTGCATTGTAACCCACATAGTAGCTGCTGCTGCCCACAAACTTCAACGTGTTTGCCTCAGCTATCCAGTCGCGATACTGCGGCTCTCCTGTCTTGGAGAGATAGATGTAATTGGCACCGCTGCCGCCCATGTGGAACAGATAATAACCGTTGTTAACGAGGTAATTATAGTCGCCATCGGCAGTAAACGTCCACACCGCTTCCGAAGCAGGATTGGCAATATATGTCTTCTCCGATTCATTACCGGCAATCGTCACATTTTCCTTTCGGATATCAATGGGTACGCTCTTCACCGCAATATTGTTGTTCGAAACAATCGCGGGATATCCGTTGGCAAGCATATGTGCAACTTCCGCATCATTACTGTCGACGACAAGGTATTTGCCGCCGGGAGTGGGAGCATCAACCAGCACGTAGATCGTAGCCGTCTCCGTCTCAGCGGAGCTGGGCACGTTCGCCGTTACCGTTTTGGTATCAAAAAACGCCTCGCTCGGGCTTCTTTGGGCGCTGATTATTGCAGTATATTTCCACTGCGGCGCCGTTATACAATTGCCATCGAGTAATGTGCGTTCGATATCCGCATCCAGAACGACCGTATCACCGCATTTGCCGCACTCGTAGGTTACTTTCACCGATGCAAATGTATCGGAGAACGTCCAGTCAGCACTCTTGTACTCATACTCATGCTCACAGGTCGTGACAACTTTCTTCACGTAAATATATACCGTATTATTAGCTGCAGTCGCCGGATTATCCGTACCCGAAAAATTACTATTGCCATAGCGAAGATATCGGGTAGTGTCATGTGCATACATGTTTGTACTGTGATACGTAAGCCGGAGAACCGGTTTCCGACTGCCGTTTACTAATATGTTCGTATACACCCAGTTAAAAAGACTATAGGGGCTTCCGGATCCATCGTGAGGTCCGAGGGTGATGTTGATACCTTGTCCCTCAACCTGAAGATAATATCCTTCGCTCTGCAGTCTCATGAGGTTGCCCGTCGACTGGTCTGTTTCCGCCGTCCAGACCATATTCGCTTCCACATTGTCCCCATCAATGTAAGGCTGACTGACCTCGAATTCCGCATCTTCAGCAGAGTGAATCGTTACTGCCGTTCTCGTAGCTTGGGTTTCTCTGTGTGACAGTGCATAAGATTGTCTCGCAGTATTGTGTCCGACAATCAGATACTCTCCTCCGCTTGTCAGCTCGTTTGTGAGTTCATAGATAGTCTTGGTTCCCGCTGTTGCCGCTTTCGCTGTCTTTACCGGGCGAACATACTCCGGCAGAGCCAGAACGACCATGGCAAAAGCAAGAAGAATACTTAAAACTGCTCTCAATCCTCTCTTCATTTTCCTCATGGGGTTACCTCATTTCGGGTTATTTGTGGTCGGCACGCGCAGTGACACCACATATATGGTTTATTTTATCATATTCTACGCCAATAGAAAACATTTTTTTTGAAAAAAATGTGATTTTTTTCTATTTCGTTGATTTTTTTTGCTTTTTTCTATCCGTACTCGTCATTTTTTCTTCTGCCCCCGCGGCAATCTCATGCTCCGATGCACCTTCAGACACGCAAAAGCGGCAGGGTCTTCACCCTGCCGCGTCATTGCATTGAAGTTAGTTCACTTGTCTGTATTATTCTTCATTTTCCGGATAAACCTGCTCGGGCTGCGGCTTCACATCCTCAGCATTGACATCACTCATGTTCACTTCGCCCTGACGCTTGTTGATCAGCTTGCGAATGCGGGAAAGCACGAGTGCGGAAACGAGGTCGGTAAATCCGCTGTAGATCAGGCCGACTCCGATCCAGGTGGTGACGTTGTTCTCAATCCAACCCATCATGAGTATAAAGCCCACCACTACGCCGATCAGGGCAATGATGGAATGCACCGGCCAGGAACTGTGCTTCAGACGCTTCATATCCCAGCTGTTCTGGAATTTCACCGCGCCGCTGAAGAGGATCAGGAACGAGAGCACCGTCGGAAGATACCTGGTCACGGAATCGTGGCGAACAAGCATCAGCACACCGACCAGCACCGCCGTCATCGCTACGGCAAGCACGTACCGCATTTCGTCGGCGAGCGCATCCTTGCGAAGGTAATCGATCACAAAGCAAAGTCCTGCCGCAATCGCCGCGCCCGCAAGAACATAGCAGATGACATCCTGCGTCTTGTCCGGATTGAGCAGCATCAGCACTCCGAGTCCTGCAAGAATGGCAGAGACGAAAATGATGTCGAGTTTCAGCTTTTTAATTGTTTTCATGTAAACCCTCCCCTACCGTAATTATCGTTGCTTAAGGCGCATGCGCCGATCAGCCGCTGTTACACTGGTTCTTGCCGTTGTGCTTTGCGTTGTAAAGCATCTTGTCGGCAACACGGAAGAACTCTTCTGCGGACATCGTGTACGAGCTCAGCTGGAAAATACCGCAGCTGAACGTGATGCGGCCGTCAAGCCATGCGTACTGCGTCTCGCGGAATTCCTCGAGCGCATGATTCATCATGGCCGCTGCGTCGCGCACTTTTACGTTCGGGAAAATGACTGCGAACTCCTCGCCGCCATAACGGCAGACATAGTTCTCTTCGCCGCAGTGTTTCTGCAGAACGCGCGACAGACACAGGATGACCTCGTCACCGTTGTTATGTCCGTACGTATCGTTGACTTTCTTGAAATCGTCGATGTCAACGACCGCAAGCGTAAGGGGCTTCTCTCCCCTGTTCTTCACAAACGAATCCAGATATTCGTAAAATGCCGTGTGGTTGTAAAGTCCTGTCATCGGCTCCCGGAGCAGACGATTCTCCAGCTTGCGGTTGTCGAGCTTGTGGCTGCGGATCACACCGTCGTTGTCAAGCACGTACTCAAGCAGGATTTCGTTGCAGAGGCAGCACAGGATGAGCAAAACCTCACCGGTGCATACATCAAACACGAGATTGTCGCTGCACGTAGGCAGAAGCGGCGCCGTTCCGACGTACTGCGCTACTGTCACGAGGCAGAGGATCTCGGTCGTGCGGCACATCCATTTGCGGCCGTACACCGTTGAAAGGGAAATCGGGATTGCGAACGAACCGTAGAGCACTGTCTGCTCCGCACCGATATAGCATCCTACCGTGCAGAGCACCCAGAGGTACAGGATCGTCGCAAGGTCCTTCCACTGCGGCTCGACATTTGGCGAATCCAGAAGCCGCCATACAACGATGTATGACACCGCGTAGATCAGCGCAGGGATGAAGATGTACGTCTTCATGTAATACCCGCGCGTGATTCCCGCATACCTCATGTCCACCCTGATGAACATGTGGTATTGCAGCACCAGAAGCACAAATATTGCCGCCGTCACCATCAGCATCACGATCAGGAAGTGTCTATGCAGTTTTACATACCTGTCTTCCACAACCTTCTCCTTGTTTCGGCTACAAATGTAAGATCATCGTAGCCAGACCGAAAAATACAAGCAGCGAGACCGCATCCACGATCGTCGTGATAAACGGACTTGCCATAACCGCCGGGTCGAAGCCGAGCTTGCTGACCAGAAGCGGCAAAGTACACCCCAGAAATTTTGCGGCGATAACTGTCATCATCAGCGTCAGGCATACCACAACGGCAACCGGGATCGTGATGGCGCGGTTCAATAATAATTTGTCGACAAGGAATATCTTCCCGAACGACACGACCGCAAGGCTTCCGCCGCAAAGGACAGCCACGCGGACTTCTTTCCAGACAATCTTCATAACGTCGGCGATCTCAACCTCTCCGAGGGAAAGCGCTCGGATGACGGTAACGCTCGCCTGACTTCCGGAGTTACCTCCGGTATCCATGAGCATCGGGATGAAGAGCGTGAGCACCGGCAGCGTCGCCAGCGACTCCTCAAACGATCCGATGATCATTCCGGTAAATGTTGCGGAAACCATGAGTAGAAGCAGCCACACGATGCGCGAGCGGTACAGCTCGAACGGGCTCGTACGAAGATACGGCTTCTCCGTCGGGAGCATAGCGTTCATCTTCGCGAAGTCCTCTTCCGTCTCATCCTGCATGACATCGATAGCGTCGTCGACGGTTACGATACCGACGAGTCGGTTCTCTGCGTCAACAACGGGAAGTGCGAGGGCGTCGTATTTACCGATGGTCGCCGCCACTTCCTCCTTGTCCTCCAGCGTGTTCACGCTGATGACGTGCTCTTCCATGATGTCGCCGATCTTCGTCGTACGATCCGCGCACAACATGTCCTTGACGGTGACCACACCGACAAGATGGCTGTTTTTGTCCGTCACATAGCAGGTGTAAATGGTTTCCTTGTCAATTGCTACCTTGCGGATCAGCGAAAACGCCTCATCGACCGTCATGTCCGGCTTCAGCCGCACAAACTCGGTGGTCATGATGCTTCCCGCGGAATCCTCGGGGTATTTCAGAAGCTCGTTGACCGTCTTGCGCGCCTCCGGCGTCACGTTCTGCAGAATACGCTTCACGACGTTGGCCGGCATCTCCTCTACGAGGTCGGCCGTATCGTCCATGAACAACTCCTCCAGGACGTCACGCAGCTCGAGGTCACTGAACGACTCGATCAGAATCTGCTGAAGATCGCTGTCAAGCTCAACGAACACCTCTGCCGCAAGCTCCTTCGGCAGGATACGGAACACAACCGCATACTGCTGCTTCGGAAGCTCATCGAAAAGTTCCGCGATATCCGCAGGCTCCGCCTCGCGAAGCATCTGCCGAAGTGTCGCGTACCGCTTTTCCTCAACCAATGCAAGAGCCTCATCGATGTCGAGTCCACGCTCCTGCTCTTCCGTATCGACGCCCTCCCCGGTCGAAACTGCTGCTTCACGCTCGTCAAGCAGCTCTTCCGACACCGGCGTCATTGTTTCCTTCGTCTCCATGAATATCCTCCGCTTCCTGTCATATTGCCCATCGGGGCGTATGCGGAACGCGGAACCTACTCCGGATACCGGGCTGTTTCAGGCCGTCCTCACGACCCGGATCTCTCCTTGAATCGTCAGAGCGCAAAGCCGTCCGACACATCACGGAAAGATTCGGTTCCTGCGGACCGAACTTGTCTGATTATGCAGCACGAGTGGTACCCTGAAGGGTTCGCGCCGCTACTGCCGTCACCGTCCACAACAACCTCCTTTCTGCGTGTCTTTCGACCGCCTTACTCTCACTGACCAAGGGGCATATTTTGCCCTTTTTGACACCGCAAAATCGGGATGCTTACGTCATGCCTCCCGAATCTGCCTCACTTTATCACGTTAATACAGTAATTATATCACCCGTGTTCTGAAAATGCCACACGATTTTTTCCATTTCAAAAAATTATTTTTCAGTCAAAGTCACCGCGAAAATGGTAAATTTCATTGCATTTTCCGCGTCTTTCATCGAAATTTTTATTTCGTGCGGCGCAACCGTATCATCGTTTACAAGAAGATACGTGTTGCAATGGTTCCAACCGATCTCGCGCGAGTTGATCTCACGGCAGAATCTGCCGTCCACAGTCACCGTAACCGCGCCGAACGACGCCTCTCCGGAGTCCTTGTACGTGATGAAAAGGTTCCTGCAAGTCGCCTTGATCACGAATGGCCTGTCGCCCTCCGTGCGCATCCAGTTGTTGGGGAACTGCGGCGTTCCGAACGCATCGTAATCCATCTCCGCATACTGCAGCGCCGTGTCGACCTCTGTGAAGGACCCTGCGTCGATCTGCACGCGGTCCGCAAATGCCTCCGCGGTGTCGCGCGTCACGGTGTAGCAATTCTCGTAAGGTCTGCCAAGGCAGCCTTCCGCCGGCCACTCCGGCTCCTCGTCGACGTGCGCGAGCGACTGCTCGATCAGGTGGTCGATACAGTCCGCCATCACGCGGTGACCGTCGTTTGTCGGATGATAGCAGTCATAGAAATACTGACGCTTCGAGATCACGCGGTTCTCCGCGTCGGGGAACTGCGGCGAAACCGCATCCTTCACGCTGACCATCGGCACCTGATAGTGCTCGCCGATCGGCGCGAGGCGGTCCTGCAGATTCCAGTCGTTCATGAACACTGCAAACACAAGTATCACGGCCGGCATGTTCGGGCGGTTGTACGCCTTCGCAAGCAGGCTCTCAAAGCAGACGCCGTTGGTCTCGTCGCCCGCGTCGTTGACGGAAAATTCAATAAATACGATGTCCGGCTCTACCGTACCGTCGCGAAGCACATCGTGCTCGTAGCGCACCAGACCGAACTCCGAGGGCGTTCCGCCGACGCCGGCCTTCACGAGGTGCACCTTCTCCGGATCCGTCGCATACGTATCGCGGAAATGTGCAAACGTGCGGTAGCAATAGCTCTCCGTCTCGATCGGCTTCGCTCCCGCGCCCTGCGTGATGGAGCCGCCGATGAATGCAAGCGTCACGTCCTCCCCGCGCTCCGCCTTCTCGATCGCGCGGCGCAGACGGTGCGTGTTGCCCATGGACAGAAGCGAATGTGCGATCATCTCGCGGTACGCGTCCGACTCGTAGTCGATCGGAGGATCGAGCTGCGGCTCCGGCGCCGTGTAGCCGTCCTGCAGATACAGGATCACGGTGAGCTTGATCTTTACGTTCTGTTCATCGGAAAATAAGAAAAAGGTTCCGAGGATATCGTCATGTTCCTTCCAGTCGAACTCGGAGAGCGGGAACACTCTCTCCGCTCCGTCACAGCACACTTCCATGGTCATGCGCGTGCCGTCGCTGTACCGGTCCGTCGTCGCATAGTGCTGCAGCTCGCAGGTCACCTCGCGCTCCGGGTCACCGCCGTCCGCATTTTCCGCAATGATGCCGATGCTGTGCACGATCTCGCGGAAGTCGTTCGTCTTCTGAAGACGGTTTCCGAGTTCCTCCGGAAGCTCCGGGCAGATTAGTCGCAGGTTCTGCGAAACGCGGTTCTCCAGGAAGATCATCTCCGCGTAGCGGTCCCCCTGCGGCGCCTTGTGCGACGCGTACAGCAGATCCTCCAGCATAAAATATACCTTGGCCCGTTGTTTGGTCGGGTCCTTCGGTGCGACAGGTCCTCTCATGATTTCTTCGGTTCTCCTTGATTGTGTTCTGATGTAACATTTTCCGGATGCATATTCTTTCTGAATAAACGCATCTTTTAGCAGTATATCATACATGCCTCGGATTCGGCAACCTGTTTTCGCGTGTTTGCGTTGACTTCAAACTGCGGTCGTTGTACACTACACATGCCGGTCGCGTATGCCGGCATTTTACGAAAGGATGATGTTTATGAAATTCCGCAATCGATTGTTTTTGCTTCTCGTTCTGCTCTTGACCGCTGCTCTCACCGGCTGCGGCGGCGGAAACGAGACAACCCCCGCCGACGCGACGCCCGGTGTCTCAGGTACGCCGTCAACGCCCACCGCGGTTCCGACGAACGCACCCGTGACGGTCGACCCCGACGCGCGTCAGCTGATGCTCGGTTTCGACAAGACGCACCAGACCATCGACGGTTTCGGCGCCGGCTTCACATGGTACTCGGAGATGATCTTCAGCCTCAAGAAGTCGCAGGAATGCCTTGATCTTCTGTTCCGCGACGCCGGGTTCACCATTTTGCGCTTCAAGAATGAGCTCGGCTATTCGAGCAGCATTCTCGGCAAGGCGCGCATCGACAAGCAGTACTATCTCGCGGCCAAGGAACAGGCCGACGCGCGCGGCGAAAAGGTGACCGTTCTCTACTCGAGCTGGTCCCCGCAGGCCTCCCTCAAGAGCAACAACCGCGTCGAGGGCGGCGGCACGCTCCGCAAGAATTCCGACGGCAGCTACGTCTATGACGATTTCGCAAAATGGTGGGCTGACGCAGTCACGCTCTACCGCTCCCAGGGCATCCCGGTCGACGTCGTCAGCATTCAGAACGAGTGCGACTTTGTCGCAAGCTACGACGGCTGCGAATTTGCCCCGAACGAGACCGAAACGCAGGCTTCGTACGGCAAAGCTTTCCTCGCCACGTACCGCAAATTCCGCGAGCAGTTCGGCGACGAAGCGCCGCTCATGATCGCGCCCGAGACGATGACCGTCGACACGACCTCGCTCAAGGCATATCTCAACCCGATCCTAGCCGAGGAGCCGAACAGCGTTTACGCCATCGCTCACCACCTCTATCTCGGCGGCACGTCCTCGGACGACCCGAACTCCTGCGAGCCCGACTCGTTCCTGATGAACTTCATGGGCGCCAAAAGCCTCGCCGCGAAAAATAACTTAAAGAAGTGGCAGACCGAGTTCTACCGCGGCACTGCACTTCAGACCGCCAACGTGATCAACAACTCGCTCGTCTATGAGGACGCCAACGCGTACATCTTCTGGGGCGGCGTATGGCGCGCCGAACAGGGCAACGACGGCATGGACAACGGCAACCTTCTGATTGTCGGAAACGCCGCTTCCCACTGGCCGAACGACGACGGTTTCCTGGTGACCGGCAACTACTATGCAATGCGGCATTTTTCGCAGTATGTGCGCCCCGGCTTCACCCGCATCGACATCGGCGTGACCGGAGCCACGACGCTTCGCGCAAGCGCGTACGTAAGTCCCGACGGAACCCGCACGGTCATCGTGCTTCTCAACAATGATTCCGCGGAGACCAAAGTGCAGCTTCCGCTCGACAACTACAGTCTCTCCTCGTCGTCCTGCTACCAGTCGGTGTTCACCAAAGGCTACACCGCCGACATGTGCTACAAAGGTCTCGGCGCTCTGCCCGATTCCCGCGTTCTCACGCTTCCCGGTGAGAGCGTGACGACCATCGTGCTGGACGGCTCGCAGAACTGATTCGTCCGATTCATTTTCAGACATAACAAAACGGCGCTTCCGGAATCTCCCGGGAACGCCGTTTTTTCTCCTGTTTGAATGTTTATTTGCCGACGCCGATGGCAAGCACCGAAAAATCCTTGTCGGCGTTTCCCTCCGCCATCCGGATCTCAAGCGTGTGCTCCGCTGCGGTGTCCTCGTTGAGCACGACGAGCGTGTACGGGTTGTTCCATGCACCGCTCTCCTTGCCCTTCACCGTCTTCACTACCTTGCCGTCCACGAGGATCTCGGCATCTCCGAATGCGTCGCTCGTCGACTTCTTGTACACCACGAGAAGCGACTTGCACGTCGCCTTCAGCGTCAGGCTCTTCCTGCCGTCCGTCGACGCGTGCTTGAAGCTGTTCGGGAACGTCGTTCCGTCCTCGTAGCGCACGGAAAATACGCCCTTGTCCTGCGTCGTGAATCCGCCTGCATCCACCGTGATTCCCTCGGCTGCCGCAGCCTCCGCGCTCGCCGCATCCACCAGGATGACCTTGTCGAACGAATCGCCGAGCAGTGCCTTCTCCGGCATCGCGTTGGCCGTCTCCGCCTCCTCCTCATCGACCTTCTTCAGAAGATACATCAGACAGTCGCGCATGATCTTGTGGCCGTACGCGGTCGGATGATACACATCGTTAAAATACGTTGCTTCCTTCAGCGAACCGTCGGTCAGGCGCGGCACAACAGCATTTTTCACGCTGACCATCGGAAGGTCGTAGTGCGTGCCGACGGGCTTCAGGCGGTCCTGCAGGTTCCATTTGGACTGGAACACGCTGAACAGAAGGATCACAGCCGTGTCGTCGCTCGTCTGCATCGCGCGGCGCACAAGGCCTTCGAACGTCTCGCCGTTCGTCGGGTCGTCGCCGTCATTTACCGCAAATTCGATCACGAGAAGATCCGGAACAATCCCGCCGTTCTTCGTCAAAACGTCGCGCTCATAGCGCACCACGCCGAGCGTCGACGGCGTTCCCGAGAGACCCGCATTCAGAAAATGCACGTTTGCTCCGCCGTCCTTGCCGTACACCTTCGCAAACTCCGTCGCGAACGACGATGCGTAGCAGTTCTTGTAGTTGGCAGCGCCCTCGCCCTCCGTGATGGAGCCGCCGATCGTCACGATGTAGACATCCTCGCCGTTTCTCGCCTTCTCGATCACCTTCTTGAGGCGGGCGTTGTTGCCCGTGCTCATCAGGGAATCCTCGATCATATTGTTGTACCAGATCTCCTTCTCCGACAGCGCCGGCGTGGGCGTTGCCTCGGGAGTCGGCGTCGCCTCGGGCGTCGGGGTTACCTCCTGCGTGGGCGTAACCGTCGGCGTCGTCTCCGTCTTGTTGTCCTTGCCGCATGCCGTCAAAGCTGCCGCAAGCAGCGCGACGCACAGCAGCATCCATACTTTCTGCGTGTGTTTTTTCATGGTATTTTCCTTTCTTTTGCTCATCCGAGCAGATGTATCACCCAGGTCGCAAGCCCCGCTGTCGCGCAGGCTGCAAGCGACACAATCACAAGTCCTTTGCCGCGGTATGCAAGCACCGCCGCCGCGAGAAGTCCGACGGCCGCAACCGCCATCGACCCTGTCGCGTACAATGCCGCCGGCAGCGTCATCGCCGTCAGCACCGCGTAGGGCACATAGTATAAGAACGACCGGAAGAACCGGTTGCGTACTTTTCTTCGAAACACCGTGAACGGGATCGCCCTCACCAGATACGTGACGAGCATCATCACAAGTGCGCACACAAAAAATCTACTCACGGCACGCACCTCCCTCTTCCGCGGTCTCCCGCGGCCCGTCCTCGACCGGGAACAGCCATGCACCGACAGCCGCTGCTACCACTGCGCTCACGATGATGGCAAATCCGACCGACACTTCCTTCAGCACGGGCGCGTAGTACATCAGACAGCTGACCGCCGCGGCTGCCAGCGCCACAAAGAGCACCTTGCGGCTCTCCTTCGCAGCCGGCACTACGATCGCGATGAACATGCCGTAGATGGCGAGGGTCATCACGTTCGTCACCGCCTTCGGAAGCACGTCGCCGAGCACCGCCCCGCCGAGCGTTCCGAGCGTCCACCCCGCGTACGGGAGCGTCATCAATCCGACGAAATACGGCGTCGTCACCGGCGTTCTGCGCGAAGCCGCCACGCCGTAGATCTCATCCGTGATGCCGAAACCGAGAAGCATCCGGCGAGGGCCCGACACGTCCTCGGACATATTTTGCGAGAGCGAAATGCCCATGAGGGAGTAGCGCAGGTTAATGATAAACTGCGACAGCGCAAGCTCGAAGACCGAACCTCCCGCCGCGATCGTCTTGACGCCCGCGATCTGCCCCGCGCTCGTCAGGTTGGTCATCGAGATCAGCACGGTCTCCCACCAGCGGAAGCCGAGCGTCGCGCCCAGAATGCCAAACGTGAACGACACGAAAAAATAGCCGCACGCGATCGGAAAGCCGTGCCGAAGCCCTTCGTTCCAATCGCTTCTGCGGGCTTTGCTATTCGATTGTACTTCGCTGTTCCCGCTCATTCTCGTCTCCCTGCGAACGTCCGCTCTCGTAACAAAGCAACGAGGCTGCCTGGGCAACCCCGTTGCGGTTTTGATCGTTTTTGTTCATTTTTCGTAAAATGATTCTTTCGCCCTACAACAGCGTCACGCCGCGCGATGCAGCGTACTCCACAGCCTCCTTCGGCCATACGGAAACCTGAACCTCGCCGATGTGCGCCTTGCGCAGGAAGAACATGCAGATGCGCGACTGGCCGATACCGCCGCCGACCGTGTACGGAAGCTTGCCCTCGAGAAGGCTCTTCTGGAAATCGAGCTCCGCGCGCTCCGGGCAGCCCGCCTTCGCAAGCTGGCTCACCAGAGACTCCTCATCGACACGAATACCCATCGAGGAGAGCTCAAGCGCGATGTCGTCGACCGGATAATAAACCATGATGTCGCCGTTCAGCTGCCAGTCATCGTAGTCCGGCGCACGTCCGTCGTGCTTCTCGCCGTTCGTGAGAAGGTCGCCGATCTTCATGATAAATACCGCGCCGTACTCCTTCGCGGCAAGGTACTCTCTCTCCTTCACGTTCTTGTCCGGATAGCGGTCAAGAAGCTCCTGCGAAGTGATAAAAGTGATCTCCTCGGGGAGAATGCATTTCACATAATCATACTGGTTTGCGATGTACTTCTCGGTCACGCGAAGCGCCTCGTACACATCCTTGACGGTCTTTTTGAGCGTCTCGACCGTGCGGTCCGCCTTCGTGATCACCTTTTCCCAGTCCCACTGATCCACGAAGATCGAGTGGATATTGTCCGTGTCCTCATCCCTGCGAATCGCGTTCATGTCCGTGTAAAGGCCTTCACCTACGCGGAAGCCGTATTTGGCGAGAGCCATGCGCTTCCACTTTGCAAGCGAGTGAACGATCTCAACCGAAGCGTCGCCGTTCTCGCGGATGCCGAACACTACCGGGCGCTCCACACCGTTCAGGTTATCGTTGAGACCCGACTCCGGCGTCACAAACAGGGGCGCCGTCACGCGGTGCAGGTTGAGCTGTGTTGCAAGCTCGCGCTGAAAGAAATCCTTGACCTTCTTGATCGCAATCTGCGTCTCTCTCGTAGAGAGCGCGGACTTGTACCCTTCCGGGATAAAGCACTTGTCCATATCATTCACCTTTCTTCCGGCGGCATTGCCGTCGTTACACTTCTATAGTTCGGGGCCGCGCCCCGTGCGGAAAATGTCAGTGGTACAGCTTCTTGGTCTCATACACCGGCTCGCTCGTGAGGTGCATGCCGAGCTTGCGGAACACACCCTCGTCGACTGCCGAGAGGATAACGGTGCTGTGAACCTCGCAGTCCTTCAGGTTCTCAAGCTGCTGCATCGCAAGCTCCGCCTTGTCGTCCTGCGTAGCGCATACGGACAGCGCGATCAGCACTTCGTCCGTGTGCAGTCTCGGGTTGTGGTTGCCGAGATGGTTGATCTTGAGATCCTGGATAGGCTCGATCAGCGTAGGCGACAACAGATCAACGCTGTCGTCGACGCCCGCGAGCGTCTTCAGCGCATTGAGAAGCGCTGCCGAGGATGCACCGAGAAGATCCGACGTCTTGCCGGTGACCACGCGTCCGTCGTTGAGCTCGATCGCTACGGCAGGTGCACCGCCGGTCTCCTCGGACTTCTGGTTCGCCGCTCCGACGACCGCACGGTCCTTGGGGCTGATGCCCGCCTTCTCCATCAACAGCTCAAGCTTCGCCTCCGCCTCTGCGGTCGCACGCGCCTTGCGGCGGTCGCACATCGTCGCGTAGTAGCGGCGGATGATCTCCTCCTTCGAAGCTTCGCGCGTCGCCTCGTCGTTGATGATGCAGTTGCCTGCCATGTTAACGCCCATGTCGGTGGGCGACTTGTACGGGGATTTGCCGTAAATGCGCTCGAACATTGCGTTCAGAACGGGGAAGATCTCAACGTCGCGGTTGTAGTTGACCGTCGTCACACCGTACGCTTCCAGGTGGAACGGGTCGATCATATTCACATCGTTGAGGTCGGCCGTTGCCGCCTCATACGCAAGGTTTACGGGGTGAGTCAGCGGAAGGTTCCAGATCGGGAAGGTCTCGAACTTCGCATAGCCGGCGCGGATGCCGCGCTTGTGCTCGTGATACAGCTGCGAGAGGCACGTCGCCATCTTGCCGCTGCCCGGTCCGGGTGCGGTCACGACAACGAGCGGACGGCTCGTCTCGATGTACTCGTTGCGGCCGAGTCCCTCGTCGCTCACGATCTTGGAAACATTGACAGGATAACCCTCAATGCGGTAATGACGATATACGTTCAGGCCCAGGTCGCGGAGTTTCTTCTCGTAATTGAGAACCGCGCTCTGTGCGATATACTGCGTCAGCACAACGCTGCGGACCAGAAGTCCGTAGCCGCGGAATGCGTCGATCAGACGGAGCACGTCGAGATCGTACGTGATGCTGAGGTCCGCACGAACCTTGTTGTTGACAATGTCGTTCGCGTTAATCGCGATGACAACCTCCGCATCCTCCTTGAGCTGTGCAAGCATGCGGATCTTACTGTCGGGATGGAAGCCCGGAAGCACGCGCGATGCATGGAAATCATCGAACAGCTTTCCGCCGAACTCCAGGTAAAGCTTTCCGCCGAACTGGCCGATACGCTCCCGGATGTGCGCAGACTGCATCTCCAGATACTGATCATTGTCAAAACCGACTCGTCTCATAAAAAGACCTCCCGTTTCGTAGGAAAATGTATTTGTTTTGAATTCTGAAAATATCACTCAACAGGGAACACGATCTCCCCGTATTTGTCATGCTCTTCGCGGAGGAATTCCTCAATCTTCGGCTTCAGCCAGATGACCGTATCGACGATGCACGGCTCAAAATGACGTCCGCGCTCGCGGCCGAGCTCAAACAGAACCTCGTCGATGTCCATACTCTTCTTGTACACGCGTTCCGAAAGCATCGCATCAAGCGAATCCGCTACCGCCATGATACGCGCGGAAAGCGGGATTGCCGTGCCCTTCAGGCCCTCGGGATAGCCGGTGCCGTCCCAACGCTCGTGGTGGCTCAGCGTGATCTCCTGTGCGCATTTTACGAGGCGCTGGTCCTTGACTCCGGAGAGATTCTCCGTGACAAGGCGGTAACCCTCGCGTGTGTGGTTCTTGATGATCTGATACTCCTCGTCCGTGAGCTCTCCCTCCTTGAGAAGGATGGCGTCGGGGATCGCGATCTTGCCGACGTCGTGGAGCGGCGCCGCGGTCTCCATGTAGCTGATGGATCTCGGCGACAGCTCGGACTGGTAATGTCCCTGCATGCACATGCCCTCGGCGATCATCTTCACGTACGCCTGCGTGCGGCGCACATGATGTCCCGTGCTCTCGTCGCGGAACTCGAGGAAATTAGCAAAACCGGAGATCAGCTGCGTCTGCATGTCCTTCATCTGAAGGTTGTTCTTCTGCAGCAGATCAAGGCTGGATTCGGTTTTTCCGACCAGCGCGATCAGCACGATGGTCAGCAGAATGTATTCCCATGTAAGACTGAAGCCGAACACGCTGATCCACTCACTCTCGGAGAGGAAGTAATACGCGTCCAGAACTTCGTTGTGAGCGCGAAGAAACAACGAGCCCATCATGATGGCGTAGCACATCGCCGTGATGTGAAGCGTGAATCGTCTGCGGTAATACAGGCACGAAAGCGCCGGCATCAAAGCGTACGTGATGTACAGAAGGATGCCCGGTTTCGTCGCCATGAAGCAGATTCCGCTGTGCATGCCGAGAATGATGATGTATTTGATCAGCCAGGTTGCGCGCTGTGTGCGCCGCAGCCACCGTGTCAGCAGGTACAGCGCGAGAACGATCGCGGAAAATACGCCGCTCTCCGTGTAATTAAAGTCATTGTTGATGCCTACAGCGGTCAGAATGGCCAGCACAGGGCCGACGAAAAGAAGTACCAACGCACATCGGATCAGGATGTTGTTGATCTCATTCTCGTTCGTCTGCAGATATGCATTCTCGTAATTCAACACGCACCTCCGTTACGCGCGGTATTTGTCCGCCTGCTCCTGAACCCACGAATTGTCATCGAAGTAGTTGATCCGCATTGCGGCCTTCACCTCTGCGAGCGTCTCCGCTGCCGTCTTCTGCGCCTCAAGGCTTCCCTTGCGAAGCATCTCCACGATCTCCGGGATCCGCTGCTGAAGCGCCGCACGTCTCTCGCGGATCGGTGCGAGCTCCTCCTCGAGAACCGCGCAAAGGAATCTCTTGATCTTCACATCGCCGAGACCGCCTCTGCGGTAATGGTCCTTGAGCTCGTCAAGGTTCGCATAGTCCGGAAGATACTTCGGAAAATGCTCCGGCTTGCAGAATGCATCCAGGTAGGTAAACACCGCGTTGCCCTCCACGGTACCGGGGTCGGTAACCTTGATGTGGTTCGGGTCGGTGTACATGTTCATAACTTTGTTCTTCACTTCCTCGGCGCTGTCCGCAAGGTAGATGCAGTTGCCGAGCGACTTGCTCATCTTCGCCTTGCCGTCGGTGCCGGGAAGGCGCTTGCACGTCTCGTTGTCCGGGATGACCGCCTCGGGCTCCACGAGCACCTCGCCGTACGTCATGTTGAAACGGCGGACAATCTCTCTCGCCTGCTCGAGCATCGGCAGCTGGTCCTCGCCGACCGGAACGGTCGTCGCCTTGAACGCCGTGATGTCGGAAGTCTGGCTCACCGGGTACGTAAAGAATCCCGCCGGGATGCTCTCCTCAAAGCCGCGCATCGCGATCTCGTTCTTCACGGTCGGGTTGCGGTGAAGTCTCGCCACCGTCACGAGGTTCATGTAGTAAAATGTCAGCTCTGTCAGCTCCGGGATCTGCGACTGGATGAAGATCACACACTTCTCCGGGTCAAGTCCCGCAGCCAGATAATCAAGCGCAACCTCGATGATGTTCTCGCGAACCTTCTGCGGGTTGTCCGCATTGTCCGTCAAGGCCTGCGCGTCTGCGATCATGATAAATATCTTCTCGAACTCCCCCGAATTCTGAAGTTCTACTCTCCGTTTCAACGAACCGACATAGTGTCCGACATGAAGCCGTCCTGTCGGCCGGTCGCCGGTAAGAATAATCTTGCCCATCTCATTCCTCCTGCATCGCGCCTCGCGTGATGCGCGCGCAATAATCTATATATAACTCAGTAATAATAGCAATTCCGCGCCCGAAAGTCAATCTGAAATCCGGGCGCGGTCGTACAAAAATGTCGATTCGATTTTGGTTATTATTTTGCATCCTGCTTCACGGCGATCGTGAGCGCAAGCTTCATCATCTCGGTGAACGAGTTCTGTCTCGCCTCCGCAGGAAGGTTCTCACCGGTGATCAGGTGGTCCGAGATCGTGCAGATCGCAAGCGCTTTCCTGCCTGCGCGGGCCGCGTTCATGAACAGTGCCGCAGCCTCCATCTCCACTGCGAGGACTCCCATTTTTCCCCATGCCGCAAGCGGCTGTTCCGCCTCGGTGAAACTGCCGGGATCCCCGTAAAATACGTCGCTCGACACGAGGTTTCCGACGTGGTAGCGAAGCCCCTGCTCCTTCGCGGTCTCCACCGCGGTCGAGAGGAGTTCATAGTCGCTGATCGCGGAGTACGTTCCGGGCAGGTTGAACTGTCTTGCGTAATTGCTGTCGTAGCACGCGCCCTGCGCGATGACAATGTCGCGCACCTTCACCTTCGGGCTGTAGGCGCCCGCGGAGCCGATGCGGATGATGTTCTCGACATCAAAATAATTGAAAAGCTCGTAGCTGTAGATGCCGATGGAAGGCATTCCCATGCCGCTTGCCATGACGCTCACGCGCGTCCCCTCGTACGTTCCCGTGTACCCCTGCACGCCGCGCACGTTGTTGACTAAAACCGGGTCCGTAAGGAACGTCTCGGCGATGAATTTGGCGCGAAGCGGATCGCCCGGCATGAGCACCGTCTTCGCAAAATCCTTCGGCTCACAGCCGATGTGCGGTGTCGGATAATTCTTTCCCATAAAACCCCTTTCCTTCTCCTCTCAGGAGAAAAAGCTGAGACTGCTGTGCTTGTTGACATTGAGCATCGACTTGACCTCGCTGACGACACGGCTCGTTCCCAGTCTCTCCGCTCCGAGCTCCAGGAACTGCTCCGCATCCTCGAGCGAGCGGATGCCGCCCGCAGCCTTGACCTTCTTGCCCTTGCAGTTGGCGACCAGAAGCTCCACATCGTGGATCGTCGCACCGCCGCCCGCAAATCCCGTCGACGTCTTGATGAAGTCCGCCTCCGAACGCGAAACGACGTCACAGAGCGCGAGCTTCTGCTCCTCCGTCAGCTTGCACGTCTCGATGATGACCTTCAGCAATTTGCCGTTCGCCGCTCTCTTGATCTCGTTGATCTCCGCGAGCACATCGTCGTATCTTCCCTCCGCAACCATGCCGAGGTTCACGACCATATCGATCTCGTCCGCGCCGTTTTTCACGGCGTCCGACGTCTCAAAACATTTTGCTTCGGTCGTCGCGTAACCGTTCGGAAAACCGATGACCGTGCACACCGCAACCTTGCCCGCCGCATACTCTGCCGCCTGCTTCACAAAGCTCGGCGGAATGCATACGCTCGCCGTGCGGAAGCGGATACCGTCGTCACAGATCGCGCGGATCTCGTCCCACGTCGCCGTCGTGGACAAAAGCGTGTGGTCCACCTTGTTGAGTAACTCCTGAATCTCCATATCTCTCTTCCTCCTCTTTCGGACGTCTGTCCGGATTGTTCGAATTGTTGTCCCCGTCAGCGCGGGGCTCTCATCACAGGATGCCGGCTGCTCTCTAAGCGGCTCCCGTCACCGGCACAGTTTCCGCAGAAACTCCGCCAGCTGCTCCGCGTCTCTCTCGTGCGTCCTCGGGCTCGGATGGTAATCGACGCCGATGCCCTCCGTCTCCGCCTGAAGCGGCGCAAACCGCATCGAGTACACGTTCGTGTCGCCGCTCTGCGCACGATACTCGCTCACAGCGCGCTCCATGCTTGCGCACAGCCGCTGATCCATCGTCCCGAGCGTGCAGACGATCGCTGCTTTCACATTGTGCGAGCGGACCGTCGCAAGGAACACCTTGTATGCATCCACGTAAACCTGCTGCTTCGCAGGGTCCTCACCGCAGTAGCTCGCGTCGTTCGTACCGAGGTTGATCACGACGAAATCCGGCGTAAACCGCGCAAAATCCCACGCGACCGACTCCGGCTTTCCGCCTCCCGCATACGCGCCGTACGACACGCCCATCGTCTCGTAATACGGCTGAACCACGCACTCCGGCCGGATCACGCCCGTGTCCGTGTAACCCGAGACAAGTCCGTAGCCGCTGAACGAAACCATGCTGTAGTCCGCGTCAAGCTTCGCCGCGGTGCGGTACGCATACGACTTCGAGGCATTTTCATTTGCCGTACGATAGAGCTCTCCGAGCGCACCGTCCACTCCGTATCCGCAGGTGATGGAATCACCGATGAACTCGATGGCAAGAGCCTTGCGCGGCGTGGGCTTCATCGTCCCCTCGCCGGTCACGGCCTCGATCGCCATCACGGAATCCGCGGTCTCCGAAAGCTTGATCACGCGCACGATGTGGCGCTCCGGTTTCTCGCAGTCGACCACCGTGACCGCCGTGCGCTTCGAAGGCCGGAGCACTGCCGTGACAAGCTCAACACCATCGACATAAATCGCATACCGCGGCGAATGAAACTCATCCGCATACAGCAGCTCGTCTCCGAGCAGACGGACGACACAGCGCGTACCCGTAAACTCCCACTCCGCACCCGACGCGGAGTAGCTGAGCCACAGTCCCGTGTCCGTCAGATACGTCCGCCCGAGACACTTGAGGTACTCCTCCGTCAGGCCGAAGCCCTCCGTATTTTGAACCGGCTTCACCGCCGTATCCTTCACAACTCTCACCTCATCCTTCGTAAAATGAGTAATGTCGCTGCCGATAATCTCCCCGGGCATATACGGGGGTACGCACGGCGGACAATGCACGCACGCCTCCGCCAGGATCCTTCCGACGCTCTCCGCCGCGGGAACCGTCTCCGTCTCGCACAAAATCGCCTCCGCAGGCGTCATGATCCGCTCCGGAACGGGCATTCTACGGCTGCCGTTTGCGGGCATTTTTCCCTGCGCGGCGCTCGCACAGTCGCACTCAAATCTCTTTATTTTCTTTATTTCTACACATGTAGAATTTGCAATCTCTTCCATCGCCCCGGCGGTTTTTGCACAATCCTCATCGCTCGTGCCTGCCGAGAACATCATCACGACGTGATCCGCGTCGTGATATTCGACGATCACGCCCCGCTCGGCCAGCTTGTCGGCGAGGAAATCCCCGTCCGAAACACACACCGTGATCTTCCAGGGCTCGTCGCCCGCGACGGTGAATCCCAGCTGTTCGATCCTCTCCCGAAGGCACTTCGTCCGCCCGCTCACGCGCGCAAACTCCTCGCGGCTGCCCGCGAGAAATGCGTTGCAAAGATCGAGCGACTGCAGGATCAGATACGACGGGCTCGATGAGGCGAACAACGCCATCGCGGCGCGCACATTTTCCGAAAAATAAGGATCCCGGCCGTTCGCCAGGTGGAGGTACGCTCCTCCCGTGAGAACCGGCAAAGTCTTGTGCGCCGAGTCGCAGCAAAGGTCCGCGCCGAGATCCATCGGGTGGGTCTGCGGCGTCAGAAAATGAAGGTATGCGCCGTGCGCGCCGTCTGCAAGCAGCAGGACATCCTGTGAGTGCAGATACTTCGCAAGCGCTTTGATATCGGTTTGATTTCCGAGATAGTCGGGGCTTGTGACATACACCGCGGCAGGCTTCTCTTTGCCTGCCTCCAGGTACGTGCGGACATCCTCCGGCGTCACCCTGCAGACCTCGTACGAATCCGTCTCGCGCGGCATGATCCACTCGACGTCCGTGCCGGTCAATGCCGCTGCCGAGAGAAACGCCTTGTGAGCGTTCCGACCGGCGAGGATCAGAGGTTTCCGATTCGTGTGAACGGCCCATTTGCGGACAAGGTATATCATCGCGCGGATGCACAATGACGACCCTTCGGCCGAGTAGTACGTGGGACAGCCGAACAGTTCCGAAGCATTGGCTTCGCTCTGTCCGATGATGCCCGCGGCCTCCGCCAAAACGTCCGCGCCGTCGATCTCGGTGATGTCCCGGGGCTCGACGCCGAGCGGTCCGGCGACGCCCTTGTGACCGGGCATATGCAGCCGCACCGCACCGCTTTGGCGATACCTTTCCACAAAATCAAAAACCGGTGTGTTCACGTTACTCCGCCTCCGCCACTTTCACCGCGATCGCGCATTCCAGGCGCTTTTTGAACAAATCACAGCCGTACGCATACACGCCGCGGACCGAACCGGTCGCGTGGTATGCATTCGCCGCACAGCCGCCGGCGCAGTACAGTCTCGCCCAGCAGTCGCGGCACTCCTCGCGCGCATAGACATTGCACGCGGCAAATTCGTCCTGGGTCGCCGTGTTGGACACGCCGTTCCAGATATCGCCGAGGCGGAACTTCTCCTCTCCCACAAACTGGTGGCAGGGGTAGAGATCGCCCCACGGCGTAACGGCCATGTATTCCGTTCCGGAGCCGCAGCCGGATATTCTCTTGTAAATGCAAGGGCCATCCTCAAGGTCGAGCATGTAGTGGTAGAACGTGAACGGACGTCCCTCCTCCGCACGCCGGATCATCAATTCCGCAAGTTTCTCATACTGCTCGCAGACGATCGGAAGGTCCTCCTCGGTGAGCGCCATCGGGTCTCCCGGCGCGCACACGACGGGCTCCATGCTCAGCTCCGTAAAACCGAGGTCGAGCATCGTCTCGATGTCCTTCAAAAAGTCCGGATTCGCATGCGTGAACGTGCCGCGCATGTAGTAATTCTTTCCTCCGCGCGCCTCGACCAGCTTCTGGAACTTCGGCACGATCACATCGTAGCTGCCGCGTCCCGCATAATCCTTGCGGAACCGGTCGTGTATCTCCCTGCGCCCGTCGAGACTCAGCACCACGTTGTGCATCTCGCGGTTCGCAAAATCAATCACCTCATCGTCGATCAGCATTCCGTTCGTCGTGAGCGTGAACCGGAAGTTTTTCTTCTTTTCCTGCTCGATACTGCGCGCGTACGCGACGATCTGCTTCACAACCTCCCAGTTCATCAGCGGCTCGCCGCCGAAGAAATCGACCTCCAGATTGCGTCTCGTTCCCGAATGCTCCACAAGGAAATCGATCGCACGCTTTCCGGTCTCAAAGCTCATCAGAGCGCGGTCGCCGTGGAAGCGTCCCTGGCTCGCAAAACAGTACGTGCAGTTGAGATTGCACGTGTGCGCAACATGCAGGCAGAGCGCCTTGATCACGCCGCTTGTGCGGGCTTTGAGCTCTCCCGCCATCGGCGCAAACGTGTCCTTTGCGTACAGCGTTCCCGCCGCCTCAAGCTCCGCGATGTCGTCGTAGATCTCGGAGGCCTCCTCCGCGGGAATGTCATATTTTGCGGAGATATCCGCAACAAGCGCGTCCCGCTCCTCCGCGGGGTAGCGCGCGATCATCTCGGCAGTCACTTCGTCCGTCGCATGGATCGAGCCCGAGCAGACGTCGATCACAATGTTGGTGCCGTTACATGTATACTGGTGTATCACCGTATCCTCCTCGCCCCGAAAGCACGCTCGCGGGGCACCCTTTCTAAAAAAATATCGCCCCTGCGGGCGATATTCTTTATTCCATCCTTACTTGCTGCTGTTCTCGCACTTCTGATTCGCAATACCGCAGCTTGTCTTGCATGCCGACTGGCAGGATGTCTGGCACTCACCGCATCCGCCCTTCTTAGCGCTCTCGCAAAGATTGCGCGTCTTCAGCGTCTTGATATGCTTGGTCTTCATAAGTTCCTCCTGTGTCACAGATCCGTTACATCGTTCGTAACAACTGCATTCAGTTTATCGGATTCTGCGAAAAATGTCAATAGCGTTCTCCGCCGGGGCTTAGTTCCGGCTCATGAAATCCTCGATGTCCTTCATCGCCGCTTCCTCGTCGGCACCGTTCACGGTAACCGTGACGGTCGATCCGGCCGGAAGAGCCAGGCTCATCATACCCATGATGCTCTTTGCGTTAACCTTCTTGTTCTCGCACTGTACGTAAACGCTGCTGTCGTAACGGCTTGCTACCTGTACCAGCAGGGCTACCGGTCTTCCGCCGAGACCATTGGGAATGTTCACTGTCATGTCCTTGGAAATCATTGACTCATCCTCCTTCTTTCAACCGTAACCCCTCGGCAATACCCAATAGTTTTTGCAGTCTGTGATTCACACCGGACCTCGCCAGCGGCGGGTTTAGGTGTGTCCCCAGTTCCTGAAGCGACGCATCCGCATACTCCAGACGGACACGCGCCATCTCCTGAAGCTCCTCGGGAAGCGACGCGATACCCACGGTACGCTCGATCTCCTGAATCGCCTCGATCTGTTTGTTTGATGCGCTCGTTGTCTTCGCGAGATTGGAAACTTCACAGTTTACCTTTCGCTGGACTTCCGCACGCTTATTCCGTACCACCCGGATATCCTCGAAACGCACGCGCGCCGCCGTCGCGCCCATGATCGTCAGGGCGTCGGCTATCTGCGCCGCATCCTTGAGATAGATTGCGTATGACCCTCGCCGTTCCCATAATTTCGGCTCGCAGCCAAACACGCTGAGCGCTTTCGCCAGAGGCTCCCCCGCTCCCGCTGTCGGTACAGTGATCTCGTAATGATACGACTTGTCCGGATCGTTCATCGCACCGCCGGCCAGAAATGCACCGCGAAGAAGACTCTTCGCACAGCATGACCGTCCCGGAAACGAATACTTCCAATCCGCCAGAGCTTCCCTCGCTCCGAAAGGCTGTCCTCCCGGTCTGTGAAAGCACATCTCCTCTGCACAGGCCAGTGCATTCCGCTCTCCCGGAACGCGCACGACGTACCCCCGCCGGCGTCCCGCGGCTGCCCTCTTGCCTGCAACAATGTCAATATTAAAGGACTTTTTCAGAAAAGTAAAGCACTTTTTCGCAATATTTTCCTTTTCCGTGGAAAATGAAAGCGAAACCGCGCCGTCCTCCGCCTTCTCAAGCGCTCCGCCGACGAGCATCATACCCGCGAGCTCCGCAAGACGGCAGTGCTGCTGCGAAGGTATCTTGTCCGTCAATTCATTTCTCAGATCGTTGGCAAATGACATTCGTTACCTCCCCGCGATCACGGAATGAACTTCACTTCCGGCTCCAGCATCACGCCGGTCTGCTCAAACACGATCCGCTGCACATCGCGGATCAGCGTCTTTACGTCCGCTGCCGTCGCACCTCCCCGGTTGACGACGAACCCGCAGTGCTTCTCCGAGACCTGCGCCCCGCCGACCGTGTAGCCGCGAAGCCCCGCGTCCTGGATCAATTTGCCGGCAAAATAGCCCTCCGGGCGCTTGAACGTGCTTCCCGCGCTCGGGTACTCAAGCGGCTGTTTGTCTCTCCGCCTCGTCGAAAAATCAAGCACTTTCGCGCGGATTTCCCCGCGGTCGCCCTCGTGCAGTTTGAACGTCGCCTGCGTCACGAGATATCCCCGCTCCGCAACAGCGCTGTATCGATATCCGAGGTTGAGCTCCGACGCCGGAAGCGTCAGCATCTCGCCCTCCTTTGTGAGCACTCTCACCTCATACAGAGAATCGCGAATCTCACCGTCGTATGCGCCGGCGTTCATGACAATGCCGCCGCCGACCGTCCCGGGGATTCCCGTCGCGTACGCAAGGTCCGCAAGACCGCGGTCGCATGCGTCGCGGGCAAATCCGGACAGAGACATGCCGGCCGTCACCGTCGCGTACACGAAATCGCCGTCCGCACGGTACGAAGCGCTTCCGCGCTTGTCCTCCATGTGGATCACCGTTCCGCGAACGCCCTCATCCGCGACGAGCACGTTGCTTCCGTTGCCGATCACCACGTACGGCAGGTCCTCCGCGCGCAGGAACCGCATCGTTGCGGCAAGCTGCTCCTCGTCCGCCGGAACCGCATACCGGTCCGCCGGTCCGCCGATGCGAAACGTCGTATGCGCCGCGAGAGGCTCTCCCTCCCGGAAGACGCCCTTCGTCTCATACAGCTTCGCGAGAAATTGTTTCTGTCTCTCCGTCATCTCCGTCGTTGTTCTCCAAACTGTCCTGTAAACGTCTTTATTTTCCGGCAGCTCACGCGCGCTCCTCGAGCGTCATGCGTGCCGCGCCGAAGATTCCCGCGTCGTTGCCGAGCTCCGCAAGGCGGAACACTTTGCCGCGCAGCGCGGGAAGAATGTTGTCGTTGTAATGCTTCTCGATCACGTCGATCAGAATGCTGCCGGCCTTGCTCACGCCGCCTCCGATGACAAATGCCACCGGATCCGCAACCGCCGCCACGTGCGACAGTGCCAGCGCAAGGTAGGAACCGAGCGTATCCACGAGCGAGCATGCGACCTCGTCGCCCTTCTTGGCCTCGTCGAAGATGTCCTTCGCCGTCAGCTTGTCAAAGCCGTGCAGGGACGTCGCAACCGACTCCTCCGCCAGCCGCTTCTTCGCCATGCGAACGATTCCCGTCGCCGAAACATACTGCTCGAGATGTCCTCTGCAGCCGCATCCGCAGCGGTCCGTCTCCGCGGGATTCACGACGATATGTCCGATCTCAGCAGCGGCGCCGTTACTTCCGCACACGATCTTTCCGCCGAGGATCAATCCGCCGCCGACGCCCGTTCCGAGCGTCACCATGAGCATGTCGGAATAGCCGCGTCCGCCGCCCTTCCACTGCTCGCCGAGCGCCGCCACGTTGGCGTCATTGCCTACGCGCACCGGAACGCCGAGCAGCTGCTCCATCATCGTGCGCACGTTGATGTGGTCCCATCCGAGGTTCGGGCACAGAAGAACCGTTCCGTCCGCAAGCACCGGGCCGGGAACGCCCATGCCGACGCCGATCACCTGGTCTGCGGTGATATTTTCCTCACCCATCACGCCGGAGATCGATGCAGCCAGCTCTCCCGGGATCTTCACGCCGCCCGCCTCGCGGTTGGTCGGGATCTCCCATTTGCGGACGACCGTGCCGTCCTGCGTAAAGAGGCCGCATTTGATGCTGGTGCCTCCGATATCAATTCCGAAACAATAGCGCATTGTCTCTTTCCTCCAATCATTCGTCGCCGTTCGCGTTCTTCATAAGGTTCTCGGTCACGCGCTTCTGCAGCTCGAGCGCCGCGTTGTAACCCATCTTCTTCTGACGGTAGTTGATCGCTGCCGCCTCGCAGATGATGGCAAGGTTACGGCCGGGCCGGATCGGGATGTTGTTGCACACCACGCGGTTTCCGAGGAACTCCGTGTATTTCTCCTCAAGGCCGAGGCGATCGTACTCCTTCTCGCGGTCCCACTCCTCGAGTTGGATCACAAGGTCGATCGTCTGTGTTTCCTTGACGCTCTGAACACCGTACAGCGTCTTTACATCTATGATACCGATACCGCGAAGCTCGATCAGATGCTTCGTCACGTCGGGCGCAGACCCGAACAGCGTATCGTCACTCACCTTTTTAATCTCCACAACGTCGTCGGACACGAGACGGTGGCCTCTCTTGATCAATTCGAGTGCCGCCTCGCTCTTACCGATGCCGCTCTCGCCCATGATCAGAAGTCCCTCGCCGAATACGTCGACCAAAACGCCGTGGATCGAAATCCTCGGTGCGAGCTGAACCTTCAGCCAGCGCACGAGCTCGGCCACGAGAGCCGTCGTCTCCATGCTGCTCTGGAACACCGGAACTCCCTTGTCCAGCGCCAGTTTTCGCATGCCGTCGCTCACGTGCAGGTTCCGGCAGAAAATGATGCACGGAACGCCGTACCCCATCAGTCTGGAGAAGCAGATGTGGCGGTCCTCCGAGGTCATCTCGTTTTTGTACATATACGCGTATTCCACGTTACCGATCAACTGGATACGGTCCTTGTCGAAATCGCTGAAGAATCCGGCCAGCTGAAGTGCGGGACGGTTGATCTCCGGTTTCGTTATTTTCCGCTTGCTGATGTCGATCTCCGGCGTCAGATTCACCAGATGCATCTTCTCCACCATCTTTACAAGAGAAACCTCATATGTGCTCATACCTACCTCCGAATGATGTATTTTACGCACCATAGACATTATATAGTACGCGATAGCTAAATGCAATTTATTTCGCATGGAAACACTTCTTCGGGAACGCAAAAAGCCGCCGACCAGCAATTTCGGAAGTCAGCGGCTTTCTTTTTCCCTTAAGCCCAAGTACTTGGCAACTGTACTATTTATCTTCATGATGCAAAAAGGCGTACACCGATGCCGCGGCTGCTTTGTTCATGCCGGGAACGCCTGCGATCTCGGCCTCGGTCGCCTCGCGAAGCTCCGTCATTCCCTTGTAGTACTTCATGAGAGCGCGCCGTCTGGTCGGGCCGATGCCGGGGATATCGTCGAGGATCGACCGCGTCTGTCCCTTCGACCGCAGGCTTCTGTGGTACTCGATCGCAAACCGGTGCGTCTCGTCCTGAATGCGCGTCACAAGCGCCGCAACCTCGCTGCTCGCGCCGTCCTCACCCCTGCTTGCGCCGGACAATGCCAGCTCCGTGCCGCGGAAATACAATCCTCTCGTGCGGTGACGGTCGTCCTTGACCATGCCGCACACCGGGATCTTGATCCCGAGCTCCGCGAGCACTTCCTCGGCCACCTCAATCTGGCCCTTGCCTCCGTCCATCAGGATGACATCGGGAAACACGGAAAATGAATTTCTCCCGACCGCCGCGCTGTCCTCGCCCGCGGTCTCCGCCATCATCTCCGCCTCATTTTCCTGCTCCCGCAGGCCGTGCAGGAAGCGCCTCGTGAGCACCTCGCGCATCGAGGCGTAGTCGTCCGGACCGTCGACGCTCTGAATGCGGAATTTGCGGTAGTCGGACTTGCGGGGACGGCCGTCCGTGAAGACGACCATCGAGCCGACGCTGTGGAAGCCGCTGATGTTCGAGATGTCATACGACTCCACGCGGTGAATGCCGGGAAGTCCCAGAAGGTCGCCGAGCGCATTCATCGCGCCTGTGGTCCTCGCCTCCTCTCGCGTGATCTTCTCAAGGTCCTTCGCGATGACCATGCGCGCGTTGTCCTTCGCAAGCCTCACCAGGCGTTCCTTGCCGCCGATTTTCGGCACGCGGATGTGCACCGGCTGGCCGCGCTTGGTCGAGAGCCACTGCTCCAGTAGTTCCGCATCCTCGGGCTCCGCCTCTGTCATCACCTCGCGCGGGATGTACGGCGTGCCCTCGTAAAATTGTCGCAGGAACGCGGACAGAATCTCTGCGTCCTCGCGCTCGTCCGTCTCCTGCATATGAAAATGCTCGCGGCCGATGATTCGGCCGTTTCGCTCGAAAAATATCTGCACAACGCAGTGCTCTTCCTCGCGCGCAAGTCCGATGATGTCGCGCTCGTCCAGGTGCGTGTCACTCGCGTGCTGCACCTGCGAAAGCGCCTTCACTCGCGTGATCAAATCGCGAAACTCCGCCGCCTTCTCAAACTGCAGGTCCGCGCTCGCCTCCTCCATGCGCGTCGTCAGATACGCGATGCCGTCCGTATAATCCCCGCCGAGAAACTTGAGCACCTTCGCCACCATCGCGCCGTAATCCTCCTCGCTCACGCCGCCGACGCAGGGTGCGTCGCACTGCCCGATCTGGTGGTAAAGGCACGGCCGAAGGCTTGGATCCGTACTCGGGAGCGCGCGGTTGCAGGTGCGGATGTGGTATATTTTCCGAAGAAGCTCGATTGTGTCGTTGACGGAGACACCGTTTGTAAACGGCCCGAAATATCTTCCCTTATCCTTCTCGCGGATGCGCGTCAGAAACACGCGCGGATACGGCTCGTCGACCGTCACCTTGATGAACGGATACGTCTTGTCGTCCTTTAAGAGTGTATTGTACGGCGGGCGGTTTTCCTTGATCAGGTTGTTCTCGAGCACCAGCGATTCGAGCTCCGTGGCAACCACGATGTACTCGAACCAGTTCACCTGCGAAACCATGCGGCGGATCTTCGGCGAGAGCTTGCTTCCCTCCCGGAAATACTGGCTCACGCGGCGCTTCAACACCTTCGCCTTGCCGACATAAAGTATGCGGTCGCGAGCGTCGTGCATGATGTAAACACCCGGGCACGACGGCAGTTTCGCAAGCTCTGCCTTTATGTCAAATTCGCGCATGTCTCCTCCTCAGGAAACAAGGCCGGGGACACTCCTCGGCCTTGTGGTCGTTCGTTGCGGTATTACTCGTTCTCTGCCGTCGGGTCGGTTCCGGCCGCAGTCTCGGACTTCTCTTCCGGCAAATCCGTCCCGGTCACAGCCTCGGAAAGGTCGATCTCGCTCACTTCCTGCGGCTCCGTCTCCTCACCGCGGACGCGGCGGAAGATCTCCATAAACTGCTTGCCGGTGATGGTCTCCTTATCGATCAGGAATGCGGCTGCCTCGTTCAGAACTTCAATGTTCTCGCGGAGCATATTTTCCGCATCCTTGTAGCACTGTCCGATCGTGGAGCGGACTTCGGCGTCGATCTTCGTCGCCGTCTCGTCGCTGCACTGCAGCACCGATCTGCCCTCGAGATACTTGCTCTCGATGGTCTCCAGCGCGACCATGCCGAATTCATCCGACATGCCGTACATCGTGATCATCTGGCGTGCAAGCGACGTCGCGCGCTCGATATCGTTGCTCGCTCCCGTGGTGACGGAAGCAAATGTGATCGCCTCCGCGGCGCGGCCGCCGCACAGGATGCGGATATTCGTAAGGATCTCGTCCTTCGTATTCAGATACTTCTCTTCCTCGGGCACCTGCATCGTATAGCCGAGAGCGCCCATGGTGCGCGGCACAATGGTGATCTTCTGCACCGGCTCGGCGTCCTTCTGGAGCGCCGCAACAAGTGCATGACCGACTTCGTGGTACGCGACGATCTTCTTCTCCTCCGGTCCGAGGATGCGGTCCTTCTTCTCCTTGCCCGCGAACACGACCTCGACGGACTCCATCAGATCGGACTGCTTCACGACCGTACGGCCTTCCTTGACCGCGAGGATCGCGGCCTCGTTGATGATGTTCGCAAGGTCGGAACCGACCGCGCCGCTCGTCGCAAGCGCGATCTCCTCGAGGTTGACGGAATCGTGCATGAGCACATTTTTCGCATGAACCCTGAGCGTCGCGAGGCGGCCCTTCAAGTCGGGCTTGTCCACGATGATCCGGCGGTCGAAACGGCCGGGACGAAGGAGCGCCTTATCGAGAATCTCGGGGCGGTTCGTCGCCGCAAGGATGACGATACCCTTCGAAGTGTCGAAACCGTCCATCTCCGCAAGGAGCTGGTTCAGGGTCTGCTCGCGCTCGTCGTTGCCGCCGCCGTAACGGCTGTCGCGGCTCTTTCCGATTGCGTCGATCTCATCGATAAATACGATACACGGCGCCATCTGCTGTGCCTGACGGAACAAATCGCGCACACGCGATGCTCCGACACCGACGTACATCTCCACGAAGTCCGAACCGGACAGCGAAAAGAACGGCACCTTCGCCTCGCCGGCGACTGCCTTCGCAAGCAGTGTCTTACCGGTTCCGGGAGGGCCTACCAGAAGGGCACCCTTCGGAAGCTTCGCGCCGATGCGCGTGTATTTGGAAGGGTCATGCAGGAAGTCGACAAGCTCCAGCACGGACTCCTTTGCCTCCTCCTGGCCGGCAACATCCTTGAAGGTCACGCCGGTCTCCTTCTCCACGTACATTTTTGCGGTGGATTTGCCGGCGCCAAGACCGCCGATACCGCCGTTCTTGGAGATCATGCGGTACGCGCCCCAGAGCATCAGGTAGATGAACGCGAACGGCAGCACATACGCGAGAAGCACATCGATGATCGTCGTGCTCTTGTCAACGATCAGGCGGCGGTACTCGATTTCCTTGTTGCCCGCCTCGGCCTGCCGTTTTTTGGTCGCCTCCAGGCGCTCCGTCAGCTGCGTGTCGCTCTCGATGATACCGGTGTAATACGTCTCGATCGCGGGGTCGTCCGTCGTCCCCTCCTTCGGGTAGATCACGATCTTGTCGTAATCCGCCTGGATCTCCACCTTCTCGATCGTGTCGCCCTCGAGCATTTCCAGGAACTCGCCGTACGAGATCTCCCTGTTGCGCACTCTGTCCATCATCGAGGTGATGATCATGTAGAAAATGATGCACACGAAGAAAATGATGGCGGTCAGCACAACGCGCTGAACAACGCCCTTCTTCTTGTCATCGTCGTTTTTCCGATTTCCGTTGTCCGAGTTATTCAAGCAATCCCTCCTCAGTTATCATACTTTCCCACACCGTCACGCCTCCAATGCGTCGACGGCCTCGCGCATGACGGTGGCAATGTCGTCGTGGATCACCAGCGACGCCTCGCGGTCCGCCTGCGTAACGCTCTTATTGATCAAAACAAGCTTGTTTCCGCGGTAATACTGGATCAATCCCGCCGCGGGATAAACGATCAGCGACGTTCCGCCGATGATCAGCACGTCCGCCCCGGCAATCGCCGTCACAGCCTTGTTGATCACCTCGTCGTCCAGACTTTCCTCATACAAAACGACGTCGGGCTTGATGATGCCTCCGCACTCGCAGCGCGGCACGCCGTCCGCGTTCAAAATAGCATCCACACCGTAAAACTTATGGCACCTCGTGCAGTAGTTGCGCAGCACCGATCCGTGCAGCTCGTGAACAACCTTCGAACCCGCCTTCTGGTGAAGTCCGTCGATGTTCTGCGTCACAACCGCGCGCAGCTTGCCCATCGCCTCAAGCTTCGCGAGCGCCTTGTGGCAGTCGTTCGGCTGTGCCTCGGGATACACGAGCTTGTCGCGGTAAAACGCAAAGAAATCCTCCGGGAAGCGCTCGTAAAATGTCCTCGAGACCATCTCCTCCGGCGAGAGCGTCCGGTGCAGTTTCTGGTTGAACAGTCCGTTGGCGCTCCGAAAATCCGGGATGTTGCTGGCGGTAGACACGCCCGCTCCTCCGAAAAATACAATATTGTCGCTCTCTTTGAGCACTTTGCTCAGCTGTTCGGTCAATGCATTCATCGTATCACTCCTCATCGAGTACCGACTTGCGGTAGTAAAGCGGCGAAACTCCGTAGTACTTCTTGAACAGTTTGCTGAAATGGTAGACGTCGTCATAGCCGACCTGCGCGGCGATGGTGCGGATGCTTCCGCGGTTCTCCTCGAGCATCTCCTTCGCCTTTCCGAGCCGGATCTGGATCAGATAGTTGATCGGCGAGTCGCCCGTCTTCTCCTTGAAGATCTTGGAGATATACACGGGGCTCAAGTACATATTTTGCGCGATACCGTCGAGAGAGATATGCTGCGAATAGTTGGCCTTGAGGTACTGGATGATGCGCTGTACCACGTAGCTCTTCGAGTAGCTCTCGAACGATACGCCCGCTGCCTCCTCCTTCGGCTTGCCCGCGATCGAGCGGTACAGAAGGATCAATATCTTGATCATCTGTGCCTGCACGAGATAGTAGCGCCCCGGCTGCGTCGTGATGTTTTCGTCGATGATCTCGTAACAGCAGCGGCTGATCTCACGCTTCACCTCATTGGAAAGCGAAAGGACACACACGCCGCCGGGCGTGTTGATCGAGTTCGGTTCCATGTCCAGAAAATGAAAATCCGAGATGCCGGCGACAAATTCGAGGGTTGGATCCTCGGGATTTGTGATGATGCTCTGATGCATCACGCCGGGGTTACAGACGAGCAGATCGCCCTGTTTGACGTCGTACGTCACGCCGTCAATGAGGTACTGCCCCTTGCCGGAGAGAATGTACGCGATCTCCATGTTGGAATGCGAGTGATAGTACGTCAGGCGCGCGTCGCGCACGCGGCTGCAGTACAGAACCGTAGGATGAAAATCCTCGTACGAAATGTCGGACTGATGTCCCGGAAACCCTGCCATGACAATACCCTCCTCCGTGTCAGATATTTTCGATCTGCCAATCGATCGGCTGCGCCCCATTCGCCTCAAGATATGCGTTCGTCTTGCTGAAATGTTTGCATCCGAAGAACCCCCGGTACGCCGAGAGCGGGCTCGGATGCGGAGCCTTTAGCACCAGATGCTTCGGATTCGTAAGCATCGGGATCTTGGTTTGCGCCGGCCGCCCCCACAGAAGAAATACCATCGGCCGATCCTCGCGGTTGAGTTCCGCGATCACAGCGTCCGTGAATGTCTCCCAGCCGCGATCATGATGTGAATTCGCACGATGCGCCCGCACCGTAAGTACGGTGTTGAGCAGAAGCACCCCCTGCTTCGCCCATTTTACGAGATACCCGTTGTTCGGAATGTAACAGCCGAGATCGTCGTGCAATTCCTGATAAATATTGACAAGCGACGGCGGAATCTCTGTCTCCGGACATACGGAGAAGCAAAGCCCGTGCGCCTGGTGCGGTTCGTGATAAGGATCCTGTCCTAAGATCACCACGCGGGCATCCGCGCGCGTCGTGTACCGGAACGCCTCGAACACCTGCTCCCTCGGCGGATACACATCGCCCTGCGCGTACTCCCTGCGCACAAAATCGCTGAGCTCGCGGTAATACGGCTTGGCGAACTCACTCCGCAGAAAGCCTTCCCAATCCTGTGCGACGACAGCCATCAGCGCACCTCCCGCACGCTTACTCCCCGATCCGCCAGATACCTCTTGACCTCGGAGATCTCCAGTTCCTTGTAGTGGAACAGCGTTGCCGCGAGCGCCGCGTCCGCACCGCCCTCGGTCAATGCCTCGTAAAAATGCTCACAGTTGCCGGCGCCGCCCGAGGCGATCACCGGGATCGTGACACGGTCCGCCACGGCGCGTGTGAGCGCCAGGTCGTAACCGTCCTTCGTTCCGTCGCAGTCCATGCTCGTGAGAAGGATCTCTCCCGCTCCGAGTTCCTGCGCTCTGCCTGCCCATTCGATCGCGTCGATTCCCATGTCGACGCGGCCGCCGTTTTTGAAAATGTGCCACGTGCCGTCCGGCATGCGCTTCGCATCGATGGCGACAACCACGCACTGGCTTCCGAATTTCTCTGCCGCCTCGCTGATCAGCGTCGGGTTCATGATGGCGGCCGAGTTGACCGCGACCTTGTCCGCGCCCTCGCGAAGAATCATGCGGAAGTCATCCACCGTGCGGATACCGCCGCCGACCGTGAAGGGGATGAACACCTGCTCCGCAACGCGGCGGACCATCTCCTTACGGATCGTGCGCGCGTCCGAGGACGCCGTGATATCCAAAAACACAAGCTCGTCCGCGCCTGCAGCGCCGTACGCCTTGCCTACCTCGACCGGGTCGCCCGCGTCGCGCAGATTCACAAAATTGATACCCTTGACCACCCGTCCGTTGTGAACGTCGAGGCAAGGGATGATACGCTTCGTAAACATCGCTCTCTCCCGTTATATGCTTTCGATTCCCTGTGTCCTATACGCCCGCAAAATTGCGCAGGATCTGCATTCCCACGTCGCCGCTCTTCTCCGGGTGGAACTGGCAGGCAAACAGATTGCCTCGCTCCACGGCCGCATGTATGACCGGACCGTACTCCGTCGTCGCCGCAACGTCGCTCGCCTCTCCGGCGCGAAGGTAGTACGAATGGACGAAATATACATAGCTCCCCTGCGGAATTCCGCGGAAAAGCTTTGAATCCTTGACAAATGTGAGGTCGTTCCAGCCGATGTGCGGGATCTTCCGTCCGCCGCCCTCGGGGATGCGCACGATCTCGCCGGGGAGAATGGAAAGTCCGGAGACGCCGGGCGCCTCCTCGCTCCGCTCGAACAGAAGCTGAAGCCCCAGGCAGATGCCCAGGAACGGCTTCGTCGCCGCTGCCTCGCGGATCACTTCGCACAGCCCGCGATCCTCCAGTTTTTTCATGGCGTCGCCAAATGCCCCGACGCCCGGGAGTATCACCCTGTCCGCCTTGCGGATCTCCGCCGGATCGTCGGTCACGACGTTCGGAAGTCCCAGCAGGTTCAGGGCGTTCTCCACGCTGCGGATATTGCCCGCATCGTAGTCAATGATGGCTATCATGTCAGTTTGCTTCCTCCGATCAATTCTCTACCGATTCCTCGGCAAGCTCTAACTCAAACCAGAATTCCACGCCGTTCTCGTGGTTGACGGCACCGTATTTCTGATGGTGACGATCCATGATCGCCTTGACGATGGAAAGTCCGATACCGCTTCCGCCGTACTCGCGGCTTCTGGCCTTGTCCACCTTGTGGAACTTGATCCAGATGCGGTCGAGCTCCTCCTCGGGGATCGGCTCTCCGGTATTGTAAACGGAGACTCGTACAAGCTTCTCCATCTTCTGCATCGATACCGCGATCTCCTTCGAGCGTCCCGCATGGTTCATCGCGTTGCTGATATAATTTGTGATGACCTCCTCGATCATGTACTCGTCCGCCCAGACAAACACGGGTTCGGTCTCATGGTAATGAAGCCTGATCTCCTTCTGTGTCCGGAGCACTTCCGTCGAATTGAGTATTCCGGTCAGAACACCCGTGATATCAAACCGCGAGTACTCGATCTTCTCACCGCCGAACTCCAGCTGGTTCAGCGTCATGAGTTTCTGAACCATCCGGTTCATCTTCGCGGACTCGTCGGAGATGACGTCGCAGTAGAAGCGGCGGCTCTCCGGGTCTTCGTTTATATTTTCCGAAAGACCTTCCGCATAGCCCTGGATCAGGGCTATCGGCGTCTTCAGTTCATGCGAAACGTTTGCGATAAATTCCGACCGCATCTCGTCGATCTCGGTCCGGTGTTCCAAATCTCGCTGCAGCTCGCTGTTCGCGTTTTTCAACGCTCCGACCGTGTCCTGCAGCTTCGCTGACAACCGGTTCAGCGAGTCCGCCAGGACTCCGATCTCATCCTTGCTGTTCACCTCGCAGCGCGCCTCGAAATCCATCTTTGCCATGCGCTCCGAGAGCTCCGACATCTGCGCGATCGGCTTCGTAACCGAGCGGCTGAAAAAGATGGCGACGACGACCGCGATGCCGAGCACCACGCATCCGATCAGAAGAAGCATGTCCGTGACCGCGCGGTTGTCGACAAGCATCTGCTTGTAGCTGGCGCGCACGAGAAACACAAAGCCGTTCTCCAGGCGTCCGTAGGCGTCGAGGCACAGACTTGCCGTCTGGTCAAAGTCCTCCGATCCGTCGATGAAACGATCCTGCTCCAGGATCGTCGTCTGGTAGATCGTGTACGTCTCGTGTTCCTTGAGAACCTCGTATTCGCCTCGCGAGGAATCCCGGTGACTTCCGTACAGAAGCATTGCGCGGAGGTACCAGGGCTCTCCCTGCGAATTATAGTTTGTGTACGTCACACGCGTCTGCGTGTTGTACAGAAAGATCATATAGTATTGTCCGGTGCTGACCTCGATGCGGAGCTTGTCATTTTCGTTGAACGAATCCTTGTCGCGGAACAGCTCGTTCAGGGATTCGTAGCATGCCTCGAGATCCTCCACCTTTCGCTTGATGGCAAACCGGTCGAGGAGCATACGAAACAATATCCACGTGCCCACGATGCACAAAATGATCAGCGCAGCGAAGGCAAGCAGCATCTTGATCCGAAATGACAATCCTTTTCTCATAGTTCCTCCCGGCGTCAGCCTTCCGGATCGAATTTATAACCCATGCCCCAGATGGTGCGGATGTACTCGCCCTTGTCTCCCATCTTGCTGCGCAGCTTCTTTACGTGCGTATCGATGGTGCGGGCGTCTCCGTAATAATCGTAATTCCAGACGTTGTTGAGAATCTTCTCGCGCGACAGTGCCACGCCTCTGTTCTCTGCGAAAAATGTCAGAAGCTCAAACTCCTTGACGCTCAGATCGATCGGCTTGTCATCGATCTTCACGATATGTGCAGTCTTGTCGATCGTGATGCCGCCGACCGAGAGACTCTCGCCGTCCTGGCCTGTACGGCGCAAAATGGCGTCCACGCGGGCCATGAGGATCTTCGGGCTGAACGGCTTGGTCACATACTCGTCCACGCCAAGCTTGAAGCCGAGAAGCTCGTCCCTCTCCTCTCCGCGCGCCGTCAGCATGATGATCGGCACCTTGGAGTATTGGCGAAGCTCCTTGCATACCGCCCATCCGTCCATCTTCGGCATCATGACATCCAGGATCACAAGATCCACCCTGCTCTCCCGGAAGAAGATCTCGCATGCCTGCTCACCGTCCTCAGCCTCCAGCGAACGATACCCCTGCTTCTGCAGGAAATCGCACACGAGCTTACGCATTCTCGCCTCGTCGTCAACCACCAATACTGTAATTTCGTCCATGTGTCACCTCATTTCGCGACCGCCCTGCGGTCATACCTTCCGGCGGATCATTTCCGCCCTCACCCAATATATCTACAGCATACCAGTCTTCCGTGTCAGTTCTGTGAAAAAGCGCGGAACAGCCTGTGACGCCGTATCATTTTTCGCCGTAATGAAAGATCCGAACCTGCGTGATCGTGACCGGCGGATTCGGACGCAGTCTCGACGTCACCTTCACGCTCATCAGCGAATCCAGCACCTCATACCCCTCGTAGATCTGCCCGAACACGGTGTTGTGTCCGTACAGCCACGGCGCCCCGCCGTACTTCTCGTACACGGCGAGCTCCTCCGTCGTCAGCTCCGTTGCATACGCCTCCTTGAGGTAGTCCTCGAGGGTCATGTGGAACCGGTTGTCGAGCGGATCGCGAAGTCCCCTCACGACTGCCGCCTTCGTCTGTACGAAGAAGAACTGGATCGTGTTGGAACCGGGATCGCCCAGGTTCGCCATGCACAAAGCGCCGCGGAGCGGACGCAGGTTCTCCGAAATCTCGTTGGCGAAACCGCCCCCGTAGATGCTCTCACCGCTGACGCCCAGGCCTTCCTTGTCGCCGGCCTGCACAATGTAGTCCTCGACGACGCGGTTGATCTTGATACCGTCGTATTTGCCGCCGCCGGCAAGCGTCTTGAAATTCTCTACCGCCTTCCCGGCTTCCTCCGGGAACAGTCTGACGAAGATTGATCCGTGTCCCTCGACGACAAACTCCGCGCAGATATCTCCCTGCGCCGGCGTCTTCAATTGGTATATCTCCTGTGCCTCGGGCCGGAGCGCAGGCTCCGTGTCGTCATCATCGGGATAGGTCGCGCCGGCCGTAGGAGTCGGTGTCGCGCTCGGCGTGACGGTCTCGTTCACAGGCTCGTCCTTGCCGCATCCCGCGAGAAGCAGAAGCGCCGCGACAAGCACCGAAACAGCCAGTATATATGCAATTGTCCGACACGACTTTTGCATCGTCTTTCCTCCGTCAGAGCACAATAACTCGAATATATACATATTACTGCAACACCGCCTTTTTTGCAAGAAAAAACATCGGGCGGGACACGTTCCGTCCGCCCGATGCCGTATTGCAATTTTCGGTTATTTTCCGCGGTTTCGCCGCACGCTCTCCCCGCGCCGTTCCGCATTTTCCGAGCGCCTTACTCGTACGTTCCGAGGAAAATGGGAAGGTTGTTCGCGTCGAGGATCATGTATACGAACGGGCGGTCCAGCGTCACGTTGTAGCCGATCGCCACGGACTCGGTCGCCACGAAGATGCCGGTCGCCGCAGCCGCCTTCGTACCCTTGGCGTCAACGCTGATGAACGTCTTGTGGAGCACCTCTGCGACGTACGAGTTCGAATTCGGAACGTCGATCATTCTGGTCAGATCCGCGCGCTCGATCTCAAACACGTCCTTCATGCCGAGTGCCTGCATCGTCTTGACGAGCGAGCACTCGTACTCCGCCTCATACTTCGGCATACCGATCGTCACTTCGCCATGGTATGCATCTTTGATAAGGTCGGCGATCGTTCCGGGCTCCAGCGACGCGACAAGCTGCTTGACCGTGACGCCCTCGTTCGGAAGGAGTGCCAGATACTTGAACTCTCCGCCCTCGTAATTCTTGATAAAACCTGTCGCCAGCGAGTTGTGGAGATAGATGCCGTTCGCCTCGCCGAACATCATGTCAACCTTGGTCTTCGTTCCGTCCTCGCGTGTGAACGTGAAGTTCTTTTGGATTCCGTCCTCCTCAAACTGTACTTCCCAGTTCGCCTCAAACGAGATCGCATTCAGGAGCACCATCGTGAGATCCGGAGGGAACTTATCGATCAGCTTCTTGATCATTCCCTTTGTGTTGGCCTCGACCCACCGGTTCAGCTCGGTGACCGCTGCCGCGTCGAAAGGTGAACTGAACACTGCCGCGCGGTACGAATCGGAAACCTTGTCGAGGAACGTCTTCGGCACAAACTTTGCGATCTCATCGAGGATCCACACCGAGTTCGCGCAGGTGAACTCCGGGCCTTTTTCGCGCTTCTTCGTCAGCATTCCGGTCCAGTACTCGAAGTATGCATTGCGCTCATCCTCCTTCAGTCCGAGCACGTTGTTGATCTGTGCAAGCGTCTCGTTGTCGGCGCCGTTCGCAAGCATGCCGAACGCTGCGTAGATTGAGAACGGTGACACCATTCGATTGCCGTCGCCCGTCTCACGGAACAGGTTGTACGCAAACGCTTCATACGCCTTCTTCATCACGTCGTCCATCGGCTTTCCCTCGGCCGCTTTGCCGGACGAGGTCGTCAGCTCCTTCGTCTTTCCGTTCGGAGCCGCAGTGGGCTCCGCGGTGGGCTCGGGCGTCGGCGTTCCGGTGACGGGAATTGTCGGCGAAGGCGTTTTATTTTCCGCGTTCGAGCCGTTCCCCGCGTCGGACTTCTTATCGCTGCAGCCGGCGCATCCCAAGATCAAAACAAGCGCGCACACAAGTGCAAGCAATCTCTTCTTCCGGGTTTTCCAATGTATCATTGTCATCATCCTTTCCTCTCTCCCGCCCTGCGGGATCATGCGTAAAATGCTGTCGTCCGTTCTTACTACCGGTTCGTTCCGATGAACATCGGAAGATTGTTCTGATCGACGATCATATAAACGAACGGGCGATCCAGTTTGATGCTCTTGCCGGCGAGCGCCATGCTGAGCTTCATCACTACCGCAGTCGCCGCAGCCGCGGTGGTTCCCTCCGCGTCAAGTGTGAGCTGCGTCTTGTGGATCACCTCGTCCACATGCACATCAATCCTTCCGTCGAACAGGCCGCTGAAGTCGGCATCATTCGTAAATGCATTTCCCATGCCGAGCTCGCTCAGCACTTCGTTCAGCTCCTTTTCGTATTCGCAGGAGTACTTCGGGATGCTCAGAAGCACGCTCGCTTTCTCCGCATTCTTAAGAAGCCCGTCCACCATCTCCGGCGAGAGCTTCGACACGACATCCTCAAGGCTTACGCCCTGCTTCGGAAGCAGCGCGATATACCGGTATTCGCCGTTGTCATAGGACTTCACACAGCCCGTGAGATAGTCATTTTCCAAATAGAGCGAATCCGCATCGCCGTGCAGCATCTCCACCTTCGACACGGTGCCGTCCTCGTGGTAGAAAGACGTGTCCTTGGTCGTCTTGTACTCCTCAAACGGCAGGGACCATTTGGCGTCGAGCGTGATCGCGTTCAGAAGCACCATGGCCGTGTTCCCGTCGAGTCTGTCGAGGATCTTCGGAATCCTCTTCTTCGTGTGTTCCGAAACCCACTCGTTGATCGCGTTGAGCGCGTCCTCATTCATCTCCGCGGCAAATACCTGCGCGCGGTAGTAGTCGCCGCACACCGAAAGGAAGTCTTTCCGCACGGACTTACTGAGGTCCTTCCTGACAAAGATCGCGTTCGAGTCGGTGAACTCTGTCCCCTCCGAGCCGGTCAGCTGTTTCTTCCATGCAGCCAGATAGGCGTTGCGCGAATTATCGGTCAGGCCGAGCAGCGCGTTCATCTGCGCCGCCGTGTCTCCGCCCGCACCATTTGCAAGCATCGACAGCACCGAGTACACGGAATACGGCGAGATCAGGCAGGACTTGTCCTCTCCGATCGCACATTTTGCGAACAGGTTATAGGCAAATGCGGCGTACGCGCTGCGCATCGTATCATCCATCTCGCGGAGCTCCGGCGTTCCGTCGGACGACCCCGTAAGCTCTGTCACGCCGTCCATCGCCGAACTTCCGCATGCGGTACATGCGATCACCAGCGCAACAAGCAATGCAAGCAGTCTCTTTCTCTGTTTTCTCATAATTCCTCCATCCCTCCGCACAAGCGAAGTTCATTCGTATTATACCCTAGATACGCGGTGGAAATCGTTCTTTATGGAATTTTTTGCGAAAAATGTAAAAAAACGGTATTGACATTGTAACAGTGTTACGCTATACTTGCGTTGTAACAGTGTTACGGAACAATGTTACGCACTACGATTACGGAGGTGAACCGATTTGGATCAGGAACAAAACCTTATTTCCAAAAAAGCGCTTCTCGCGCGCTACGGTATCTCCTACGGCTCGCTGTACCGCTGGAAGCGGAAGGGATTGATCCCGGACGAGTGGTTCCTGCGGAAGGCGACCGTGACCGGGCAGGAAACGTATTTTCCGGAGGATTTGATCTGTGAGCGCGTGGAGCTCATCCTCGGAACAAAGGAAGATGTCCTTCTGGATGAACTGGCAGCCCGGCTCTCGGGGGAGAGTCAGCACAACGAGGCGTTTGCCGTGGAAACGACCTACGGCAGCCACACGTACCGCCTTGCGGACATACGCCGCATCATCGCAACCGATCCGGGCGGTGCCGAACGTGACATCACGCAAACTATTATTTCCATTATCAAGGGAGGAATCTCACAATGAGTGACAAGAAGCAGAATTACAGTATTGCCGGAAGCGGAAGCCTTCCGGGCGCGGATTACAACGGGGACATCCGCATCAGCGGCAGCGGCAGAATCAACGGCTCCGCGATCTGCGACAGCTTTTCGATCGCCGGAAGCGGCCATGTGCACGGCGGCCTGACCTGCCGCGAGTCGTTCCACGCAGGCGGAAGCGGCCATGTTGACGAAGATCTCACTGCCGAGAGCTTCTCCGCGAGCGGTTCCGTTACCGTCGGGGGAAACGCCGGCATCCATGGCGAGTGCTCCTGCAGCGGCTCGGCAAAATTCGGCTCCCTTCAATGCGGTGAGCTGAGAGTCGGCGGTTCTCTCCGCTCCGAGGGCAACATCTCTGCGGAAAATGCCCGCATCCGCGGCGCTGTCACATGCCACGGTCTCATCAACGCGGAGACGCTCGACGTCGAGATCGGCGGCGACTGCTACGCCGACTGCATCGGCGGGAGCTCCATCACCATCAAGCGCGGCACCAGCGCCGTCGGCTTCTTCTCCAAACTGTTCGGTCACGCCGCCGGTTACACCTTCAACGTTACCAACAGCATCGAGGGCGATGAAATCTATCTCGAGAACGTCACCGCAGCCTCTGTGACGGGCCGGATCGTCAAGATCGGCGACAACTGCAAGATCGGTTACGTGTCGTACACCGAAGGGATCGAAATCAGCGAAAACTCTCATGTAGACCGCTACGAGATCATCGGCTGACAGCCTCTCACACCGCCGATTTTTCTCCGGGGACCACTTTACTTTGCCGGGAAACTGTGCTATTATATGTCGTTGTCGGCGCTTGTAGCTCAGTGGATAGAGTAGTGGCTTCCGAAGCCAATGGTCGGGGGTTCGAATCCCTTCAGGCGCATAATGAACAAGGCAGGAGAACGCATTGCTCTCCTGCCTTTTTTGTTTTTTCGGTACGGAAGTTTCTTTCGACTCGTCCTTCACCCGGCCGCAAGCAGCTTCTCGCGGAAGTCCTCCGGCATCAGGTTCTCGAACTCGCTGTAGCAGTACACCTCGTCCGATAGGAACTCCTGTAACGGCACCTGCGTCTCATTGATCTCGCGAACCATGTCCGAGAGCTTCCTCCGATCGTTCGCCTTCGAGACCGGAATCAGAATCACCTCGTGGATGCTCGACGGAAGGATCCAGAAGTCCTCCCCGAGCTTCTCGCGGAACCGCTCCAGAAACGGCAGCGCAAGAAGCGCCGCGGCTCCCATGTTCGAGTTGCCGTTCGTGAGTACGTACATCGGAAACTCCCGGCGGCTCTCCTCGTTCGAAAGCGTCTCCTTCAGCCGGGCCTTCTCCTCATTTTCCTCCGAACCAAACGGAAGCTCTCCGTTGTCAAGAATCTCGAGAAGAACGTCCTCGATGCTTCGCAGCACCGGCGGAGCGCTCCGCTCCGCATTTTTGATCGCAAGGTCGGTAAGTTCCTCGGTCGTCACTCCCCACATGTCCGCCTGCTCGTCGGTGATCCGCACCGTTCCGACGCGACAGTCGTCCGTGTCCACGCTCCATTGAAAGCCGACGGCAAGGTCGCCGATCTCGATGTGCGGCATCGCGGCGAGCTCCTCCCGGTTTCTCTGCAGATTCATCAGCCGGAAGAACACCTTCTCCCGAATCGACTCAAAATCGAAGGACGGCTCCGTCTTCCACGGCTCCCTGCTGTCCTCGTACAGTTTCAGAATGTCCTCGAGGATGTGTTCCTCGATCCTCCCCTCCCGGTACTGCTCATAATACGGATCCAGATAGATCGTCGGCACAACGTTCCGGTCTCCGCACCGGATCATCAGCCCCTCCAGCGTCACGTTGTTGTTCTTCCGGACGCTCCTCAGGCGAACCTCGTACCCTTCCCCTAAATGCTCCCGCACCTGCTCCGCGATATCCGAGCAAAATGTTTGAAATGTTTTCATGGCAAATACACCCCGATGTGATCGGGTCCTTTCTGATGTTTCACTCTCCTGCCATGCGCGCATTGGGGATAAAAAATGTTGCCGGTTTCCCGACAACATTATTGTAGCATGAACGCTCTTTTCGAGGCAAGCAGATCAGGCCTTTCCGGGCCGAGAATCAAACCGTCCGGTTTTGTGGAAAATGCAGCATTTTCCGGGGTCTGATTGCCTTTAAAGTCGCTGTATTCGGTTGTTTTGCACAAGTTTCGCCGTCCCGCTTTGTGAGGCGCCTCCGGTTCTTTCATGAAGCCGCGTATGAGGCGGTTTTCTCATCGCATCGCTGAGAGCAGACGTGCCGCAAGAGCGTCGCTCATCGCGTCGCCGTAGCGGCTTCCCTGAAGGACATCCGCACCGCAGGCAACAGCAGCGCGCTCCGCCTTCTCGCTTCCCACGCCGGAGATCGCAAGCCCGACTCCGACCGCATGCGCAGCCTGCACCAAAACCGCGATCGCATTACCGGGCTCCGTGCCCGCAGCGTCCGCTCCGACAGCGTCGGAGAGAACCCAGAGATCGACCGGAAGTCTGGTGAGGATCGATGCCGCACACTCCGGAAGGCCGTCGGTGACAACCGCAAAACGGATGCCGAAGTTCGCAAGACGGCGCATTCTCTCGGCCGCCTCCTCGGGGTTGCGCTGAAGCACCTGATCCGGGATCTCAAGGATCACATTTCTCGCATCGTACGAAAGATCCTGAAGGATGTCGTACGTGGTCTTGGTGAGCTCGCTGTCCGCAAACATCCGCTCCGTCACGGGGATCACGAAGGTAATCCCTTCCGTCCCCTCCTCCGCACAATGGCGAAGGCCGTTCAGAACGCGGCGCACCATCGCGTCGTACACGACCGCGGCGTAACCGCTGTCCGAGATCTGGCGAAGCAGTTCACGGCCCGAGAGCACGCCCTCCGCCGTCGTGAGCGCAGGCGTGATCACAAGCTGGATGATCCGACCGGAAGCAGCCTCCACGCGCGGCGTGACCGGGTACTCCACACGGCCCGCGCGCACAGCGTCCGCAACCATCGCGCGGCGCGCCATCCGCTCCATCGTCTCCGAGGCGAGCGCCTCGGTATAGAAGCAATACCGGCTCTCCGGAGACTCCTGTGCCTCGCGCAGAGCAAGTCCCAGATTCATATCAAGAAGCTGCATCGTGTCGCCGTGTTCGGGCGCAAGCACGACCGCACCGTAGACGATCGGCAAGACCTCCGCGCCGTTGCTCATCACGGGGAGCGTCAACAGCTTGAACAGCTTGTCGATCTTGCCCTCGTAATCCTTGCGGTGTGCGATCCTCCTGGTCAATACGGCAAATGCGTCCTCCGAGAGACTCACCAGCAGATCGTCCTCGGTGTTGAGCGCGTTTTTGAGGCGCTGCAGGATCTCCTGCCGCATCTCCGCGTTGTTCCTTCCGAGCAGCGACACCGCGCTCGCCTCTCTGCTGTGAAACTCAAAAATGACGAAGCCGATGTCCTCGCCCTCGCGGTGCAGCTTCATTGCCTCGCGGAACTCGTCCGCAAGTTTCTGGCGGTTCGGCAGATCCGTGTTGGCGTCGTAGTAAGCCATGCGGCTGACCCTGTCGCATTTTGCGCTGAGCTCCGCCGTCTGTTCGCGCAGGCGGTCGCGCTCCTGTGCCGCGTCGCGGCCGAAATCCTCAGCCCGGCGCAGCTTGCCCTCGGTCTCCGCAAGCGCCTTCGACTTTTTCGACAAAAGCGTCTGCGCAGCGCGCCAGCGCTCGAAAAATGTAGCCGTCGCGATCAGCGCCGTGATGGCAATCAAAACCGTGATGATCAAAGCGATTTTCATAACCTTCTCCTTCCACAAAACACCAGGAAAACAAAAAGACCCTACCTCCGGATGGAGATAGGGTAAAAATCGAGGCGACGTGACTTGAACACGCGACCCCCGCGTCCCTAACACGGTGCTCTACCAAACTGAGCCACGCCTCGAACTTGCGCCTTGTCGCTCCGAGCGGTTCCGTCCGAAGTTTCAAAACGAAAAAAAGCTGGAAATCAGATTCGAACTGACGACCCCTTCATTACGAGTGAAGTGCTCTACCGGCTGAGCTATTCCAGCATGCGCATATGCGCTTCTCCCGGAAAACATCCCCGAAAGATAATCGAGGCGACGGGATTCGAACCCACGACCTCTGCGTCCCGAACGCAGCGCTCTACCAAACTGAGCCACGCCTCGAATTTTCGCGTGCTTTGATATTATGCAACAAGAACATAGAAATGTCAAGCGGAAAATATCACTTTTTTCAGCAAGCGAAAATCAATTCTGAAACATTCCTTTTTCAAGGAATCAAAACCTAGTTGAGATCAAAATACATCTGTACCGTACCGTCCGGTCCGTCGGGGATAAAATAGATCTGCAGCGACAGCGGAACCCACATGACGGACTCCATCTTGATTTTGGCGTTGCCGAATTTTTCCTTCAGTTTCGCGTCGATCGACGGAACGCCGGTCTTGTCGTAATTCGAGCCTTCCGAGTAGTAAATGATCAGCTCGCGGTCCTTCTCCTTCGCCACGATCTCCTTGAGCTCGTTGTTGATCGTCTCATCCTGCACGCAATCCCAAATGGTCTGCAGCAGATCGTTGACCGTCTTCACGTCCTGATCCACACGGCCGGCGAGCGCATCCTGCTGGTACTGCTTCAGCCAGGAAGCCCAGTTGCTCGGTTCCTCCTCGTTGCCGGGCTCGAACTTCATCTTCTCGAATTTCTCCTTCGCCGCGGCCGGAAGGTTGATCTGGGTCGTACCGATGTTGGACACCGTGTACTTCTGCTCCGCCTTCGTACCGTCCGCGAGCTCGAAGCGCATCGCGATCTCCTGAAGCATCGCGCCGTCGTAACTCACGGTAATCTCTATATCACCGCACTGTTCAATTCTGGAAAGAGCATTGTCTCCGTAATAATACAGAAGTCCGGGGAATCCGGTCTCAAGCGATTTGAAAAGCTTCTCGAGCATCTCCCTGCGGATGAGGAAAACATCCGAACCGTCTTCGTTCTGATGATAACCGAACGTCTTCTCGAGAAACTCCGTACTTCCGAACGGAGCAAGCAGCGTCGACAGAGATGCATTTTCCGGAATCAGCGTCTTCGGCCAATCCGGGAAGATCTCCGCGCACATGTGCACGAACGCATGGAACGCCTCATCGCCGGGCTCATGCAGACCGTAGACGAACGCATACATGTAGCCCGCGTCCTCCTTGCTGATCGGAACATACTCGTAATTCATCTTGCTGTCGCCCCACCAGGTGTAAAGGTGGACACCGCCGTTCGGATGAAGGAACGCGTACTCGTGCTGCTTCGTGCCGTCCTCGTAGATGCTCTCCTTGAACGCAAGCTCGCCGTCATCGCACTTGATGAAGCGGTAGTTGTTGGCCTGCGTCGTCGGCTCTGTTTCCGTCGGCTGCTTCGCCGTCACCGTAGCGCTGAACGAATAATTTCCGTCGGCAAATGCATTGTGCGCCGCCGTGATGAGTCTCTCAAACGGCGTTCCCGTGAGCACTGCGGGCTCTTCCGTCGGCGTCGGAGTCGGAGTCCCGTCCTTCGATTCCGCAGGCGTCGGCGTCGCGGTCACTTCCGGTTTCTTGTCGCCGTCCTTTGTGTCTTTTCCGCAGGCGGCAAGCATCGCCATTACGAGCACCGCCAATACAATCAGTTTTACCTTTCTCATAGTGCACCCCCAATAATGGATTTTATTCAGTATATCACCGGCTTGCAGTAGTGTCAATATAATTTACCGTTCATTTTGCCTCATTTTGCAACGAATGCTCGTTTTCTCAACGTGGAGTTGCAAAAAGGAGCACCCTTTCGGATGCTCCCTCGTAAAATGCCTTCTCCGGTATTTGTCGTCGATCACTCGCTCTTCAGACCTGCAAGCATTGTCATGAGCTTCGCGCTGCGCTCCATGAACGCGGTCATCTCCGCGGGCTCCAAAGGCTTCTGCGCAAGGCGTGCCAGGTCGTAGATCTGCGCACACAGAAGTGCGGTGTTCTCGCCGTCGGCGTTCTCGCTCACGTACTTCACGAGCGGGTTGGCTGCGTTCAGCACGAGCGTCGAATCGTCCGTCATTCCGGTCTGTGCCATGCCGTACATCGCCATCATATCCTGCATGCGGCGCGTCTCCTCGGACAGCGTGATCATCGCAGGAACCTGCGTGTTCTTAAGTTTCTCAACCTTGATGTCGAGCTCGCTGTTGTCCAGCAGCTTGCGGAAGGTCGCCGTGAGCTTCTCGGTCAGCGCCTTCAGCTCCTCAGCGTCCGACTCGTCCTTGAGCGTGTCGGTCACGTCCGCATCGATGCGGCGGAACGTCACGTTGTCGTTGTCCTGCTCCATCTGCTGGATGAACGGCTGGTCGATCCGGTGCGTCATGATGATCGCGTCGACGCCGTTCTCGCGGAACATATTGATGTACTGGCTCTGCTGCTTCTCGTCGGTCACATAGTAAACGACGGTCTTCTCAGGCTCCTTCGCGTCGTCGGTCTTGGCGTCGGCCGCATTTTCCGCGGTATCCGCAGCGGCGTCCTCAGCCTTCGCTGCAGTGTCGTCTGCCTTTGCGTCGTCTGCCTTCGCGCCCTTCGCAGCCTCTACATACTCCGGAAGCGTGATGTACTTGCCGTCAAGGTTCTTGTAGATGAGGAAGTCCTTCATCTTCTCGCGGAACTTCGCGTCCTTCAGGCAGCCGTACTTGATGAACGGGCAGATGTCATCCCAGCATTTTTCGTAATTCTCGCGGTCGGTCTTGTACATGCCGGCGAGCTTGTCCGCAACTTTCTTCGCGATGTAGTCGCTGATCTTCTTCACAAAGCCGTCGTTCTGCAGCGCACTTCTCGATACGTTCAGCGGGATGTCCGGGCAGTCGATGACGCCCTTGAGGAGCATCAGGAACTCCGGAATTACCTCTTTGATGTTGTCCGCGATGAAGACCTGGTTGTTGTATAGTTTGATCGTTCCGTCGAGGCTGTCGTACTCCGTGTTGATCTTCGGAAAATACAGAATGCCCTTCAGGTTGAACGGGTAGTCCATGTTCAGGTGGATCCAGAACAGAGGCTCCTTGTAGTCATGGAACGTCGTGCGGTAGAAGTCCTTGTACTCCTCTTCCTTGCACTCGGAAGGCGAATGCAGGAACAGCGGGAACGTCTCGTTGATGGGCTTCGGGCCCTTCTTCTCTTTCTTTTCTTCCTTCGCCTCGCCGTCGGCGGCATCCTTCTCGTCGCCCGCCTCGTGCGCCTTGCCGTCCTTGTCAACCTCGGCGTCGATCACCTCGGGCTCCTCCGCGGGAGCAGGTTTCGTCGCGTCTTCGAAGAAGATCGGAACCGGCATGAACGAGCAGTATTTGCCGAGAACTTCCTTCACGCGGTACTCGTTCGAGAACTCGTAGCTGTCCTCGTTCAGGTAGAGCGTGATCTCCGTGCCGCGCTCTGTGCGGTCGGACTCGCTCATCTCATAGTTCATGCCCTCCTCGGACTCCCAGTGCACGGCTGCTGCGCCGTCCTTGTACGAGAGGGTGTCGATCGTAACCCTGTGCGCTACCATGAACGCACTGTAGAAACCGAGACCGAAATGTCCGATGATCTGATCCTCGCTCGCCTTGTCCTTATACTTGGCAAGGAAGTCGGTCGCACCGGAAAATGCGATCTGGTTGATGTACTCTTTCACCTCGTCAGCGGTCATACCGATACCGTTGTCGATGAACGTGAGCGTCTTCTCCTCGGGATTCGAGCGGACGATGATCTTCCACTCGTTGTCGTCCGCGATCTCCGCCTCGCCGATCAGCGCAAGCTTCTTGAGCTTCGTGATCGCGTCGCAGCCGTTCGACACGAGCTCGCGAAGGAAAATGTCGTGGTCCGAGTAAAGCCACTTCTTGATAATGGGGAATATATTTTCCGAATTGATGGACAGATTGCCCTGTTCTTTCGCCATGATATGCCTCCGTTCCGTCCGCGCCGGGCGCGCGGGCGCTGTTTCTTTTTGCACAAAACCAAGTATACTCCGTGGTTTTTGCTTTGTCAATAAAAAATTAGCACTCAATTTATCAGAGTGCTAACAATTGCGATGCCGCTGCGAGATATTCGCTCTCGCTTCGACACTTTCGTATCGCTTTTTTCGCCCGGTCGGCGTCGGGGTAACGGTCTCCGAGGTATCCCCAGACCTCCTTCATCTTGAACAGCGTGTCCTTCGCGCCGAAGCGCTCGACGTACGCCGCGTACAGATCGTCGTGAAATGCCTTAAGCTCCGCAGAGCTCATCGCCGCGCCTCCCGAGAGTTCGCGGAAGATTCCCGGGTTGGTCACCGCACCGCGCCCCACCATGACTCCGGCGAGGCCGGGATACTCCGAAAGAAGCCTGTCGCAGTCCTCCTTCGAACGGATGTCGCCGTTGTAAACGACCGGCGCCTTGGCCTCCGAGAGCGCGTATGCGATTGTCTCCATATGGGGCACATTTTCGTACCAGTCCTCGCGCACGCGGGCGTGGATGATCAGCTCCGTGAGCGGACACCGGTTGTACACCTCAAGAATGCGCGGCCACTCCGCCGCGTCGGCAAATCCGACGCGCGTCTTCACCGAGACCGTCACCGGAAGGTCCTTCGAAAACAGCCGGTCAAAGAAGCGCTCCATCCCCTCCGGATCGCGCAGGAACCCGCTGCCGCGCCCCTTCTTCACAACCGTTCCGGACGGGCATCCGAAGTTTAAATTCACCTCGCGATAACCGTAGTCCGCCAGCAGCGCAAACATGTCCGCCGCCGCGTCCGCGTCGTTTGTGAGTACCTGCGGCACAACCGGAAGTCCTGCGTTGTGTCCGGGATCGATCTCCCTGCCCTGCCGGGTCTTCAGCGAAGAGCTTGTCACCGGCGACAAAAAAGGGGTGAAATACCGGTCCACCCCTCCGAAATGCTTTGCGATCACCTGACGGAAGATATCACCCGTGACTTCCTCCATCGGTGCAAGATACCACCGCGTCATGGTCCATTCCTTCCCTGTCTCAGCCGCTGATACCGCGGAACGAATCAAAAATCACGTCGAAGTACCGCGCCTCCACCAATATGGCCAGATGCAACGGATAATATGCGTAAAATGCGATGCGAACCCACGGCTTCGTCTTCTTGTCGTACCCGAGCTCGCCGTTGTAGAAATACAGCGCAAACACACCGAACAGCATCGCCGCGGCGTAAAGGATCTCCTGCGTTCCCGAGAGCAGCGATCCCAGTCCGTAGATGATCAATATCGTGACCTTCTCTCCCCGGAAAATGTACGCGGCCGCCACCATGATCGGCGCCAGCACCGGATAGTCCGTGCCGATGAGGAGGCACACAAACAGCGTCGCGTAGATCACGGCGCCCATCGAGAGCAGATATCCGAAGTTGTGGAACATTTTCCCCGGCTCCATGCCGTTGAACAGCTGCCGGATCTTGCAAAGGCCCATGAGCATCAGAATACACAGCGTCAACGTGAACAACACGTTGAACATCGGAACGATCCAACCGGTGTACTCATTTTTCGTAACGGCATCCACGGTCTCGTACCATCGCGACAGGCCGTCCTGCTCGCCGATCTTCCAGACCGCATCTCCGCCCGCATCCTCGTAAACCTTCTGCACGAGCTCGATCGCCTCGATGCGCTGGCGGACCCACAGGAATATCCAGAACAATTCGGCAACAACCGCCGTCACGGCCATGCGGACGAGATACTTCTTGCGCGAAGCCGTCTTCACGAAGCCCTCCGCGAGAAGGAAGCATGCGATCGGAAGCGCCGGGCGTCCGAACATGCGGAACCAGCGGTACAGCTCACTCGTTCTCGGAAGAAATATAACAGCCACGTGGTCCAGAGTCATCGTGACGACCAGAATCAATTTCAGCATCAAGGTAGTCAAAGAATCGGTTCCCCCTTGTCATTGTTTTTCCGCCGTGTCACGCGGCGCTCCTTGCGCGCCGCCGCAGCACTCTGCAGAATGACGATCGTTCTCGCCGGAACGGTGATCGTATCGCCGACGCGCGTTCCCTTCCCGACCGCCGCGTCCGTGGACAGTGCGACCACAAAGTCCTCCCTGCCCGGAAGTACCGGTACGGCAAATGTCTGCTCTTCCCAATACATATTGAAGATCAGATAGAACGAATCGTCCCGCCGGTCGTTTCCAACCGCCGCAAAATCCCCGCTGAGCAGTATTCCCACGCAGCGGTTGTACGGGCTGTTGTCCTCGCGCCACGCGTCGCGCCCGTGGACGGAAACGTCCGGGGCACCGCACGAAAGGTAGTCCGTTCCGCGGAGAGGCGCCGGGTTGTGAAGCACCGGATGCGCCTTGCGCAGAGCGATCGCCTCGCGCACAAACGCCGTAAAATCAGCCTCTTTCTTCGCCTGCGACCAGTTTACCCAGCCGATCGGATTGTCCTGATTGTATGCATTGTTGTTGCCTTCCTGCGAATTGCCGAACTCATCGCCCGCGAGCAGCATCGGCGTTCCCTGCGAGAAGAGCATCGCCGCCATCGCGTTTTTGCGCATTTTCCGGCGCAGGTCACGGATCTTCCGGCGCTTGTCGGCGCCCTCCGCTCCGCAGTTCCAGCTGTAATTGTAATCGCTTCCGTCGCGTCCTCTCTCGCCGTTCGCGTCGTTGTGCTTGACGTCGTACATGTAGAGGTCGGCCAGCGTGAAGCCGTTGTGATCGGTGATGTAATTGACTCTCGCGGCACCGGCCGTGGAGCGCACGACACATTCGGCAAATGCATGTGCCATACCCTCGTCGCCCTTCACAAACCTTCTCGCCGTGATCTGGAACGAGTCGTCAAACCGCGCGAGCGCCGGCGTCTTCGGCTCGGCAGTCATGCGGTAAATGCGATCGGTGTCCCAGTCGCCGCACAGGAATTTGACGCCCGCAAGGTACGGGTCCGTCGCAACCATCGTCGTGTCGATCCCCTCGGCGTTGATGCGGAAGCCGTCGATGTGATACTCGCGCACCCAGAAGCGAAGCGCCTCCGTAACGAGGCTTCGGTTCGTGTCCTGCGGGATCATGAACTCAAGAAACACTTCGATCCCTGCGTTGTGAAGTTTGCGGATCGCGCGCTGCAGCTCCAGGTCCGCCTGCGCGGGTGAGCTTGCGTACGACGCCTTCGGCGCAAAGAAGAAATAGTGCTTTGCGTATCCCCAGTAGTTGACTCTTCCCTCCTCGGGCTTCTCCGTGAAGTCCTCGGGGACAAGCGGCGCCATACTACCGCGGTAGAACTTAGAAGAGACGAAGTTTGGCACGTCTTCCGTGCGGTCTCCTTCGCGGTATGTTTCGTTAAATTCGAGGATCGGCATCAGCAAAACGGCGTTGACGCCGAGCTCTCGCAGGTACTCTGCCTTGTTTCCGAGCGCCGCGTACGTTCCTGCCGACGCGCTTCTCGTCTCCTTCGTGAAACCGCGCACATGCAGTTTGTAAAGGATCATGTCGCTCATCGCGATGTTCGGGCGTGTCTCTCCGTCCCAGCGGAATCCGCCGGGTCTGACGACCGCGCGCACCTTCCTGCTCTCCTTTACGCTCGGACGGCGGCCGAACTCGCCGCGCCCTGCGATCAGCTTCGCGTAAGGATCGTTGAAACGCTCGCCCTTGGTTTCATAATCGTACTGCCATCCGCCCTCCGGCGTCTCGCCGGGCAGACGAATGCTGACGCTGAAGACCGAACCGAACCGGTCCTCTGCGCCCATAGTGTAAATCTCCGCAGGCGTTTCCTCCGCTCCGCGGTAGATCCGGAGCACAACCTCCTCCGCGCCCGGGACCGGGACCGCAAAATTGACATACGCTCCCTGTACCGTCGCGCCGAGCGGATACGAACTGCCGGCTCTGCGTTCTGTTGTATTGATCGTCGTTTTCACGAGAATCACCCCATTTTCCGCATATTACGCTACGCCCTTTTGAGTACAGATCGGACGATGTCCGCTCCCCGCGGTTCTCCCTCCGCGGATCGTCAGTCGTCCTCCTCCGCGTTGACCACAAGTTTCTGACGCTTCACAGCCATCTCGTCGCTCTCGAGGTACTCGTCGTACGTCGACACCTTGTCGATCAGCGTGCCGTCCGGCAGGATCTCCATGATACGGTTGCCGACGGTCTGGATGAACTGGTGGTCCTGGGACGTGAACAAAACCACGCCCGTGAACTTCATCAATCCGTTGTTGAGTGCCGTGATGGACTCCATGTCCAAATGGTTTGTGGGCTCGTCGAGGATCAGCACGTTCGCGCCCATGATCATCATTTTCGAAAGAAGCACGCGCACGCGCTCACCGCCGGAGAGAACGTTAACCGGCTTCACGCCGTCGTCTCCCGCGAAGAGCATACGTCCCAGGAAGCCGCGCACATACGTCACGTCCTTCTCGGGCGAGAAAGGCATCAGGAAATCGACGATTGTCTCGCTGCCCTTGAACAGTTCCGTGTTGTCCTTCGGAAAATAAGCCTGCGTCGTGGTGACGCCCCATTTGAAGCTTCCCTCGTCGGGCTCCATCTCACCCGCGAGAATCTTAAACAGAACCGTGCTTGCCATCGTGTTGGCACCGACGAAGGCAACCTTGTCCTCGCGACCGAGCACAAAGGAGATGTCGTCGAGAACCTTCACGCCGTCGATCGTCTTCGAAAGGTGATCAACGGTGAGAACCTCATTGCCGATCTCACGGTTCGGGCGGAAATCAATGTAAGGATATTTGCGGGACGACGGGCGGATATCGTCGAGCTCGATCTTTTCGAGCGCGCGCTTGCGGGACGTCGCCTGCTTGGACTTGGAAGCATTTGCCGAGAAGCGCTGAATGAATTCCTGCAGCTCCTTGATCTTCTCTTCCTTCTTGCGGTTTGCCTCCTTCATCTGCTTGATCATCAACTGGCTCGACTCGTACCAGAAGTCGTAGTTTCCGGCGTACAGCTGAATCTTCGAGTAGTCGATGTCGGCGATGTGCGTGCAGACCTTGTTCAGGAAATAACGGTCGTGGGAAACCACGATGACCGTGTTGTCGAAATTGATGAGGAACTCCTCAAGCCACTGGATCGCCGCGAGGTCGAGGTGGTTCGTAGGCTCATCGAGGAGCAAAATGTCGGGGTTGCCGAACAGCGCCTGTGCAAGCAGAACCTTGACCTTGTCGCTGCCGTTCAGCTCGCTCATCTGCATGTAATGCATGCCGGTCTCGATTCCGAGGCCGTTCAGAAGCGTTGCAGCGTCGGACTCCGCCTCCCAGCCGTTCATCTCGGCGAACTCATTTTCCAACTCGCTCGCGCGGATGCCGTCCTCCTCGGTGAAGTCCTCCTTTGCGTAGATGGCGTCCTTCTCCTGCATGATGTCATAAAGGCGCTTGTTGCCCATGATGACCGTGTCAAGCACGTTGTAAGCATCGTACTTGAAGTGGTCCTGCTGCAGGAACGAGAGACGCTGTCCCTGGGTGATGATGACATCGCCCTTCGTCGGCTCCAGCTGTCCGTTCAGAATCTTGAGAAACGTCGACTTGCCGGCGCCGTTAGCGCCGATGATGCCGTAGCAGTTTCCCTCGGTAAATTTGATGTTCACATCCTCAAACAGCGCCTTCTTTCCGATGCGCAGCGTGATGTTACTTGCCTGTATCATTGGTGTGTCTCCTGTCGTTTTCTATTTCGTGCGGGGCGGTTTGTTCGCTCAGCTGAATTCTTTTGATTAGATCTCAAATAACATTTCTGAGTAAGTCGGAACCGGCCACAAATCGCGGTCGACGATCATCTCGAGGCGATCAATCGGTGCGCGAAGAGCATCCATTGCGGGCACAACCTTCTCGCGGAAGAACCGTGCCATCTCGCAGCCGGGTGCCATGTGAACGGCCTCCTCGTCGAGCTCCTTCAGAAGGTTCAGTGCGTCCTGAGCCTCGCGAAGCAGCTTCGAGGTGTCCATCAGAAGCTCGATCTGCACGCTCGTGTCCGCCTCGGGAACCGCGCGCGTCACGTTGTTGATGGAATCCGCCAGACGCGTCGAGAAGCGAATGACGGCGGGGATGTATTTGCAGCTCGCCATGGAGATCATGGTGCGAGCCTCAATGTTGATCGCCTTGGCGTAGATCTCATAGTCGATCTCCGCTCGGCTGCGAAGCTCGGTCTCGGAAAATACGCCCTGATGACCGAACATCTTGATCGCTTTCTCGGTCGTGAGCGCAGGGATCGCGTCGACCATCGAGCGAAGGTTCGGAAGTCCGCGGCGCTCCGCTTCCTCCACCCATTCCTTCGAGTAACCGTTGCCGTTGAAGATAACGCGCTCATGCTCCGCAAGCGAGGTCTTGATCAGGTCGTGAACCGCCTGCTCGAAATCCGAAGCATTCTCCAGAATGTCCGCAAAACGCTCGAGCGTCTCCGCTACGATCGTATTGATCGTCGTGTTCGCGTCCGCGATGGACATCGAGGAACCGACGGAGCGGAACTCGAACTTGTTTCCGGTAAATGCGAACGGCGACGTGCGGTTGCGGTCGGTCGCATCGCGTCCGATCGAAGGAAGCGTGGAAACGCCCGTGTAGAGACGTCCCTCCTTCTTCAGGCGCTTTGCCTCGCCGGTCTCCACCAGCTGCGTGACAACGTCGTCAAGCTGCTCGCCGAGGAACACCGAGATGATCGCCGGCGGAGCCTCGTTGGCACCGAGACGATGGTCATTTCCGGGATTGGCCGCCGAGAGGCGAAGCAGATCCGCATGGTTGTCAACCGCCTCCAAAACCGCCGTGAGGAACAAAAGGAACTGAATATTCTCATTCGGCGTCTTGCCGGGATTCAGCAGGTTCTTGCCAGTGTCCGTCACGAGCGACCAGTTGTTGTGCTTGCCCGAGCCGTTGACACCCGCGAACGGCTTCTCGTGCAGCAGGCACTCCAGACCGTGGCGCTTTGCAACCTTCTTCATGCACTCCATGGTCAGCTGGTTGTGGTCCGTCGAGATATTGACGGTCGTATAGAAAGGCGCGAGCTCATGCTGCGCAGGCGCGGCCTCGTTGTGCTGCGTCTTCGCATAGATACCCATTTTCCAAAGCTCGCGGTTGAGCTCCTTCATGAATGCGCCGACGCGCTCCTTCAGGATTCCGAAGTAGTGGTCGTCCATCTCCTGTCCCTTCGGAGGCTTCGCGCCGAAAAGCGTGCGTCCCGTGAAGATCAGGTCCTCGCGCTTCATGTAATTCTCATGGTCGATCAGGAAATACTCCTGCTCCGCGCCGACCGAACAATCCACGCGCTTCACGTCGTCGTGTCCGAACAGTTTCAGCACACGCAGCGCCTGCTTGTTGATTGCCTCCATCGAGCGGAGAAGCGGTGTCTTCATATCGAGCGCATCGCCCGTGTAGGAGCAGAATGCCGTCGGGATGCACAGCGTCACACCCGAGGCGTCCTCACGCAGGAATGCAGGCGAAGTGAAGTCCCACGCCGTGTAGCCTCGCGCCTCAAACGTAGCGCGCAGACCGCCGTTCGGGAACGAGGAAGCGTCCGGCTCGCCCTTGATGAGCTCCTTGCCGGAGAACTCCATGATGGCCTTTCCGCCCGGCGCCGGAGTGATGAACGAGTCATGTTTTTCCGCGGTCACGCCCGTGAGGGGCTGGAACCAGTGCGTATAATGCGTAGCGCCGTGCTCGATCGCCCAGTCCTTCATGCATCCGGCGATCACCTGCGCGACGTCGCGGTCAAGCTGCTCGGAGCGCTCCATGGCGTTCTTCCACGCCTGGAAAGTCTCCTTCGGCAGACGTTCCTGCATCACGGTCTCATTGAACGCGTCCATTCCGAAAATGTCGGTCAGTTTCTCACTCATCGTATCACACCTCTGTTTTGTATTATCCTACATCCCCAAAAACTAACATTTTCCGCAATTACTTCTTTTCGCTTCCGGCGTTCGCAAGCGTGACATCCAGCTGCGGGAACGGGATCGTAAATCCGCGCTCCTTCATCGCGTACCGGATCGCTTCCATCAGCGAAAAATAAACCGGCCAGTAATCTTCCTTCTTCACCCAGGTCCGGAAGATCATGTTGACGGAATTCTCGCCGAACTCCTTCACATAGACCTCAACCTGGCGATCCGCAAGGATCCGCTCCTCCGCATCCGCGAGGTCAAAGAGCATCACGCGAACGCCGCGGATATCGTCGTCGTACGAGATCGGCACCGTGATGTCCACACGACGCACCGGTTCCGCCGAAACGTTGATCAGGTTCGAGTTGGCCAGGCTTCCGTTCGGCATGACAACCGTGCGGTTGTCCGTCGTCAGAAGTCTTGTGTAGCAGATCCCGATGTCCTTCACGGTTCCCTCGAGCCCCGACGCGACGATGTAATCGCCGACGCGGAACGGCCGTGTCAGGAGGATCAGTACCCCGCCCGCAAAATTCGACAGGCTTCCCTGCAGCGCCAGACCGATCGCCAGGCCGGCGGAGCCGAGGATGGCAGCGATCGACGTGATCGGGAATCCAAGCAGCTCAAATATGATCGCGAAGAGCACTGCGTACAATCCGACCCTGAAGAGGGAAAGCAGGAACTTCGCAAGTCCGCTGTCAAGTCCCTTCTCCTGTCTCGCCGCAAGCCCGCGCTCCACCAGTCTTGCGAGATAGCGGATCAGCTTGCGCCCGATCCACCACAGCAGAAAGGCAGCCACAACGCGCAGCGCGACAGACGCAAAGATCGTCAGCGCGATCGGAAAATCCCCTTTGTACAATGCTTCTATAAACTCTTTCATGAGTTTTATTTCTCCTTACGAATCGGCGTGCATGTAAAGATTGCGCAGCCGAGCGGCGGAATCGTGATCTGAATGGAGTTCTCGCGTCCGTCGGCGCGCTCCTCCTTCGACTGCTTCAGGCGCGCGTTCACGTGACCGCTGCCGCCGTAGCATACCGCATCGCTCGAAAAGATCTCTTTGTATTTGCCGGCAAAAGGAACGCCGACCGTCTGCTTCTCGTACACCACGGGGGTGAAGTTGCAGACGACGAAGAGCGATTCCTCGGGCTTCTCGGTCTTGCGCACGAACGTCACGATACTGTGATCGGCGTCGAGGCAGCTCATCCATTCGAAGCCGTCCGGATCCTGGTCCAGCTTGTAGAGCGCCGGATGCGAATTGTACAGCGCATTGAGGTCGCTTACCATCGCGTTCATCTTCGCGTTCAGCGTTCCGAGCGGATCGCCCTCAACCTCGTCCGTGAGCAGATGCCACTCGAGGCTCTTCTCCTCGCTCCACTCCGAGAGCTGCGCCATATCCTGTCCCATGAACAGAAGCTTCTTGCCCGGATGGCACGCCATGTAGCCGTATGCCACGCGGAGGTTTGCGAACTTCTCTTCGTACGTACCCGGCATTTTCCCGAGCATCGAACCTTTGCCGTGAACCACCTCGTCGTGCGAGAGCACGAGGATGAAATTCTCGCTGTATGCATAGATCATGCTGAAGGTGAGCGATCCGTGGCATCCGCGGCGGAACAGCGGATCCTGACGCATATACGTCGTAAAATCGTTCATCCAGCCCATGTTCCATTTGAAGTCAAAGCCGAGTCCCTCGTCGTCGAGATCGCCCGTGATCTTCGGCCATGCCGTCGACTCCTCCGCGATCATCAATGCGCCCGGGACGCGCTTCTTGGCGATGGAATTGAGGTGTTTCAGAAGCTCGATCGCCTCGAGATTCTCGTTGCCGCCGTACATGTTGGCAACCCACTCTCCGTCATTTTTCCCGTAATCCAGATAAAGCATCGACGCAACGGCGTCCATACGGATACCGTCCACGTGGTACTGCGTAAGCCAGAACAGCGCGTTGGCGATCAGGAAGTTCGAAACCTCCGGACGGCCGTAGTTGAAGATCAGCGTTCCCCAGTGAGGATGGCTTCCCTTGCGGGGATCCTGGTGCTCATACAGACATGTTCCGTCGAAGTTCGAAAGACCGAACGCATCTCTCGGAAAATGGGCCGGCACCCAGTCAAGGATCACGCCGATTCCGTTTTTGTGCATATAGTCAACGAAGAACATGAAGTCTTCGGGCGAACCGTAGCGCGAGGTCACTGCGTAGTAACCGGTCACCTGATATCCCCAGGACGCGTCGAGCGGGTGCTCCATCAGCGGCATCAGCTCGATGTGCGTGTAGCCCATCTTCTTCACATACTCGGCAAGCATCACGGCGAGTTCGCGGTAGTTGTAGAAGCTTCCGTTCTCCTCCGCCGGCTTCTTCCAGGAGCCGAGATGCACCTCGTAGATCGACATCGGTGAGGACTTGAAGTCAACCTTCTTGCGGTCCTCCATGTAGTTGCCGTCGCTCCACGCAAATCCGCGCAGGTCGGCAACCCGCGACGCCGTTCCCGGACGAAGCTCCGCAGCGTTTGCGTACGGGTCCGCCTTGAGGTACGTGAGTCCGCTCTTCGTCTTGAGCTCAAACTTATAAAGGTCACCCGCGCCCACGCCCGGGATGAACAATTCGAAAATTCCGCTTCCGCCGAGCCGGCGCATCGGATACAGACGGCCGTCCCAGTGATTGAAATCACCGACGACGCTGACGCGCATCGCATTTGGCGCCCATACCGCAAAATACGTTCCGTCCACTCCTAAGAGCGTCATCGGATGTGCGCCGAGTTTCTCGTAAACGGTGTAATGGATGCCGGCGTTGAACTCGCGGCAGTCCTCCTCGCTGATCTGCGGAAGGAAGCGGTACGCATCCTCGCAGGTGCGCTCTCCGCCGGGATAGAAGAACCGGAAGCGATACGATCCCTCCGGTGCGATGCACGCGAAGAAACCTCCGTCATCGACCTTCTCCATCGCAACTTCCGAGGCTCGTCCGTTCGCTTCGAGAAGCAGAACCGCACGCTCCGCATCCGGGTCGTACGCGGTGTACAACACGCCGCCCTTAACCTTGTGTGCTCCGAGCACCTGGTGCGGATTGTCATGTTCCGAATACACGATTGCCTCGATCTCCGGCCAGTTCATCAGCTTGTACAATGTCTCATCCATGCTTGTCATCCTTTCGTTTTCCTGCGATTTACAAACACCGGCGCCGCGCATGCGCCAAATACTCTCTCAACCAATCACAAAACGACTTATGTACGACGAACAAACTTACTCAAGATACCATGCGTCCGTGGACGTATCATTTTCATCCGGCTTCGTCATGTATTTGCGGAACACCTTCTCGATGAAGAGGGATTTGACCAGCACATATGCGGCAAATCCGAACAGGATCGTCGGAGGGAAGAACCAGCAGCTCACGATCAGCACCGCCAGACACAACACGATCAGCAGCGTGTACGGCAGGTGGCGAAGCGACATGACGAAAGCCATCTTGAACGTTCCCCAGGTCGTCGCCGTAAAACGCGACAGAACCGGGAATATGTAGATGTACGTGAACACGAACAATGTGGCAAAAATAAACCACAGCGTGAAGTAAATCTGTCCGACCGTGCTTCCGGCTTCCATCGCCATGGCGTAATTGAAGGACAGGTAAAACAGTGCCGCTGCGGCAAGTTCGACAATTCCCAGGATAAAGCCCTGGCGGAAATTCTGACGGAACGAATGGAAAAATGCGGTCGTCGCGTAGCTTCGGCTTTTGCGCACATTTTTCACGAGCGCATAGTACAGAGCGGTCGCCGCCGGTCCGATGCCGAGGATCACCGTCAGGCAAAAATAAAAATTCAAAACGATGACGTCCCACACCTTGTTCATCATCGAGAAAAATTTGTTTTCGGAATTAAAAACATCGCTTACGTTCATACTGCCTCCCGAGACAAAAACCATATGCTCTGCGCTGCCGGAATTCGCTTCATTTTCCGCCTTCTGCGTACAGCGCATAGTTATAATAATTTTACCTTATTTCCTATGGTTCGTCAAGTCACGAGTTGCCGAGTTTCGGGACACTTGCCCAATGATTGCGATTCCCGCAGATTCCCGTAGAATTCTTTGCATTTTTGTGGTATAATCTGCGTACATCGACGGCGGTTTTGGCCGGCCGGCACACACCGTTCCGAACGGCATTTTCCGGTGGACGGTGCGTGATTAAGGAGGAGAAAACATGGACAAAAGAGACTTCGGACTGGTTCTCGGAGGTGGCGGCGGCAAGGGTTCCTACCAGATCGGCGTGTGGAAAGCACTCCGCTTTCTGAAGATGGATTCCTGGATCACTTCCATCGCAAGCGATTCCATCGGAACGCTGAACGCAGTCATGATCCTGAACGGCGACTACCAGAAGGCGGAGGATGCGTGGTACAACATCCGCCCGATCCAGTTTCTGGACATCACGCCCGAGGGCGTGTGCTCGCGCGACGGACTGATCAAGATTTTGCGGGAGCTGGTTGACCTTAAGAAGGTTTCCGAATCCCCGATCAAGACTTACACGACGCTTGCCCGGCGCTCGGCCGACACCGATTCGTACCAGGTGATCTCCCGCGCTTTCCGCAACCGCGACGACGACCTTGACATTGAAGGCGAGTATGTGACTCTCAACGGCAAGACCCCCGAAGAACTGATGCAGCTTCTTCTGGCGGCGACCGCCATGCCCTTCGTCTACGACCCGGTCACGATCAACGGCGTCGAATATCGCGACGGCGGCATCTACGACAATCTTCCGCTCCGCCCGCTCATTGAGGACGGCGTGCAGCACTTGATCCTGGTGTCGCTCAATCCGTCGTACGAATATGACCTGCTCTGCGCTTCCCGCGCGGACACGATCATCCAGATCACACCCAGTCAGGAAATCGGTGCGCTCCTCACCGGAACGCTCGACTTCGACGGCCGCAATGCGGCATACCGCCTGAACCTCGGCTTCTACGACACGCTCCGCGCATTCGAGTACTATGAGCGCCGGATGCTCGGTTTCCCCGTCTCCGCTGCCGAGAAGGAGACCCGTGCCCGCGAGGACAACGAGAAGGCACTCTCCGCTGCCAACGCAGCCAATGCACTCGCCAGCGCCAACCGCAACTTCAGCAAGATTGACGAGATGATGAAGAAGCTGGGGCTGTAGGGTAAAGAAGCAAGAGGAGGGCTTATGGGCCAGCCTCTTGAAACCAGCAAAATTCAAGTCAAAGAATTCAATATCCCCCGGGCGGATTCAAATCCGCCCGGGGGATTGTTTATTTCACCGGGTAATCGGGTGGCAGGGGGTGGCAAGGGGAGGCAAGGGGTGGCAGGGGGTTCCGGCGGTTTCAAGCTTGATATCGGCTGCCTTCAAGCTCGTTTTTACCTGGTTTTTGATGTTTTTACCTGGTTTTTGATGTTTTTACCTGGTTTTTGATGTTTTTCTCCTGCAATCACGTTCAGGTACGGACAAAAAACCAAAAACACAATTTTAGTCCGTACATCGGATGTTACTTTTAGCTTCCAAGCACCTTTTATTTTCGCTAGGTACGTACCGGCTATCTGTCTCATTCAATTTAGTCCGTACTTTGAAAAGCAAGCGAGGTCTCTTCACAAATCTTGTTATTTTCAAGTGCCGACTAATCTTCCACTTTAACCGGTTTAGTCCGTACTTTTCCAATCGTACGCCTGCCCGCCACCGCAAGTCAGGACTAAAAGTACGGACTAAATATCAATACACAGATACTAGGACCGTACCTAACCAAAATAAACTTGCAAAAACGCATTAAAGGCCAGCTACCCCCACTTTAAATACCTGCCAAACATGCTTCAAAAGCACAAAAAACGTCGGACCGGCCA
>JAFZAZ010000013.1 GCA_017561985.1 Lachnospiraceae bacterium
ATGACGATGACGACGATGATGACGAGATTGTGATCCACGATTATTATCCGGAGGAGGACGCAGCGGATGCTGAGGAAGCGTCCGATGATGACGCCGGGGAAGAAATCGCTGATGAGGAGTCGGAAACCGACAAGGCAGAAGATGCCGGTGCGGACGAAGACGATGAAGAAATAAATGACGATTCGGAATCCGAAGACGGCGAAGTATCTGACGCGGAAGCTGACGATGATGAGGATTCCGACGAAGATGGTGTGACCGGGTTCGACGATGACGACGACGATGTAATTGAGTCCGACGACGGGGAAGACGACTCGGACGACTCGGACGAAGAAGCTTCCGATGACGACTTCGAGGAAGATGCCGATTCCGAGGAAGAGTCGGAAGATGCCTTCGATGACGAGGAAGACGACGAAGACGCGGAAGGAATCATAGATATCGACGGTCTTTTCGAGGACGAGGACGACGAGACAGCGGATGACGATGATGAGGGCGTCGAGGACACCGAGGACAAGGAAGCGTTCGAGTCTTACGAGGACGTGAACGGAGAGTCCGAGGAAGTGTTCGATGACGACGGAGATGTCGCTGAGGACTCGGACGCCGAAGAGGCGGGCGATGACGACGAGACGGAGCCTGAATTTGACGACGACGATCCGTTGGTCGATGAGACGCTCGACAGCGTTGCGGACAAGCTTGCAAGCCAGATCCTGAGCGCGACTGCCGAGGAGCAGAGACGCCGCGTGGACGAGCCGGAGGACGCCAATGACGGTGCGAAGCCGGAGGACACGAAGGTGATGGAAGGCCTCTCCGAACGCGCGCTGCGCGAGGCGGCGGAGGATGGCGACGACGCGATCGAGCGTGCGCTTTACAGCCTGCTCGGTGAGAGCAGCCGTCCTGTGAAGGACGAGTGATCGTAGGTATTTTCCGGGGTTATATTGGACGGGTACGCGCCCTGTGCGCGAACGAATACAGACAGTTTGGAGGACAGCCGCGAGTAGTGGTGCGGCTAGTGTTATGAATCGTTACTTAATCAACGGCGGGAAGGAATTGAACGGCGAAGTGACCATCAGCGGTGCGAAGAACGCGGCGCTCGGCATCATTGCGGCCGCAATCCTGACCGATGACGAGGTCACCATCGACAATCTGCCGAATGTCAGTGACATCAATGTGCTTCTGGAAGCCATCCGGAGCATCGGCGCGACGGTGACGCGTGTAAATGACCACGAGGTGAAGATCTGCGGAGCGACAATCTCCTCCGAGGTTGTGGATTCGGAGTACATTCAGAAGATCCGTGCTTCGTATTATCTGCTCGGCGCATTGATCGGCAAGCGCGGAAGCGCTACCGTGGCGATGCCCGGCGGATGCGAGATCGGCGCGAGACCGATGGACCAGCACCTCAAGGGTTTACGTGCGCTCGGCGCGGTTTGCGAGGAGAAGGACGGATGTATCGAAGCAAGGGTTACGACGCTTCGCGGAAGCCACATTTTCCTCGACGTGGTGAGTGTCGGTGCGACGATCAATATCATGCTTGCGGCAGCGCTTGCCACAGGTACGACCATCATTGAAAATGCTGCGAAGGAGCCTCACATCGTTGATGTGGCGAACTTCCTCAACAGTATGGGCGCGCGCATCAAGGGCGCCGGTACCGATGTCATCCGCATCTACGGTGCGGAGCGGCTTCACGGCACGACGTACTCTATCATTCCGGACCAGATCGAGGCGGGCACGTTCATGTGCCTTGTCGCGGCGACGAAGGGCGATGTGCTCCTCAAGAATGTCATTCCGCGACATCTCGAGGCAATCTCCTCGAAGCTTCAGGAGATCGGAGTGACGGTCGAGGAGTCCGACGAGGAAGTGCGCGTGATCGCGAAGAAGGGCACGCGTGTGCATTCGACGCAGATCAAGACGCGAGTGTACCCCGGTTTTCCGACGGACATGCAGCCCCAGATCACGGTTGTTTTGATGCTCGGCGAGGGCAAGAGCGTTGTCAACGAGAGCATTTTCGAAAACCGTTTCCGTTACGTGGATGAGCTTCGGAAAATGGGTGCCGACATTTACGTCAAGACCGACCAGACGTCGGCGACCATCAAGGGTGTTGCATCGGTGAAGGGCGCGAACCTTGTGGTTCCGGATCTTCGCGCAGGAGCGGCGCTTACGATTGCGGCGCTGGCAGCGGAGGGGCCTTCGGAATTGACGTGCGTAGATTACATAGAGCGTGGATATGAGGATTTTGACGGAAAGCTGCGTGCACTCGGCGCGGACATCCGCAAGATTCCCGGATGAGCGATTGTGGGAGGCGAAGAAAAATGGAAAAAAGATTGTTTACTTCGGAGTCGGTGACCGAGGGGCATCCCGATAAGATCTGTGACCAGATCTCGGATGCGGTTCTGGATGCGCTTCTTGCGCAGGACCCGATGAGCCGCGTTGCCTGCGAGACGTCGATCACGACAGGACTCGTGCTGGTGATGGGCGAGGTTACGACCTCCGGCTATGTGGATATCCAAAAGACCGTGCGCGACACGATCCGCGAGATCGGATATACGCGCGCAAAATACGGATTTGACGCGGACACCTGCGGTGTTATCGTCGCTCTTGACGAGCAGTCGGCGGATATCGCAATGGGCGTCAACAAGGCGCTCGAGGCGAAGGCGGACGGCAGCGAAGAGGCGGGAAGCCGCATGGACGAGACTGCTGTCGGCGCAGGCGACCAGGGTATGATGTTCGGTTACGCGACGAACGAGACGCCCGAGCTCATGCCGTATCCGATCAGCCTTGCACACAAGCTTACGAAAAAACTTGCCGAGGTGCGCAAGAACGGAACGCTTCCGTATCTTCGTCCGGACGGCAAATCCCAGGTTACGGTTGAGTACGACGAGAACGGCAAGCCCGTGCATCTGCACGCGGTAGTGCTCTCGACGCAGCACGACCCCGATGTGACGCAGGAGCAGCTTCACGAGGACATCCGCAAGTTCGTCCTCGATCCGGTGCTTCCCGCCGAGATGGTTGACGACGAGACAATCTTCTACATCAACCCGACCGGCCGTTTCGTCATCGGCGGTCCGAACGGTGACTCCGGCCTGACCGGCCGCAAGATCATCGTGGACACCTACGGCGGATATGCGCGCCACGGCGGCGGTGCATTTTCCGGAAAGGACTGCACGAAGGTGGACCGCTCCGCGAGCTACGCGGCCCGCTATGTTGCGAAAAATGTCGTTGCCGCAGGACTTGCGGATCGCTGCGAGGTGCAGCTTTCGTACGCGATCGGCGTTGCGGAGCCGACGTCGGTTATGATCGACACGTTCGGCACCGGCAAGCTTACCGACAACGAGCTCACGAAGATCGTGCGCAAAGTGTTTGACCTGCGCCCGGGCGGAATCATCAAGATGCTTGACCTGCGCCGTCCGATTTACAAGCAGACAGCCGCATACGGACATTTCGGCCGCACGGACATTGATCTTCCGTGGGAGAGAACGGACCGCGTGGATGAGCTGAAAAAGATTGCGGGTGTATAAGTATGTTTATAAGCAGGGGCTGTGACGGTCCCTGCTTGTTTTTCATGGGATAGAGACGGGAGAACGGTCGTCGCGCCGGAGGGCGCGGCGCAACAGGAGGAACAAGGAAAATGCGGATGCAGTTTTTGGGGGCGGCGCGCGAGGTGACGGGATCCTGCACGCTGCTGCATGCGAACGGACACAAGATTCTGGTTGACTGCGGTATGGAGCAGGGGAAGGACATCTACGAGAACAGCGACCTTCCGTGCATGCCGGGCGATATCGACTGCGTGCTTCTCACGCACGCACACATTGACCATTCGGGCAAGCTGCCGCTTCTGGTGGCGGGCGGCTACAAGGGACCGATCTACACGTCGATCCCGACCGCGAAGCTGTGCGGGATCATGCTGAAGGATTCGGCGCACATTCAGGAGGTGGAGACTTCCTGGAAGTCCAGAAAGGCGATGCGCGCCGGCAAGGAGGGAGCGGCTCCGCTCTATACGATGGAGGATGCGCTGGCGGCGATCGAGCTGCTGCGTCCGCTGCCGTACCACGAGCCGACAGAGGTGCTCGAGGGCATTTCGGTGCGCCTGCTTGACGCGGGACATCTGCTCGGCTCCGCAAGCATCGAGGTGATCGTCGAGGAGAACGGAAACGTGACGAAGGTTCTCTTCTCCGGCGACCTCGGAAATCTCAAACGTCCGCTCATTCGCGACCCTGAGATGCCCGATGAGGCGGTCGACTACGTCGTCATCGAGTCCACCTACGGAAACCGCGAGCACGGCCCCAGAATGGACTACGCGGAGCAGATGGCGAACATCCTGCAGACGACATTTGACAAGGGCGGAAACGTCGTCATTCCCTCCTTTGCGGTCGGACGCACGCAGGAGATGCTCTACCTGATCCGTGAGATCAAGGAGCGGAAAATGGTAACCGGACACGAGGATTTTCCGGTTTGGGTCGACAGCCCGCTGGCCATTGAAGCGACGAACATATACAGTCAGGACATGATGTCCTATTGCGACGCGGAGACCGCGGAACTGATCCGCAAGGGGATCAACCCGCTGCGTTTCCCGGGGCTTAACATCGCACTCACGAGCGACGAGTCGCGCGCGATCAACGAGGACCGCACGCCGAAGGTCATTCTCTCCGCGAGCGGAATGTGCGAGGCCGGTCGTATCCGCCATCACCTCAAGCACAATCTGTGGCGCCCTGAGAGCACGATTCTTTTCGTGGGTTACCAGGCGGTGGGAACACTCGGACGCACCGTACTCGACGGCGCGACGAGCGTGAAGATCTTCGGCGAGGAGATCGTAATCCGCGCGAACATCATCAAGATGGAGGGCATCAGCGGTCACGCCGACCGGCCGATCCTTCTGGACTGGCTGCGCGCACTGCCCGAAAAACCCAGGAAGGTGTTTGTGAACCACGGCGAGGAGACCTCGAGCGAGGAGTTCGCCGAGACGGTGTGGAAAGAGCTCGGCTACGGCACGGACGTGCCCTACAACGGCGCTCTGTACGATCTGGTGACCAACACCCGCCTTGCGGACGGAAACCGCGTTAAACTGGCCGATAAGGCGCCTGCGGAGGTCAAGAAGAACAGTTCCGCCTCGGCAGTCTTTGACCGCCTTGTTCTGGCCGGCAAGAAGCTCATGGCGGTGATCGAGCGCAACCGCGGAGGTTCCAACAAAGACCTCGGCAAATTTGCGGATCAGGTCAATGCGCTTGCGGGCAAGTGGGACAAATAGCGCGGCGGAATATCTGCAGAGTGATATCTGCAGCAGAAAAACAGAGAAGACAAAAAGAAAGCGGATTGCAGGAAAAACTGCAATCCGCGTTTTGTTATGTTCGTTTGTTTATCAGGACTTCTTAAGCGTACATGTCAGTCCGATATCCGTGTACGTGATCGTCTCGGTGGCGGGATCGTAAGTCATCGTGTCATAGGAATCCTCGCTCTCGAAGGTGATCACGTTGCCGTCGCAGGTGTATGTGCAGAGACCTCCGAGCGTCTGATTCGCCAGGCACTTTTTCTCCAGCTCTCTTACCACGGCCTTGCCGAGCGTCATGACGTCGGTGTTGTTCTGCTCTGCAAGATAGTTGATGCTTCTCTCGTTGGTGTTGCCGGCAACGCACAAAAACTTCATCATGCCGTCTTTCGAGGACGTAGCCTTTTTGATTGCCTCGAGGAAGTTTGACCAGTCGGATGTCAGAACAAACGTCAGATCCTTCTCGTTGTGAATGTCGCACGTGATGGTTGTCGGCATTTTGCCGGTAAAGCCGTAGCCTTTCAGGTAATTGAACAGCTTGTGATAGTAATCCTTGCCGTTCGGGTCATTGGCGGAGACAAGCGTGTCGACAAGCGAGTCCAGAGGCATTTGAACGGTGCCGAGCCAGTCGCCTTTGATCTTTTCGAAGAGCTCGAGGCGTGCCAGATAGCCCGGATCCGTCTTTACGCCGAGTCCGTTGAGGAACGCGAACAGGTAGGCCTCGAGATTGTCGGCAGACCATTGAATCTTCTTATCGGCGTCCACAACGCCGATGATGGTACCGTGCGTACAGTTGGAGCGGTACTGACCGGACTGCAGCTGGTAGGACGCGTTGGAAAGACCGGCCTCGCGGATCCATTTTTCCCAGATGCGTCTCTCGAAGCCGGAGGATTTGGCGTCCAGCTCCGTCGTGATGTTGTCATCCACAAATTTGAGGATGAAGCGCGAACCCTCTGCGAGGTCGTAGTCAGGGTTGGCCGCCATGGTCTCCGCGACATTGAAGAGACGGACGATCTGGTCGTGATCAAGCTGCTCCGGAGTCTTCGGCACTTCCGTGGGTGTCGGCTCGGGCGTAGGCGTGACCGTCTCGGTTATTTTCCTGATCTGATTCTCCCCTGAATCTTTAGAGCCGCCGCACGCGGTCAGCAGAGCGGCGCAAAATGCAAGAACAAGAAGGGCTGCAAGGAAACGTTTGTCTTTCATGAGCACTCCTTTCCGGTTGAAACTCGTGAAGGCGTTTACAAAGTTACTCTTTTGTCTTACCGCAATTTCTTGCCGCGGAGCTTCTGTACAAGGTAGATCATCAGCACTGTGAAGCCGCACAGCAGGATGCATGCGTAAAATGAAATGGAACGGCTGAGGAGCGTGAGCTCCGTGGCGGCTTCTTCGGGCATGTAGCCGCCGAGACCGTCGGAGAGCATCATGTCGATGACGCCCATGCCGCCGGGTACGGGTACGTATGCTGCACCGAGGATGGTGTAGCTCTGGATGGCGAAGATGTCAAGAGCGTTGCGCACTTTTCCTCCCATCGCAAGGTAGGCAAAAACGGTAACGGCGATCTGCGAAGCTCTCTGCAGGACATTGTAGACCAGAACGCGAAGAAGCATCTGTTTCTTGCCTGCGGTCATTTCCGCGCAGAGCCGGTAATTGTTGAGAGATTCCTGAAGACGCTGTGCGCGACGCTCGGGGTTGCGCACGAGGTGAAGCTTGGCCGCGAGGGGCAGAAGCTTGCACGCAAGTTTGCATAGGAGCTGTCCGCGCTGGATCAAAAGCACGAACATGAGCGCAAGTCCGACCTGCACGGCGACACCGATGATGATCATGATCCGCGGCAGCGTGCTGAACGAAAAATACAGCGCCGGCCGGAACAAAAAGCACACGAGTCCGAGAATGATGATGGACAGCGCGTACATCGCAAGTGCGACGAGGATCGTCACGGTGGTAACGCTTCCGGAGATTCCGCCCGAGTGCATCATGATGTATGCCGAAGCGGGCTGTCCGCCGGTTGCGGAAGGCGTGATGGCCGAAAAATAAATGTCGGTCGCAGCGTATGTGTAGTTTGCGAAAAGACTGCGGCGGTACCCCAGACTCCGCAAAATGGTGCGGAACGAGAGCGCCTCGAAAAAGATAAAGCCGAGCATTGCGAGCACCGCGCACGCGAGCCATGCCTTGTTGGAGTTTGAGATGCGGTCCAGGAACGCGCTGAAGCGGAAGTGCTTATTTTGCGAAGTGACCGCCCAGATGCTCAGCAGGGCAATGCCGAAGGACAGGACGATCCATAGTGCTGTGCGGCGTCCGGAACTGATCTTCGGAGGCGTTGCAACGGGGCAGGACACGCCGGCCTCGGCAGCTTCCGTGCCGGTTCCGATGATGGTGTCTTCGCCTTCCGTGAGCACGCCGACCGGCTCAAGCACTCCGTCGAAGGACTGCTCGAGCGAAGCGTCCGTCCGGTTCTCCCGCGCGATACGCTTGCGGTACAGCTTGGAGCCCGTGCGCGCACCGTCCGTGCCGGTTCTCTTGTTGGTACGTTTCTTCATAATTCCTCAATCGCCCGTGTGACCGGGCGCGTTCTCTAACGATTTTTGCAGGGCTGCCGAAGAAGCGCCGCTGCCGAATATGACGTCCGGTGCGATGCCGGACTCCCCCGATGCTGCGCGGAACGGTCAGTCGACCTTGAACTCCGCGAGCTTGAGATTCTTGTTCCTCTCCAGAACCATGCCGACCGACCACTGGTTGATGAACAAAAGCAGCGGATTGTCGTGCAGGTCTTTGATACGCTTCATGTCGCTCGTTCCGACGATGCTCTCCACCGGGCACTCCTCGGGGTTGGTCACCCAGCGGATGTGCTCGTACGGCAGCGGATCGAGCTTGATCTCAACATTGTATTCGCTCTTCAGGCGGAACATGAGGACGTCGAACTGCAGCGTTCCGACAACGCCGACGATAATCTCCTCCATGCCCGTGTTGTACTCCTGGAAAATCTGGATCGCACCTTCTTGTGCGATCTGGGTGATTCCCTTCATGAACTGCTTGCGCTTCATCGTGTCGGCCTGGCGCACACGCGCAAAATGCTCGGGCGCGAACGTGGGGATACCCTCGAAGCGGTATTTTTCGCCGGAGGTGCAAAGCGTGTCTCCGATAGCGAAGATGCCCGGGTCAAAAAGTCCGATGATGTCGCCCGCGTACGCTTCCTCGACGATGTGGCGCTCATCCGCCATCATCTGCGTCGACTGCGAGAGCTTGACCTTGCGGCCGCCCTGTACGTGGTTGACTTCCATGCCCGGAGTGTAGCGGCCGGAGCAGATGCGGAGAAATGCGATGCGGTCGCGGTGAGCCTTGTTCATGTTGGCCTGGATCTTGAAGACAAATCCCGAAAAATCCTCCGAGAACGGGTCCACAACGCCCTTGTCCGACTTGCGCGGCAGCGGCGAAGAGGTCATCGCGAGGAAGTGCTTCAGGAAGGTTTCCACACCGAAGTTGGTCAGTGCGGAACCGAAGAACACGGGCGAGAGTTCGCCGGCGTCGACGAGTTCCTGATCAAATTCGGCGTTCGCTCCGTCGAGGAGCTCTACGTCCTCGAGAAGCTTGTCATGGAAATCGAAGCCGATGCGCTCGCGCAGAGACGGATCGTCGACGCTCACGTACTCGGTTGCGACTTCCTTCTGTCCGTTCATTGCGGCCGTAAAGAGCGCAACCTCGCGCGTCTCGCGGTCGTAAACGCCCTTAAAGCCCTTGCCGGAGCCGATGGGCCAGTTGATCGGGCAGGTCGCGATGCCGAGGACGTTCTCGATGTCGCTCATGAGCTCATACGGGTCGTTGGCCTCGCGGTCCATTTTGTTGATGAATGTAAAAATCGGGATGTGGCGCATCACGCAAACCTTGAACAGCTTGATCGTCTGACGCTCCACACCCTTGCTGGCGTCGATGACCATCACGGCGGAGTCAGCCGCCATCAATGTGCGGTACGTGTCCTCCGAGAAGTCTTCGTGGCCGGGTGTATCCAATATGTTGATGCAATAGTTGTCGTAGTTGAACTGCAATACGGACGAGGTGACACTGATGCCTCGTTCTTTCTCAATCTCCATCCAATCCGACACCGCGTGGCGCGCGGCCTTGCGGCCCTTCACGGAGCCTGCCAGGTTGATCGCGCCGCCGTAGAGAAGGAATTTCTCCGTCAGCGTCGTCTTACCGGCATCCGGGTGCGAGATGATGGCGAATGTTCTGCGCTTCGTAATTTGTTCCTGCAAATCGGTCATTCTTTTTCCGTTCCTGTCGTAGTCTATTTATGCTTGATCGCCGGCTTCTGCTCCGGCAATTCGCAGTTTGAGCACACGCAAAACGCCGCCCCATCGGCGATTTGGTCACACACCAATTCAGTATACTATATCTTTCGGGGGATTGCAAGGAATTGTTCGGTGACGGAGGGTCGCGGCGCAGGCGGTCCCGAAGGGACATGGGCGTAAGGACTCCTTCCTACAATCGGGTTGTGCTCTGCGATCCTGATATGCCTGAGCGGAGGGATTTACTGCGCAGTCAAAACGCGAAGGCGGTAAGACCTTCGCGGTAAATGACGCGTCGCTATCAGAGCGAACCGCGCAGCGATTTGATGATGTAAAGAGCGCACAGCTTTTTGCTCTTGCCGATGTTGTACACGCGCTCGCTGCGGGTCTGCAGGATGATGTCGCGGTAATCCTCTCTGTGATGCAGAAGATCCTTCACGACGTCGGCAGCGGTGCTCACCTCGCTGCTCTCGATGGCGCGGCCGATGACGTTCCGAAGGGAGATGTTGATCGGAACGGTTTTGATCCGGTCGTACTCGGGGTTCATGACTTTCATCGGCGTGTTGATGAACAGCACCGGTTTCAGCGTGACAAATGCGAACTCCCAGGAGATGTCCGACCAGTCCGTGATCAGGATGTCGGATTCGAAGACCGGCGAATTGGCCGAAAAATCCGTCTGTACGGTGACATTTTCCCTGTCCGCAAAGCGCTCTTTGAGAAGCTCGAATTTCCCGGGCTCGTGGCGCACCTGCTGCGGATGAGGTCGAAGGATGACCGTGCAGTCCAACGAGGAAAGACTCTCAAGAAGAGGGCTGATGCAGGTGTCGATGATATTGTCAGGCTGCCAGGAGGGCGCGATCAGGATCTGCGGACGCGCATTTTCCGGGCGGGGATTGCCGGCGTAATCGTCGATCATGCGGTCGATCAGCGGATAGCCGGTCTCGACGAGACGCTTCTTCGGCGTGTGGTACAGCTCCTCTGCGTCGCGGATCTCGCTGAAGGTGTCCGGGCCGGGGCAGAAGATCGTGTCGTACCAGTCGAGCGCGCCTTTGCGGAACGTGAGCGCAGTGCTGCCCATTCCGTGCGAGGTGAAGATGTACTCGATGTCATCCTTGACGCGCGAACGCTTGATGTGATATTTTTCGAGATCCGGTACGGTCATGACGCAGATTCGGCACTCAAGCCGCATGAACAGCGGTATGAGATAGCGGTCGGAGGCGACGTAGTACGGGATGAGCCGCTCGGGGCACTCCGTAAAAAGACGGTCGTTTGGATCGCTGGTCACGTAGTGGATCGTGACTTCGGAATGCTCGGTGAGGTACTCGATGATGTCCGCGTAATACTTGTAAAACCCGTTGCTCTCCGAGTAGAAGACGAGCTCCTTGGCCGTGGACATAAAGCGTTTGTAATCCGCCTTCTCGCGCTTGTGGTGCGTCTTGTAAAGAGCTTCCTTCGCGATCCGCTCCGCCTCCATCTTCTTCAGGTAGTCGTAATCGACATGCTTCTTCGGAGGCATGAGGAGGTTGAGAAGGAGCATGGACGGGATGGAGAACAGATTGCCGAAGATCCAGTACAAGCCGACGCCGACTGGTACGAGAAACGCAAAGTATGCGGAAAATGCGATCATGAACGCGGTTGTCAGATTTTTCGTGATCCTCGACTGCGTCACCTGAAGGACGTTGATCTTATTTTGCACATAGCACATGAACCAGGCGCTGAGACCGGAGAGAAGCGGGATCAGGAGAAGGAGCTGTTCCCTGCGGAACGACGGAACGTGGCTTAAGTTCATCCCGAGGAACGATACGTCGAAGGAACGGATCGCGGCGACTGCGTCGGAAAATGCATTGGCCGGAGGGAGTGTGCCGTCCTTGATCGTGCTCAGAATGCTGCTCTGGTAGGCATTTTCCTCAAGAACGCCGGTCGTGACGGAGGCGAACCAGTCTTTCAGACCGCTCACGTCGGCGGAGGAAAGCCGCAGCACGTAGTCGAGAGGGTGGTAAATAACGAAAACAAGCCCCAGCACCAGAGGAATCTGGATGAGCAGGGGCACGATGCTTAAAAACGGGTTGTAATGGTAACGCTTGTACAGAGCCAGCTGTTCGTCGGCGAGTTTGTCCTTGTCGTCGACGTATTTGATCTTGAGCGCATTGTTCTCCGGCATCAGTTTTACCATCTTGATGGAGTTTTTCTGCGTCAGGATGTTGACGGGGAACAGGATCAGCTTCGTCACCAGGGTGAAGAGAATGATGGCAAGGCCGTAGCTCCCGGTCAGTCGATAACAAAGATACATGATAGGACCAAGGACAAGAGCTAGGTACTTCATTTGATCTCCTCGTTGGGCTCATCTTCGAGAAGGTCGTCGGCCGTGATGCAGTCCATTCCGGTGACGTCTTTCTTCTCAATCTGTTCGATATTGTTTTCTTCCTTGCGCCGGATGGATTTCTTGATCTTGCTCCGGATGATGCCGAAACCGGTGCCGATCGCGATGGCTGCGCCGACGCCGATCTGGATCAGATAGCTTGTTGTTGCGGGGTCAATGTAAGCAAACGTAAGATTGTGAAGCATGACATTTTCCTTTCCGTACGGTTGGTTTGGTATTGCGCCGGCGGCGCCGGTCGGGAGGAGTTACTGCTCCTCGGGGAAGCGGATGCAGGTCCAGCTTGCGATGTCGCGCGCGGGACCGGAAATCTTGTATTCGAAGGCGACAGGTTGAGAGTTAAAGAAGCCGTTGAAATGAAGGAATCCAAGCAGGCGGTCCGGATGAAGTCCCTGTTCAACGAGATCCTGAACGGAGATTCCATACTCGTTGCTGTCAATGCCGGCATATTGCAAAATTGTAGCCGGGATATATTCGTTTGACGTCGGACTTGTGTTGTCAATCGTTAACGGGGCGTGTGCCGCATTCGCCGGCTTGATCAAAAGTGCAGTCAGGATCGGGACGGTTTTGTCATCCAGAAGGCCTGTAAAATACATATATTCGGGCTTGCGTCCGTGGTCGCCGACAATGATTATCGTCGTGTTGTCGTACACGCCGGTTTCCTTGAGCTGTCGGATCACTTCGCCGATGATCTCAAAGGAGCCGCGCGCCGTTGCGATCGTCAGATCCGGCGCTGCCGCGCCTTTGTCATGAACGAGTGCGGCGACGGAATCGTCAGGGTCGTGAGGACCGTCGAGATGAACGAAGGTGAATACTTTTTTAGTGCTGTTCGTAGAGATGCCGACTTTCGTCAGGTAGTTGTAGTACGCAAGGTCAGAAGAAGTCGATGTCGGGTTTGGCTGGCGTTCCGGATGATTTTCCGTGAACACGACGAATTCTTCTGCCGGATTTGTTCCGACTCCAATCAGGAACAGGGATTTATAGTAATACGGCATGAGCTTAGCGAGGGAGTACCGGAGAAAAATCGGGATGACGCCATCCTTGCCGATATAGTTGATCGAATAAAGTTCGCCCTTCTCGACATCCTCGTCAGTGGGAGAGACAATGTTGTCGGCGTACCGTGAAACGGCATTTGCACTCAGGTAAGTAGTGTTGGAGTCCATGCACAGGTTTACGGAATACCCGTTGTCGGACAGACGGCTCAAAAGGTTGGTTCCGCTCCATGCGTCGGAGAGGAAATCCTCCCAGGATTGATCATTGAACGCCCGTCCGGTGAGCATGTGAGGAACGGAGGGAAAAGTAACAGAGTAGCGGCTCACGTTGTCGCGGTACAGGGTAAAGCCGTCCAGCGTTTCGTTGAGCTCCGGGTAGGCAGCGAGAGTCCGGTCGAACCAGTCTCCGTCGAGGCGGTCGACAACAAAAAGCATGATGTTGCTCTCTTTGGAAAGCGAAGAGACGCCTTCATACGAAAAATACGTCAGATGCTTGGGGTAAGCCGTATCTCGCTCGAGGAGCTTGTACTGCATGCTCACCTGAACCGCGCCTGCGGTCTGCATCAGCAGGATCGCACCGGAGACGGCGGCGATCACCATGGGATTGAGGGGAAGGAGTTTCTTTCCCTTTTTTTCGTTGTCGATCTGTATCGCGGTGATCACGACCGGCGCAAAATACAGAACAAGCATGATTATGAAATTGACGATGCTGTAAGGGGACGTTTCGTCGACGGAAATGAACGTGTCTGCTTCCTCGTTCAAAAGTGTCATCCTGCCGTTATAGAACAGAAGCTGAACGTAGCAGCCGACCAGAAAACCGAACAGAAGCGAGCGCACCAGCCGAAAGAGGGATGTGTTGATCAGCATCAGGATGTTGAGTACCAGAATAAAAGCAAGAACGCCGACCACTGCGGATATAGCCAGTGCCGGGATGATGTCCTGCGGGTACAGGAGGAACTCCGGCTGGTTACAGCGAAGGAGTTCATACGGTGAGAAAAAGAAAATCGTCAGCCCAAGCGAAACGGAAAGGGCGAGGATCTGAATTTCGAAACGAAGCCTGCTCTTGTTCATATAATTGTATATCTCCTCTGTTGGTTTGAAACCACACTAGAATAGTATAGTAGATTGCAGAGGGAAAGTCAATTATTGCATTTGAGCGAAGACAGGGGAGAGAAGCGGCCCCCGGCAGCGTATGCGCAGAGGTTTCAGCGCGTCAGCGACCACACGCTTGCGCTGTGACGTTTGGTCTCGGAGCCGGTTTCGCCGCCGTTTCCGCGGTAGGAGTCGCTGTCGAAAAATGCGCTCCGGTACACAAGAGCGTTGCCCTCCGCGAAATACGCGCGGAACATGACCGCGTCGGCGGCCGGGGATTCGACAACGAGGCAGCGGTAGTCGACTGCGCCGTCGTGTCCGCCGCACTCCTCGACGTACACGGTAAATGCCGTTCCGAAGTTCGATTCAAACACGGGAAGCGACAGGCCTTCTACGGGGCGTCCGTCCGAGACAAGGCGCGTTTCGGTGGAGATTGTGCGCCGGTTGCCGTCCATGACAACGGCCTTGATACTCGAGCCGTCGCTGCTTCGAGTGAGCTGTACGGAGTAGTCGGTGTCCGCGAGGGCGATCACGTCATTTTCCCCGGGCGCAAGCGAAGCGAGAGAATTTCCGCGCCAGACGCACGGGATGTGCGGGTTGCCGTCGAACTCCCAATAACCGTACCACGCGATGGCGCCGGTCTTGGCGAGCATGTCGTCTGTGATGACGAGAAGGATCGGGCGCGATTCGGCGGGGTGTGTGAGCGCGAGGACGCGGTCGGCCGTCTCCGCGGGAAGGCCGTAGCAATCGATCATTATCGCGCGGGCCTCGTCGCGCGGGAGGACAAGCGTCTTCTTCAGTATCGTCACGGCGTAGCCGTTCGGATGATCGAGCGCGTCTGCGAGCACATAGTCGGGGTTCGCGGGAACGCCTGCCGTACCGTCCGTGTAAGCGTCGCGGAGCATGTGCATGGCGTCGAGACCGCCGGCTGCGAGCATGCGGAACACGCCCGTCGCAAGGCGCTCGTCGCTGCTCATCAGCGCCTGTCCGAGCCAGTAGTTCCACTCGCTGTTGAAGTTGCCGCCGTCGCCGAGCACAAGCCTCTTTGCGGCGTATTCGTAGTAATATCCGAAGTCCCACCACGACGCGATCACGGAGTTGTCCGGCGTCTCGCGGTCAATGTGTGTGCACATGTCATAAAGCATGTCGCACGCGCTCGGTGCCGCACAATACGCATTTCCGAACGCCGCCATGCAGGGTGAAAGCACGAGGGAAAATGCAAGCAGATTTACGAGTGCGATGCGTCTTGCGAAGAACAGAAGAACGCCCGCCGCTGCGATGGCGATGCCGATGCAGATTGCCGCGATATTGTCGAACTCCGCGCGCACCGCAAATGCGCAGGTGACCACGGAGAGTGCGATGATCGCAAGGTAAGGCGCGAGCCCGCGGCGCGTTTTCCGTTTCAGCCACACGGGCAGAAGCCCCGTCCCGAGTCCGCAGAACACGCCGATCGGCAGCACGGGGATCGTCAGGAAGCGCGAACCCTTCCCGAGAATGACGATTCCGCAGAAGAGCCACACGAACAGGAAGGCGGTCGTCACGAGAAGTTCGAAGACATTTTCCGGAAAATGAGTATCGTCCGGTTCGGCGGCGGTGACGCCGGGAGCCGACTCCGATTCGGTACGGTCGGCAGCGGTGTTGTTCACTGATGAATCTGCGCCCTCAGCGCACGCCGGCCGCCCTTTCGCAAACACGGCGCGAAGGCTAAGTGCGATGAAGATCACGACTGCAGAGCCCGCGATGAGGATCACGGTCCAGCCGCCGAGGTAGTTGACGATGCCCCTTGCATATGCCGCCCAGCCGTTCAGAATGCGGGACCGGAGGCCCTCGCCGTACTCCGTCGAGAGGAGCGGAGTGGGCTGAAGTTCGCCGACGAAAAGAGAAGCATCGGGGAATGCGCTGTCACCGTTGGCAAGCGATCCGCCCACGTTGCCGATGATGCCGGCCACGTCGGTGAAAAACTCGCGTCCGCGCACGAGAAGACACAGCGCAACCTGCGCCGCAAGACCGATCGCTGCGCCGCGCACCGCGCCGGGGATGCGGGAGAGCCCGGGGGCGTTCTTCCGACCGCGAAGGTGAGCGACGAGAGCGTAAACGCCGAGCACCGCGCATGCGGCAAATGCAGCTGCGGCTCCGATGCAGAAGTATGCGTAGTATGCCCGCCAGAACGTGCTGAGCGCACAAAGCCCGAGCGCGCTGCCGATGCACCATGCAGCCTGGCGGCGAATATCCTTCGCCAGCAGAGCTTCCGCGTAGCACAGAAGGAAAATGCAGGGAAGCAGCGAAAGACCGAGGTCCGTGTCGTAGAAGCCCGCGTGCGTGTGCCCCGAAAACGGCGCCGCAACCGAGACGAGCAATCCGGCCACAAGTCCGCCGAGCGGGTTCGTGCGGCGGCGGACGAAGAGATAAGCGGGGATCACCGTGAGGGACGCGATGAACGGCGCGAGCCAGTAGATCACCCCGTACGGCATGACGCCGGGGATCCACGAGAGAAGTTTATATACAGCGGCGCCGAGGATCGGGAGGCCCATGACGACGTCGCCCTCCTCGCCGGTCGCATTTGCCGAGATATACGGGTCGTCGCCGCGGCTGTGGCGAAGCGCCGCCGAAGCATTGCCCTCCGCCAGATCTTCGGTGAGACGGCAGTACAGGTAAGAGTCCATCTCGCTTAAGTACGGAAGGCCGTCCTCCGTGCGGTACTTGTCGCGCACCGAGGCGGATTTGGTGAGGATCGGATAGGACATCGAGTGCAGCAGGATCGAGATCGCGACGATCAAAAAACACAGCGCGATGTCGCGGCAGTGCGTACGAAGAAATTGTCTCATGCGGTGTCCCTCCGTTTCCTTAGAGTCTATAGTGTTTGCGGTGCGCTACGGTTTCATTCTAATTTTCCGAAAACGCATTGTCAACGGTTTCTGCAGATTCCTCGGGCGGGCGGCGGGGTTCGGCGGCTGCGAGGGCTGCATCGGGCTGCGGAAAATGCCTCGAAAAGATGTAGAAAACGCGCACTTTCTTGTGTTAGAAGTTAAATCGAATTCGCCTCTTGTATAAGATATGACATGAATTTTGCGTGGCGAGGGAAAAGAAGTTGCATTTGCATTTTGCGGTTTATGAGGCATAATCGTAGTCGGATGCAGCGAACGGGTTTCGTGTGCATAATGGAAAAATGTTTATATCCTCTGCGTGTAATAGGTGACTGGAATTCGTCGGTACGGCGGATTCCTGTTGCTTTTTTTGCGAATCTGCGGTTTTTTTGCCCGCGGAAAATGCGCCTCGCGAGGCGATGGGACATCGAATGAAAGGAGCGCCGGCAGAACGGGGGCCGGTTAGAATGCGAATTCATGAAACTGTTTCAGAAGGATCCGAACTTTTATAAGAAAGTTCTTGTGCTGGCGTTGCCGATCGCTCTGCAGAGCCTGATCGCGGTCGGCGTTAACATGCTCGACACGATCATGGTCGGCAGCATCGGCAGTTCGGGCGGCGTCTATGACATGATCGATATCGGACCGCTCGACAAGACGGCGGCGGAGCTCGCGAGCGAACAGTCGCTGACGGCAGTGTCGCTGTCGAACACATTTATCGGAATTTATCACATTTTCTGCATGGGCCTCGGCATGGGTGCCTCGGTTCTCGTGTCGCGCTACTGGGGAATGAAGCAGAAGGGCGATGACGAGGGAGGCAAGGCGACCAACGCGCTCAAACAGACGGTGTGCCTGATGCTTCGCCTGACGCTCGTGCTTGCGGCGATGTTTGCGATCGCGACGTTCGTGATGCCCGAGACGATCATGAAGATGTACGCGAAGAAGCAGGTGGACATCTCGACGGTTTCCGCGGATGAGGTCGCGAAGACGATCGCGGAAAATGAAAACAACCTCGAGATCATACGCCGCGGCGCCGATTATCTGAAGTATTCGGTGATCACATACTTCTTTCTCGGAACATCCCTTACGGTGACGATCGTACTTCGCAGCGTCGGACAGGCGCTGTTCCCGCTGTTCGTGTCCATCGGCGCTCTTGTCGTCAACCTGTGCGCGAACTACGCGTTTATCTTCGGGCATTTCGGGGCGCCCCGCATGGAAGTCAAGGGCGCTGCGCTGGGAACGCTGATCGCCCGCGTCTTTGAGGCGGTGATGATCGTCGGATACCTGCTCATCAAGGATAAGCGGATCGGCTTCCGCGTGCGCAATATGTTTATGAAGACGAGGTCGCTGCTGCGCGAATACATACGGATCAGTATTCCCGTGCTGATCAGCGACGGTATTCTGGCGCTGGGCAACAACTCCGTCGCAATGGTGATCGGCCGCCTCGGCTCCGAGTTCACGTCCGCCAACTCCATCACGGCCGTGACGCAGCAGATGAGCACGGTCGGAATTCAGGGCGTATGCCAGGCCGGCGCGATCGTGACGGGGCAGACGCTCGGTCAGGGCGACCGGAAGAAGACGATGCGCCAGGGCTGGATGTTCTTCGGGCTTGGGCTTGCGCTCGGTTTGATCGCGGCGTTGATCATTTTCCTGATCAAGACGCCTGTCATCAACGGATATGACGTCAGCGTGTCGACGAAGCTGCTTGCTGAGCAGCTGATGATCGCCATCAGTATCATCCTGATCTTCCAGGCGACCAACAGCATCATGACCAAGGGCGTGCTTCGCGGCGGCGGAGATACGAAGATGCTGATGCTGATGGACAACGTGTTCCTCTGGGCGATCGCGCTTCCTCTCGGAATCATCGCGGGGTTCGTGCTGAAACTCGATCCGTTCTGGATCTACATCTGCCTCAAGTCCGACCAGATCGTGAAGGCGGTGTGGTGCTACTTCCGCCTCAGAAGCGAAAAATGGATCAAGAAGATCTCGACCGGTACGCCCGCTGCGGACGAGCCCGCGGTCGAAGCGGCAGAGTGATCTGCCGGAAAATGCAAACGAATCGTTTCGGCGCATGCGCCGTGACAATATAGGAAGGGGTTTACACTATGGCTAAAAAAGCAAAAATCACAGTTCATCCGTCGTTTGAGATCGGTGAGATTTCCGACGAGCTGTTCTCGGCATTCCTTGAGCCGATCGGCACGATGGTGAACGGCACGATGTACAATCCGAAGCATCCGACGGCGGACGAGCAGGGTTTCCGTACCGACATCATCAACGCGCTGAAGGAGACGGGGCTTCCCGCGGTTCGTCTTCCCGGCGGCAATTTCGTTTCGGCATGGCAGTGGAAGGACTCGATCGGCCCGAAGTCGGAGCGCAAGGTTCACCTCGACCCGGCGTGGTATCAGGTGATCCCGAACGATGTCGGACACGACGAATATCTGCAGTGGGCGGAGAAGATCGGCGCCCGCTCGCTGTACACGGTCAACATGGGAACCGGACGCACGCAGGACGCGATGGACTGCGTGGAATACACGAATTTTCCGGGCGGAACGTATTGGTCCGACCTGCGTATCAAGAACGGTCACGAGAAGCCGTACGGCGTGAAGACGTGGTATCTCGGCAACGAGATGGACGGCCCGTGGCAGCTTGGCTCCTGGGACAAGGACCCGCGCGCTTACGGCGTGATGGTCAACGAGACCTCGAAGGCGATGAAGTGGATCGATGCGTCCATCAAGACGGGCGTGTGTGGATCCTCCGCGCCGTTTATGGAGCATTTTCCGGATTGGGATGAGGCGGCTCTGGACGTGTGCTACGACACGGTCGACTACCTCTCGATCCATCATTATCACAGCGCGCCTCCCGGAGACATCAAGGCTTTGCTCGGCGGCGCTCTGTACTACGAGGATTTCATCAACACCGAGATCGCGATGTGCGACTATGTGCAGTCCAAGCATCGCTCGCCGAAGAAAATGATGATCTCCTTCGACGAGTACGGAGGCATGATCCGCCCGAACTCCCCGCTGCATCCCGGCTGGGGCCGCTACAATATGGCGCGTTCGCACTATCGCTTCAACCCGGATCGGCCGTATCTCTTCCACGATCCCGACAAGATGCCGGATCGCCGCTTCCCGGGCGGTGACCTTGTGCAGATGCTCTCGATGGCTTCCATCCAGCTCGCGCTTCTTCGCCACGCGGACCGCGTGAAGATCGGCTGCATGACCGGCGGCTTGGGCGCTCTGTGTGCGTCGAACCATGACAACGTATGGCGTTCGGCGTCGCATTTTGCGTTTCTTCAAATGCTCGCTTACGCGAAGGGCACCTCGATGCAGGTTGCGGTCGACAGCGAGACGTACGACATGCCCTGCTACGCGATCGACGACACTTCGCAGTACGTCGGCAAAACGAATGTTCCGTACGTGGATGCGGCTTGCGCATGGGACAAGAAAGCGGGCCGCCTCGCGGTGTTCGTGATCAACCGAAACGAGTCCGAGGACTACGCTCTCTCGCTGGACGTCACCGGTTTTTGCAACGGTGCTGCCGCTGCGCCGACCGTGGCTTCGGTGGCTGAGGTTGTGGAGCCCGCATGGCCTTTCGGCGGCAGCAAGGAGTCGAAGAAGCCGGCGCAGACTTCCGGCAGGATTTCCTACGCGAAGCTCACCGGATTCTCGAAGTGCACGATGTTCGAGATTGCAGGAGATCCCGAGGCACAGAGCGAGTTCGGCAACGACGAGATCTTCTCACCCGTCGTCAACAAGCGCGCGAAGCTCGCCGACGGCGTAGTCTCCGCTCACATCCGGCCGCTGTCGCTTGCCGTGATTGTGCTGGAGTGATTTCGGCGGAAACGAGCCTGTCAGGAGCGTTTTCGTGAAGGACGATTTCTCCGTAAACGCAGGCACACATTGAAAGACAAATGAAACGAAACGGTTGCGGCATTGCGTCCGCAGCCGTTTTTTCATTTTCCGAAAGATCAGGCTGCCCATGTTGCTTTTGCCCCGGAAACATGCTATTTTACAGGCAAGGGGCGCGGGGGAATGCGCCCGGGACGACACGGCAGTAACGTCGGAAAGGAGGTCTGCCATGAGGAGAGGTTTTACGAAAAGAAAGCGCGGAGGCTGCAAGCCTGCCGGATTCGCGGCGGTTTGTGTTCTCGCGGCGTGCGTACTTGCGGTCTGCCTTCTTGCGTCGTGCGGAAAGAACGACCCGGCGAAAAACTCGGATGTGAACCCGGCAGCAACCACGACGACCGTGACGCCTGCGCAGGAGCCGACGCAGGAGCTGACACCCACTCAGGAGCCGACAGGAGAGCCGACCCCGACGCAGAAACCGACGCCGACAATCGGGGAAAAGGAAGCGGAGGCGAACGCAAAGCGCGAGGCGAGAGCCGGGAAGACGGTTATTTACGGCCCGAACAGAGCGCCGGATGAGCCATACATCACCGATTACGTGAATTGGAACAACAAGATGCTCATCTGGGATTTGCATGATATCGTGTCCGAGTGCGCGGATGACGACCTTCTGGCGATCGGGTATTTTAATCCGAATTTTGTCTATGACGGCAAGACCGCGCGGGAATACGAGGCAGCGTACCTGCTCGAGAGCAAGATCCCGGAATTGATGGAGCTGCTTTTGAAGGAAGGCGAATACCTGAAGTACGGAGCGGCGCTGTACGAGACCGGAACGCCGGACGGTGAGCGCTGGACCAGAGAGCTTTATGAGGAGCGGGTTGCGATGTATGGCGACCTGATCGAGCGGTACATTGTCGACGGCGAGCTTATGCGCGAGCAGCTTGCGAAAGATATCGAGACGGCGAAGGAACTTTACACCCGGGGTGAGGCTTATTTTGCGTATGAAAATGCAACCGTGGCGTATCACGCGGAGCTTGCGGAGCGGCTGCGGAAGGAGAGGGGCGTCGACGCGGAGTTCAACGGCCGCGCTCTTGTCATGTATATGACCCGGGAGGAGTTCGCAATATTCAGGATGAATCCCGGCAGGGAAGGTCTCGATGAGGGAGCGTACACTGATGTGAAGGCGCCCGAAAAATAACACAAAAAATCTGTTGACAAATGCATGATGCACTGTTATAATCAGCAACAATTTAAGACAATCGCACACAAACAAACCGTTGAAGCGGAGATAACGGCAACGATGCCTTCACAGAGAGCCTGCGCAGCTGAGAATCAGGCAAGAAACACATTGTCAAATGGACCGCGGAGGGCGCAGTCAAACGGGAACTTCCCCGGAGTATTCTGCGACGTGCTGGCAGACGTGACATGCCGGGGATATGATGGTATCCTGCAGAGAGCGCAGCAATTGGCTGCGAATCAAGGTGGCACCGCGAATACGTAATGATTCGTCCTTGACAGAAGTAACATTCTGTCAAGGACTTTTTTTGCGCGCTAAGCGAGAGTTCTTCCGCCGGCGGAGGCCGGCGGGATCGACCGGGCGGCTCGCGGAAACGCCGTTTCCGGCGAGGGGCGGGCGGAAGCGCAAGACAAATTAAGGAGGGTAAAGAGTATGCACATTCAACCGAGTCTGGAGCGAATGAAGGAGATTGCAGCGGAAGGCATCTACACGGTGGCGCCTGTGAGCTGCGAGATGCTTGCGGATTTTACGACGCCGATCGAGGCACTGCGGGTGCTGAAGTCCGTGTCGGACCATTGCTTCCTGCTGGAGTCCGCGAGAGCGGATGAGACATGGGGACGCTACACGTTCCTCGGATACGACCCGAAGAGGTCGATCTCCTGTCTGGACGGCGAGCTGGTCGACGGCGACACGGTCGTTCACACGGACGATCCGTCGGAGTATTTGCGCAAGGTGCTTGCGGATTTTCGAAGCCCTCGCTTCCCGGAACTGCCGCCTTTCGCCGGCGGACTGATGGGATACTGGTCGTACGACTACCTCGGCTATCGCGAGCCGAGCGTGCGCTGTCGGATTGAGGACCAGGAAGCTTTCCGCGACGTCGATGTGATGCTCTTCGACAAGGTAATCGCATTTGACCACGTGAAGCAGAAAATAGTCCTGATCGTCTGCGCGAGACTCGACGATGTCGAGGCGGGCTACCGTGAGGCAACCGGGGAGCTTGAGCGATTGGCGAAGCTGCTCCGGAGCGGGCAGAAGAAGCAGGAGCCTGCGGGACAGCTCACCGGCGAGATTACTGAGCTGTTCAGCAAGGAAGAGTATTGCAAAATGGTGGAGCGTGCGAAAGAGTATATCCGCGAGGGAGACATGTTCCAGATCGTTCTTTCGAACCGCCTGAGCGCGCCGTTCGAAGGAAGCCTTCTCAATACGTACCGCGTGCTTCGCACCATCAATCCTTCGCCGTACATGTTCTATCTCTCGGGCACGGACGTGGAAGTTGCCGGCGCTTCGCCGGAGACTCTCGTCAAACTCGAGGACGGCGTGCTTCACACCTTCCCCCTCGCAGGAACGAGGCCGAGAGGAAAGACGATGAAGGAAGACGCGGAGCTTGAGGCCGCACTCCTTCGGGACGAGAAAGAGCTCGCGGAGCACAACATGCTCGTCGACCTGGGTCGCAACGACCTCGGCAAGATCAGCCGCTTCGGAACGGTTCAGGTGGAACAGTACCATCAGATTGAGAGATTCTCACACGTGATGCACATCGGCTCCACGGTTCGCGGCGAGATCCGCAGCGAGTGCGACGCACTCGACGCCATCGAGGCGGTGCTTCCTGCAGGAACGCTCTCGGGTGCACCGAAGATCCGCGCCTGCCAGCGCATCGCAGAACTTGAGCAGAACAAGCGAGGCATCTACGGAGGTGCCATCGGATATATCGACTTTACCGGAAACATGGACACCTGCATCGCAATCCGCATCGCATACAAAAAGAACGGTCGCGTCTTCGTACGCAGCGGCGCGGGAATCGTGGCCGACTCCGTTCCGGAGAAAGAGTACGAGGAATGCCGCAACAAAGCGATGGCTTCACTCAGGGCATTGCAGCAGGCGCAGGAGGTGGACGGATGATTCTTTTGATTGATAACTACGACAGTTTTTCCTACAATCTCTACCAGCTGATCGGCGAGATCAACCCGGACATCCGGGTGATTAGAAACGACGAGATGACAGTGGAGGAAATCCGCGAACTCGCTCCGAGCCACATCATCCTTTCACCCGGTCCGGGACGGCCCGAGGACGCGGGCGTGATCATCGAAGTCGCCAAGACGATTGCGAAAGAAATTCCTACCCTCGGCGTATGCCTGGGACACCAGGCAATCTGCGCGGCATACGGTGCAACGGTTACTTACGCCAAACAGCTGATGCACGGCAAACAATCGGTTGTCCGCCTGAACCGCGAGAGTCCGCTCTTCCGCGGCTGCCCGCAGGAGGCACCGGTAGCCCAGTATCACTCGCTCGCTGCTGACGCAGCGACGATACCGGCAGAGCTGGAAGTCACGGCGGAGACCGCTGACGGCGAAGTGATGGCCGTACAGCACCGCGATTACCCGATCTACGGTGTTCAGTTCCATCCCGAATCAATCCTGACGCCGGACGGCCGCAGAATGCTTCGGAATTTCCTGAAGTTGTAGGGGCGGGGGCCGGGCGGGAGGCCAGGCTGGAAGTTTCGAAACCCGTTCGGAATGTTGCATACGGGTAGACTTTCTGTTGAATTCTTGCAAAAAGAAAATTTCAACAGAAGAAAGCCTAATGAGGTATACTTCCGGAGAGAGGAATTCAAGACTTTTACTGTTGAAAAGCTTCAAAGGAGAACGGACAACAGAAAAAAACCGGAGTTGATACCTGTCTCGTAGCCAAGAGACCGAAGAAATTTCTGTTGAAACTCATGAAACACAGGTGGACAACAGAAAAACCCAAATTTCCATGAAAAAACGGCTGTACCCGTCTCGAGAATTACTGTTGCTTTTGAAAGAAAGATGGAAAACAACAGAAAAAACTGGGAAAAGAAGCTAATCACCGGGATAAAACGGGATTTCAGCCGGAGAAAACCAAAGGGCCCGGAGAAACGGGTCAAAACATAAATCAAAATCTTTAATCAAAAGGAGAACAAGACCATGATCAAGGAAGCAATTGTAAAGATTGTCAGCAAGGGAGACCTCACTTACGATGAGGCGTACAGTGTAATGAACGAAATCATGAGCGGCGAGACGACGCCCACACAGAATGCGGCTTTTCTTGCTGCTTTGTCCACCAAGAGCGCGAGAGCGGAGACAACAGATGAGATCGCGGGCTGCGCGGCAGCAATGCGCGACCATGCAACTCGTGTCGATACGGGTATGGATATCTTCGAGATCGTGGGAACCGGCGGCGACAATGCCCAGAGCTTCAATATCTCGACGACGGCAGCGATCGTTGCGGCAGCGGGCGGTGTGAAAGTTGCCAAGCACGGCAACCGCGCGGCATCGTCCCTGTGCGGTACGGCGGATTGTCTCGAGGCGCTCGGCGTGAACATCCAGCAGAGCCCGGAGCGCTGCATCGAGCTTCTCAAGGAAGCCGGTATGTGCTTCTTCTTTGCACAGAAATATCATTCGTCGATGAAGTATGTCGGACCGATCCGCAAGGAGCTTGGTTTCCGTACTGTGTTCAACATCCTTGGACCGCTCACGAACCCGGGACGCCCGACGATGCAGCTTCTCGGTGTGTATGACGAGTATCTCGTAGAACCGCTTGCGCAGGTTCTTGTGAGTCTCGGCGTAAAGCGCGGTATGGTAGTGTACGGTATGGATAAGCTCGATGAAATCTCCATGAGCGCGCCGACGAAGGTGTGCGAGATCCGCGACGGATGGTTCCGCACCACGACGATTGCGCCGGAGGATTTCGGAATCACACGCTGCACAAAGGACGATTTGAAGGGCGGCACCCCTGCAGAGAACGCACAGATCACACGCGACATTCTCGCAGGCGCCAAGGGACCCAAGCGCGACGCCGTTCTGATGAATGCAGGAGCAGCGCTTTATATCGCGGGCAAGGCGGAGAGTTTTGCGGACGGCATTAAGCTTGCAGCAGAGTTGATTGATTCCGGCAAGGCGACGGCAACCCTCGAGAAGATCATCGAGGTCAGCAACCGCCCGGAGTAAACACCGGAACCCATCCACATTGCCGAATAGAGCGGCCGACGCGGCCGCAGGATTATACAGAAAGTCTCGCAGGGATGCGGGAACAGAGGTACAGGTTGATGAACATATTGGAACAGCTTGCGGAGCATGCGAGAGAACGCACGGAGGCAGCCAAGAGAAAGCTTTCGGAGGCGGATGTTCGACGCATGGCGGAGTCGCTGCCGAAGAACCCGGGTCGGTTCTTTGCGGCGCTGTCGCACCCCGGAATTTCCTTTGTTTGCGAGTGCAAGAAGGCGTCGCCCTCGAAGGGGTTGATCTCGCCGGAGTATCCGTATTACCGCATCGCGCGGGAGTATGAGGCGGCCGGCGCGGACGCGATTTCCGTGCTGACCGAACCGAAGTGGTTCCTCGGAAGCGAGGAACATTTGCGGGAGATCGCGGAGGGCGTGACGATCCCGTGCCTGCGGAAGGATTTTACAGTGGACCCGTACATGATCTACGAGGCGAAGCTTCTCGGCGCGTCTGCGGTGCTTTTGATCGTGTCGCTGCTTGACGAGTCGCGAATTCGGGAGTATCTTTCTCTTTGTGAGGAACTCGGGCTTGCGGCGCTCACGGAGACGCACGACGAGGCGGAGGTCGAGACGGCGCTTCGCGCGGGAGCAAGAATCCTCGGAGTGAACAACCGGAACCTCAAGGATTTTACAGTGGATACGTCCAACAGCAGACGCCTTCGCAAAATGGTCCCCGAGGGTACGATCTTCGTTTCGGAGAGCGGCGTGAAGACGGCGGACGACGTGGCGGCGCTTCGCGCGGCAGGCGTGGACGCGGTGCTGGTCGGCGAGACGCTGATGCGCGCGGCCGACATCCGCGGCAAATTGGCGGAACTTCGCGGCACAAACTGAGCACAGCCCGGAACCTGAGCGCGGCCCCGGAAACTGAACGCAGCCGGAAACTGAGCGCAGCCCCGGAAACTGAGCGCAGTCCGGAAACCGGGCGCAGCCTCGGAAAATTGTTACACCCGGACGGGTCAATCCGTTGGGAAACACAGGTAAGAAAAATGACAAAGATCAAACTTTGCGGGCTCTCCCGCCCGCAGGACATTGAAGCGGCAAATGCGCTCGCGCCCGATTACATCGGTTTTGTGTTCGCAGAGAAGAGCAGGCGGTATGTGACGCCGGAGCGGGCACGTGAGCTGCGGAAACTGCTGAAGCCCGGAATCGCTGCGGTAGGCGTGTTCGTCGACGCGGAACCGGAATCGGTCGCAGGGTTGCTTCGCGAGGGAATCATCGATATCGCGCAGCTGCACGGAGCGGAGGACGAAGTGTATATCCGCAGGCTCCGCGAGCTTACGGACCGCCCGATCATCAAGGCGTTCCGGCTGGGTGATGCGGCGGCAGGGCAGGAGAAAACCGAAAAAACAGTCGAGGGTTCAGCCGGTACGCCGGCAGCAGTAACGAAGCAAGATGACTTCTCGACAGCCCAGGAGGAAGTGCTGCGGGCGGCAGCCGCAAGCAGCGCAGACATCGTTTTGCTGGATTCCGGCGCGGGCACGGGCATGGTGCTGAACTGGGAGAGGTTAGCGGAGCGGAAGTTTCCGAGAGAGTACATCCTCGCAGGAGGATTGACCCCGGAAAATGTCGGTGAAGCAATCCGATCGCTGCACCCGATGGGCGTGGACGTGAGCTCCGGAATTGAGAGCGAAAAAGTGAAGGACGAGTCGAAAATGGCGGCATTTGTCGATGCGGTCCGGGACACGCAGGAAGAGCAGAGCGATTGACAGACAGAAAGGAAAGAGACCATGAGTAATCCCAACGGAAGGTTCGGTATCCACGGCGGGCAGTACATCCCCGAGACGTTGATGAACGCCGTGATCGAGCTGGAAAATGCATATAACCATTATAAGAACGATCCCGAGTTCAACCGCGAACTGTCGGAGCTGTTCAACGAGTACGCGGGCAGACCGTCGCGGCTGTACTATGCGGAGAAGATGACGAAGGACCTCGGCGGCGCGAAGATTTATCTGAAGCGCGAGGACCTCAATCACACGGGCGCGCACAAGGTGAACAACGTGCTCGGACAGGCGCTTCTTGCGAAGAAAATGGGCAAGACGCGTCTGATCGCGGAGACCGGCGCGGGCCAGCACGGCGTTGCGACGGCGACGGCAGCGGCGCTGTTCGGCATGGAGTGCGTCGTGTTCATGGGCGAGGAGGATACGATCCGCCAGGCGCTCAACGTGTACCGCATGCGGCTTCTCGGCGCTACGGTCGTACCGGTGAAGACCGGCACGGCGACGCTGAAGGACGCGGTTTCTGAGGCGATGCGCGAGTGGACATCCCGCATCGAGGACACGCACTACTGCCTCGGTTCGGTCATGGGACCGCACCCGTTCCCGACGATCGTGCGCGATTTTCAGGCGGTTATCTCGAAGGAGATCAAGGAGCAGATGATGGAGAAGGAGGGACGCCTTCCCGACGCGGTACTCGCGTGTGTGGGCGGCGGCTCGAACGCCATCGGAAGTTTTTACCACTTTATTGAGGACAAGGGAGTGCGCCTGATCGGCTGCGAGGCGGCCGGCCGCGGTGTCGACACGTGGGAGACGGCGGCGACGATCGCCACCGGAAAGCTCGGCATTTTCCACGGGATGAAGTCGTACTTCTGCCAGGACGAATACGGCCAGATCGCGCCGGTTTACTCGATCTCGGCGGGACTTGATTATCCGGGCGTCGGCCCGGAGCATGCGTACCTGCACGACATCGGGCGCGCCGAATACGTGCCGGTGACCGACGAGGAGGCCGTGCAGGCGTTTGAGTATCTCGCGAAGACCGAGGGCATCATCCCCGCGATCGAGTCCGCACACGCAGTGGCGCACGCGCGGAAAATAGCACCGACGATGGGCAAGGACAAGATCATCGTCATCACGATCTCCGGCCGCGGCGACAAGGACTGCGCGGCGATCGCGCGGTACAGAGGGGAGGACATCCATGAGTGATCGTGCAATGAATTCAAATACATCGGCAAATGCAGGTGCAGGAGTGAACCGCATCGCATCCGCCTTCGCGGGCGGAAAGGCGTTCATCGCGTTCATCACCTGCGGCGACCCGGATCTCGCGACGACGGCAGCGGTGGTGCGCGAGGCGGTTGCGAACGGGGCGGACCTGATCGAGCTGGGAATTCCATTTTCCGACCCGACGGCCGAAGGCCCCGTTATCCAGGAGGCAAATGTGCGCGCCCTTGCGGGCGGCGTCACGACCGACAAGGTGTTTGATCTCGTGCGCGAGCTGCGCCGCGATGTGACTGTGCCGCTCGTGTTCATGACCTACGCAAATGTCGTATATTCCTACGGCTCGGAGAGGTTCCTCGCGACCTGCGAGGAGGTCGGCATCGACGGGATTATTTTGCCCGACGTTCCCTTCGAGGAGAAGGAGGAGTTCCTTCCGTACTGCCGCAAGCACGGCGTGGCGCTCGTGTCGCTGATCGCACCAACCTCGAGCGACCGCATCGCGATGATCGCGAGGGAGGCCGAGGGGTTCCTATACATCGTCTCGAGCCTCGGCGTGACCGGCACGAGAAGCGAGATTCATACGGATCTTGCGACAATCGTCTCAGAGGTTCGTAAGAACACGAACATCCCTTGCGCGATCGGTTTCGGCATCTCGACGCCGGAGCAGGCGCGCGCCATGGCGGACGTCTCCGACGGAGCGATCGTCGGCTCGGCCATCGTGAAGCTCCTCGCAAAATACGGCAAGGAGGCGCCGAAGCACGTCGGCGAGTACGTGAAGTCGATGAAGGATGCGCTGCGGTAGGAAAGCGGGTGTGCGAAAGACAGGCACGCACAACGGGCGGATACTCCGGGGAGAAAAGCCGGATTCGTACAGAGCATATTGGGCAGGAAGGAAATCCCTTCCTGCCTTTTTGCGTACGCGGTTGTTTTAAATCCGTGGATTTAGGGTCAAAAACACGAGAATTCGGCTTCTCCGCTTGCATTGCTTGGGCCGTTATGGTATTATTTCCACAGGTATGCGCCCGGGAAGCGGGCGTTCGCGGCCCCTGCCGCGCTGTCGGTCGTTGACACGAGCTTTATGCGAGGCTTGAAGCCTGTGCCGGACGGGCAAAATGCAGGGAGAATTTTCCTCGGAGGAATCATAGATATGAGCAAATCGATCGATACGATGTCTGTCAACGCCATCCGTGTGCTTGCGGCTGACGCGATCCAGAAGGCAAAATCCGGTCATCCCGGACTTCCGCTCGGCTCGGCTGCCGTTGCATACGAGCTTTGGGCAAAACATATGAAGCACAACCCGGCGAACCCTGACTGGGCGAACCGCGACCGTTTCATCCTCTCCGGCGGACACGGCTCCATGCTGTTGTACTCGCTGCTTCACCTCTTCGGCTACGGCCTTACGAAGGAGGATCTGATGCAGTTCCGTCAGGACGGATCCCTGACTCCCGGACATCCGGAGTACCGTCATACGAAGGGCGTTGAGGCTACGACCGGCCCTCTCGGCGCAGGTATGGGTATGGCAGTCGGTATGGCAATGGCTGAGGCTCATCTCGCTGCAAAGTTCAACAAGCCCGGCTACCCGGTTGTTGACCATTACACCTACGTTCTCGGCGGCGACGGCTGCATGATGGAGGGCGTTTCCTACGAGGCAATGTCCCTTGCCGGCACGCTCGGTCTCTCCAAGCTGATCGTTCTGTACGACAGCAACAAGATCAGTATCGAGGGCAGCACGGACATCGCATTTACCGAGGATGTTCAGGCGAGATTCCGCGCAATGGGCTTCCAAACGCTCGTAGTTGAGGACGGAAACAACCTCGACGAGATCGCTGCTGCGATCGAGGCTGCAAAGGCTGAGAAGACGAAGCCTTCCATGATCACCGTGAAGACGCAGATCGGTTACGGCTGCCCGGCTAAGCAGGGCAAGGCTGCCGCTCACGGCGAGCCTCTCGGTGAGGAAAATGTAGCTGCTATGAAGGAGTTCCTCGGATGGCCTTCGCAGGAAGCATTTTTCGTACCGGACGAAGTATACGACAACTACAAGGCGCTCTCCGCTGAACTCGCAAAGGACGAGGCAGCTTGGAACGACCTCTTCGCAGACTACTGCGCAAAATTCCCGGAGATGAAGAAGGCCTGGGACGACGAGTTCAACATGGACATCGCGAAGGACCTCATCAACGACGAGGAGTATTGGGCATACGAGGAGAAGGCAGACGCTACGAGAAATCTCGGCGGCTGGGCTCTCAACAAGCTTAAGAACAAGGTTCCGAACCTGATCGGCGGTTCTGCAGACCTCGCTCCGTCCAACAAGACGGCGATGAAGGAGATCGGCGATTTCAGCAAGGAAGATTACAGCGGACGCAACCTTCACTTCGGTGTTCGTGAGTTCGCAATGGCAGCGATCAGCAACGGTATCACGCTTCACGGCCTCCGCGCTTACTGCGCAACGTTCTTCGTATTCAGCGATTACGTAAAGCCGATGGCAAGACTTTCCGCTCTGATGCGCATCCCGACCACGTTCGTTCTCACGCACGACTCCATCGGTGTCGGCGAAGACGGACCTACCCATGAGCCGATCGAGCAGCTTGCTATGCTCCGCGCACTTCCGAACTTCCATGTGTTCCGTCCGGCAGACGCTACCGAGACGCTTGCTGCATGGTATAGCGCTGTAACGAGCAAGGAGACTCCTACGGCACTCGTTCTTACCCGCCAGAATCTGCCTCAGCTTGCAGGTTCCTCCAAGGAAGCTCTCAAGGGTGGTTACATCATCGAGGATTCCAAGAAGGCAGTTCCGGACGCGATCATTCTTGCAAGCGGTTCCGAGGTTTCCATCAGCCTTGAGGCGAAGGCAACGCTCGCAGCCGAGGGTATCGACGCACGCGTAGTCAGCATGCCTTGCGTAGACCTGTTCGAGGAGCAGAGCGCAGAGTACAAGGAGAGCGTTCTTCCGAAGGCTGTCCGCGCACGCGTTGCCGTTGAGGCACTCAGCGACTTCGGCTGGGGCAAGTACGTCGGTCTCGACGGTGCTTACGTAACGATGCACGGCTTCGGCGCAAGCGCTCCGGCAGGCATCCTCTTCAAGAAGTTCGGCATTACCGCGGAAAATGTTGTTGCCACGGTTAAGAGCATTCTGTAATTCCGGTTCGAGGCCGCAATGCCTTTCAACCGCAGAGATGTAATGTAGCGAGTCGGGGCGGAGGTTCCTGCCCCGGCTCGTTTTTCCGGGAAACCGGAGGCGATCGTATCGCAGTGTAATTATTGTGTGGAAAAATGTTGGGAATAGTTCCGTTCCGACAAGGAGGTTTTCAATGACAAGGAAAAAAATAGTGCTTGCGGCAGCTGCATTTTGCATATTGATCGTGGTCGTGGCAATCTGCCTGACCAGTTGCGGAGATCCGCTTTCGGAGCCGAAGGCGGGCGACAAGGTTGCGCCGTATCTGAACACGACGCCGCTCACGACGGAGCAGAAGCTTCTCGAGACGGGAGTATGCGTTCCCGTGGATTCGACGAAGCCGTCGGCGTTCGGGTACAAGACGAGCCTGAGCATACAGACGAACCCGAAGGAGAAAGGCATTACCGTTGACGGATATGTCCGCCAGAACGAGATTCATTTTTCGAACCGCAATTACACGCAGCTGGAGGGTGTGATCACGTTCCGCGGCGACAACTACAGAAGCAGCGGTTCGTACGGCACGGCAGTGATGACGGAGTACAAGTTCCGCAAGGTTTGGGACATGACGACCGGCGAGCTCAAGAAGAGCGTAAAGAAGGGCGAATGGACCGGCAGCGGATGGACCGGACAGCCGCTCATGGTGCGATGGGATGATGCGACGAAGCAGATCATGAATCTGTATGACTCGAAGAAAAATAAAAAGGACCTGGTCGAGGTCATCTACGCGACCATGGACGGAAATATTTACTTCATCGACAAGGAGGACGGTTCGGCGACGCGTGACAAGATCAAGCTCGGTTTCCCGATCAAGGGCACCGGCTCGCTCTACCCGGACGGCACGCCACTGTACGTGGTCGGCGCGGGCGATGACATGGGCGACGACGCGGCACGCACATTTATCGTGGACCTGATCCGCGGCAAGGTGATCTACGAGTACGGCTACGACGATGATTTTTCGCTGCGCGAGGACAACGGCAAATTCTGCGCATTTGACTCCTCGCCGCTGTTCGACGTCGCGACGGACACGCTGATCCAACCCGGCGAGAACGGAATCCTTTACACGACGAAGCTCAACACGTCCTACGACGCGCAGGGCGTTACGATCAATCCTTCCGAGATCGTAAAATGGAACTACGAGACGAGCCGCACCGGAAAGGACACCTACTGGCTCGGCATCGAGTCCTCCGCGTGCATCTACGACCATTACCTTTACGCCTGCGACAACAGCGGCGATCTGATCTGCATCGACCTCAACACGATGGAACTCGTGTGGGTTCAGGACACGGTTGACGACAGCAATGCGTCGCCGGTTCTCGACATCGACGCTGCGGACGGAACGGCATACCTCTACGTCGCGACGTCGCTGCATTGGACGAAGGACAGCAAAGATTCAGGCGAGATTCCGGTTATGAAGGTCAACGCCGCGACCGGCGAGATCATCTGGAAGCGAACCTACGAGTGCAAGACCGTGGACGGCGTCTCCGGCGGCGTTCAGGCGACGGCCTGCCTCGGACAGAAGAATATCTCCGACCTCGTTTTCTTCAACATTGCCCGCACGGGCGGCAAGAAGCACGGCAAGCTTGTCGCGATCGACAAGAAGACCGGCGGTGAGGTCTGGAGCGTCGACATGAAGTATTACAGCTGGTCGAGCCCTGTTGCGGTATACGACGCGAAGGACGACGGCTACATCATCCTGTGCGACTCCGACGGCAATATGTTCCTTCTGGACGGCCGCACGGGCGTGCTGAAGGACACGATCAACCTTGGCAAGAACATCGAGGCGACGCCGGCGGTGTTTGGCAACACCATTGTGGTTGGAACGAGAGGCAAGAAGATCTACGGTATTGTCCTTGAGTGACGGGGGACCCGGTGCCGCCGAAGGCGCCCGGGAGAAGGATGTTTATTTAGTGAACGGAATACACTTGCGGGCGAGCGGCGCGATCTTGCGTTGCTCGTCCTGTGTTTGCTTTTGCGAAGTTTGGAATTTGGTGTTTTAGAAGTATTGTTTTGAAAGAAGTTACGTTGTATGAGTAAGTTTATCGGTGACAGACAATTTTACAGGAAGGTGTTGACGGTGGCGGTGCCGATCGTGATCCAGAACGGTATCTCCAACTTCGTCAGTCTTCTCGACAATATCATGATCGGGCGCGTCGGCACGGAGCCGATGTCGGGCGTAGGAATCGTGAATCAGCTTTTGTTCGTTCTGTATCTGGCGATCTTCGGGGCGCTTGCGGGGCCCGGCATCTACGGTGCGCAGTTCTACGGCAAGGGTGACCACGAGGGCGTGCGGCACACGTTCCGGTTTAAGATGTATATCGGCATGGGTATCCTTGCGATCGGCATTTTCCTGCTGTTTTTGTACGGTGATCCGCTGATGCGGCTGTACCTGCACGACAACGTGGATTCGACGCAGTCGCCCGAGCTCGTCATGCAATACGGGCGCGAGTACCTTGCCATCATGCTGATCGGTCTGATTCCGTTCGGCATCGAGGAGGTGTACGCGAGCACGCTGCGCGAGTGCGGCGAGACTCGGGTTCCGATGGTGGCCGGCCTTGTGGCGGTCTTTGTGAACCTGGGGCTCAACTACGTCCTGATCTTCGGCAAATTCGGTGCTCCCAGGCTCGGTGTTGCCGGCGCCGCCATCGCGACGGTCATCAGCCGTTTTGTACAGGCGGGCATCGTTGTCTTCTGGACGCACCTTCACACGGCGCGCATGGAGTTTGCGAAGGGCGCGTACCGCTCGCTGCGGATTCCGGCGGCCCTTGCGGGCAAGATTGCGATCAAGGGCTTTCCTTTGATGGCAAATGAGATCCTCTGGTCGGTCGGCATGGCCATCCTCAACCAGTGTTACTCCCGCCGCGGTCTGGATGCGGTCGCGGGGCTCAACATCGCGTCGACGATCACGAACCTCTTTAATGTTGTATTTATCGCGATGGGCTCGGCCGTGGCCATCATGGTCGGCCAGCTGCTGGGCGCGGGAAAGCTCGAGGAGGCAAAGGATACCGACACGAAGCTGATTGCATTTTCCGTTGCCTCGAGCGCGGTGCTCGGCGCGATTTTGTTCGTGCTGGCCCCGCTGTTCACGCGATTCTATGATACGTCGGACGCGGTGAAATCGCTGGCGGCAGGCTTCATCCGCATCGGTGCGGTGTGCATGCCGATCTACGCATTCATGCACGCGACCTATTTTACGCTGCGAACGGGCGGCAAGACGCTCATCACGTTCGCGTTCGACAGCGTGTTTCTGTGGTGCTTAAGCGTCCCGATCGCTTATGTGATCGGTCGCTTCACCGGCCTGCCGGTCCTTCGGTTTTACCTGTGCATGCAGTCCATCGACCTTCTCAAATGCGCGATCGGCTTCGCGCTGGTAAAGAAGGGCGTTTGGGTGCAGAACTTGGTAAAGGAAGAGTAACTGCGAAAAAACACCCGAAGAAAACAACGCGCGCACGATCGGAAAGCAGTCTTTCCGAAATCGTGCGCGCATTGTTTTCGTAAGGCGTGTGGTAACGCAGTTACCGCACGCCCGCATGAGCAAAAACGACCGAAGGGAGTTTTTGCGAATGGTCGGGTGTTTTTTGTAGGTAACGCAGTTACCGCACGCCCTGACTTTTTTGTCAAGAACAGCGGAAAAGTTCTGGATACTGCAATTGGTGATACATACTATATGCATGTGCCGGGTGGCAGTGGGTATACACTTGCCTATATACGCAGGGAAGACTTTTGGAACGGAGAGTTTGACAAAGCGGTTCCATTTACTCGAACCCTCGATTAAGGCAGGTTCCTAAGCTGTGAAAGCTGCCTTTTCCGCATGCCGAAAACACTTGACAAATGCATCTCCCGGGAGTATTATGTGACGCAGAAAGCCGTCAGGCAAAGGCGGCAAAGCGCCGGAGACGGCAGAAAGGAGCAAAGCGGTATGTTTACAAAGAGCTTTTACTTTTATTACTTTAGCGTGGACTGCCGGTTTGCTTTTTGAAGAGTGATTCAAGCAAATAAGCAGTCCTAATCCGCATTGTTCCGGTTTTGTGCCGGGAACTGTGCGGATTTCGTTTTTTAAGGCTACAGGCGAAGCGGGAAAGGTGACATTTTATGACGGATTTAGAACAGGCGAGAGCGATTATCAGCGAGGCGGACCGCGAGATGGCGAAGGTGTTCGAGCGCCGCATGGCGGCGGTGCGCACGATTGCGGCATACAAGAGAGAGCACGGGCTTCCGATCATGGACCGGTCGCGCGAGGAGGAGATGCTTCGCGAGGAGGCCGGACTGATCGCTGACGAGACGCTGCGGCCGTATTATGTGAGCTTCCTCAAGGAGACCATCGGTATTTCGAAGAGCTATCAGCATCGCCTGGTGGACGGAATGCGGGTCGCGTACAGCGGAGTGGAGGGTGCATTTGCCAACATTGCCGCGGAGAAGATATTCCCGGATGCGACGGCGGTTGCATTTTCCGACTTTGCATCGGCGTACCGCGCCGTGGAGGAGGGCACGTGCGACTGCGCGGTGCTTCCGATTGAGAACAGCCTTAACGGCGACGTTGGGCGGGTTTTAGACCTCGCGTACTTCGGCAAGCTCTATGTGAGCGGCGTCTACGAGGTCGAGATCGTGCACAACCTGCTGGCCGTCAAAGGAACGACGATGGACGAGGTGAAGACGGTCGTTAGTCACGAGCAGGCGCTCGGGCAGTGTGCACGATATCTCGAGAAGCACGGCTTCGAGACCGCCGAGGCGGTCAACACGGCGGTGGCGGCGAAGATGGTCGCGGAGGCCGGCCGGCACGATACGGTTGCGATCGGCAGCGCCGAGGCAGCCGCCAAATTCGGCCTCAAAGTGCTCGAGAGCCACATCAACGACAGCAGCAACAACACGACGCGGTTCGCGGTGTTCACGCGCGAGAAGCGCGAGCCCGGGGACGAGGACGCGCGGTTTTTGATGCTTTTTTCCGTAAATAATGCGGCCGGTTCGCTCGGCCGTGCGATCAATGTCATCGGCGAGCACGGGTTCAACCTGCTGGCCCTGAAGAGCCGGCCGAGGAAGGATCTGGCGTGGGAGTACTACTTCTACGCCGAGAGCGAGGGCAACGTCGCGAGCGAGGCCGGGCAGCAAATGCTGGCGGCGCTTCGCGGGTGCTGCACCGACCTCAAGGTGCTCGGCAGTTACGAGAGAGAAGTTCGGATGTGAGTGTTCCGTCGGAAAATGAGCCCGCATTTTCCGCGGCGCCTTCCCTTGGAAACTCAGTAAAGGAGACGGTTGTATGGTAATCCCTGTGATAACTCGCGACGGCGGGTACGACATCGTTATGGAGCGCGGCGCGCTCGCGCGGATCGGGGAGCTGCTCGCCTCGCTTGACGGCGAAAATGCGGCGCCCAAGGCTACGCTCGTCGTGACGGACGACGGTGTTCCCGCGGTGTATGCCGAGACGGTTGCGAAGGCGGCCGGCGCGCTCGGCCGTGCGCAAATCCTGACACTCCCGCAGGGCGAGGACCACAAGTCGATGGAGTCGCTCTCGATGATTTTGTCGGCGCTTGTAGAGCTTCGCGCGACGCGCAAAGACCGTGTGATCGCGGTCGGCGGCGGTGTGGTCGGCGACATGTCCGGCCTGGCGGCTGCTTTGTACATGCGCGGCATCGACTGGATCAACATTCCGACGACGGTGCTCTCGCAGGTGGATTCGTCGGTCGGCGGCAAGACCGCGATCGATTTTGCGGGGGTGAAGAACGTTGTGGGTGCATTTTACCCGCCGCGGATGGTCGTGATCGACCACGACACACTGGCGACGCTCCCTGCGCGGCAGGTGAGCAACGGTCTTGCGGAGGCTCTCAAGATGTCCCTCACGCACGACGCCGGGCTTTTTGCAATGTTTGAAAATGAGGATCCGCTTGCGCACCTCGACGAGATCTGCGAGCGCGCAATCCGGATCAAGAAATATGTTGTCGAGGAGGATGAGCGCGAGAGCGGACTGCGCCGCGTGCTCAACTTCGGCCACACGATCGGGCACGGGATCGAGCTCGCCTGCGGCGGCTCGCTTCTGCACGGCGAGTGCGTGGCGATCGGCATGGCGGCGATGTCCTCCGACGCGGTTCGCGCCAGACTTCTGCCGGTGCTTGATAAGCTTAAGCTGCCGCACGAGGCTGCGTGCGACGCGGAGACGGTACTCGAGCGGTGCGCGCACGACAAGAAGGCGGACGGCGCGGGGGTTGTGACGGTGCTCTGCGAGGAGGCGGGTGAATTTTCCTTCGCGCGGATGGACGAGGCGGCGCTTCGCGATAGGATCGCGGCGGTTGTGAAGCCGGATGCCGGCTCGGAAAGGGGCATAGGATGAGCGATACGTTCGGAAACAAAATCAAAGTCACGATCTTCGGCGAGAGCCACGGTCCGGAGATCGGATGCGTCATCGAGGGGCTTCCGGCAGGGCTGCGCGTCGACACGGCGGTGATCGACCGCTGCCTTACGATGCGGCGTCCGAGCGGCGCGATTTCAACGGCGCGCGTCGAGACGGACCCGTACGTGATTGAGAGCGGCGCGTGTGACGGGCGAACGACGGGCGATACGCTTCGCATCGTGATCCCGAATCAGAATACGCGCTCGGGCGACTACAAAGAGATGGCTTCGGTTGCCCGCCCGTCCCATGCGGACTACGCGGCGTTCGTCAAGTATTCCGGGCAAAATGACACCCGCGGCGGCGGCCACTTCAGCGGCCGCATCACCGCGGCGGTCGTGGCGGCGGGGGCTGTGCTGCTTCCTTCGCTTTGGGAGAAAGGAATCCGCATCGGCACGCATATCGCACAGATTGCGGACGTCAAGGACAGGGCATTTGGCGAGGGGGACGCGCTGGCCGCGGATCTCGAGCGATTGTATACGATGGATTTTGCGGCGCTTTCGGAGAGCGCCGGGGCGGCGATGCAGGAGGCGATCCTTGCAGCCAAGGCGGATGCGGACAGCGTCGGCGGCGTTCTGGAGACCGCGGTGTGCGGGCTTCCGGTCGGCGTCGGAGAGCCGTTCTTCGACAGCGTTGAGAGCTTGCTCGCACACGCGTTGTTCTCGATCCCCGGGATCAAGGGCGTCGAGTTCGGCGCGGGCTTCGGCATCGCAGGAATGCGCGGAAGTGAGGCAAATGACCCGTTCCGCATCGTGGATGGCCGGGTTGTGACAACGTCCAACAACGCCGGCGGCCTCAACGGCGGTCTTACGAACGGAATGCCGATCGTGTTCCGCTGTGCGGTTCGCCCGACGCCTACCATCGGCAAGGAGCAGCTGACGATCAATTTTCGCGAGATGAAGGAGACGACGCTCGCGGCAAAGGGGCGTCACGATCCGTGTATCGTTCATCGCGTGCGCGCTGTCGTTGACGCGATGACGGCGATCGTGCTCGCGGATTTGCTGGTTTGACACCAGGTGGAGGATGTATGGACTTTGGCTTGATCGGCGAAAAATTGGGACACAGCTTTTCGAAGGATATCCACGGCCGTCTCGGCGGGTACGCGTACGAGCTGCGCGAGCTGCCGCGCGACACGGTTGAGGAGTTCATCCGCGCGAAGGAGTTCCGCGGCATCAACGTGACGATCCCGTACAAGGAAGTCGTGATCCCGCTGCTCGACGAAGTGAGTGAGCGGGCGCTCGCAATCGGTGCGGTCAACACGATCGTGTACGACGGCGGAAAGCTCTGCGGGGACAACACCGACTTCGGCGGAATGCAGGCGCTCATGAAGCACTACGGCATCGAAGTTGCCGGAAGAGACGTGCTCGTGCTCGGCTCGGGAGGAACTTCGAAGACGGCGACGGCGGTTGCAAAGGCGCTCGGTGCAGCGTCGGTAAACCGCGTTTCCAGAACAAAACGAGACAATTGTATCACATATGAAGAGGCGTACGAAACGCACGCGGTCGCCGATGTCATCATCAACACGACGCCGGTCGGGATGTTCCCGAACAACGGCGCATGCCCAATCGACATCGGGCATTTTCCGAAACTGACGGGGGTGGTCGACGCGATCTACAACCCGCTTCGGACGCGGCTTGTGAGCGAGGCGCGCAAGCGCGGAATACCCGCCGCAGGAGGTTTGTATATGCTGGTCGCGCAGGCGGTTCTTGCGGCGGCAAAGTTTGCGAAGGTGATGACGCCCGCGGAACGCGCAGGGCTCAGCCTTGACACGGATGAGGCCGTGACGGAGGCGACGGAGCGGATATTCCGCGAGGTTCTCCGCGAGAAGCAGTCCATCGTGCTCACGGGCATGCCAGGCGTCGGCAAGACTACGGTCGGACGCATTCTTGCGGAACGGCTCGGGTGTGAGTTTGTCGACAGCGACGACGCGATCGTCGAAAAATGCTGCTGCGACATTCCGACGATCTTCGCGGAGCGGGGCGAACCGTTCTTCCGCGAGACGGAGGCGGAGGTGATCCGCGAGCTGTCCGCACAGGGCGGGCGGGTGATTGCCACAGGCGGCGGCGCGGTGCTTCGCAGCGACAATGTCGAGGCGCTCCGCAGCAACGGGCGCGTGTATTTTCTGGACCGGGATCCGGCGCTCATCACGGCGACGGACGGCAGACCGCTCTCCTCGAACCGCGAGGCGCTGATGCAGCGGTACAACGAGAGATATCCGGTCTACTGCTCGACGTGCGACGTCCGCATCGCATGCGAGGGCACGGCGGAGGACGCGGCCAGTCAGATTCTTGCGGATCGCGAGCGGGATTAATATGATTTTTCGGAAAATGAGGTTCCTTTATGATAGTTTGGATTAACCCTTCGAAGGCAGCCGGACAGGTGTGCGCGCCACCGTCCAAAAGTGTGGCGCACCGCGCATTGATCTGCGGGGCGCTGTCGGCGGGATCGGCGGTTCACAACCTGGCGATGTCCGAGGATATCGCGGCGACGCTCTCGTGTCTGACCAGATTCGGCGCGAGCGCGGAGGAGGTTGCGCAGACCGGCGCAGGAAAGAAGGTTTCTGCCGGTGCAGGTTCGGAAAGAGCGGTTCCGGCATGCAGCTCCGACACGAAGACGTTTCGGGTCGGCGGATGGACGCTTGATTCGATCCCTGAGGATGTCACGGTGGACTGCCGCGAGAGCGGAAGCACCCTTCGGTTTCTGATTCCGTTTGCGATGCTTTCGGGGCGCACGGTGCGCCTGGTCGGAAGCGAACGGCTGATGCAGAGACCGCTTGGGATATACCGCGAGATCTCGCGGAGAAACAACGGAGTGTTCGAGCTTTCGGGGCGGACGCTTACGATTCGCGGAGGGCTTAAGGCGGGCGTTTACGAGGTGCCCGGCAACATTTCCAGCCAGTTTTTGAGCGGACTTATGATGTCGCTTCCGCTCGCGGACGGCGAGAGCCGCATCCGTATCACAGGGCCGATCGAGAGCGGCTCCTACCTTGACATCACGACCTCTGTCCTTGCGGATTTCGGCGTCACGATCCGCCGTGAGGGCGACGAGGGACGCGAGATCGTCATTCCCGGCGGCGCGACGTACGACGCGCGTGAGTACACGGTGGAGGGTGATTGCTCGAACGCTGCATTTCTCGAGGCGCTCGCGATGCTTTCCGACGACGGCGAGGGCGAGAAGCTTGCTGTCTCGGGCGTTCCCGAGGAGAGCAGACAGGGCGACCGCGTGTATCGCGAGATGCTTCGCGGACTCGCTGCAGGAAGAAAAGAGTTTGACCTGACGGACTGCCCGGACCTGGCGCCGTGCCTGTTTGCGATGGCGGCGTACTGCGGAGGGGCACATTTTACGGGGACTGCGCGCCTGGCGATCAAGGAGAGCGACCGTGCGGCTGCGATGGCCGAGGAGCTCGGCCGGTTCGGGGCGAAGGTCACGGTCGGCGCAAACGAAGTGACCGTGCGCTGCGAGAAGCTGCGCAAGCCCGACGGCATGCTGTCCGGGCACAACGACCACCGTGTGGTGATGGCGCTGTCGCTTCTGTGCACGGTGACGGGCGGCGGCATCGACGGCGCTGAGGCAGTTGCAAAGAGCTATCCCGACTGGTTCCGCGTGATTGAGCGCGCGGGCATCGCGCTTTCGCTCGGCGAGTCGGACGCATATTGAGAAAATAACGGCGCGGCGGCGATCCGCTTCCGCCCGATCGGGTGTGTATATTCGGAAAATGAACGCATTCGGAAGGAGTTTTTTATGTTGTTAGAGAGTCATACCAAAATCTGTATCGTCGGCCTCGGCCTTCTCGGCGGCAGCTACGCCGCGGCGCTCTCGCGCCAGGGCTACGCCGTGACGGGCATCGCGAGACGGCAGGAGAGCGTGGACTACGCGGTCGCACACGGAATGATCGCGAAGGGAAGCGCATTTGTCGATGAAGAGCTTCTCGCGGAGGCGGATCTGATCGTGTTTTCTCTGTATCCGCACGTGTTTATCGACTGGATCCGCGAGCACGGAAACAAGCTTCGTCCGGGAACGGTCATCACGGACGTGACGGGCGTGAAGGGCTGCGTGGTACGGCAGATTCAGGAGATGCTTCCGAAGGGCGTCGAGTTCATCGCCGCGCACCCGATGGCAGGCCGCGAGTCAAGCGGTATCGAGTACAGCGACGATCGCATTTTCCGCGGAGCAAACTATATTGTGGTGCCGACGGAGGCCAACTCCGAGCGGGCGATCGAGATGTGCAAGGCGCTCGGTGAGACGATCGGATGCCGCGACATTTCGGTGCTCAACGTGGAGAGCCACGACCGCATGATCGCGTTCCTCTCGCAGCTGACGCACTGCATCGCCGTGTCCCTCATGTGTGCGTGCGACGCGCCCGACCTCGAGCGCTACACGGGTGACTCTTTCCGCGACCTCACCCGCATCGCCAATATCAACGATGAGATGTGGAGCGAGCTGTTCCTCGCGAACAAGGATGCGCTCCTTGCGGAGATGGATTCGTACCGCGCCTGCTTCGACGAGCTGCGCGACTGTATCGCCAACGGCGACCGCGATAAGATGCGCGAGATGATGCGCCTCTCGACCGCGCGCCGCAAGCGTTTTGACAAGAAAGTGTGAGACGCGGGCGACCGCGGAATGCCAGATAACGGAGGATTTCCCATATGAACATGCATTTCTACAGAAAACTACCGATCCCGCAGGAAGTGAAAGCGGAGTACCCCATCTCTGCGGAGATGGCGGCCATAAAGAGGGACCGTGACGATGAGATCAAGGCGGTATTTGCCGGCGAAAGCGACAAATTCCTTCTGATCATCGGCCCCTGCTCCGCGGACCATCGCGAGCCGGTGCTCGAGTACATCTCGCGTCTTCGCAAGGTGCAGGAGCAGGTTTCCGACAAGATCATCATCATCCCGCGCATCTACACGAATAAGCCGCGCACCACGGGCGATGGTTACAAGGGAATGCTTCACCAGCCCGATCCCGACGAGAAGCCCGATCTTTACAAGGGCATCGTAGCGATCCGTGAGCTGCACCGCACGGCCCTTGCGGACTACGGCTTCACCTGCGCGGACGAGATGCTCTATCCGGAAAATCACCGCTACCTCTCCGACCTTCTCGCATACGTTGCGGTAGGCGCGCGCTCGGTGGAGAACCAACAGCATCGTCTCACCGCGAGCGGCCTCAACATCCCTGTCGGTATGAAGAATCCGACCGGCGGCGACATTGCGGTCATGATCAACGCGATCCACGCCGCACAGCACGGCCACACGTTCATTTACCGCGGCTGGGAGGTCGAGAGCGAGGGCAATCCGTACGCTCATGCGATCCTTCGCGGATACCTTGATTTCGCCGGGAAAAATGTGTCGAATTACCACTACGAGGACGTGCTTCGCCTGAGCGACGCTTACGCCGACTCCGGTCTCACAAACCCTGCGGTCATCATCGACACGAACCACAACAACTCCGGCAAGCGCTACCTCGAGCAGATCCGCATCGCCAACGAGGTCGTTGACAACAGAAACTTAAACGGCGACATCCGCCGCCTCGTAAAGGGCCTCATGATCGAGAGCTACCTCGTGGACGGCCGTCAGGACGTCGGCGGCCACGTCTTCGGCCAGTCGATCACCGACCCGTGCCTCGGCTGGGAGAAGACCGAGCAGCTGATCCTGCAGCTGGCGGAGAAGCTTTGACAGGCCGATGCCGGCGATGTCTGAGAAGGTTTGACAGGCAGCAGTTGACGATGCCTGAGAAGGTAAGATGGCTGATGCCGGCGATGCCTGAGAAGGTTTGAGAGGCTGTTTTGGACGTTTGGTGAGAAATCAGGGCTTTTTTGCGCCTTGTTTTCGTTGAGTGCGGACTAACTATCTGTCTGATTAGTTCCGGTCCGTACCGGCACAGACGCGCTTTGTAACATCATCACGTTTGCGTTTGCTTTGGTACGGACTAAAAGCAAATAAGCAATGTTTAGTCTGCACTCAGGCCGAAATCATTGTTTTTGAAAATAGCAAGTGAATGAAAAGTACGGACTGAAACAATCCAGACAGATAGTTGGTCTGTACCTAACGAAAAAACAAGCCCCAAAGCAGCAAAAACAGGTGGTCAAAAACCCCAAAGCAGCAAAAACAGGCGGTCAACAAGCCCGAAAGCAGCAAAAACAGGCGGACAGCAAGCCCGAAAGCAGCAAAAACAGGCGGACATCAAGCTCAAAAGCAGCAAAAACAGGCGGTCAAAACCCCCAAAGCAGCAAAAACAGGTGGTCAAAACCCCAAAAGCAGCAAAAACAGGCGGACATCAAGCTCAAAAGCAGCAAAAACAGGTGGTCACCCCCCCCAAAAGCAGCAAAAACAGGCGGACATCAAGCTCAAAAGCAGCAAAAACAGGCGGCCAACAAGCCCCAAAGCAGCAAAAACAGGCGGTCAACAAACTGCCAAGCCTTCAAAAGCAGCGAAGCTGACAAAAAGCCGACAGCCCAGAGCAAAAGAAAACCAAAACAAAAGCCATAGCATTCTTCAACCGGAAGCTATGGCTTTATTTTTGCTTTGAAATTTTGAATCCGGAAAAACTGCCCCGGAATCACTTCTTAAACACAGACTGTGCGGAATTACTTCTTAAACACAAACTGCCCCGGAATCACTTCTTAAACACAAACTGCCCCGAAATCACTTCTTAAACACAAGCTGTGCGAAATTGTAGAAACCGAGGTTCCAGATCGAGAAGTCGTGGGCGCCGCTGCGCTCCATCCAGGTGAAGTTCACGCCGTCCGTGAGCTTGTCGGTGAAGGAGGGCAGGTTGCGCGCCGCAGCGGAAGCGCTTGCGTACGCAACGTTGTCCTGCTTGCCGCAGATGTTGTACATGTAGTTGATCGGGTAAGCGGTGAAGGGCTCGTTGTTGATGATCGAAGCAACCTTGGTCGCCTCGTACGAGGTGGGCGCTGCGGAAAATGTGCCGAACCAGCTGATGATGTCCAAACACTCGCACATGCCGATGTTGATGGTCTGCATACCGCCCATCGAAAGGCCGGCCATCGCGCGGTGGTCGCGCACTGCGGTCGGATCGCTGTCGTGGTATACCGCAAAATTAGCTTCAATGTAAGGGATCAGGTCGTTGCGAAGCTCCTGTCCGAACACATAGAAGGAGCGGCTGTCGCCGTCTGTGTTCGCAAAGTCCGCGTACGAGCGTCCGTTTGGCGTAACCACGATGAACGGCTCAATGTCGCCGTTGAGAATGAGGTTGTCCATGATGGCCTTGATGACCGAAGTGATGCCGGTCATTCCCCATTCTCTCTCGTTGCCGCCGATGCCGTGCATCAGGTAGAGCACGTTGTACTGCTTGGACTCGTCATACTTCGGCGGAAGATAGACAAATGCAGGCTTCACGATCGTTGCAGTCGGGTCGTTGAGATAATCCTTCGATTCGTAGGTGATCGAGATTACGGATCCGCCGTCCTTCACGCGGTAGCGCTGGTAAAAAGAAGGGATCTTGTCGCCGACGGATGCATGCACCGGTGTTGGCGTAGGCTCCGCAGGCTCGTCGGTCGGCGTAGGCGTTGAGGGTGTGTCCGTGGGTGTCACGGATTCATTTTCGGCCTTCGTGTCGTCCGATTTTTTGTCGCTGCATGCGGCGCAAACAGCACAAAGAGCAAATAATAAAAGCAAAAGAGTCAAAGGTCTCATCTTATTTCCATGTTCCTTCCCAGTTGTCATCGAGGTGATTTTCGAGGTTGGTGCGCGCGCGGCGCATCAGCGAAATCAGCGATTCGGTCTCTTCGTCGGACAAGCCGTCGAGCGCGAGCTCATCGGATTGCTCCGCCTTGTCTGAGACCTGCTTGGCGAGCCGGCGGCCGTGGTCGGTCAGGAAAATGGCATACGCGCGTTTTCCGCCTGACACGTAAACGGTCTCTTTCTTGATCATGTCCTGCTTCTCCATTTTCGAGAGGAGAGAGGTCATGGTCGCGGGCTCCACGCGGCATCGGGCCGCCAGATCTTTCTGGAGGTACCCTTCCTCGTCGTAGAGCACGTGCAAGACTTTCGGCTGTCCGGGCGACAGGCCGAGCGAAGCATAGTAGCGGGTGTTGTACGCGCGGTGCGCGTAGTAAAGCGAGATCATCTCGTGGAAAAACTGCTTCTTATCTCCCGACATGGGGGACCTCCTAGATTTGATTTCGAACTCATCAGCGATAGAGTAACACATATTTGGTGGATTATCAACGATTGTTGCGTAAAAACGCGCCGAAGCTGCAAAAAACCGCGTCATATTCTGCGAAAAATGCCATCACAATCAGGCTGTAGTTCAGCCTTTTGAAAAAGGCGAACCTCCAACAGGAAAGCTCCCTCTCGAATTCTCGAGCGGGAGCTTTATTTTTCGCATTATTGCTGGTTTGAAATTGTGGGATTCCGCGCGGCAGAGCCGTGAGCAGATTACTCGCCAAATGCCTGCTTAAGGTCGGCGAGGATGTCGTCGATGTTCTCGGTGCCGACGGAGAGGCGGATGAGGTCCGGTGCTACGCCTGCTTCAACGAGCTGTTCATCGGTGAGCTGACGGTGCGTGTGGCTTGCCGGGTGAAGGAGGCAGGTCTTCGCATCCGCAACGTGCGTAACGATCGTGATGAACTTCAGGCTGTCCATGAAGTCGATGGAAGCCTGACGGCCGCCCTTGATGCCGAAGGCGATAACGCCGCAGGTGCCCTTCGGGCAGTACTTCTTCGCAAGCTCATAGTTCTTGTCGCCCTCAAGGCCCGCATAATGAACCCATGCAACCTTGTCGTTGCTCTGCAGATACTTCGCAACAGCCAGAGCGTTGCTGCAGTGGCGCTCCATGCGAAGCGGAAGGCTCTCAAGGCCGAGGTTAAGGTAGAAAGCATTTTGCGGGGACTGGATGGAACCGAAGTCGCGCATCAGCTGGCTCGTAGCCTTGGTGATGTAAGCAGCCTTGCCGAATTTCTTTGTGTAGGTGAGACCGTGGTAGGACTCGTCGGGCGTCGTGAGACCCGGGAAACGCTCAGCGTTAGCTTCCCAGTCGAAATTGCCGCTGTCCACGATGGCGCCGCCGACGCATACCGCGTGGCCGTCCATGTACTTCGTCGTCGAGTGCGTCACGATGTCGCAGCCCCACTCGATCGGGCGGCAGTTCACGGGCGTCGCGAACGTGTTGTCAATGATGAGCGGCATGCCATGCTTGTGCGCAAGCTTCGCAAAACGCTCGATGTCGAAGATCGTAACGGTCGGGTTCGTGATCGTCTCGCCGAAGATACACTTGGTGTTGGGCTTGATCAGCGCCTCAATCTCTTCGTCGGTGCTGTCCTGATCGAAGAAAATGCACTCGATGCCCATCTTCTTCATCGTCACGCCGAACAGATTGTAGGTACCGCCGTAGATTGCCGTCGAAGCGAGGAAACTGTCGCCGCACTCGCAGATGTTGAACACCGCGTAGAAGTTGGCGGCCTGCCCCGAGGACGTCAGCATACCTGCGTAGCCGCCCTCCATCGCCGTGATCTTCGCCGCTACCGCGTCGTTCGTCGGGTTCTGCAGGCGGGTGTAGAAGTAGCCCGAAGCCTCCAGGTCGAACAGCGCGCCCATGGCGTCGCTCGTATCATATTTAAACGTCGTGCTCTGGTAGATCGGCAGCTGTCTCGGCTCACCCTGCGAAGGCTTCCAGCCCTCGTGGATACATTTCGTCTCAATCTTGGACATAAATCAGTACCTCCGGTTTGAATAAATAAAGGAAAATGCGCGATTCCGCTGCATTTTCCGCGAAAGTCGCTTTGAAAAATAAAATACCACAGCGAGTAGGATTTTACAACTGTTTTTGCGTCAGGGACGATTCCTCTTTTGCGAGCCTTGCCATAGATTTTGCCTATCGACACCGCTTTGAGATAAGAAACGCTGCCGTGCGGTGGTGCAGAGCCCCTTCGCCGCGCCGCCGCACCGGCGCCGAAAGCCTGTCGCGGCCGGGACCACCTTGCGTTTTTGTAAGTTGACACGAAAAATGACCGATGCTATGATATATTAAATTACAATTTAATACTCGTAATCTGCTTTTGTGACAAATCAAACACACTTAAAAAGAGTTGCAAACCCGCTATAAACAAGGGGTTTCGCGAGGCTCTCAAGGATGTAACGCTGTATGTAAAAACAGATATTATAGCATTTTTACGGCATGGCAGAAAACGGTTGATTGTAATGAGGTACATGCTAAGGAGGCGAATGCCCCCTGGAAGTGGAAAAAATCATCAAAGGCAAAGGAGGACAAAAATGGAAGGGTTTTGCTTTTCAGTTAGCGAAAATACGATCAACACGCTGTTGCAGACCGGCTACCAAAGCGAACCCGTACGCGAGGCTCTAAAAGGTAAGACAAGCATTGAAGTTATGGAAATATCGGTAGAGATAACCTGGAGGGTGAGCCAGGCACCGTCCGTTAGCTTTGCCGATATTGATACTTCAAGGGAGGCTTTAGACGACGACGGAAATCCGTTGGTGTTTGACCCCAATATGTTTGTCGTGTCGGCAGCGGTCGGCCTTGCGGTAACGGGGCAGGAAGAATGTGAAGTGGATATTGAGATCATAGCGGAGACTATGTTTGTAAACAACAAGGACGTTGCATTTAAAGCTGCGGGAATGTTTGTCGACAAATATCAATCCGCGGACAAGGCGATCTTCAAGGGCATTTGTCAGGATTTGATCTCGGCTATTAACACGGTGCTTGGATTTTACGGAGGACATGTACCGATGCTGTTTTCCATGCAGTCGCTTGAAAAACAGGGAATTTATGCGCCGTATTACAGCTTGGTGAAGCTGAACGGAACGATGAATCTGTGCGGAACGTTTGAGAAATCGGACGGTTTTGCTATAGGAACGATCCCTCCCGGGAAGGATTTCGCGCTGACCGTTACCAACCAGGTGTTCAAGGTCTTCCTCAACGTTCAGTTCCAGACACATATTGACGGGAAGCCGACCAGGGAGGAGTTTACCAGGGATCTCGGCATCACGACAGGAAAGGCGGTTTTGAAGCTCCTCGCAAAACAGGTTTTCTGTGAAGATATTAAAGACGGCGAAATCTTTATGAGGGTGGGCATTGATCTTACCGCGGAGGGATCAGTACGAGTAGCGGGCACCAATCCCGGGATTTCCTACAAATGTGAATTCACGCCGGAACTGCTTCAAACCGGCGCAACGTTGTCGATGAACGGAAACCACATTCACGGTAATCTCTGCGATTTCAAATCGTTTACAGTGCTTTTGACACCGGCCGGAGAATGGTATGAACAGCTGCTCGGAGGTCTGGTCTGGGTGCTTGCGGAAGCGATCGTAAATTTCGTAACCGGCCTCATTCCGAGTGTCATTACGATTCCGTTTGATATTGATATTAAAGAGGCGGAGTTTACGAACCTGGAACTGTACACGATGAAGGTGAACATAACAAACTTGATGAACACGTATGCTGATAACATGATGACTGTTAGCGGAAACATCTTAGCAAGATTAGAGGGATAAATGAAAAAACACGAGATAAATAAAAAACAAAACAGCGTTACATTGTTGAGACATACTGCCGTACCGTCACACACGTTGCTGAAAGAGGCGGCTGTGTCGATGTGTTTCACAGGGGTTTCTCTGCCGCAGGACATTAAGGCGAAAAAAAGAGAAAAACGGAAAGTAGAAGACGGCATTGTCATTCACTATGAGTTTGACAGGACGCCGTTTGCTGTCAATTACAACCTGATGGCAAAGTATGACCCGACACAAAAGATTGATGTCGGCGGAACGCTTGGCGCCAGGAGAGATGACGAGCACAATCGTCCGTCCGAAGAAGAGAAGGAAATGTGGCTCGACCAGGCGAGAAGAGAGAGAACACACCTGAAGGAGGTAAAAAACGGACCGGAGCTGCTGGATGCGTATACGAAGCATCAAAACGTTTATATCAGAGCATTTGACACAAACTCGTTTTGCACGACGTGGACGAGCGATGGCGTCGAAGCGATGGTGCGAGATACGCATGAAGCGCTGCTTCAAAACGATGCCGAGATTAACGCGAAGTCATATGCGCCGGAGAAAGACGGGAATAAATTGGAGACATATAACTACAAGGCTTTTGAAGTAAAGAGCGAGCTGATATATTCGTTGCTTGCACTGACCGGGGCCAAGTCATCGCTGAATCCTGTGGGAGCAAATTATCTGACGGAGTCTTCGCTGACAGAAGCACTCAATGCCATCAACGAGTTCTCCAATAGGGTCTATGACACGGGAAATGACAAAGAAAACACGACTCCCATGACAAAGGAAAGTGTTTATGAAGCAGTGAGCAATCCTCCGAAGAACAGAAAGAAAAAAGACAAAGAAGACGATCCGTATGAGGAGTTTGCGTACTATTGCGCCAGACTTGAGAACGAAAAGAACGGCGGCGTGAATATGGAGAAAGACCGGTACGGACGCGAGGCATATTTCCGTGGGCTGATGGAGGAGATGGCACAGCGCAATTCGGAAGGCATCCTGCTTCACGAGGGTACGTTCGAAGGAGTGATCCCGGATGACGGTTTTGAGATGGACCTGCTCCTGCGCCAGGAAAACGGAAAGACGAAAGAAATCGTTGTGCTGCAGGTCAAAACACCTGAGTTTGATATCGATGTCGACAGCGAAAAATGGTCGCAGGAGTACAAAGGGGCACTTGAGACGAAAGTGCAGGATGTTTCATTTGTCGGACAGAATGTGATCGGTATTGTGAAAGACGGCATCGGTCAAATCGTACGCAAGGAAGTGGCAAAGTATGAGGGTATCAACATCTAAACCGGAAAAAACAGTCCTCAAAACGATCACGAACGACATTTTGCGCGAAGATCTTGTGCAGTTTGAGCAGAAGCTTCAGGCGCAGCTGTCAAGGCAGAGCGAATATCTGACGGACAACGAGTATGAGATGTACCGGCGGGGAAAGAAACTGCGTCCGATCCTTGCACTCTTATTTTCCCGAATGGTCTGCGGAAACGAGGAGCTGCTCCCCGAAAAATGCTACAAGGCAGCTGCGTCTCTGGAGATGCTCCACGTGGCCAGTCTGATCCACGACGATATCATCGACAACTCCGATTATCGCCGCAGTCTGCCTACAGTTCACAACAACAGAGGAATCGGCAGCGCGATCATTTTGGGGGACATGCAGTTTTTGCAGGCGGTCAGGGGTTTCGTGGACGTCATCCAGGTGCAGGACGACATGGAACTGGTGCAGATGGTTCTCGACGTGGCGTTCGACGTCTCCAGAGGCGAGATGGACGAGATACTCGCGCCGAAGGCGGAGGACTACGAGAAGATGCGCCAGAGGTATCTGAAGACGATCGAGAGAAAAACGGCCACGCTCATGGGGTTGGCGTGTGAAGCCGGAGTAATCCTCGGCGGAGGAAAGCGGAGCGACTCGAGGAGAGCCGGAAATTTCGGAAGAAGAGTCGGCCTGGCGTTTCAGATTATGGACGATGTGACGGATTTTATCCGTTCCAAAAATGAGGCGGGAAAAACCGGACAGACCGACTTGCGAAACCGGACGCTGTCTCTTCCGATCATTCTTGCGCTGGAGAGCGCGGAAAATACGTGCCTGACGGACTATATGAACAACGAGAATGCAGAGCTTACAGCGGATGTTTTTAACTATGTGATGGTTAACGGGCTCTGTAAAGCATATGAGTACGCGAGGGCATACGCGCAGGAAGCACAGGAATACCTTAGCTTTTTTCCGCGCAATCGATACTCTGAGTGCCTGAAAGAGCTGCTCAGCGAAATGGTAGATAAAGTATAGGAGAAGGTTATGGGGAATCTAACAACATTTTTGTATAACTATCTCAAACAGAAAACGGGAGATAGAGAGAGTAAAGTCTGGCTGCCCAATGAACTCAAACAGTATTGTCCGGTTAAGGCGGAGGATCCCATTGCGGTAGACTTTTCGAAATGCGCAGAGATGATCACGACAACAATGGTTTCCAGTTATCGCAACATGTTTAATCTGGCAACAAAAGACGTCGATCCGGATCTGAACAAACTGGTTTTTGATTCGGTGCAGTTTTCGAAGGACATGAGCGAGCAGGACATAGTATTTTACATTTCGAAAGTGACAATGAACGGAATCGAAAACATCGCAATGCAAACGCTTGCTGCGACGAAAAAGGATGACGAAAACGGCACGTACACGTTGACGATTCCGATCACCGGACCGGCGTATCCTACAACCTCGGGAGAATTAGACGAGTTTAAGATTACGCTGGACTTCCATCTGGAGCAGAAACTGTGTGCATACATTAAGTCCGAATATAGCAAGGGAAACTATGTACCTGCCGAGGAGTATCACGCGGAGAAATACCTCGGCGAGGCGTGGCCGAAATGTGACCTGATTTTTTCCGGTCAGATTGTAATTCAGCTGAAAGATCCGACACAAAGCTCGGTGCAGTTGACTACGGATGTTATGTTTAGCGTTGACCATGGCGATAACGGCAGAGCACTCGCGGCGGACGTAGGAGAAATCGCGGCAGACATACCTGCTTTTGTAAAGAATGCGGAGTTCAAGATCGAGTCTTTCGAATCGAATTATCCGGATTACGATGAAGGCTTTACGACCTATTTCCGGATCATGATGGGTGACAACAATGTATTGGACGGCATCATGAAGGATGTGTTCCATATGCTGAACGACGAGAAGATTCTGAAGGATCTTTCTGATCGGTTATCGGGATACACAGTGCAGGCGTTTGATAATGTGCTCGGAGGTGTAGACGGAGAGCTTCCTACGACGGCACTGCAGGAGAAAAATGCGATTGATCAGTATATCTTTGACAGAATACGATATGCGCTTTGCTATGAAAACAGCAACTACTATCTCCCTCGTGTGATCAGTGAATGCAAAGATCCCGATCTTACGGATCTTGATTTTCATGATATTGATCTCGGCGGGCTCAACAATACCGACGGAATAGCGGTTGATAAACTCATCCTTAAGCATGTCAGAATGCAAGGTCTTGAGACTCTCGCCGTATCTTTGGACGATATCGGGTTTATGATTTCGGAAGAAACCAAGCGTGAGCTGGCTACCATGCTTGCGAGGTTGCGGCTTACCATAACCGGCGGCATTGATATGTCGATGAACGGCGAACCGATAGAAGGAGATTTTACGGTAACTACATCAAAGCTTCCGTTTGATCTGAGATGCGTGATTTCGGGAAGTGAGACAGACGATTTTTCGATCCGGATAGAGTCCGCGCGGCTGGATTATGAGCCGGAAGCGATCCACATATCTCTTGGGATCGAATGTAAGCTTCGCAAGCTTCTCGAAGAGATCCTTAATACACCGGGAATTCAGACGAAACTGCTGGATGCACTGAATGACAAGCTTGCCGATAACTACGAAACGATCAGCGATAATGCAACGGCGACGATCAAAGACATATTAAACAATACAAACAAATGAAAGGAGAGAAACCGTGTATAGAAAATTTAAGACATACATGTTGAATGTGCCGACGGCGTGCTCCTGCTACGATACCTCCGGTTTTAATAGACCCAACATTGTAATCAGCGGCTGGGATTCCGGCGCCGGTGATGGGTCTCAGTGGCTGAATGCGCGGATAATCGCGCTGATAAACCAGTACATTTCAAACGCGGACATGAAAGTCCGACTGACGCGTTTTATGATTGGACTTGAGAACAGTGTAAATGATGCGAATGAGTTTTTCATGTATCATACACGTGAGGAAGCGGCACAGGAACTCAAAATCTTTATTGCGCCGGAGTTCTATTTTAGACCTCCTTGTATCGAGGAGTCTCACGGAGAAGCTTACTCGCTACAGGAATACGAGGAACTGAAGCGTTTTTTTGAAAACTATTTTCAAGTTCGTTCGACTATTCATCCGGATGAGATTATGAGTCACTGGCTGATCTTGTGCGGAACATGTGTATATAATAACACCCGGACGCCAGGCAGAGTGCGTATTAATAACTCTATACCGGCATATTATGTAGATGACCAAGGAAATGCGCATTTGCAAGAGATAAGAAAAACTGCCACTTCAAATATTGACGGGGTACGGCGCAGAGAAGATTCCAATTCGTTCTTAAACATGAGATACAGCCAAATCGAAGCTGACAAACATTATTTTGAAAACTTGAAGGTGTTTGTCGAAATATGTCTTGAACACGGAAACGGCTATATGCTTGAATTCCTGAAAAGAAGACCGGACGCAGCGATAAAGGCGCATGTTATCTGCGCGGCGGGAATGCCTGTACAGTTGGCAAAGACGCGAACGGGAACAGCAATCATCAGAAACGACGGAATGCTCAAACAGACAGACACAGAGATGATGAGTGCGTTTGAAAACTACGGTGGATTGCCGTCTGTTCCTGTGTTTGGCGGTGTGCAGCAACGACAGGTATATCCGTGGAGGGATTTCGATATAAGAGGCGGTGTGGTTCAGGATCCGAGTTATGAGTTGTATGGAAACCCGCATTTTGAACCAAGGGTCTACTACATAGAGGAGAACGCATATGACATGGGAAGAGCTTAAAGAAAGGCTGATAATTGAGGAAAATGTTTTTTCTCTGAAACAAGGCACATTGACGCCCGATGTGGACACATGGGTGCAGAAGTATTTCGGCACAGACGGCCTGAAGGTGACCAACGCATCTAAGGTGGAGGAATCGGACAAGGTCATCATTAGCGGCAACACGTGTACTTTTAACCTTGAAAATGTTGGCTCCGAAACAACATTTACGTTGGATGCAGAAGGAAATGTCGGAATTTTGCTTCGGATCATGCTCGATCCGCAGAGCTGGTCGTTCTATCAGAGTTTTCCGGATATTATCGGAGGCGAGGGGAATCCTGTTTCCGAGATTTCGTACTCGGAGTGTTATTTGCTGCTGTCAAACAAAATGGTCGAAAACTACGACGGATTCTGTCTGCGCGAGGGGATTAATTTCTACGGAGTGATCTCGTCGTCACCGTTGATGACTATGCTCGAAAGGCAATGTTCCGTATATCCGATCATGTGCGGCTACATAAATCTGGATGACCCGGGAGAATTGACTCCGCTTCCGTGGGGAACATATCCGTTTGAAAAGGATTCGCCGGAAAATCCGGTTCCCGGTTTTGTCTTTTCGGTTGAATTGAAGGATTACAGCGACTTCAGCATTGGGAAAATCGTCAGTTTTAAGGATACCGGACTGAGAATTTACTGTCCGCTCAGCGCTGCTTTTGCAAAGAGGAACCCGACATATTGTGCCGCGCAGGCATTTTATACATGGATGACGGTGCCTTCGGTAAACATCGACATGAGATGCTATGTGAACTACATTCCGGCATGCACCGGGTTTGAAGTGAATCTTCTGTTCGACAATCTGAATCTCGGAAACCTGTTGAGCCTGGGAGATTTGATGCCCGGAGAAGATGCGGAAGGTTCGCTGCCTGAGCTGTTAAGAAAATCGCAGTTGACAGATCTGTCAATCACGCAGTTCGGCCTGGATTTCAGTGTCGAGGATGGAAAGCTGTGCGTGGATGGAGTGCTCGTTACGGTCGGGATGCCGAATGCCGTCTGGAGCGTTCTTGACGATAAACTGCAGATTGGAAAGATAAGCAGTACATTCACATATATCCCGGCGAGAGATGAGGAAAAATCCCCGCTTGGAGTCAGGATATCCGGTGAGGTTACGATCAAGGGACACCGTGTCGGGGTACGAGCCGTAAAGGATAACGATTTTACGTTGTATCTCGACCTGCTTGACAAAGTCGATATTCCTCTGGATGAGTTTGTCGCCGAGATTTACCCGGATCTTCCGAAGCCCTCAAAGCTTAGTATTAACACTGTCAGCAGTGAGATAAGCCCTTCCAGTCAGGTATCGATACTGGCGACGATGGCTTCCGGCAAGGATGCGTGGGTAATTCCGGTAGGAAAAACAAAACTGACTTTGTCGGACATTGTTTTGTATTTCCAGTACAAGTTTAAAGAGAAGGAAAGTAATGCGGATGACGGTCTGAGCGGCTATTATTCCGGAACCATTGATTTTGACGAAAAATTGCAGCTGACCGCATCGTATGCTTTTCCGTCGAAGAAATTTGCGGTGCGGATGTTCCTGCCGAACTTCTCTCTGGTAGAGTTTATTAATAAATTCTGCAAGGAAAAGGTCACGCTGCCGAACGATTTCGACATCAAGCTGACGAACTCCATAGTTGTGTTTGAAAAGGGCAGCGGCGAGTCTTACCAGCTGAAAATGGCGACAATCGTCAATGATTTCGGCTTCCTGATGTTTGAACTGAAGAAATCCGGATCGGAAACCGGTTTCATTTTCGGAATGAACATCGACGGAAAGAGCATGTGGGAACTGCCGGGCTTGAGCAAGCTTGCATTTTTCGAGGCATTCAAGTTGAACAAGCTAGCTCTTGTTGTATCGACAATGAAAGACAGGGACTACACGTTCCCTGCCGGAAAAGAATTCAATGTGCCCGCATTTGAATCCTGCACGGTGCATATTCCGGGAACCAGCGGAATTGTCAAAGGCTTTAACTTCATGGCAGAGTGGGAGATCCATACAGGAAAGCCGGATCAGAAGATCTTTGCTAAATTCTTTGACATTGATTCCGTTATGGCAATTGTGCTGCAGGTCGGTGAGGACGAGACCAGGATGTACGCCAGCAACAAGCTGACGATCTGCGGCCAGAAGTTTGAGGTTGAGGCAGGAGCTCAGCTTAAGAACGAGAGCGTGGGCCTTTATGCGAAGGGAAAGATTCCGCTGAAGATCCGGAATACGGAGCAGGAGTTTGCGCTTGAGGTAGGCTTTAATAATTTCGGTGTATACGGCGCAGGAACGATGAAGGGCGAAAAACCGATTGACTTTGGCTTCTTCCAGCTGGGCAATGCAGCGCTCCTTATCGGCGCAGATGCAGAAGGCATACCCAGCGTAGGTATCGCTGCGACGATTGCGGTCGATGAGCTGTTCCATTCGTCGGTAGCGATTCTGTTTGATTCTTCGGTTCCGCAGAACAGCATGGCTGCAGGTTCGTTGAGCGATCTGTCTCTGGCGGATGTGTACGACGTGTTCCTGAAACCGGACAGCGTGAGCAAGCAGATTGCGGAACAGCGACTGTATGATATCCGCGATATCCTGGAGATGTTCTCGATAAAAGGAACGGCGCTCTTTGATCTGCCGTCCGATATGATCAGGCATTTTGACGATTACAATTACGCTGAGATTGTCAGTGCTTTTGCTGAGCACAATGTGGATTTGCCCGAGAAGGCATCGCAGGTGTTCTATGTGATCGGTTCGAAGGGCAACAAATGGTATCTCACGGACCTTACGAAGAAGAGCATGCAGTATCAGATCGTAAAGGAGACGGACGAGCAAACGCAAACGTCGGTGCTGAAGGTGTCCAAGGAGGCGCAGTTCTATGCAGCCGCTCAGAACACTCGTATCGGCGAACTGGAATATGATGCGGGATTCCGGGTCAATGGCCTTGTGAATGTATATCATTTTACGTTTGACGTGGATATCAATATCGTTTCGGCGACAGATTTTATCGTCTCCGGAAAATCCTCGCCGATTGAATTGGCCGGCGGATTGATTAAGATTACCTCTGCGGATGCAACGGAAGAACCTTCGCCGTTTGACGGAGGACCGGCGTTGACGATTACGACCAGCGGAGATCCGTTTGCGTATGTCGATGCAAAGATCCAGATACTGGACATCATTACCCAGATGTACAAGATTACGGCAGGAAAAGAAGGCTTCGATGCAGAGTGGGATTATGACGGCCCTGCTGCAGCGTTCCGCATAGCTGCCCGCCTTGAAGGCAAAGATTGCTTTGCGGCTGTTCTTGCCGGTACCTTGAAGCAAATGGTGATCAGCATAATCAGCTCTATAGGAAAATACTTCGGAGAGTTCAATCTGGAAACAGGTGTTAATGGTTCGGTCTGCCTGAGGGTCGTTGACATGAACGAGGTGTATTTTACTGCAAATCTTTCGGTGGATTTCCTGGGAACGCACCATGAACTTGCAACGATTACGCTGGACACGGAGATCAAAACGGTAAAGGAGCTGGCTGAAGCTTTGATCAAGGGCGTCGGAGTGTACCTTGCAGAGCTTGTAACGGATTCCGTCGAGTATGCAGTTTTGTATCTGAAGAAATTGATTGATTACAAGGGAAAAGAAGTATTGGATGCACTGATTGAGGTCTTTGCGCTTTCGCTGAAGGAAGCGACGGAGATTCTGGAGAAAGCACAAGAACGTCTTGAGGATTCCTGCGCGATAAAGAAAGCGGCCGAAACCCTGTAATGTGTCACCCCCGACGAGTAACCGCGTCGCGGCTTCCGGTATTGGCAAGGGAAGAGAGAAACGGACGTAAAAAGAAGGCTGTCGCTTGATGCGACAGCCTTCTCATTTTGCGATTGTATCGAACGATTACTCCGTTGCCGGAACAATCGGTTCGGTGGTGTCCGCTGCGTTCGTGATGGTCTTGCCGTCCGTAACGATGGTCGTTGCGTTCTCGAGACCGGTCACGTTGATGTTGCGGTTTACCTTTGCGTCGTAGGACTCTGCGTTGATGATGTTTGCGAGGTCGATGCCGGTCGCCTGCTTCATGGACTCGAACACCTTGGCCATGACTACGGGCACATTGCCGGCCACCTGATCAACACCGTTGCCGCCGCCTTCGCCGCCGCCGATGATCGTGATCTTGTCAATCTGCTGAAGAGGAGCAGCAACCTGAGCGGCGATCTCGGGAAGTACCCGGATCATCATCTCGGCAACTGCGGCCTTGTTGTACTTCGCGTACGCCTCAGCCTTCTTCTCCATCGCCTGAGCCTCAGCAAGACCCTTGGCCTCGATGGCCTTAGCCTCTGCCTCACCTACG